>NZ_QKVM01000012.1 GCF_003231305.1 Pseudomonas sichuanensis | reverse complement strand
CTACCTGATCTACAGGGGGCCGCGATGAATATTCACCAGGTCACAGTCAGCCAGGAGGCCCCATGGGCTACATCAACCCGCTGCTGAAGCTGCCAGCTGGTCAGGCACTGCTGGAGCTACCGGCAGAAGACAGGGCGCGCATTGAGGCGGTGATGCGCGAACTGCGCACCCAAGCCGACGCCGAGGCCGAAAACTCCTGGCTCCGTCGCAAGGGCCCGATGGCCGCTTACTGGCGCGCCGTCTCGACTTACGCCCGCCACCTTGCGCACGCGCTTTCGCGCAACGCCTAGCCGTAACCCCTCCCTCCTACAACTCAAGCCCGCCAACATGCGCGGGCGAGGATGACCTATGTCCGATTTCCAGACGACATCCGAACCCGTGGCCAGGAAGCGCCACATTTGCTGCGAGTGCCGCGGGCACATCGAGCCAGGCCAGGCATACCAACTCGTCGCGGGCCGCTGGGAAGGCGACATGAGCAGCTTCAAGACCTGCGCGGGCTGCGTCCAGGCGCGCGACTGGGCAATCGCCCAGCCCGAGTGGGTAGGCGACGGCGAGCACCTCTACTACTTCGGGATGCTCGACGAAGACCTTTGCAACCTGGCACCGGAGATTGACTGCGGTGACGGCCGCCGTTTCAAGACCTATCGATTCCAGGTGCAAATGCGCCGGCGCCGAGACCGCGCCCAGTCGCAGAAAGCCGCCTGACCACCAACCTGCCGCCACCGGCGGCGTGGAGACCATCCCATGGAAACCGAGATCCTTTCGGACGAAGAGCTGGCCGAGCTGACCGGCTACAAGGCCAGGGGCTACCAGCGCCGCTGGCTCGAAGAGCGCGGCTGGGTATTCGTTGAAACCCGAAGCGGGCGGCCACTGGTTGGTCGCCACTACGTGCGCATGAAACTGGGCGTGACGCTTGAAGTGGTGCCGATGAAGCCGCCACCGCCAGCCGCCCCAACGTGGACACCAGATATTTCGAAGGTGAGGTGAAATGCGCCCCAGGAGCACCGAGAACAGGGACTTGCCGCCGGGTGTTTACCGGCGCAAGCGCACCAGCAAGAGCAAGAAGAACCCAGGAAAGGCTTGGATCAGCTACTACTACCGCGACAAGGAAGGGAAGGAAATCCCGCTAGGCACCGACCTGAGCCTGGCGAGGCTGAAGTGGGCCGAGCTGGAGGCGAAGGAAAAACCGAAGGACCTGGTCACCATGGGTGCAATCTTCGATCGGTATGAGCGCGACATCATCCCGAAGAAGGCGCCGCGCACCCAGAAGGACAACCTGGCCGAGATTCGCCAGCTGCGCAATTACTTCGAAAAGGCGCCAATCGACGGGATTACGCCTGCGCATGTGGCGAAATACCGCGATGCCAGGACGGCGCCGGTCAGGGCGAACCGTGAGATCGCCACCCTGTCGCACATCTTCAACATCGCCCGGGAGTGGGGGCTTACCACCAGCGAAAACCCATGCCAGGGCGTGCGCAAGAATAAAGAGGTGCCGCGGGACTTCTACGCCAATGACGCGATCTGGAGCGCTGTCTACGCGAAGGCGGTGGGTGAACTGAAGGACGCCATGGACTTGGCGTATCTGACAGGCCAGCGTCCGGCGGACGTGCTGGTGATGAGGAAGGACGACATCGAGGGCAAGGCCCTTGGCGTGAAGCAGAAGAAGACCCAAAAGAAGCTGCGGATCATGCTGGAAGTGGATGGTGTGGAGAGCAGCCTGGGCGCCCTGATCAGGAAGATTCTGGAGCGCAACGCTCCGCATGGGTCGCCATACCTGCTGCTGACCGACAGCGGCAAGCGGGTGACGGCGCCGATGCTGCGCCATCGCTGGGACGATGCCAGGGAGGAAGCGGTGAAGGAAGCAGTCGCCGCCGGCGACCAGGTGCTGGCCGGCCGAATCAGCCAGTTTCAGTTCCGCGACATCCGCCCGAAAGCTGCTTCAGAGATCACCGATGTCGACCACGCCAGCCTGCTGCTGGGCCACACCAAGGGCGACATTACCGAGCGGGTTTATCGCCGAGTTGGAGCCTTGGCGAAACCCACCAAGTAGTAAAGTTTCGGAAGCGCTTCCGAAATAAACCATTCCCAAGGGTGTTCCCACGGGTAGTTTTTCAATGCCCCAAAAACGCAAAAAGCCCTGAATAATCAGGGCTTTGAAAGTGGCGGAAGCGTAGAGATTCGAACTCTAGGATAGTTGCCCATCGACGGTTTTCAAGACCGTTGCCTTAAACCACTCGGCCACGCTTCCAGCTGGTTTTGCGGCGGCAATAATACCTTAATGTAACAAGCTGTCAAACTCTCTGTGTCGCGGGTTGCGGCAGCTCTGGTATGCTCCAGCAACCATACGTTTCATTCGCCAGGCTTCAATGCCTGGGTACACACCAAAGGAGTGTCGCCATGCGCGAACAGGATTACGCCGTCCACCACGGCCAGCAGGTCGAGCAGCAGGAGATCAGCAAGGTCCTGCGCAACACGTACAGCCTGCTGGCGCTCACCCTCGCCTTCAGCGGCATCATGGCCTTCGTCTCGCAGCAGATGGGCGTTCGCTACCCCAACGTGTTCGTCGTGCTGATCGGCTTCTACGGCCTGTTCTTCCTCACCGCCAAGCTGCGTGATTCGGTCTGGGGCCTGGTATCCACCTTCGCCCTCACCGGTTTCATGGGCTTCATCCTCGGCCCGATCCTCAATCGTTACCTGGGCATGAGCGGTGGCGCCGAAGTCGTCAGCTCGGCATTCGCCATGACCGCACTGGTCTTCGGTGGCCTGTCTGCCTATGTGCTGATCACCCGCAAGGACATGAGCTTCCTCGGTGGCTTCATCACCGCTGGCTTCTTCGTCCTGATGGGCGCCGTGCTGGCCAGCTTCTTCTTCCAGATCAGCGGCCTGCAACTGGCGATCAGCGCCGGCTTCGTACTGTTCTCGTCGGTCTGCATCCTGTTCCAGACCAGCGCCATCATCCATGGCGGCGAGCGCAACTACATCATGGCGACCATCAGCCTGTACGTGTCGATCTACAACCTGTTCATCAGCCTGCTGCAGCTGTTCGGCATCATGGGCCGCGACGACTGATTCAAACCCGTCGAGCAGCCAGGAAAAGCCCGCTTCGGCGGGCTTTTTCGTGGCCGATGAAAAGGCCGCACAAATTGACCTTTAAGTCAGCTTCATCTGCGATTGTGACGCTATCTTCCTAACCTCTACCCCTATCGGGATTCAGCCCGTAGAATGCGCTCCTTTTTTCTTCCGGGGCAGCATTTCCCATGAGTTCACACGAACACGGGCCGGGCGCGGCGGCGCCTGCCAACGAACTGGTCCTGGGCCTTGAGGACAAGCCTCGCCTGTTGATCGGCCTGCTGGCGGCACTGCAGCACCTGCTGGCGATCATCGTGCCGATCGTTACCCCTGGCTTGCTGATCTGCCAGGCGCTGGGGGTCTCGGCTCGCGATACCAACCTGATCGTGTCCATGTCGCTGGTGATCTCCGGCATCGCCACCTTCGTGCAGTGCAAGCGCTTCGGGCCGTTCGGCGCCGGCTTGCTGATCGTGCAGGGCACCAGCTTCAACTTCGTTGGCCCGCTGATCGCGGGCGGCGCATTGATGGTCAAACAGGGCACACCGGTAGAAGGCGTGATGGCGGCCATCTTTGGCGTGGTCATTGCCGGCTCGTTCGTAGAGATGGGCGTTTCGCGCATCCTGCCCTTCGTCAAACGCCTGATCACCCCACTGGTCACCGGTATCGTCGTGCTGATGATCGGCCTGACCCTGATCAAGGTCGGCCTGATCAGCATGGGCGGCGGCTTCGGCGCCATGGCCAACGGCACCTTCGCCAACGGCGAAAACCTGCTGCTGTCGGGCGTGGTGCTGGCAATCATCGTCATCCTCAACCGTATCCCGGTGGTATGGATGCGCAGCTGCGCCATCGTCATCGCCCTGGCCGTGGGCTATGCCCTGGCCGGCTACCTGGGACGCCTGGATTTCACCGGCATGCACCAGGCCGCGTTGTTCCAGGTACCGACGCCGCTGCACTTTGGCGTGAGTTTCTCCTGGGCGCTGTTCATTCCGATGCTGGTGATCTACCTGGTCACCTCGCTGGAAGCCATCGGCGATGTCACCGCCACCAGCAAGGTCTCGCGCCAACCGGTCGAAGGCCCGGTGTGGATGCAGCGGATCAAGGGCGGGGTGCTGGTCAACGGCGCCAACTCGCTGCTGGCCGGCGTGTTCAACACCTTCCCCAGCTCGATCTTCGCCCAGAACAATGGCGTCATTCAGCTGACCGGCATCGCCAGCCGCCATATCGGCATCTGGATCGCCGCCATGCTGGTCCTGCTGGGCCTGTTCCCCAGCGTTGCCGGGGTTATCCAGGCGGTGCCGGAGCCGGTCCTGGGTGGCGCGGCCATGGTGATGTTCGGCGCCGTCGCCGCATCGGGTATCAACATCCTCGCCAGCACCCGCCTCGACCGTCGGGCGCTGCTGATCATTTCCGTGTCGCTGGCCCTGGGCCTTGGCGTGGCTCAGGTGCCGGAGTTCCTCGCACACATGCCCGCGGCGCTGCGCAACGTGCTGGAGTCGGGCGTTGCCACCGGGGGTATCTGCGCCCTGGTGCTCAACTGGTTCCTGCCGGAGAGCAAGGAACAGGCTTGACCGATCACGGCCTTGCAGACCGAGCCCGCGCCCACCAGCGCGGGCTTTTTGCTTTATCATGGCCGCATTCCTTTACACGGGTTTTCCATGAAATTCGCCATTGCGGTCTTTTCCCCGGCGCATGCGCCCTCCTCGCGTCGCGCCCTGCGCTTCGCCGAGGCGGCACTGGCCGGCGGGCATGAAATTGCTCGGCTGTTCTTCTACCAGGACGGGGTGCACAGCGCCTCGGCCAATATCGTCGCGCCGCAGGATGAACTCGACGTGGCCCATCAATGGCGCGCGTTCATCAGCAAGCACCAGCTCGACGCCGTGGTCTGCATTGCCGCAGCCCTGCGCAGGGGCGTGCTCAATGAAGAAGAGGCCAACCGCTACCAGCGCCCGGCCGTGAACCTGCCGGCACCTTGGGAACTGTCCGGCCTGGGCCAACTGCACGAAGCCGCACAGGTGGCCGACCGCCTGATCTGCTTTGGGGGTGATTGAAATGGCCAAATCGCTTCTGATCATCAGCCGCCAGGCGCCGTGGAGCGGCCCGTCCGCCCGTGAAGCCCTGGATATCGCCCTGGCCGGCGGTGCCTTCGACCTGCCGTTGGGCATGCTGTTCCTCGACGACGGGGTGTTCCAGCTGGCTCAAGATCAGCACCCGGACGCCCTGCAGCAGAAGAACCTGGCCGCCAACCTCCAGGCCTTGCCGATGTTCGGCGTCGAGGAGCTGTTCGCCTGCGCGCATAGCCTGGCCCGCCGCGGCCTGGACAGCACCACGCTGGCTTTGCCCGTCGAGGTCCTCGACGATGCCGCACTGGCCGCGCTCATCGCCCGTTTCGACCAGGTGGTAACCCTCTGATGACGACCCTGCACGTAATTGCCCACTCGCCTTTCGCGGACGACCGCCTGGCCAGCTGCCTGCGCCTGCTCGGCCCACAAGACGCAATCTTGCTGTGTGGCGACGCCACCTATGCGCTCAGAGCCGGTAGCGAGCCTCTGCGCGCCCTGCAAGCCGCCAACCTCGAAGAGCGCCTGTACGCCCTCGACGAAGACCTGCAAGCCCGCGCCCTCGCCAGCCCACTGGCCAAGGCCGTGGACTACCCGGCCTTCGTCGAACTCACCCTGCACTACGACAAGGTCAACAGCTGGCTATGAGCACCCTGACTGTCGGCGATCGCGCCATCGCCTTGGACAAAGACGGCTTTCTGGTCGACCTGCAGGACTGGTCCCACGAGGTCGCCGAATCACTGGCTGCCCGTGAAGCCATCGCCCTGACCACCGACCACTGGGAAATCCTCGAGCTGTTGCGCCAGTTCTACGCCGAGTACCAGCTGTCGCCAGCCACCCGCCCGCTGATCAAGTACACCGCGCTCAAACTGGGCACGGAGAAGGGCAACAGCCCGCACCTCAATCGCCTGTTCAATGGCACCCCCGCCAAACTCGCCGCCAAGCTGGCGGGCCTGCCCAAGCCGACCAACTGCATATGAACGCACCTCGCCCGCTCACTCTGGAAACACCGACCGAACACCCCTTCGCCGAATTCGTGCGCATCCTGGGCAAAGGCAAGCGCGGCGCCCGCGGCCTGACCCGCGAGGAGGCCCGCGCAGCCATGACCTTGCTGCTCGAGGGCAAGGTCGAAGACACCCAGCTCGGTGCCTTCCTGATGCTGCTGCGGCACAAGGAGGAAAGCGCCGAGGAACTGGCGGGCTTCACCGAGGCGTTGCGCGCCCACCTGCAGGCGCCACGTATCAACGTCGACCTGGACTGGCCGAGCTACGCCGGCAAGAAGCGCCACCTGCCCTGGTACCTGCTGGCGACCAAGTGCCTGGCCGGCAATGGCGTACGCATCCTGATGCACGGCGGTGGCGCCCACACGGCCGGGCGCCTGTACACCGAACAACTGCTCGGCCTGCTGGACATCCCGCTGTGTCGTGACTGGGCAAGCGTTGCGCAAACGCTGGACACTTACCAGCTGGCCTTCTTCCCGCTGCAGGACTGGGCGCCGCAGTTGCAGCGCATGATCGACCTGCGCAATACCCTCGGCCTGCGCTCACCGATCCACTCGCTGGCCCGGGTGCTCAACCCCCTCGCCGCGCGCTGCGGCCTGCAGAGCATCTTCCACCCCGGTTACCAGGCCGTGCACCGCGAGGCCAGCCGACTGCTGGGCGACCACGCACTGGTGATCAAGGGTGACGGTGGCGAGATCGAGATCAACCCGGATGTCACCAGCCATCTCTACGGCGCTTCGGCCGGCGATGCCTGGGACGAGGAGTGGCCTGCCCTGAGCGCCCAGCGTCACGTGAAGCCCGCCAGCCTGCAACCGGAGCACCTGCTTGCCGTGTGGCGCGGCGAAGCCGAAGACAGCTACGGCGAAATGGCCGTGGTCGCGACCATGGCCCTGGCCCTGCGTGGCCTGGGCCAAGACCGCGAGCTGGCGTTCAGTACCGCCCGCGCCTACTGGGCCGCCCGCGCAAACATCAAATAAACTGATCTGTTAGCCGCACTCTTTGCGCTATTCGTTCGAACGCATTGCTCTAGACTGAGCTCCAACGACAAACACTTTGTTCCGAGGAGCTCCAGCATGGGCCTTTTGATCGATGGCCGCTGGCATGACCAGTGGTACCAGACCAGCAAGGACGGCGCCTTCCAGCGCGAGAATTCGCAACGACGCAACCCGCTGCCCGCTCCCGAAGCCGGCCGCTACCACCTGTATGTGTCGCTCGCCTGCCCCTGGGCCCACCGCACCCTGATCGTGCGCGCCATCAAAGGCCTGGAGCCGCTGATCGACGTGTCGGTGGTCAGTTGGCTGATGGGCGAGCATGGCTGGACCTTTGACCAGCAGGAAGGCTCCAGCGGCGACCACCTTGATGCCCTGCAGTACCTGCACCAGCGTTACACCCAGGACGACCCGCATTACACCGGTCGCGTGACGGTGCCTGTGCTGTGGGACAAGCAGGAAAAGCGCATCGTCAACAATGAGTCGGCCGAGATCATCCGCCTGTTCAACTCGGCCTTCGACGAGCTGACCGGCAATACCCTGGACCTCTACCCAGCGCCGCTGCGCAGCACTGTCGATGCACTCAACGAGCGCATTTACCCGGCAGTGAACAACGGCGTCTACCGCGCAGGCTTCGCCACCACACAGGAGGCCTACGAAACGGCGTTCGATGAGGTGTTCAATGAGCTGGACCATCTGGAAGGGCTACTGGCTCGCCAGCGCTACCTGGCCGGCGAATACCTGACCGAAGCCGACGTGCGCCTGTTCACCACGCTGGTGCGTTTCGATGCGGTGTACCACGGCCATTTCAAGTGCAACCTGCGCCGCCTGAGCGACTACCCGAACCTGTCCAACTGGCTGCGCGAGCTGTACCAGTGGCCAGGGGTGGCGGGCACGGTGAACATGGAGCATATCCAGAAGCACTACTACATGAGCCACAAGACCATCAACCCGAACGGGATAGTGCCCAAGGGGCCATTGCAGGATTTCAACCAGCCCCATGACCGGGACCGGTTGCCGAGCAAAGGCATCTGGCAGAGTAAATGAAGACCCCACGTGGGAGCGGGCTTGCCCCGCGATAGCGTCAGCGCAGAGAGCAATGTTGCCGCTGCTGTCGCCATCGCGGGGCAAGCCCGCTCCCACGAGGTGCTACAGAGTACTCAGGCGTCTTGCGAACCTTCGAACCACGCCAGCTTCTCACGCAACTGCACCACTTCCCCGACAATCACCAGGGTCGGCGCGTGCACTTCATGCCGGGCCACCAGTTCAGGCAAGTCAGCCAAGGTACCGGTGAACACCCGCTGATTGCGTGTGGTCCCCTGCTGCACCAGCGCGGCCGGCGTACTGGCCGCACGGCCATGGCGAATCAACTCGGCACAGATGGTCGGCAACCCCACCAGCCCCATGTAGAACACCAGGGTTTGCGCAGGCGCCACCAGGTCGTGCCAGGGCAGGTTGCTGGTGCCATCCTTCAGGTGGCCGGTCACGAAGCGCACCGACTGGGCATAGTCGCGGTGGGTCAGCGGAATACCGCCGTAGGCGGAACAACCGCTGGCTGCGGTGATGCCAGGCACCACCTGGAACGGGATGCCCTGCTCGGCCAGCTCCTCGATCTCTTCGCCACCCCGGCCGAAGATGAACGGATCACCGCCCTTGAGCCGCAGCACGCGTTTGCCTTGCCGGGCCAGGTCGACCAACAGGCGGTTGATCTGGTCCTGGGGCACACTGTGGTCGGCGCGGCGCTTGCCGACATAGATACGCTCGGCATCGCGCCGGCACATCTCGATGATGGCCGGAGCCACCAGCCGGTCGTACAGCACCACGTCGGCCTGCTGCATCAGGCGCAGGGCACGGAAGGTCAGCAGGTCCGGGTCGCCCGGGCCGGCACCGACCAGATACACCTCGCCCCCCTGCTGCACCGGTGCGCCGTCGACCATGGCCTGCAACAGGCGTTCGGCCTCGGCACCCTGCCCGGCCAGCTGGCGCTCGGCGATCGGCCCCTGGAACACGTTCTCCCAAAAGCCGCGGCGCTGGTTGACATCAGGGTACAAGGCCTTGACCTTGTGCCGGAAACGCGCGGCCAGGCCCGCCAGCTCGCCATAGGCGGACGGGATCCAGGCCTCGAGCTTGGCGCGAATCAACCGCGCCAGCACCGGCGCGTCGCCACCGCTGGAGACCGCCACCACCAAGGGTGAGCGGTCGACGATGGCGGGGAAGATCACCGTGCACAAGGCCGGCGCGTCCACCACATTGACCGGCAGGCTGCGCGCCTGCGCGTCCGCCGAGACCTGGGCATTGAGCCCAGGGTCATCGGTGGCCGCGATCACCAGACGGCAGCCGTCCAGGTCCGACGGCTGATAGCCGCGCACCAGCACCTCGCCACCGCCCTCACGGGCCAGTGCGGCGAGCTGGCCGTCTACGTCCGGCGCCACCACCCGCAGCGCGGCACCGGCATCGGCCAGCAGGCGCGCCTTGCGCAGGGCGATCTCGCCACCGCCGACGACCAGTACAAGGCCGCCCTGCAGCTTATGGAACAGCGGCAGGTAATCCATCTCAGCGAATGACCTCGACGCCACCCATGTACGGCTTGAGCACTTCCGGCACACGGATCGAGCCGTCGGCCTGCTGGTAGTTCTCCAGCACGGCCACCAGGGTACGGCCTACTGCCAGGCCGGAACCGTTGAGGGTGTGCACCAGCTCCGGCTTGCCGGTTTCCGGGTTGCGCCAGCGTGCCTGCATGCGACGGGCCTGGAAGTCACCGCAGTTCGAGCAGGAGCTGATTTCACGGTACTTGTCCTGGCTCGGGACCCACACTTCCAGGTCGTAGGTTTTCACCGCACCGAAGCCCATGTCGCCGGTGCACAGCGCCAGCACGCGATACGGCAGCTCCAGCAGCTGGAGCACGCGCTCGGCGTTGGCGGTCAGGCCTTCCAGGGCTTCCATGGATTTTGCCGGCTCCACCACCTGGACCATCTCGACCTTGTCGAACTGGTGCTGGCGGATCATGCCGCGGGTGTCGCGGCCCGACGCGCCGGCTTCACTGCGGAAGCATGGGGTGTGGGCAACCAGCTTGAGCGGCAGCTGCTTGGCGTCGAGGATCTGGTCGGCCACCAGGTTGGTCAGCGACACTTCGGCGGTCGGAATCAGGTAGAAATCGGCCTCGCCTTCGCGGCTGATCTTGAACAGGTCTTCCTCGAACTTCGGCAGCTGGCCGGTGCCCTGCAGGGCCGGGGCCTGAACCAGGTACGGGGTGTAGTGCTCTTGGTAGCCATGCTCGCCGGTGTGCAGGTTGATCATGAACTGCGCCAGGGCGCGGTGCAGGCGGGCAATCGGGCCACGCAGCACGGCGAAGCGGGCACCGGACAGCTTGGCCGCCGCCTCGAAGTCCAGGCCACCGCTGATTTCGCCCAGGGCCACATGGTCCTTGATCTCGAAGTCGAACGCCTGCGGCGTGCCCCAGCGGCGCACTTCGACGTTGTCGTCTTCGCTGGCACCGACCGGCACGCTGGCGTCCGGCAGGTTGGGGATGGTCAGCAGAATGCCGTCGAGCTCCGCCTGGATGCCGTCCAGCTCGGCCTTGCCGGCGGCCAGCTCGTTGGCCATGCGCTCGACGTCTGCCATCAACGGGGCGATGTCCTCACCCTTGGCCTTGGCCTGGCCGATGGACTTGGAGCGGGCGTTACGCTCGGCCTGCAGTTGCTCGGTACGGGTCTGCACCGCCTTGCGGCGCTCTTCCAGTGATTCGATGCGCGCGACATCCAGGCTGAAGCCACGGGAGGCCAGGCGGTCCGCCACTTCCTGAAGTTGGCCGCGTAACAGTTTGGAATCGAGCATATCGTTCTCTCGTTATAGGTAGGTGTTGGTTCAGAATCGGGTAAGGGTGAGGCCGGCCCAGGTCGCAAGCAGCCCGCCCACCACGCTAATACCGGTATAGCCCAAGGCCAGCGGAACCTGCCCGCTTTCGAGCAGGCGCACGGTATCCAGGGAAAAGGAAGAAAAGGTGGTCAGGCCACCGAGAAAACCGACAATCAACCCAGCGCGCAACTCTACCGGCACCATGGGTTTGTGCAGGAACAGGCCGTACAGCAGGCCGATCAGCAGGCAGCCCACCAGGTTGACCGCCAGCGTACCGAGATAGAAATGCTTCGGCCAGTTGGCAGCGACCCAGTTGGAGGTGGCAAAACGCAGCAAGGTGCCGGCGATGCCGCCGGCACTGACGGCGGCGATGAGTGCGATCACGGTTTTCTCCGTTGGCGGGGGCTGGTGCGGTCGAGCTCGGCCAGGTGACGCAGCTTTTCGCCGATCTTCAGCTCCAGCCCACGCGGTACCGGCTGGTAGTACTGACGCGGTTCCAGTTGTTCGGGGAAATAGTCCTCACCGGCGGCATAGGCATCCGGCTCGTCGTGGGCGTAGCGGTATTCCTCGCCGTAGCCAAGCTGCTTCATCAGCTTGGTCGGGGCATTGCGCAGGTGCAGCGGCACCTCCAGCGAACCGTGCTCGGCCGCTTCGCGCATGGCTGCCTTGAAGCCCATGTACACCGCATTGCTTTTCGGCGCGCAGGCGATGTAGGTGATGGCCTGAGCCACCGCCAGCTCGCCTTCCGGGCTGCCCAGGCGCTCTTGCACATCCCAGGCCGCCAGGCACAGGCTCAGGGCGCGCGGATCGGCGTTGCCGATGTCTTCACTGGCCATGCGCACCACGCGCCGGGCGATGTACAGCGGGTCGCAGCCGCCGTCGAGCATGCGCGCGTACCAGTACAGCGCGCCATCGGGGTTGGAACCACGCACGGACTTGTGCAGTGCCGAGATCTGGTCGTAGAACGCCTCGCCGCCCTTGTCGAAACGTCGACGGCTGTCGCCGAGCAGGCTTTGCAGCAGTTCGACGCCAATTTCGCCGCCGTCGTCGGCCAGGTCCGAGGCGTTCTCGAGGAAGTTGAGCATGCGCCGGCCATCGCCATCGGCGGCGGCCATGAGCATCTTGAAGGCTTCGTCGCCTACCCGCAGGTTGCGCTTGCCCAGGCCGCGCTCCTCGCTCAGCGCACGGTCGACCAGCTTGCGCAGCGCCGCTTCGTCCAGGCTCTTGAGCACATACACCCGCGCCCGCGACAACAAGGCGTTGTTCAGCTCGAACGAGGGGTTCTCGGTGGTGGCGCCGATGAAGATCAGCGTGCCGTCCTCCACATAGGGCAGGAAAGCGTCCTGTTGCGACTTGTTGAAGCGGTGCACCTCGTCGACGAACAGGATGGTGCGCCGGCCGTACTGGCCAGCCTGCTGCTTGGCCACCTCGACCGCCTGACGAATCTCCTTCACCCCGGCCAGCACCGCCGAGACCGTTTCGAAGTGCGCATCGCAGAACTGCGCCAGCAGCCGCGCCAGGGTGGTCTTGCCCACCCCAGGCGGCCCCCAGAAGATCATCGAATGCAGCGCACCCTGCTCCAGCGCCTCGCGCAACGGCTTGCCGCGCGCCAGCAGATGCTCCTGGCCAACGTACTCGTCCAGGTTGGACGGGCGCAGCCGGGCGGCCAGGGGCTGGGCGACGGGTTCGCTTCGAAACAGGTCCATCACGGGCTCCGCTTACTCCTTGATGACGTCCGCGCCTTTGGGGATGTCGAACTTGAAGGTGCTGTCCGGCACCGCCTGGTTGGCCTTGACGCCATTGAACAGGATATTGGTGCGCTGGCCGACACTGTCGATCAGTTGCATGTCGTTGATCAGGCCCTTGCGGAACGACACGCGCAGCGAATCGAACAAGGTGTCCTTGGTCTTGGGCTTGAGGGTGAAGTCCATGACTTCGCCCTGCTCCTTGGACGTGATGTCGAAGCTCTGGCTGATCTTCGACACGTCACCGGACAGCAGCAGCGCCGGGGTCTGGTTCAGACGCACGTCGAGCTTCTTGATGGTGGCCTGCTCCAGGTCCGGGTCCCACAGGGTGACGTTCTTGCCGTCGGACACCACCACCTGCTCCTGCGGTGCATTGGTGTGCCAGTAGAACAGGCCCGGGCGCTTGACGGTCATCTTGCCGGAGGTTTCCTGCAGGTTGGCACCATCGGCGGCAAGGGTCAGCTGGGAAAAGTTGGCTTCAATGGTCTGCGACTTTTCCAGCAACTGGGTCAGGCGCTGCACATCCTGCTCGCCGGCATGGGCCGACAGAGTGCCCGCAGCCAGGGCAGAAACCAACAGCATGCGAATCGCGCGCATGGAAATCCTCGTAGAACAGTGGGTGGGCCGGGCACCTCGTGTGCCCGGCAGGGAGATCTTCAATCGCGCGGGCCGCCCGGGGCAATCACTTCCCGCGAGCCGTTGCTGTTCATGGGGGTGACCACACCGGCCATCTCCATCGACTCGATCATCCGCGCGGCGCGGTTGTAGCCGATCTTCAGCTTGCGCTGAACCGCGGAAATCGATGCCCGGCGGCTTTCCAGCACGAACTGCACGGCTTCGTCGTAGAGGGCGTCGGCTTCCGGGTCATCACCGTCGCCACCACCGCCACCGCCTTCGAAGCCGCTGCCGGCCTCCTCGACGCCATTGAGGATGTCATCGTTGTAGTCCGGCGCGCCGCGCAGTTTCCACGCCTCGACCGTGCGATGCACCTCGTCGTCGGAAACGAACGCGCCATGCACACGGATCGGCAGGCTGGTGCCCGGCGGCATGTACAGCATGTCACCGTGGCCCAGCAACTGCTCGGCGCCACCCTGGTCGATGATGGTGCGCGAATCGATCTTGCTCGACACCTGGAACGCCATGCGGGTCGGGATGTTGGCCTTGATCAGGCCAGTGATCACGTCCACCGACGGGCGCTGGGTGGCCAGGATCAGGTGGATACCGGCGGCACGGGCCTTCTGGGCGATACGGGCGATCAGTTCTTCGACCTTCTTGCCGACGATCATCATCATGTCGGCGAATTCGTCGACCACCACCACGATGGTCGGCAGGGTCTTCAGCGTCGGCGGCTCGTCGTCCATGCTCTCGCGACGGTACAGCGGGTCGTGGATGACCTCGCCGGCCTCTTGCGCGTCCTTGATCTTGCGGTTGAAGCCGGCCAGGTTACGCACCCCCATGGCCGCCATCAGCTTGTAGCGCCGCTCCATTTCGGCAACGCTCCAGCGCAGGGCGTTGGCGGCGTCCTTCATGTCGGTGACCACCGGGCACAGCAGGTGCGGGATGCCTTCGTAGATCGACAGTTCGAGCATTTTCGGGTCGATCATGATCAACCGCGCGTCTTCCGGGCCCGACTTGAACAGGATCGACAGGATCATGGCGTTCACGCCCACCGACTTACCGGAACCGGTGGTACCGGCCACCAGCAGGTGGGGCATCTTCGCCAGGTCGGTGATCACCGGCTTGCCGCCGATATCGTGGCCCAGGGCCAGGGTGACCGGCGACTTGTTCTCGTCGAACTGCGGCGACGACAGCACTTCGGAGAAGCGCACCATCTGGCGGTTCTCGTTAGGGATCTCGATACCCACGGTGGTCTTGCCGGGGATCACTTCGACCACCCGCACGCTGGTCACGGCCAGCGAACGCGCCAGGTCCTTGGCCAGGTTGGCGATGCGGCTGACCTTCACGCCCGCGGCGGGCTGGATTTCGTAACGGGTGATCACCGGGCCCGGGTGGATCGAATCGACAGAGACTTCGACGCCGAACTCTTTCAGTTTGATTTCCAGCAGGTGGCCGACGCCAGCCAGGGACTCCGGCGAGTACTCGATCTTCTTCTGCTCGGCCGGATCGAGGATGGAGATGGGAGGCAGCGTGCCTTCCACGGCGCTGTCGACGAACAGCGGCGCCTGCTTCTCCTTCATCACTCGCTTGCTCGGCTCGGGCGCCTTGACCTGCGGTGGCGGCATGTTGATCACCGGGGCCGGCTGCTGTTCGCGCTGGGCCACATGCTTGGTCAGAGCATCGTCGCGCTCGATGATGCGCTCACGGGCCTTGATCTGCTCGCGTTTGTCCGGCACCACCGGGGCGACCACGTCATCGACCTGCTCGTCCACTTCACGCAGCTGCGCCACCAGGCGCTTGCGCTCGTTGCGCGCCTCCCACCAGCGGTTGGCGGCACCTTGCACCAGCTCGAACAGGTCGAGGGTGATCTTGCCGGTGACGTCCATCACCTTGAACCACGACAGGTCGGTGAACACGGTCAGGCCGAACAGGAACAGCGCAATGAACATCAGCGTGCTGCCCTGCACGTTGAGCAGGTTGCGCGCCAGATCCCCAAGGCTCTCGCCCAGGGCCCCGCCGGCGGAGAACGGCAGGCTCTCCGAGGGGTGGAAATGGATATGCGCCAGCGCCGCGCCCGACAGCACCAGGAACACCAGGCCGATCAGCCGCCAGGAAAACAGCCAACCGCTCCACTGCCAGGGCTGGTGGCGTTCGCGGAAGATCTGCCAGGTCTTGATCGCCAGCAGCAGCGGGAAAATGTAGGCGAAGTAGCCGAGCACCATGAACAGGATGTCGGCGAAGTAGGCACCGGCACGGCCAGCGGCGTTCACCACCTGGTCGGCGTTGCTGGTGTGGCTGAAGCCAGGGTCGGAAGTGTCGTAGGTGAGCAGCGCCATCCACAGGTACAGGCACAGGGCACCGACGGCGATCAACGCACCTTCCTTGAGGCGGTAATGCAGCTGTTGCCGCCACAGGGGCACAGGCAAGGGGGCTGGAGTTGCGGTGGATTTCTTCAAAACGCGTCTATTCCTGCGCGAATAGTGATTGGCCGGTGACTGGCCAACAAATCACTACTTTTAACATTACTGCCCGCCAGCCGCCATGGCGGCACGCCGTTTCGGGCGTGAACGGGGGCTACTTTCATTTGCTTGCAATTTGAGCATGCATTTTCTTTTGTGACAAAGGCTTATGCTGTGTTTTTGCACAGGTGTGACAGCAAATGCGCCAGATGGTGCCAGCCGGCTGATGAATATGCGGCCTGAGCGGACGCATTCGCGGGTAAACCCGCTCCCACTGGGACCGCGCATAACCTGTGGGAGCGGGTTTACCCGCGAACAGGCACAGGATGATTGACCCCGCCAGGCGCGCACGCCATGCTGGTCGCCCTCCCCTCCCCTACCGCCCAAGACCCATGCTCACCTGGCTGACCCGCGACTCGCTGACCTTCCCGCCCCTGCAAAAAGCCCTGCATGAGCCCAACGGCCTGCTGGCCGCTGGCGGCGACCTCACCCCCGAGCGCCTGGTCGCAGCCTATCGCCACGGTTGCTTCCCCTGGTACCAGGATGGCCAGCCAATCCTCTGGTGGTCGCCCGATCCACGCACCGTGCTGTTCCCTGACGAACTGCACGTTTCGCGCTCACTGGCCAAGCTGATCCGCCAGGGCCGCTACCAGGTCAGCTTCGACACTGACTTCGCCGCCGTCATTGCCGCCTGCGCCGCGCCGCGCGATTACGCCGACGGCACCTGGATCACCGACAACATGCGTGCCGCCTACTGCGAGCTGCACCGGCGCGGCATCGCCCACTCGGTGGAGGTGCGCCAGGATGGCGAACTGATAGGCGGCCTCTACGGGCTGGCCATGGGCCGGCTGTTCTTCGGCGAATCGATGTTCAGCCGTGCCGACAACGCGTCGAAAGTGGGCTTTGTGGCCCTGGTCGAACACTTGCGCGAAGCCGGTTTCGCCCTGATCGACTGCCAGATGCCGACCAACCACCTGCACAGCCTGGGCGCCCGCGCCATCAGCCGGGCGAACTTCGCCGAACACCTGGCCAGGTACCTCGATGCCCCCAACCACGCCACCTGGGTTCGCTAGGCGAGTTCCCGGAGCTGGCTTACACTTAGAAACAACGTCTCACCGAAGGGGTTGATCATGACAGAGCTGGCGCGGTTGAAGTTCTATGCCACTCAACCCCACTCCTGCAGCTACCTGCCGGACGAACAGGCCACCACGCTGTTTCTCGACCCGAGCCAGCCGATGGACGTGCACGTGTACGCCGACCTGTCGGAAATGGGCTTTCGTCGCAGCGGCGACCACCTCTATCGCCCGCATTGCCAGCACTGCAATGCCTGCGTACCGGCGCGCATTCCCGCTGCACGCTTCATCCCCAATCGCCAGCAACGGCGCATCCTCAAGCGCAACGCCGACCTGACCGTCACGGCCGCACGCCCGGTGTTCAAGGAAGAGTATTTCGACCTCTACCGGCGCTACATCGAGCAGCGCCACGCCGATGGCGACATGTACCCGCCAAGCCGCGACCAGTTCGCCACCTTCCTGGTGCGTGACCTGCCGTTCTGCTGGTTTTACGAGTTCCGCCTCGATGGCCGCCTGCTGGCCATCGCGGTCTGCGACCTGCTGCCCAACGGCCTGTCGGCGGTCTACACCTTCTACGAGCCCGAGGAAGAACGTCGCAGCCTCGGCCGCTATGCCATTCTCTGGCAGATCGGCGAAGCCCTGCGGCAAAACCTCGATGCCGTCTACCTTGGCTACTGGATCAAGAACTGCAAGAAAATGAACTACAAGACCCAGTACCGCCCCATCGAACTGCTGATCAACCAGCGCTGGGTCAGCCTCAACTGAAAGCATTGGCTTGAAACACAATTTTCGGGCATAATCCACGCCACTTTTTTTGCCCGGTGCAGTTACGCGTCGGGCCAACTCTGGACACCGAGGGCTTTACTGCATGTCGAAAGAAGACAGCTTCGAAATGGAAGGCACTGTCGTCGACACCCTGCCCAACACCATGTTCCGCGTGGAGTTGGAAAACGGGCACGTCGTTACCGCGCATATCTCTGGCAAGATGCGCAAGAACTACATCCGTATTCTCACTGGCGACAAGGTCCGCGTCGAACTGACGCCGTACGACCTGAGCAAGGGCCGCATCACCTACCGTGCGCGCTAAGCTCCAGCCATAAAAAAGCCCGGCCATGTGCCGGGCTTTTTTATGGCCGCAGAAACATCGCGGGGCAAGCCCGCTCCCACGCCAAGCTTTACGCTGAGCGTGGGAGCGGGCTTGCCCCGCGATGACGTTTACGCCACCTCAGCCGTGGTCTCGTAATCGAACACCAACTCACCATCGCGCAGATCGATGTGCACCACACCGCCGTGCTCGGCCAGCTCGCCAAACAGGATCTCTTCGGCCAGCGGCCGCTTGATCTTGTCCTGGATCAGCCGCGCCATAGGCCGCGCGCCCATCTGCACGTCGTAGCCCGAGGCCGCCAGCCAGCCGCGCGCGGCATCGGTAACCTCCAGCAGCACGCGCTTGTCCTCGAGCTGCGCCTGCAACTCGATGAGAAACTTGTCGACGATGCTCTTGATCGTCTCGTGGGAGAGACGACCAAACTGGATGATGGTGTCCAGGCGGTTGCGGAACTCCGGCGTGAAACTCTTGCGGATGACCTCCATCGCGTCGGACGAGTGATCCTGGTGGGTGAAACCGATCGAGGCCCGCGCGGCGGTTTCGGCACCGGCGTTGGTGGTCATGATCAGGATCACGTTGCGGAAGTCCGCCTTGCGCCCGTTGTTGTCGGTCAGGGTGCCGTGGTCCATCACCTGCAGCAGCAGGTTGAAGACTTCCGGGTGGGCCTTCTCGATTTCGTCGAGCAGCAACACGCAGTGCGGCTGCTTGGTGATCGCCTCGGTCAGCAGGCCACCCTGATCGAAACCGACGTAGCCAGGTGGCGCACCGATCAGGCGCGACACGGTATGCCGCTCCATGTACTCGGACATGTCGAAGCGCACCAGCTCGACACCCAGCGCCTTGGCCAACTGACGGGCGGCTTCGGTCTTGCCCACGCCAGTGGGGCCGGCGAACAGGAACGAGCCGACTGGCTTGTCCGGAGCCTTCAGGCCCGCACGCGACAGCTTGATCGCCGTGGCCAGAGAATCAATGGCCGGATCCTGACCGAATACGGTCAGCTTCAGGTCACGCTCCAGATTGCGCAGCAGTTCCTTGTCGGAACTGGTGACGTGCTTCGGCGGAATCCGCGCGATCTTGGCAACGATATCCTCGACCTGCGGCACTTCGATACGCTTGACTCGGCTGGCTTCCGGCTGCAGGCGCTGGTAGGCACCCGCCTCGTCGATCACGTCGATGGCCTTGTCGGGCATGTGCCGGTCATTGATGTAGCGCGAAGCCAGCTCTGCAGCTGCACGCAACGCTTCATCGCTGTACTCGATGTTGTGATGGCTCTCGAAACGCCCCTTCAGGCCGCGCAGGATGCCAACGGTGTCTTCCACCGAAGGCTCGGTGACATCGACCTTCTGGAAACGCCGCGCCAGGGCACGGTCCTTCTCGAAGATGCCACGAAACTCCTGGAAGGTGGTCGAGCCGATGCAGCGGATATCACCCGACGACAGCAATGGCTTGAGCAGGTTGGAGGCATCCATCACCCCGCCGGAGGCTGCACCGGCACCGATGATGGTGTGGATCTCGTCGATGAACAGGATGGCCTGCGGACGCTTTTTCAGCTCGCCGAGCAGCGCCTTGAAGCGCTTTTCGAAGTCGCCGCGATACTTGGTGCCTGCCAGCAGCGCACCCAGGTCGAGCGAGTAGACCACGCTCTGGGCCAGCAGGTCGGGCACCTGGCCATCGACGATGCGCTTGGCCAGGCCTTCGGCGATGGCGGTCTTGCCCACCCCGGCCTCGCCGACCAGCAGCGGGTTGTTCTTGCGCCGACGAGCGAGGATCTGCGCAACGCGCTCGACCTCCTGCTCGCGCCCCACCAGCGGATCGATACGCCCGGCACGGGCCA
Organism: Pseudomonas sichuanensis; assembly: GCF_003231305.1. Lineage (GTDB taxonomy): Bacteria > Pseudomonadota > Gammaproteobacteria > Pseudomonadales > Pseudomonadaceae > Aquipseudomonas > Aquipseudomonas sichuanensis. The sequence continues at coordinate 97,531 of NZ_QKVM01000012.1, read as the reverse complement.
GTTCGTTCAGGTTGCTGGCATAGGCGTCCAGCGGATTGCTGGACGAGGAGCTTTCGCCACCCTCTTCGTCCTGCATGTCCTGGTCACTGTCGGTGTGCGACCCATGGCCTGGCACCTTGCTGATGCCATGGGCGATGTAGTTGACCACATCGATGCGCGCCACGCTCTGCTGCTTGAGCAGGAACACCGCCTGGCTTTCCTGTTCGCTGAAGATCGCCACCAGTACGTTGGCGCCGGTCACTTCGCGCTTGCCGGAGCTTTGCACATGGAACACGGCACGCTGCAGCACACGCTGGAAGCCCAGCGTCGGTTGCGTTTCACGGTCCTCGTCATGCACGGGGATCAACGGCGTGGTCGAATCGATGAACTCCTGCAGGTCATGCTTGAGCTTGTCGAGATTGGCGCCACAGGCGCGCAGAACGGTCGCGGCAGCCTCATTGTCAAGGAGTGCCAGCAGCAGATGTTCGACGGTCATGAACTCATGACGCTTCGAACGAGCCTCCTTGAAGGCCAGATTGAGGGTGACTTCGAGCTCGCGGTTTAACATAGCTTCACCTCATACCCAAGTGGTCGGCGATTAACCGTCCTTCTCGATTTCACAGAGTAGCGGATGCTGGCTTTCCCTGGCGTATTGGTTGACCTGCATGGCCTTTGTCTCGGCGATGTCCCGGGTAAACAATCCGCACACTGCCCGCCCTTCGGTATGGACGGTCAGCATGATCTTGGTCGCCAGCTCGCGGTTCAGATTGAAGAACGTCTCGAGCACTTCGACGACGAAATCCATTGGTGTGTAGTCATCATTGAACAAAACCACCTTGTACATCGGTGGCGCCTGCAGGATTGGTTTGGCCTCCTGCACCGCAAGGCCGGCACCATCATCCTCATGCCCGTCCTCATGGGACTGCGGGCGGTCCTGATTGAATGTTAGTCGAATCTCACTGGGTACATGCATGGAAAGAATTTCATCATGATCGACAGGTTAAGGTTGTGAGTTGACCGCGCAGGCCCCTGTCGGCGCGGGCGCCGGCTGACCTTGACTATCGGCAAAACGGTGTTACAACCAATAAGAACCCACCGTGGTCGATAAAGATCCGCGCAGTCAACCAGATTTTTCGCAAGGTTTGTATGCGGATAACGTGGATGATACTCCAGTGATGGAGTCCTTTGCAGAGGGACATAGGGATGGCAAGCGGTAAAGTCAAGTGGTTCAACAATGCCAAGGGCTACGGATTCATCAATGAGGAGGGTAAGAGCGAAGACCTGTTCGCCCATTACTCCGCCATCCAGATGGATGGCTACAAGACATTGAAAGCCGGCCAGGCAGTCACGTTCGAGCTCGTGCAAGGTCCCAAGGGCACGCATGCGGTGAATATCCAGAGCGTCACCGCCAGCAGTGCAGGCACCAGCACAGACAATGCCGCCCCGGCCGTCCCCCTCCAGGTCTGACCCCTGCTTATTGCCGGTATACGAAAAAACCGGCCGCTTCTTTAATAAAGAGGCGGCCGGTTTTTTATCCTGCCTTACATGTGCTTGATCATTGCCTCGCCAAAACCGGAACTGCCGACCAGCGTCGCACCGTCCATCAGGCGCTCGAAATCATAAGTCACCGTCTTGGCCGCGATCGCCCCGTTGGTGCCCTTGATGATCAGGTCGGCGGCCTCGGTCCAGCCCATGTGCCGCAGCATCATTTCGGCAGACAGGATCACCGACCCCGGGTTGACCTGATCCTTCCCTGCGTACTTGGGCGCGGTGCCGTGGGTTGCCTCGAACATGGCCACGGTGTCCGACAGGTTGGCCCCCGGCGCAATGCCGATGCCGCCCACCTCCGCCGCCAGCGCGTCGGACAGGTAGTCACCATTGAGGTTGAGCGTGGCGATCACGTCGTATTCGGCCGGGCGCAACAGGATCTGCTGGAGCATGGCATCGGCGATGGCGTCCTTGACGATCACTTCACGGCCGCTCTTCGGGTTCTCGAACTTCATCCACGGGCCGCCGTCCAGCAGTTCGGCGCCGAACTCGTCACGGGCCACTTCATAACCCCAATCCTTGAACGCACCTTCGGTGAACTTCATGATGTTGCCCTTGTGCACCAGGGTCAGCGACTTGCGATCGTTGTCCACCACATACTGCAGGGCCTTGCGCACCAGGCGCTTGGTGCCCTCCCTGGAAACCGGCTTGACGCCAATGCCGCAGTCCTGGTCGAAACGGATCTTGGTAACGCCCATTTCCTCCTTGAGGAACTTGATCACCTTGTTCGCCTCGGGCGAGCCAGCCTTCCACTCGATACCGGCGTAGATGTCTTCGGAGTTCTCGCGGAAGATCACCATGTCGACGTCACCCGGCTTCTTCACGGGGCTGGGCACACCCTGGAACCACACCACAGGCCGCAGGCACACGTAGAGGTCGAGCTGCTGGCGCAGCGCCACGTTGAGCGAACGGATACCGCCACCGACCGGCGTGGTCAGCGGCCCCTTGATCGACACCACATAGTCTTTCACCGCATCCAGGGTTTCCTGGGGCAGCCAGGTGTCCTGGTCATACACTTGCGTGGCCTTCTCGCCGGCATACACCTCCATCCAGGCGATCTTGCGCTTGCCGCCGTAGGCCTTCTGCACGGCTGCGTCCACCACCTTGATCATCACCGGCGAAACGTCCACGCCGATACCGTCGCCTTCGATGTAGGGGATGATGGGGTTGTCGGGAACATTGAGCGAATGGTTTGCATTGACGGTGATCTTGCTGCCGTCAGTCGGAACCTTGATTTTCTGGTATCCCATGCTGCACTACTCCGCTTTTCGCTGGTGTGATTGAAAAACGTGCGATGCACTGAGCCTAAACCACATCCGCCGACCTGCAAGCCGGCCTCTTGCGCTGCGACATCGCGCCACATTGCCCCTACGTCTTTGGTCTTATAAATGGCGCGATCGCACTTGACCTTGCTGAATCGACCAAAGGGTTTGATATACTGCGCCGCGACCGCAGGGTCATCGGGGCGAATCCCAGGAAAATGCGGACCGCCCTTGGCCATGAATGGCCACGAAGCCTGGGTTGTTACCGCACCCCAGCACTTGACGCTCGACTGATGCATCCACCATCACCGCTCGCAGCCTCTCGACTTTCCGCTCATGGCGATGCCAGGGCGAAGCGCCTACCCTGCGCACCTCGAGACTCGAGTACGCTCAGCACATAGAGAGTTAACCCGCATGCCCACCCGTTCCAAGATCATCTACACCTTCACCGACGAAGCCCCCGCCCTCGCCACCTATTCGCTGCTGCCGATCGTCGAAGCGTTCACTGCTTGCGCCGACATCGCCGTCGAAACCCGCGACATCTCCCTGGCCGGCCGCATCCTCGCGGCGTTCCCGGAGCAGCTGGGCGCCCAGAAGCAGGTAGCCGATCACCTGGCGGAACTGGGCCAGCTGGCCACCACCCCTGAAGCCAACATCATCAAGCTGCCGAACATCTCCGCTTCGGTCCCGCAGCTGAAGGCCGCCATCAAGGAACTGCAAGCCAAGGGCTTCAACATTCCCGACTACGCCGACGAGCCGGCCAGCGCCGAAGAGAAAGAATCCCGCGCCCGCTACGACCGCATCAAAGGTTCGGCTGTGAACCCGGTGCTGCGCGAAGGCAACTCCGACCGCCGCGCGCCGCTGTCGGTCAAGAACTACGCCCGCAAGCACCCGCACAAGATGGGCGCCTGGGCCGCCGACTCCAAGTCGCACGTTGCCCACATGACCCAGGGCGACTTCTACGGCAGCGAGAAAGCCGCACTGATCGAGGCTGACGACAGCCTGCGCATCGAGCTGGTGGGCAAAGACGGCAGCACCACCGTCCTGAAAGAAAAGACCGCGGTCAAGGCCGCCGAAGTCATCGACTGCGCCACCATGAGCCGCAAAGCGCTCAAAGCCTTCATCGCCGAGCAGATCGCCGATGCCAAAGCCTCCGGCGTGCTGCTGTCGGTGCACCTGAAAGCCACCATGATGAAGGTCTCCGACCCGATCATGTTCGGCGTGATCGTCGAAGAGTTCTACGGCGACGTGCTCCAGAAGCACGCCGCAGCCCTGGCCGAAGTGGGCTTCAACGCCAACAACGGTATCGGCGACCTGTACGCCCGCATCAAGGACCTGCCAGCTGACAAACAGGCCGAGATCGAAGCCGACATCCAGGCCCTGTACGCCGTTCGCCCGGCCCTGGCCATGGTCAACTCGGACAAAGGCATCACCAACCTGCACGTACCAAGCGACGTCATCGTCGACGCCTCGATGCCGGCGATGATCCGCGACTCGGGCAAGATGTGGAACACCGCCGGCGAGCTGCAAGACGCCAAGGCCGTGATCCCGGACCGCTGCTACGCCGGCATCTACCAGGCCACCATCGAAGACTGCAAGGTCAACGGCGCCTTCGACCCGACCACCATGGGCAGCGTACCGAACGTTGGCCTGATGGCGCAGAAAGCCGAAGAATACGGCTCCCACGACAAGACCTTCCAGATCAAGGCCGACGGTGTCGTGCGCGTGGTCGACGGCAAGGGCCAGGTCGTTCTGCAGCAGGACGTCGAAGCCGGTGACATCTTCCGCATGTGCCAGACCAAGGACGCGCCGATCCAGGACTGGGTCAAGCTGGCCGTCAACCGCGCCCGCCTGAGCAACACCCCGGCGGTGTTCTGGCTGGACCCGGCCCGCGCCCACGACGGCGTGATGATCGAGAAGGTACAGGCGTACCTGAAGGATCACGACACCACTGGCCTGGACATCCGCGTCCTGGCCCCGGTCGACGCCATCAAGTTCTCCCTGGCCCGCATCCGCGAAGGCAAGGACACCATCTCGGTGACCGGCAACGTGCTGCGCGACTACCTGACCGACCTGTTCCCGATCATGGAGCTGGGCACCAGCGCCAAGATGCTGTCGATCGTCCCGCTGATGAACGGCGGTGGCCTGTTCGAAACCGGCGCCGGCGGTTCGGCACCGAAACACGTGCAGCAGCTGGTCGAAGAGAACTTCCTGCGTTGGGACTCGCTGGGTGAATTCCTGGCCCTGGCCGCTTCCCTGGAGCACCTGGGCAACACCTACGCCAACCCGCGCGCCAAGGTCCTGGCCAACACCCTGGACCAGGCCACCGGCAAGTTCCTCGACACCAACAAGTCGCCTTCGCGCAAGGTCGGCGGTATCGACAACCGTGGCAGCCACTTCTACCTGACCCTGTACTGGGCGCAAGCCCTGGCCGCCCAGAGCGACGACGCCGCCCTGCAGGCGCGCTTCGCCCCGCTGGCAAAAACCCTGGCCGAGAACGAAGCGACCATCGTCGCCGAGCTCAACGCCGTTCAGGGCAAGCCGGCCGACATCGGTGGCTACTACGCCCCGGATACCGAGCTGACCGCCAAGGTGATGCGCCCAAGCCAGACCCTGAACAGCGCCATTGCCGCCCTGTAAGGTCCGCTTGACGTAACAGCACAAACCCCGGCCACGCACCGGGGTTTGTGCTTTCTGGAAAACAGATTTCTAGCGGCCAACGCGAACCCTGTGGGAGCGGGTTCACCCGCGAATGCGTCATATGCAGCACCATCGCATTCGCGGGTAAACCCGCTCCCACAGGGCCCGATCAGGCCCTTATGGAGCCATAAATGACCTGGCAACCCCACATCACCGTCGCCACCATCGTCGAGCACGACGGCAAGTTCCTCTTCGTCGAGGAGTTCAAGGCCGGCCAGCACGTCTTCAACCAACCCGCCGGCCATCTCGAAGCCAACGAGACCCTGCCCCAGGCCGCCCTGCGCGAAACCCTGGAAGAAACCGCCTGGGAGGTCGAACTCACCGGCGTGGTCGGCATCTACCTCTACACCGCGCCGAGCAACGGCGTCACCTACCAGCGCATCTGCTTCGCCGCCCGCCCTGTGCGCCACCACGAAGAGCTCGCCCTGGACAGTGACATCGTCCGCGCCGTGTGGCTGACCCGCGACGAACTACTGGCCGACCCGAGCCGCTGGCGCAGCGAGCTGGTGCCCCGCTGCCTCGACGACTACCTGAAAGGCCCGCTGCACAGCCTCGAACTGCTGCGCGACTGACGCCGCGCCGCGGGTTTGATAGAATCCGCGCTTTTCCCCCTGATACACACCGGTAGCCATGACCAGCCCAGCACTCAAAGACCCCGCCAAGACCCGCGTCATCGTCGGCATGTCCGGCGGCGTGGACTCTTCCGTTTCCGCCCTCCTGCTCATCGAGCAGGGCTACCAGGTGGAAGGTCTGTTCATGAAGAACTGGGAAGAGGACGACGGCACCGAATACTGCACCGCCCGCGAAGACCTGGCCGACGCCCAGGCCGTGTGCGACCGCATCGGCATCAAGCTGCACACCGCCAACTTCGCCGCCGAGTACTGGGACCACGTGTTCGAGCACTTCCTCGAAGAATACAAGGCCGGCCGCACGCCCAACCCGGACATCCTCTGCAACCGCGAAATCAAGTTCAAGGCGTTCCTCGACTACGCCCTGTCGCTGGGCGCCGACCTGATCGCCACCGGCCACTACGTGCGCCGCCGCGACACCGTGGCGATCACCGAACTGCTCAAGGGCCTGGACCCGAACAAGGACCAGAGCTACTTCCTGCACGCCGTCGGCGGCAAGGAAATCGCCCGCACGCTGTTCCCGGTCGGCGAACTGGAAAAGCCCGAAGTGCGCGCCATTGCCGAGAAACACGGCCTGGCCACGGCCAAGAAGAAGGACTCCACCGGCATCTGCTTTATCGGCGAGCGCCGTTTCAGCGACTTCCTCAAGCAGTACCTGCCGGCCCAACCCGGCGAAATCCAGACCACCGACGGTGAAGTGATCGGCCGCCACCACGGCCTGATGTACCACACCATCGGCCAGCGCCAGGGCCTGGGCATCGGCGGCCTCAAGGATGCCGGCGACGAGCCGTGGTACGTGCTGCACAAGGACCTGGCCCGCAACGTGCTGGTAGTCGGCCAGGGCAACGAGCACCCGTGGTTGTTCTCCCGCGCCCTGCTGGCCTCGGAAATCTTCTGGGTCAACCCCATCGACCTGAGCCGCCCGCGCCGCCTCACCGCCAAGGTGCGCTACCGCCAGGGTGATCAGCACTGCACCCTCGAACAGACCGAAAACGGCTACCGCGCCGTGTTCGACGAACCGCAACGCGCCGTCACCCCCGGCCAGTCGGTGGTGTTCTACGACGGTGAAGTGTGCCTGGGCGGCGGCGTGATCGAAATCGCCGAGCCGTGGAGCCCGCGCGCATGAGCAACCTGCAGGAGCAATTGATCGCCCTGGGCGGCGTGTTCCAGGCCGCCGTGCTGGTGGACCGCATCGCTCGCACCGGTCAGGCCAGCGAAGCCACGCTGGGCTGCATGCTCGGCAGCCTGCTGGTGCGCGACCCCAAGGACACCCTGGAAGTGTTTGGCGGCGACGACCTCAACCTGCGCGACGGCTACCGCGCGCTGGTCGGCGCCCTGGAGCGCGACCCCAGCAGCCTGCAACGCGAACCGCTGCGCTACGCGCTGTCGATGCTCGGCCTGGAACGCCAACTGGCCAAGCGTGGCGACCTGCTCGACACCATCGGCAACCGCCTGCCGCAGATCCAGTCCCAGGCCGAGCATTTCGGCCTGGTTCACGATAACGTCATCGCTTCCAGTGGAGCCTTGTACCAGGACACCCTGAGCACCCTGCGCCAGCGCATTCAGGTGCACGGTGACATGCGCTTCCTGCAGCAAGCCAACAACGCCTCGAAGATTCGCGCCCTGCTGCTGGCCGGTATCCGCGCCGCGCGCCTGTGGCGCCAGCTGGGCGGGCATCGCTGGCAGTTGGTGTTCAGCCGACGCAAGTTGCTCAACGAGCTGTACGGCATGATGCGCACCAACGACTGAAGTAAACCGTGGGAGCGGGCTTGCCCCGCGATGGCGATGCCGGATACACCACCGCCATCGCAGGGCAAGTCGCAGCGGCGCACCGCCGCCCCCACGCCAGGTACCACACGCTTCGAAATGGCCCGACCTTTGGTCAGCCACCCGACCCCGGCGCATTTTTCATGTATGATATGCGCCCCCCAAAAGCCTGACTGTCCGAGAACACCCCATGCAGCTCTCTTCGCTCACTGCGGTTTCCCCTGTAGACGGCCGTTACGCCGGCAAAACCCAGGCCTTGCGCCCCATCTTCAGCGAATTCGGCCTGATCCGTTTCCGCGCCCTGGTCGAAGTGCGCTGGCTCCAGCGCCTGGCCGCCCACCCGCAAATCGGCGAAGTGCCGGCGTTCTCCGCCGAAGCCAACGCCGTGCTGGACAGCCTGGCCACCGATTTCAAACTCGAGCACGCCGAACGCGTCAAGGAAATCGAGCGCACCACCAACCACGACGTCAAGGCCATCGAGTACCTGCTCAAGGAGCAGGCCGCTCAACTGCCTGAGCTGGCCAAGGTCAGCGAGTTCATCCACTTCGCCTGCACCAGCGAGGACATCAACAACCTGTCCCACGCCCTGATGCTGCGCGCTGGCCGTGACGAAGTGCTGCTGCCACTGATGCGTCAGATCGCCGAAGCGATCCGCACCCTGGCCCACACCCACGCCGCCGTGCCGATGCTGTCGCGCACCCACGGCCAGCCGGCTTCGCCGACCACCCTGGGCAAAGAGCTGGCCAACGTCGTCTACCGCCTGGAGCGCCAGATCGCCCAGGTAGCCGCCGTACCGCTGCTGGGCAAGATCAACGGCGCCGTGGGCAACTACAACGCCCACCTGTCGGCCTACTCGCAGATCGACTGGGAGCAGAACGCCCGCGCCTTCATCGAAGACGAGCTGGGCCTGGTGTTCAACCCCTACACCACCCAGATCGAACCGCACGACTACATCGCCGAGCTGTTCGACGCCATCGCCCGCTTCAACACCATCCTCATCGACTTCGACCGCGACGTCTGGGGCTACATCTCGCTGGGCTACTTCAAGCAGAAGACCGTCGCCGGCGAAATCGGCTCCTCGACCATGCCGCACAAGGTCAACCCGATCGACTTCGAAAACTCCGAAGGCAACCTGGGTATCGCCAACGCACTGTTCCAGCACCTGGCCAGCAAGCTGCCGATCTCGCGCTGGCAGCGTGACCTGACCGACTCCACCGTGCTGCGCAACCTGGGCGTGGGCTTCGCCCACAGCGTCATCGCCTATGAAGCCAGCCTCAAGGGCATCGGCAAGCTGGAAGTCAACGAAGCCCGCATCGCCGCCGACCTGGACGCCTGCTGGGAAGTGTTGGCCGAGCCGATCCAGACCGTGATGCGCCGCTTCAACATCGAGAACCCCTACGAGAAGCTCAAAGAGCTTACCCGTGGCAAGGGCATCACCCCTGAAGCGCTGCTGACCTTCATCGACGGCCTGGACATGCCGGCCGACGCCAAGGCCGAGCTCAAGCAGCTCACGCCTGCGACCTACATCGGCAACGCCGTGGCCCAGGCCAAACGCGTCTAAGCTGACCGTCGCGTTCAACGCCCGGCCTGGCCGGGCGTTTTTATTCCCGTACAAAAATTGCGTTTTATCAATAGGTTGAACATGAATTCTGATACTCCACTGCAACTGCTGGGCGGCCTTACGGCCCGTGAATTCCTGCGCGACTACTGGCAGAAGAAGCCGCTGCTGGTACGTCAGGCCTTCCCCGACTTCATCAGCCCCATCGACGCCGACGAACTGGCCGGCCTGGCCCTGGAAGAAGAAGTCGAGTCGCGCCTGGTGCTCGAGCACGGCGAACGCCCGTGGGAGCTGCGTCGCGGTCCGTTCGCCGAAGACGCCTTCAGCGACCTGCCCGAGCGCGACTGGACCCTGCTGGTCCAGGCCGTGGACCAGTTCGTGCCGGAAGTGGCCGAGCTGCTGGAAAACTTCCGCTTCCTGCCCAGCTGGCGTATCGATGACGTGATGATCAGCTACGCCGCCCCCGGTGGCAGCGTCGGCCCGCATTTCGACAACTACGACGTGTTCCTGCTGCAAGGCGACGGCAAGCGCAACTGGAAAGTCGGCCAGATGTGCAACAGCGACAGCCCGCTGATCGACCACGCCGACCTGCGCATCCTCGCTGACTTCGAACAGAGCGACGAGTGGACCCTGGAGCCAGGCGACATGCTCTACCTGCCACCGCGCCTGGCCCACTACGGCGTTGCCGAAGACGAATGCCTTACCTACTCGGTGGGCTTCCGCGCGCCGAGCGCCGCCGAAGTGCTGACCCACTTCACCGACTTCCTCGGCCAGTTCCTGCCCGAAGAAGAGCGCTACAGCGACGCCGACGCCCAGCCGGTCAGCGACCCGCACGAGATCCAGCACGACGCCCTCGACCGCCTCAAGGCGCTGATCGACAAGCACATGTCCGACAAGGACCTGCTGCTGACCTGGTTCGGCCAGTTCATGACCGAGCCGCGCTACCCAGAGCAGGTTGCCGGTGAAGAACTGAGCGAGCAGGACCTGGTCAACTACCTCGAGCAGGGCGCCGTGCTGATCCGCAACCCAAGCGCACGCATGGCCTGGTCCGAGCTCAACGACGACCTGATGCTGTTCGCCAGCGGGCGCAGCTGCCCACTGCCGGCCAAACTGCGCGAACTGCTCAAGCTGGTGTGCGCCGCCGACGCCCTGCACATCGACAACCTTGCCCAGTGGCTGCAGGACGAAGACGGCCTGATGCTGATCCAGCAACTGGTCATGCAAGGCAGCCTGGGGTTCGCCGATGAATAAGATCAGCGTTCGCCTGGCCGACTGGCACAAAGACAACGCCGACATCCACCGCATCCGCAGCGCCGTGTTCGTCGCCGAACAGCACGTTCCGCCAGAGCTCGAGTTCGACGCCGAAGACCCTACGGCCGTGCATTTCCTGGCCATGGAAGGCGACTACCCGATCGGCACCGCGCGCCTGCTGCCCGACGGCACCATCGGGCGGGTGTCGGTGCTCAAGGACTGGCGCGGCCTGCACGTGGGCGATGCGCTGATGCATGCAGTCATCAGCGAGGCGCAGAACCGCGACCTCAAGCAGCAGATGCTCAGCGCCCAGGTGCACGCCACCCCCTTCTATGAGCGCCTGGGGTTCCGCGTGGTCAGCGAGGAGTTCCTCGAGGCCGGTATCCCGCACGTCGACATGGTGCGTGACTCGCGCGAACTGGCCTGACTGAGCCCCCGCGCGCCCTGTGGGAGCGGGTTTACCCGCGAAGTGGACACCGCGGACTCTGGCACCAGCTTCGCTGGTGTTCGCGAGTAAACCCGCTCCCCCAGGCCCCAAGATCCGGGCTGTACCCGTAGGAGCTGGCTTTGCCGGCAAACGGATCACCACGTATACCTTTACTCTGATGCCTTGTTGCGAAATGGCCTACAGTGAAATACTGTATGCACATACAGTAAAACAAGGAACAGCCCGTGGCCAGCACCTCCGCAGCAACGCCAAGCAGTTATGAACAACTGGGTCAGCGCATCCAGAAGATCATCAACAGCCCAATCGCCCAGCGCAGCCGCGCAGCCTTGATCTTCCGCCTCGAACAGGAATCGCCCGAAGACTGGGACACCCTGCTCGCAGAAATTGCCGAAAACGACAACGTCACCCTCGCCCACCGCGATGACGGCGGCGTGCAGATTTTCTGGACCGTACCGCAGGAAGACTGAGCGCCCATGAGAGTTCTGCTTTTCGCGGCCACCTGCCTGTTGCTGACCACCCCGCTTGCCCACGCCGACGCCCCACGCACTTTCCAGGAAGCCAAGCAGGTCGCCTGGCGCCTGTATGCGCCGCAATCCACCGAGTTTTACTGCGGCTGCAAATACAACGGCAACAAGGTCGACCTGGCGTCCTGCGGCTACGCGCCGCGCAAGAACGCCCAGCGCGCCGCGCGCATCGAATGGGAGCATATCGTTCCGGCTTGGCAGATCGGCCACCAGCGCCAGTGCTGGCAGAGCGGCGGGCGCAAGAACTGCGCGCGCAACGATGTGGCCTATCAGCGCGCCGAGGCCGACCTGCACAACCTGGTGCCCAGCATTGGTGAAGTGAACGGCGACCGCAGCAACTACAGCTTCGGCTGGCTGCCGGTGCAGCATGGCCAGTACGGCAGTTGCCTGACCCAGGTCGACTTCAAGGCGAAAAAGGTCATGCCGCGCCCGTCGATCCGCGGGATGATCGCGCGCACTTACTTCTACATGAGCCAGCAGTACGACCTGCGCCTGTCGAAACAGGACCGCCAGCTGTTCGAAGCGTGGAACAAGACCTACCCGCCGCAGGCGTGGGAACAGCAGCGCAACCAGCGGGTCGCGTGCGTAATGGGCCACGGCAACGCATTCGTCGGCCCGGTCAACCTCAAGGCCTGTGGCTGACGGCGCTCAGCCCAGCGTTTGCAGGTAGGCGCTGGCCTGCTGGTAGCGGGCCAGGCGGGCAAGGTCCGCCGGGCCCGGGCAAGCGATGCGCGACAGGTCGCTGTTGTCGGCCAGGTCTGCCAGCTTCACTTCACGGGCCAACGGGTCGACGCCCAGGCGGATGACGAAGGCTTCGTAGCTTTCGCCTTCGCGCCGGCTCAGGGCCAGCAGCGCGGCGAGTATCTTCAGCGGGAAGCCTTCGCGGGCAAGGTCGGAGAGGGTAAACGGGGTGTCTTCCAGCACATCGTGCAGCACCGCGACGATCCGCTGCTCGGGCGTGGTCACCCGCGCCATCACCCGCAGCGGGTGGAGGATATAGGCCGCCCCACCCTTGTCGTACTGCCCTTCATGGGCCTTGATGGCCAGCGCGATGGCACGTTCCAGCGTTGCCATGTGGCTCTCCTGCTCAGCGTTCGCCCCCACAGCATAGCCGCTAACAATGTCCTTCGACATCAAGGCCCTGCCAAGGGTAAGCCACCCTCGACATGACAGCTTCTTGACGGTCCTGTCAGCGCTCGACACCGTGCTGGATGACCACCGAGTCGGTCCCCAGCTTGGCCATGACTTCTGCCTTGCGCGCATCGGCCTCGGCCTTGCTCGGGTATGGCCCGATCAACACCACCGGCTTGCCCTCGCGGTATTCGACCCAGGATGGAATGCCCTTCTCGATCAGGCGCGCGGTCATGTCGGTCAGGGCGCCCATGTTCGGGCCCTGGATCACTTCCACATCCCAGCCTTCCGGCGCCGGCTGGTCGGCCAGGGCCTCGGCGCGGCGCTGCAGCTCGGCGCCGCCGCAGATTTCACGGATGCGCAGGTCATTGCCGGTTTCATCGATGATGATCTGGTACTGGCCGTCGCGCTTGATCGCCACGTAGCTACGATATGCCTCGTACTGCCCGGCATCGTCCTTGCCGCGCACCTGGCCGCAGATGGAGCCTTGGGTGTCGAAGCGCACATTGGCGAACTTGGCCGTCTTGGGGTTTTTCAGGTGCTCAGCCACCTGGTTGTGTACCCCTTCGACCTCGTTGTTGCAGCCCGCCAGGGCCAACACCGCCATTACCACAGCCAGTTTGCGCACGCGTGTACCTCCAGATTCGAAGGGGCGGATTCTAGCATGACCCATGCTTGAGTCCGGGGGTTATCCCACCACCGTCGGCTCATCGCCGGCCGACCATCGCGACAATGGTCGCCTGCAACTCCTGGCGGGCGGCCTCAGGCTCCAGCTCCCCGCATGCGGCGGCCTGCGACAGTGCCTCGGCAGCCCCGACCAAAGCCCGCAAGCCAGCGGTATCGATGTCGCCACCGGCGGCGAACGGCGCCAGCGCCTGCCGGCACTTGTCGAGAAACGGCCCCTCATAGACGCGTTTGAGGGCCTCCATTTCCGGTGAGCCCGCCAGCGCCGCGCTGACCCCGGGGATCTCCCGCCCCTGGCTCATCACGCAATTCACATAGGCGTCGGCGATCACCTGCGCCCGCCCATCCAGGTCGGCCGGGCCGCCGGCCAGGGCGCTGTCGAGCATGGCGGTCTGCCGGGCGTCGTACTCCTGATACAACGCCACCAGCAGCCCGGTGCGGGTCTCGAAGTGGTCATACACCACCGGTTTGGTAACCCCGGCCTGCTCGGCCAGCCGGCCCAGGCTCAAGCCTTCGGTACCCTCTTCGCGCACCAGCAGCCAGGCCACATCGAGCAACTGGCGGCGGCGCTGCTCACGTGAAAGGCGCTTGCGCGAGGGATTCTTGTCATCGCTTGACATCGCTTACCTACCAAAAGTAACTTACCAAAGGTAACTTACTGCGAGTATATAGCGCTCACGGTTTTCCTGCACACCTTGATGGAGCCTTCGCCATGCACGCCCTGATCGTCATTGGTCACCACGACCCTGCATCCCTCACCCACGCACTCGCCGGGCAGATTGCTGCCGGTTTGCATGCCGCCGGCCATACCAGCGAGTTCGCCGACCTGGGGGCCGAGCAGTTCGACCCGCGCTTCGGCCTTGCCGACCACGCCGTGCACCGGCGCCAGGCTGCGGCCCCGGCAGACGTGCTGGCCGAGCAGGCGCGCATCGCACGGGCCGACACCCTGGTGCTGGTCTACCCCATCTACTGGTGGTCGCTGCCGGCCCTGCTCAAAGGCTGGGTGGAGCGGGTATTCAGCAATGGCTGGGCATTCGACTACCACGCCGACGGCAAGCTGATCAAAAAGCTCGACGGCCTGACCGTGCACCTGGTCGGCGTGGCCGGTGCCGACGCTGGTACCTTCGAGCGCCACGGCTACAACCAGGCCATGGCAACACAGATCGAACACGGCATCTTCGACTACTGCGGCGCCGAGGTGCTCAGCACCACGCTGCTCACCGACAGCGAAATCCAGGACAACCGCGCCAACCTCGAACGCGCGCGGCAACTGGGCGAGCGACTGTTCGAAGACCATCTCGCCCTCGCCTGAGCCGCACTGCCCCGGGGGCGGTAGCCCACCGCCCCATTGCAGCAACCCGAACGACCCGGCTACTATTGAGAACGATTTACACTCACACTCGGAAAACCGGTCGTTGGACAGCACTTCAACCCGCAAGCTGGGCTTCTTCTTCAGCGACCACCATCGCTGGCTGCTGCAACACATCAACAAGCGCCTGCGCAACCGTGCCGACGCCGAAGACACTGCCGCCGAAGCGTTCTGCCAGATGCTCGGCGCGCGGGTCGACCCCGATAGCATCCAGCAGCCCCGCGCCTACCTGTCGACCATCGCCCGCCGGCTGATCTTCGACCGCCACCGCCGCCGCCAACTCGAACAGGCCTACCTGGACCGCCTGGCCCTGTTGCCGGAGCCAGTGGCCCCTTCGGCCGAGGAACAACTGCTGCTGCTCGAGGCGCTGGTCACCATCGACCAGGTGCTCGATGGCCTGCCGGATATCGTCAAGGCGGCCTTCCTCTACAGCCAGCTCGATGGCCTGAGCTACGTCGACATCGCCGCCAAGCTGAACCTGTCCGAACGCACCGTCAGCCGCTACATGAAACAGGCGCTGCGCCAATGCTACCTGTGCGAGCTGCAGCCATGAGCCGCCAAGTGCTCGACAGCATCAGCGAACAAGCCATCGACTGGATGGTGGAACTCAACGCTGGCGGCCATGACGCCAGCCTGCCCGCGCGCTTGCAGCACTGGCTGGGCCAGGACCCTCGGCACCAACAAGCGTGGGACTTGCTGCAACAGCGCCTTGGCCGCCCCTGCGCGGTACTGCGCGGCCTCGATGCGCGGGCGCCCGGCCAGACCGAAGCCACCCGCCGCCTGTTGCTGCAACCCACCCGCAGCCGCCGCGACGTGCTGCGCAGCATGGCCGGCCTTGGTCTTTTGGGCGGCGGGCTGTGGGCCGGCTGGCGCAGTGACGCGGCCCTGGGCTGGCGGGCCGACCTGCACACCGCCAGCGGCCAGCGCCGCAGCTTCACCCTGGACGATGGCAGCCGCCTGAGCCTCAACAGCCACAGTGCGGTCGACTTGCTGTTCGACGCCGACCAACGCCTGGTGGTATTGCGCCGCGGCGAGCTGCTGATCCAGGTCGCGCCAGACCCGCAACGCCCGCTGCGGGTACGCACCGCACAAGGCCAGGTGCAGGCCCTGGGCACACGCTTCCTGGTCAGCCAGGAGACGGGCTCGACCCGTGTGGTGGTGCTGCAACACAGCGTGCGCGCCAGCCTCGCCGACGGCCGCCAGCTCGACCTGCAAGAAGGCCAGGCCGCCGTGCTGCGCAGCAGCGGTATCGAACTGCTCGCGCAGGAACAACGCCAGCGCGCAGCCTGGCTCGAAGGCCGCCTGGAAGTGCTCGACGAGCCGCTGCACCAGGTGATCGAAGCCCTGCGCGACTACCAGCCCGGTTTCATCCGCCTGGCTCCCGAAGTGCGCGGCCTGCGCGTACAAGGCGTGTTCCCGCTGGATCAGCCCCGGGAGGCCTTGCAGGCCCTGGGCGAAACCCTGCCGATCCGCATCGAACACTACGGCCCGTGGCTGACCCTGATCGGGCCGGCGGCTGCGGGCTGAAAATATTTTTGAAAATCATTCGCAAAGGTGTCCGGTTTTCATTTCTCGTTGCACCTAACTCCTGACAGCCAACTTCAAACTCGGGAGAACACCGTGCACAACCTATGGCCCCGCGCCCTGCCCCTCGTCATCGCCCTGAGCAGCCTCAGCGGCTTTGCCCAGGCGCAGACCCAGTCGTTCAACCTGCCGGCGGCAGACCTTGCCACCACGCTCAACCGCATTGCCAGCCAGAGCGGGCACATCATCGCCCTGGAACCCGGCCTGGTGCGCGGCAAGCAGGCCCCGGCCGTGGTCGGCGAAATGAGTGCCGAACAAGCCATGCAGGCCGCCCTGGCCGGTAGCGGCCTGCAACTGCGGGTGACCGCCAGCGGCCACTTCAGCGTGGCGCCGGCCACCCTGGAGGGCAACGCGCTGGAACTGGGCAGCACCAGCATCAGCGACAACTACCTGGACGCCACCAGTGAAGGCAGCGGCAGCTACGCCGCGCGTGCCGTCACCCTCGGCAAGGGCGTACACACGCTGAAGGAGATTCCGCAGTCGGTCACCGTCATCACCCGCAAGCAGCTGGACGACCAGGGCATCACCGACCTGCAGGACGCCGTCAACCACACCACCGGCCTGGTCGGTGCCCAAGGGATCGGCCCGGGCATGGTCATCACCTCGCGCGGCTTCCAGATCGACGACTGGCAGTACGACGGGGTGCCGATCCAGCGCAATAACTACTCGCTGGGCAACTGGGCAACCCAGGACCTGGTGTTCTTCGACCGCGTGGAAATCCTGCGCGGCGCCTCCGGCCTGCTGCAAGGTACCGGCAGCCCAGGTGGCGCGATCAACCTGGTGCGCAAGCGCGGCCAGGCCACCCCGACCGTCGCCCTGACCGGCAAGGCGGGCTCCTGGGATCACTACGGCCTGCAGCTGGACGCCGGCGGCCCGTTGACCGGCGATGGCCGGGTACGTGGGCGCGTGGTGCTGGACGAAGACCAGAGCGACAGTTACATCGATTACAAGTGGAGCAAGAACCACTCCCTGTATGGCGCCCTGGACATCGACCTGAACGATGCCACCACCGTGGGTGGCGGCATCAGCTACAGCCGCCAGCAGTCGCGCCCGATGCTGCGCGGCATCCCCCGCTATGCGACCGGCAAGGCGGTGGACCTGCCCCGCTCCACCTACACCGGTGCGCGCTGGAGCCGCGCCGAGACCGACGTCACCACCTACTACCTCGACCTCGAGCACCGTTTCAACGACGACTGGACGTTCAAGACCGCCGCCGTGCGCATGGACGAGACCAATACCTCGACCCACCAGCGCGTGCAGACCATCGACCAGGGCTTGGCCCCCGATGGCACGGGCGTCAGCTACGCCGACTGGATCACCGACTTCCACAACACCAAGCTCGGCCTGGACATGAACCTGGTCGGGCATTTCGATACCGGCTCCGTGGCCCACGAGGTGACCCTGGGTGGCAACTACGCCAAGCTGACGTCCGACGATGCCTATTGGCGCAACTTCGTCGACGATCCCGACGACAACATCTTCGCCATCGATCACAACCGCCCGGAACCTAGCCGCGACAGCCTGCTCGCCGGCGACATGGGCCGCGCCAACCGCGCCAGCTACGACATCCGCCAGAAAGGCCTGTATGGCGCCTGGCGCGTCAAGCCAGTGGAGGACCTGACCCTGGTGCTCGGCGCGCGGGTCAGCTGGTTCGACTACCGCTGGGATTCGACCGACTTCAACGGCCCTGACGAGCCCGGTAACCAACACCCGACCAGCCGCATGACCGAGACCGGGCAGGTCACGCCCTATGCCGGCTTCGTTTACGACCTGACCCGTGAATGGGCCTGGTACGCCAGCTACACCGATGTATTCGTGCCGCAGACCGAGCGCGCCGTGGGCAACACGCCGCTCAAGCCGGTAGTGGGCAGCAACTACGAGACCGGCCTGAAAGGCGAACTGCTCGACGGCCGGGTCAATGCCTCGCTGGCCGTGTTCCGCTATGACCAGGAAAACCGTGCCGTCACCGACGTCGCCTCGGGCTTTGCCTGCGATGACTGGTTCTGCTCGACCGCTGCAGGCAAGGTGCGCAGCCAGGGCGTCGAAGCCGAGGTCAGCGGTGAAGTGCTCAGCGGCCTGCAACTGTTCGCCGGCTATACCTACAACACCACCAAGTTCCTCGACGACCCGGACAACAAGGGCCGTGTGTTCAGCCAGTGGACCCCCAAGCACATGCTGCGCGCCTGGGCCGACTACACCCTGCCGCTGGACGGCCAGCGCTGGAGCACCGGGCTGGGCTTCACCAGCCAGAGCCACACCCTGGGCTACGAGCGCAACTATGAAGTGGCAGGCTACACGGTCTGGAACGCACGCCTGGCCTACCAGCTGTCACCCGAAGTGAACCTG
This sequence comes from Pseudomonas sichuanensis, assembly GCF_003231305.1. GTDB lineage: Bacteria > Pseudomonadota > Gammaproteobacteria > Pseudomonadales > Pseudomonadaceae > Aquipseudomonas > Aquipseudomonas sichuanensis. The sequence continues at coordinate 78,751 of NZ_QKVM01000012.1, read as the reverse complement.
GCGGTCAATGCCAACAACCTGTTCGACAAGAAGTATTGGGTGGCCGGTTTCAACCAGCTCAATGGCAGCAACAACTACGGCGAGCCACGCAACTTCATGTTCACGGTCAAATACACGCCGCAGTTCTGAGGCACCTCAATCCGCCAAGGGCCATTCAGCCAGCGGCCAGTACTGGCCCTTGCGCGACTCGTACAAGGTGAAGCTGCGCGCCGCCAGGAAGAACTCCGGCGCTTGCGTCGCCTCCGGCAGCGGCCCGCGAAAGTCCCGCGACAGCGTCAGGTGCGGCCGGTACTCGCGCACCTGCGCTTCGATGCCCAGCGCCAGCACTGCCTGCTGCAGGGCGTAGACCAACTGGCGCAGGGCCGCTGGCGCCTGCTCGGGTTCGAGCACCAAGGCGCCTGCCCGCGGCCACACCTGCAACCGATCGAGCACAAGCCGCAGCGGCGCATCCGGGCGCTGCAATGGCTCGACGGCAGCGCACACCGCCGGCACCAGGGCCGCATCCACATCCCCCAGGAACAGCAAGGTCACATGGAAGTTGTCCGACGGCACCGGCTTGCCACTGCGCAGAGCCAGGCCACGGCGCCACTGGGCGATGGCGCGGCGCTGTCCATCACTGATCGACAGGGCGAAGAACAGGCGCTTGAACGGTGCGCCGCTGGGGCGTGATTCCTGGGCCATGAGGCGTTCCTTGTCAGAGGATTGGGGTATTCCAGAGCACAACATACAGGGAAAAATCCAGTTGAATCGTTTGCGCAAGCTGTAGGCCATTACACCTAAGTCGCCCGGAATTTACGTAACAATAAGTACAATCCCTGACGATGTTTGTTTATGCTGGCGAGCTTATGCCATGGCGCATGGCCATTTTTTAGACAAGTAACCGTCCATGAAAATTGCACTCGTACTGATCTTCGTCCTCTCGATCGCCTATGTTCACCTGCGCGGTCGGGTTCGTCACAAGCTGACCCGCCAGTTGGGCGACCACTCCAGCTTCCTCGCCCCGGTCAACAGTTTCCTCTACCTGTTCTCCAGGCTCCCGGCCAAGCCCTACCTGCCGGTCGAGGCGTTCCCCGAGCTGCAACCGCTCAAGGATCACTGGCAGGAGATCCGTGCCGAGGCCCAGCAGTTGCTGCATGCCGGCGAGATCAAGAAGTCCGAGAATTACGACGACGTCGGTTTCAATTCGTTCTTCAAGACCGGCTGGAAGCGCTTCTACCTGAAGTGGTACGGCGAGAGCCACCCCTCGGCGATGAGCCTGTGCCCGCGCACCACCGAGCTGCTGCAGGGTATCGGCACGGTCAAGGCAGCGATGTTCGCCACCCTGCCACCGGGCGCCAAACTGGTGCGCCACCGTGACCCGTACGCCGGTTCCTATCGCTACCACCTGGGCCTGGATACCCCCAACGACGACGGCTGCTACATCGATGTCGACGGCGAAAAGTATTCGTGGCGCGACGGCGAAGCGGTGATGTTCGACGAGACTTACATCCACTACGCCGCCAACACCACCGAGCACAACCGCATCATCCTGTTCTGCGACGTCGAGCGTCCGCTCAAGTACCGCTGGGCGAGCGCCTTCAACCGCTGGTTCAGCCGCAACGTCATGGCCGCCGCCGCCGCACCCAACGATGCCAATGACAAGACTGGCGGCATCAACCGCCTGTTCACCCGCATCTACAAGATCCGTGAACGCGGCAAGGCGCTGAAGAAACGCAACCGCATGCGCTACTACCTGGAAAAGTGGGCAGTGGTCGCGGCGCTGGTGCTGGTGTTCATCTACATCTGACTGGGCAGCGCCGTACGTACACCATCGCGGGGCAAGCCCGCTCCCACGTGGGAGCGGGCTTGCCCCGCGATGTTTGCGCCAGATAAAAGCACGCCCCCGAACCCCATCATCGACTAGCCTGAAAGCTCCCCCGACCAACCTGACAAGGTGAAGACGATGAGCATGATGGACTGGGACGCCTACCGTAAGCAGTTGATGGCCGGCATCGGCGATCTCAAGCAACTGTCTCCCGACACCGTGGCCGGCTACATGACCGCCAGCGGTGCCGGGGCCAAGACCAATCACCTGGACGCCAAGACCCGCGAGCTGATCTCCCTGGCCGTGGCGGTGACCACCCGCTGTGACGGCTGCATCGCCGTGCATTCGCAGCAGGCGGTCAAGCAGGGCGCCACCCGCGAAGAGATCGCCGAGGCCCTCGGCGTGGCGGTGGCGATGAATGCCGGCGCCGCACTGGTGTACTCGGCCCGGGCCCTGGATGCGGTCGGCAAAGCCGGCAACTAGCCTCTTCACGGCGCCAGCGCCCTTGCGCGCCGGCGCCGCGACACCCAGACTTGGCGGCCCAGCCCGCGCAGGAGCCGCCATGATCCACATCCGCCCCATGACCCCGGAAGACTTCCCGCGCTTCTGGCCAACCTTCCAGGCCATTGTCCAGGCCCGCCAGACCTACGCCTTCGACCCCGCCCTGAGTTACGAGCAAGCCCTGGCGCTGTGGCTTGAAGCACCGTTGCGCACCCTGGTGGCCGAAGAAGACGGCGAGCTGCTCGGTTCCTACTTCCTCAAGGCCAATGCCGCCGGCCCCGGCGCTCATGTCGGCAACTGCGGCTACATGGTCTGCGAGAACGCCCGGGGCCGCGGCGTGGCGCGGCTGATGTGCGAACACTCGCAGAAACTGGCACGCCAGGAAGGCATGCTCGCCCTGCAGTTCAATTCGGTGGTGGCGACCAACGAGGTGGCCGTGGCGCTGTGGCACAAGCTCGGTTTCGAGACGGTCGGGCGCCTGCCCCGGGCCTTCCGCCACGCCCAGCTGGGGCTGGTGGACTGCCTGGTGATGTACAAGTGGCTGGCCGATGAGCCCGTGGTGGAAAAGCCAGCCCTGCTGATCGGCCGCAAGAACATCGAAGCACGGGTGTCGCGCCGGCGCGGTCGCTGAAGCATGGATTGGCTGCGACACCTGTCAGGCCTTATCGCCGGCAAGCCGGCTCCCACAGGGTAATGCCGTACTACTGTGGGAGCCGGCTTGCCGGCGATGAGGCCCGCACTGCAAGCACACAACCTCTTGACCCATCTGATATTTCCGTTCGTCCCAGAACTTGACTGACTCCCCGCGCGATGGTCAGATGCGCGCCAGTTTCAGGTGCCCTGCGCCGCCGTGCGCAGGGTGAAACGGGAAGCCGGTGCGTCGCTCCATGCGACAAGTCCGGCGCTGCCCCCGCAACGGTAAGCGAGCGAACCCTTCGACACACCACTGTGCGCCAGCATGGGAAGGTGAAGGCTTCACGACCCTCGCAAGCCCGGAGACCGGCCTGAGGCTTCACTTGGCAACCCGCGGTGGGCGGGCGCAGGCCGGTATCCGTGCGCGCGCCTGCGTGCGCGGTTCGCCTTTTGCGTGTTTTCCACCGGGATCCATTCCTTCCTGCAGCAGTGGAACGACATGTCCCGTATCAGCAAGCGTTACTCCCTGGCGGCCTGCCTGGCCGTCGCCCTGCCGGCCCAGGCCGAACAGCAGACCACCCTCACCCTGCCCTCCACGGCCATCACCGACAGCCGCGATGCGCAAACCGTCGACCTGGCCACCCCGACCCAGGCCGGCTCACGCCTGAACCTCAGCGCCCTGGACACCCCTGCGAGCACCAGCAGCCTCGGCGAGGCGCAGATCCAGCAGCGCAACAACCTCACCGTCCAGGATGCCGTAACCCGCTCGCCGGGCATCACCTTCATCGGCACCCCCGGCGATGGCGGCACCGGCCTGTCGGCGCGCGGCTTCAGCGGGCAGAACTCGGTGATGACCCTGTTCGACGGCGCCCGCCTGTACACCGGTGCCGGCACCCAGACCTTCCCGGTCGACCCGTGGATGGTCGAGCGCATCGACGTCATCCGCGGCCCGGCCTCGGTGCTGTACGGCGAAGGCGCCACGGGCGCGGTGGTCAACGTGATCCCGAAAAAGCCCTTCGCCGGCGAGATCAGCAACCACCTGCGCCTGGGCTACGGCTCCTGGGACCGTCAGCAGCTGGGGCTGGACAGCGGCGGCAGCCTGAGCGAGCGCCTGAGCTACCGCGTCACCCTCAACCAGCAGGCCGGCAACGGCTACATCGACCGCACCGACTCGCGCAGCCTGGCCCTGAGCGCCGCGCTGCGCTTCGATGCCAGCGACGACCTCAGCTTCACCCTCGCCCACGAGCGTGGCGATGCGCAGCCGGCCAACTACTACGGCACGCCGCTGATCGACGGCCACTTGCGCAGCAGCCTGGCCAAGAAGAACTACAACGTCAGCAACGACGTGCAGCGCTACCATGATGAGTGGACACGCTTCACCACCGACTGGGCCATCAACGACAGCGTCTCGGCCAGCAACCAGCTCTACTACATCAAGAGCCGCCGCCACTGGCGCAACGCCGAGCAATACGCCTGGGACGCCGACAACGGGGTGGTGCAGCGCGGCAGCTTCCTCGAAATCAAGCACAACCAGGAGCAGATCGGCGACCGCCAGACGTTCACCTTCGATCACGCGCTGTTCGGCCTGGCCAGCAAGACCGTGGTCGGCGCCGAGTACAACCGCATCCGCTTCAACATCGACAGCAACTGGCCCTACGACGACGGCAGCACAGACCCGCTCGATCCTTGGCAGCCCGCGCCCGGTGCTTTCCATAGCGCCAGCCCGACCCAGCCGCAGTCGCTGTCGAAAACCAGCACTTTCGCCCTGTTCGCCGAAAACCGCACCCAACTCACCGAGCGCCTGTCCCTGGTAACCGGCATCCGCCGCGACCAGAACCACATCGACCGCAGCAACCTGCAGGGCGACACCCGCGCCGACCGCAGCCTGCAGGGCGGCAACTGGCGTGCCGGGCTGGTGTTCGCCGTCACCGACGACCTGTCGTTGTACGGCCAGTACTCCACCAGCGAAGACGGCGTCGGCGACCTGATCACCCTGCGCCCCGAGCAGCGCCTGGACCTGACCGAAGCCAAGCAGACCGAACTGGGCCTCAAGCAGCGCTTCTGGGAAGGCCGTGGCGAATGGACCCTGGCGGCCTATCACATCGTCAAGAACAAGCTGCTGGTGAGTGACCCGGTCACCCACACCAAGCAGCAGGCCGGCCAACAGACCTCCGATGGCCTGGAGGCAAGCCTGGAACTGGCGCTGGGTAACCAGTGGCAGCTGTCGGCCAATGCCGCGCTGGTGCGGGCGAAGTACGACGAGTTCGACGAAGTGAGCGGCGGCATCGCCTACGACCGCTCGGGCAACCGCCCCACCGATGTGCCGCGGCGCACCGCCAACCTGTGGCTGAGCAAGGGTTTCGGCCAGGCTGTGGATGCCGGCATCGGCCTGCGCTACGTCGACCAGCGCTACGCCACCACCGCCAACGACCAGCACGTGCCGGGCTACACCGTGGTCGATGGCAACATCGGCTGGCAGGTATTGCCGGACGTGCGTCTGGGGCTGCAGGTGAACAACCTGTTCGACCGTGAATACGCGATGTCGGCCTACAGCGGCGAGCAGTGGCTGCTGGGCGCGCCGCGTTCGTACTTCGCCACGGTCGATTACCGCTTCTGAGCCAAGGGCCACTTCGCGGGTACTGCGCCATCCAGGAGAGTGCACGGACCCTGTGGGAGCGGGTTTACCCGCGAAGATGACACCTCGGTGCCTGGCACGGGCCATGCCCGTGTCTGCGGAAGAATCGCAGCGGTGCGCCGATGCGACTTGCCCCGCGATGAAGCCGCCGGTGCTTGAACAACACCTCGCAAGCTGATCGACTAGGGCAAGCCCCCGCCCAAAGCAGCGCGCCATGACCGATATCCCGCAAATTCCCGACCCGCCCGTGCATTCGCTCGACCAGCCGCACACCGTGCTGTTCCTCGCCTACCCGCAAATGGGCCTGCTCGACTTGACGGGCGCCCAGACGGTGTTCTGGGCCGCAACCAAGACCCGTGCCGAACGCGGCTTGCCCGGCTACCGGGTGGTCACCGCCAGCCTCACCGGTGGCCTGGTGCCCACCGCCGAAGGGCTGGCGGTCGGTACCGAGCCCTTGCAGCCCTGGTTGCACGAACCGCTGCACACCCTGGTGGTGCCGGGCGCCCCGGAGATTGTCCGCACCCTCCCCGACCACGGCGAACTGGTCGACTGGCTGCGCCTGGTCGCCGCCCGCGCCCGGCGCACCGCCTCGGTGTGCAGCGGCACCTTCCTGCTGGCCGCCGCCGGCCTGCTCGACGGCCGTCGGGCGGCGACCCACTGGGCCATGTGCGACGCCCTGCACCAGCGCTTCCCGGCCATCGAGGTGGATGCCGAATCGATCTTCGTGCAGCAGGACCAGGTGTGGACCTCTGCCGGGGTGAGCGCCGGCATCGACCTGGCCCTGGCCCTGGTCGAAGCCGATTGTGGCCGCGAGGTGGCCATGCAGGTGGCGCGCGAACTGGTGGTGTTCCTCAAGCGCCCTGGCGGGCAGGCGCAATTCAGCGAGTTGCTCAAGGCCCAGGGCGAGGACAGCGCCGCCTTCGACGCCCTGCACCTGTGGCTCAACGACCACCTGGGCGACCCCCGCCTGAGTGTCGAACGCCTGGCCGAGCAAGCGCACATGAGCCTGCGCAACTTCACCCGGGTGTACAAACAGAAGACCGGCCGCACCCCGGCCAAGGCCATCGAACTGTTCCGCCTGGAAGCCGCCCGCCGCCTGCTGGAGAACTCCACGCAGCACATCGAGCACATTGCCCGCCACTGCGGCTTTGGCAGCGAGGAACGCATGCGCCAGGCATTCCAGCGCCACCTGGCGGTCACCCCCCGCGACTACCGCGCGCGCTTCGCCCGCAGCGTGCCGCTGGCCGAAATCCAGGGTTCTTTGGCCTAGGGCGCAACGCCGGCCACGCTTAGCATCCTCGCTGCGACAGCCACCCCATCGCCGATGCGACTTGCACCGCGATGGGCCACAGGTCGGGCCACGCCCCACCCCGCGGCACAAGGCGTACCCTCTTCCCACTGCCGTGCCCGAACCGACAATTCCAACTATCCGCGGTATTCGGAACCTTCAGGAGCACCCTCATGAAACAGATCCTGATCATTGGCGCAGGCTTCGCCGGGCTGTGGAGCGCCCTGGGCGCCGCGCGCCAGCTTGACCTGCACGGGCGCGACGACGTCGCCATCACCGTGCTCGCCCCCCAGGCCGAACTGCATGTGCGCCCGCGCTTCTACGAACCCGAAGTGCACACCATGGCCGCGCCGCTGCAGGCGCTGTTCGAAGCGGTCAATGTGCGCTTCGTCAGAGGCAGCGCCAGCCACATCGACGAGAAAAACCGTGAAGTGACGTACCGCGCGCCCGGCGGCATCGAGTCCAAACTGAGCTACCACCGCCTGATCATGGCGTGTGGCAGCCTGCTCAACCGACCCGACATGGCCGGTATCGAGCATGCCTTCGATGTCGACAAGATCGACTCGGCGTCGCGCCTTGAACAACACCTGAAATCCCTCGCCGGCCGGCCCGACAGCCCGGCACGCAATACCGTGGTAGTGGCCGGCGGCGGCTTCACCGGTATCGAGACCGCCACCGAACTGCCATCGCGCCTGCACAAGATCCTGGGTGATCGGGTGAAACCACGGGTGATCGTGGTCGACCGCGGTGCGAAAATCGGCGCTGCACTGGGTGACGGCATCCGCCCGGCCATCGAGCAGGCCAGCGAGCACCTTGGCATCGAATGGATCTGCGGCGCCACGGTGGCCTCGGTGGATGATGGCGGCGTGGTACTCGACAGCGGCCAGCGCATCGACGCCGCCACGGTGATCTGGACCGTCGGCTTCAAGGCCAACCCGCTCACCGAACAGATCAGCGGTGAACGCGACCGCCAGGGCCGCCTGCACGTCGACGGCAACCTCAAGGTCATCGGCAATGACGCGGTGTACGCCGCGGGCGATGTGGCCTACGCCGCGTGCGACGAGGTCGGCAACCATGCGGTGATGTCCTGCCAGCACGCCATCCCGCTGGGCCGCTACGCCGGCAACAACGCCGCCGCCGAACTGATCGGCGTGGCACCGATGACCTACAGCCAACCCAAGTACGTCACCTGCCTGGACCTCGGTGCCTGGGGCGCGGTGTACACCGAAGGCTGGGAGCGCACGGTGTCGCCACCGACCGACAAGGCCGAGGCCAAGGTGCTCAAGCACCAGATCAACTCAATCTGGATCTACCCGCCGGCCGCCGATGATCGTGCCGCGGCGCTGGCGGCGGCTGATCCGCTGATCCCGGTGGCCTGATACGCCCGCATCGCGGGGCAAGCCCGCTCCCACGCCGTGGACTGCCCCAGTGTCCAATTTCTGAGGAGCAGTCCAACGGCGTGGGAGCGGGCTTGCCCCGCGATTAGCCATCCAACGTCAAACTCTCAGCTTTGATATCAGCTATGCATCCAATGCATTTGCCCCTCGCGCCGACCCCATGGCATAGATGCTCGATCACGCCTTCCAGGAGTTTCCGCGCATGAGCAAGCACCCCTACGTCCCGCCTCAGGTCTGGACCCACGAGGCACCTTCCGGCGGCCAGTTCGCCAGCATCAACCGCCCGATCGCCGGCCCGACGCATGAAAAACCGCTGCCGGTGGGCAAGCACCCGCTGCAGCTCTACTCGCTGGCCACCCCCAATGGCGTCAAGGTGACCATCCTGCTCGAGGAACTGCTGGCCCTGGGGCATACCGGCGCCGAATACGACGCCTGGCTGATCCGCATCGGCGAAGGCGATCAGTTCGGCAGTGGCTTCGTCGGGGTCAACCCGAACTCGAAGATCCCTGCCCTGCTCGACCGCAGCGTCGAACCGCCGGTGCGGGTGTTCGAGTCCGGCTCGATCCTGCTGTACCTGGCGGAAAAATTCGGCGCGCTGCTGCCCAAGGATCCGGCCGGCCGCACCGAAAGCCTGAACTGGCTGTTCTGGCAGATGGGCTCGGCGCCCTACCTGGGCGGTGGTTTCGGCCACTTCTATGTGTACGCGCCCGAGAAGTTCGAGTACGCCATCAACCGCTTCACCATGGAAGCCAAGCGCCAACTCGACGTGCTCGACCGTCGCCTGGCCGAAAGCAGCTACCTGGGCGGCGAGGCATACAGCATCGCCGACATCGCCGTATGGCCGTGGTATGGCCAGCTGGTACGCGGCAACCTGTATGGCGCCGCGGAGTTTCTTGCGGTACACGAATACCCCAACGTGCAACGCTGGGCCGAAGCCATCGCGCAACGCCCGGCAGTACAGCGTGGTACCCGGGTGAACCGGACCTGGGGCGATGAAGCGAGCCAGGTGCCCGAGCGCCATTCGGCAGCCGACCTGGGCTGATCACAGAGGGCCGCTCAGCCACGCTGGGCGGCCTGGATACAATAGTGGCACTTTGCCCTAAAGTTCCTCGCCTTGCAGCCGTAACCCTTGTTCAGCCTTTCTCTCGCCCAAGGATGTACCGGCTTGAAGCAATTCCTTAAATGCACCGCCCTCGTGGCCATGCTGTCGATGGGTGGCTGCGTGTCCTTCCAGGTCACCGGCCCCATCAACGCCCCTGTCCATCCCGCCGCTGTCACCAGCCCGCGCACCGCACAGGTCGCCGATGTCACGGTGTCCGCCCCCGGCCTCGACCAGGCTACCCGTGAGGCCATCAGCCGCTCGCTGACCAAAGACCTCGACCGCTACGTGGACAAGGCCGGCTATTTCAAGTCGGTCAGCGAGTACCCCACCCGCCTGGGCGAACAGGACGTGGTGCTGAAGTTCGACATGACCTCGCTCAAGGGCCGTCGCGCGCCGCACCCTGGCTATTTCCCCGGTGCGCTGCTGACCCTGACCCTGTGGATCTGGGTCAACGGCCCGATCTACGTGGACAGTTTCGACCTGGCCGGCGACCTGGTGATCGTCGACCGCGACGGCGTCGAGCTGGCCCGCAGCAAGGACCAGATCACCTTCAAGCACAACGTCGGCCTGTACGGCGGCGACTACTGGGCGCCGACCATCATGGGCGGCAAGCAGCTGTCGCTGCTGGTCGGCGAGCTGCTGGACAGCGCCACCGTGCAATTGGCCAAACGTTAAATCAGGAATCGATGCATGAACGTATTCAAACAAGGTCTGCTGCTGGGGGCATTGCTGCTCGGCGGCTGCGTCTCCTATTCCACCGGCGACCTGGCCCCGGTCGGCACCTGGCCGCCTGCGGCCAGCAACGAAGCGGCCAAGCCCAGCGCCTACCTGCGTACCACAGCGCTGTACCAGGTCAACGACAACCCGGCCGCTGCCGCCGCGGGCGCCCAGGCGCAGATGTGGGAGAAGGCCATCAGCGAGACCTACCAGGAATCCGGCCGTTTCACCCAGGTCAGCACGCGCAAGGTCGAATCGGACCTGTACGCCGAATCGACCCTGACCAACCATGAGCAGTTCGTCATGGCCTCGGCGTTCATCACTGGCTTCACCTTCTTCATCATTCCGTCCACGGCGAAGAACACCTTCACCCTGCAGACCGTGTTCAAGGACAAGGAAGGCAAGGAGGTCGGGCGCATCAGCAAGAGCGAGTCGGTGCGCACCTGGATGCAACTGGTGCTGATCGTCGGCCTGCCGTTCCAGGCCGACACCCGCGACGTGGTCCGTGAGCTGGCGCGCAGCACCCTGGACGAAGCGGTGCAACGCAAGCTGCTGTAATCGACCGGGCACCAGAAGTGAACCATTCGCCGGCCTTGTCGGCGAATGGCACCAGCGCAATGCCCACGCCCAGCACAATGCTGTGACGCAACGAAGCATTTCCCCACTGCATGCCTGCTCCGGCAAAGCCTTCTTGCTACACTCGCCGCCATGATTTTTCCACCTGCACAACTGTGGTGACAGCATGATCGAGGTAACCGAGGTTTCCATTGCCGAGCTGCGCGACGCGCTCGAGTCTGGCCGCACGACAGCGGTCGAGCTGGTCAAGGCCTACCTGGCGCGCATCGACGCCTATGACGGCAAGGACACCGCCACCGCACTCAACGCCGTGGTGGTGCGCAACCCTGAAGCGCTGAAAGAGGCCGAGGCCTCCGATGCCCGCCGGGCCCGTGGCGAGGTCCTCGGCCCGCTGGACGGCATCCCCTATACCGCCAAGGACAGCTACCTGGTCAAAGGCCTGACCGCCGCCTCCGGCAGCCCTGCATTCAAGGACCTGGTCGCCCAGCGCGATGCCTTCACCGTCGAGCGCCTGCGCGCCGGCGGCGCCATCTGCCTGGGCAAGACCAACATGCCACCGATGGCCAACGGCGGCATGCAGCGCGGTGTGTATGGCCGCGCCGAAAGCCCGTACAACGCCGCCTACCTGACCGCGCCGTTCGCCTCCGGCTCGTCCAACGGCGCCGGCACCGCCACCGCCGCCAGCTTCAGCGCCTTCGGCCTGGCCGAAGAGACCTGGTCCAGCGGCCGTGGCCCTGCCTCCAACAATGGCCTGTGCGCCTACACCCCGTCGCGCGGCGTGATTTCGGTGCGCGGCAACTGGCCGCTGACCCCGACCATGGACGTGGTCGTGCCTTACGCCCGCACCATGGCCGACCTGCTGGAAATCCTCGACGTGGTGGTGGCCGACGACGCCGACAAGCGCGGCGACCTGTGGCGCCTGCAGCCATGGGTGCCGATCCCCGCCGCCTCCAGCGTGCGCCCGGCCTCGTACCTGGCGCTGGCGGCCGATGCGGCTTCGCTCAAGGGCAAGCGCTTCGCCGTGCCGCGCATGTACATCAACGCCGACGCCGAAGCCGGCACCTCCGAGAAACCGGGCATCGGCGGCCCCACCGGCCAGCGCATCAACACCCGCGCCAGCGTGATCGAGCTGTGGAAGCAGGCGCGCCAGGCCCTGGAAGCGGCCGGTGCCGAAGTGGTCGAAACCGACTTCCCGCTGGTGTCCAATTGCGAGGGCGATCGCCCTGGCGCACCCACCGTGTACAACCGCGGCATCGTCAGCAAGGAATTCCTCCATGACGAGCTGTGGGAGCTGTCCGGCTGGGCCTTCGACGACTTCCTGCGGGCAAACGACGATCCCAAGCTCAACCGCCTGGCCGACGTCGACGGCCCGCAGATCTTCCCCCACGACCCGGGCACCCTGCCCAACCGTGAGGATGACCTGGCCGCCGGCATGGACGAGTACGTCAACATGGCCAAGCGCGGCCTGAAGACCTGGGACCAGATCGCCACCGTGCCGGACGGCCTGCGCGGCCTGGAGCAGACCCGCAAGCAGGACCTGGAAGACTGGATGGACGCCCAGGGCCTGGACGCGGTGCTGTTCCCCACCGTGGCCGATGTCGGCCCGGCCGATGCCGATGTGAACCCGGCTTCGGCGGACATCGCCTGGAGCAACGGTATCTGGGTGGCCAACGGCAACCTGGCGATCCGTCACCTGGGCGTGCCGACCGTGACCGTGCCGATGGGCGTGATGGCCGATATCGGCATGCCCGTGGGCCTGACCTTCGCCGGCAAGGCCTACAGCGACAACAATCTGTTGAAATTTGCCGCTGCCTTCGAGGCGACCGGCTCGCGCCGCATGATCCCGCCGCGTACGCCCAAGCTGGCCTGATCGACAGACATCGCGGGGCAAGCCCGCTCCCACAGATTATGTTTGTGGGAGCGGGCTTGCCCCGCGATGCTTTCCACCCCGCTGGAATATTTCAACAAGGCATGCAAAAATCAACTAACTGTTGATAATGCGATACCGCCATGACGCCTTCCCAAGAGCGCCAGCTCACCCTCACCGTACTCAAGGCCACCCTCCAGGCCTTGGGCAGTGTTGTCCCGCGCAACGTCGAAATCCTCCTGCATGACCTCGACCACCCCGAACGCTCGGTGGTGGCCATCGTCAACGGCCAGCTCTCCGGGCGCCAGGTCGGCAGCCCGATCCTCGCTGCCCCCGAACAGGACCAGGGCTTCAAGGCGTTGATGCAGGCTGCCAATGGCCAGCCAGGCTGCGAGCCTGTGGTGCTGCCCGACTACCCCACCACACTCAAGGGCCGCATCTTGCGCAGCGCCACGGCGATCTTCCGCGACAGCGGCGGGCACCCGTTTGCCAGCCTGTGCGTGAATACCGATGTCACCGGCCTCGAGGCCGCCATGGCCTTCCTTCAGCACTTCCAGCCACTGGGCGCCACGCCCGCCCCGGCCATGAGCAGCGAGCCCGCCGACATGGCCGTGCTGATGGCCGAGATCATCCACGACTCGCTGCAACGCAGCGGCCAGGGCCGGATGAACAAGCAGGCCAAGGTCGAGGCGGTGCGGGTGATGCAGGAGCGCGGGCTGTTCATCGTCAAGGGCGGTGTGGAGAAGGCCGCCGAAGCCCTCGGCGTGACCCGCTACACCATCTACAACTACCTGGAGCAGCTGCGCGGCGAGCACGCGCCGGCTGCCCACGACTAAAAACCCGGAGTTCCCATGCCACTGCACATCCAAACCCCGCTGATCGAATCCCGCCCCCTGTCGCTGCAAGCCGGCCGCCCGGTGTGGCTCAAGCTCGAGGCCCTGCAACCTTGCGGCTCGTTCAAGCTGCGTGGGGTCGGGCATGCCTGTGAAATCCACCAGGCCCGCGGCGCGCAGCATTTCGTCTCGTCGTCAGGCGGCAATGCCGGGCTGGCGGTGGCCTATGCCGGGCGCAAGCTGGGGGTGCCGGTGACCGTGGTGGTCCCCGAAACCACCACCGAGCGGGCCAAGGAGCTGTTGCTGCTCGAGGACGCCAAGGTCGTGGTGCACGGCAGCTCGTGGCAGGAGGCCAACGCCCATGCCCAGACGCTGCTGGGGCCGGACGATGCCTTCATCCACCCCTTCGACGACCCGCTGCTGTGGGCCGGCCATGCCAGCATGATCGACGAAGTGGCGGCGACGGGTTGCAAGCCCGATGCCGTGGTGCTCTCGGTCGGCGGCGGCGGGTTGCTCAGCGGCGTGGTCGAGGGCCTGCAACGCAATGGCTGGCACGACGTACCGGTGCTGGCAGTGGAGACCGACGGCGCGGCGTCGCTGCACGCGGCCATGGCTGCCGGGCATACCGTGGAGCTGTCGGGTATCCAGTCGGTGGCCACCTCGCTGGGGGCCAAGCGGGTGGCCGAGCAGGCACTGGCCTGCAGCCGTACCCACACCGTGCATAGCCATCTGGTCAGCGACCGCGAAGCGCTGCAAGCCTGCGAGAGGCTGCTGCGCGATCACCGGGTGCTGGTCGAACCGGCCTGCGGTGCGGCGCTGGCGTTGCTGCAGCGGCCAGAGGTACTGCAGGCCTACGGCAATGTGCTGGTCATCGTCTGCGGTGGCGCGACCGCCACACTGGAGCAGATCCGCGCCTGGCTGGAACAGCTGGCCTAGGCCCTGCTCGCGGGTACAAGCCGATGGCAGGCCAACTGAGTATCGCTATATACTTTTCAACATAGCGATTCAGAAGTCCTGCCTCAGCCATGTCCAGTATCCGTGACCGCAACCTGCAACTGATCCTCGAAGCCGCCAGTGAAGAGTTCGCCCAACACGGCTTCGCCGCCGCCCGGGTCGACGCCATCGCCAGCCGCGCCGGCCTGCCCAGGGCCAATGTCTTCTACTACTTTCGCAAGAAGCAGCAGCTCTACACCGCCGTGCTGGACCTGGTGATGGAGCCCTTGCTGCTCGCTTCGCGCAGCCTCGCGCCGGAGGATCATCCGGAGCACGCCCTGCCCCGCTACTTCAAGGCCAAGGCCGAGGTGGCCCGCCAGCACCCCCATGCCACGCGGGTCTGGCTCAAGGAAATGCTCCACGGCGGGCAGCGCCTGCCCGGCGAACGCAGCGAGGCCTTGCGCCACAGCGCCCGGCAGAACCTGGCCTGCCTTGCGCAGTGGATGGAGCGCGGCCTGATTGCCCGGACCGCGCCAGAGCATCTGCTACTGTTCCTCTGGTCCACGCCCCTGGCCAGTTTCCGTTTCGGCGAGGCGCCCGGCAGCTCGGCGCGCCTCAAGCCGACGCGGGCGTCGACCCAGGCGCTGGCCGACCTGTTCCTGCGCGGCCTGCGCCCGGAGGTTGAGGTCCCGCAGCTTATCGCTGTATAAAAAAACCATAACGAAATACCCCTGATGAGGAGTGCCGGCATGACTGCCACGAACGCTGCAAAGGAAGCTGTGGGTGCCCCCTATCAGCTGGAGCTGATGAAACATGCCCAGCGCATGACCTGGCAGGCCGTCGAGCGCATCGCCCAGGGCATCCGCCCCGGCATGCGCGAATCCGAGGCTCGCGCGCTGGGCCAGCAAGTGCTGGAGGCACTGGGCATGCAGCGGATCTGGCACCCCACCCACATCCGCTTTGGCGCCAACACCCTGAAGACCTTCAAGCAGCGCTCCGACGGTGACCCGGTGCTGGGCGCGGACGACATCTATTTCATCGACATGGGCGTGGTCTGGGAAGGCCATGAGGGTGATGCCGGCACCACCTTCGTCACCGGCAACGACCCACAGATGATCGCCTGCGCCGCGGCAGTGAAAACCCTGTTCGACGAGGTTCAGGCGCACTGGCGCAGCCAAGGGGTGACGGGCATCGAGCTGTACGATTTTGCCGCCGAGCGCGCGCGGGAAATGGGCTGGCAACTGAACCTGGAAATCAAGGGCCACCGCGTCAGCGACTTCCCCCATGCCATCTACCGGGCCGGTGACCTGGGCGCATTCGACGGGCAGCCGGGCGAAGGCTTGTGGATCCTGGAAATCCAGATCGCCCACCCGGAGCTAGCGTACGGGGCCTTCCACGAGGACCTGCTTGCCTGACCTGCCAGAGCACAAGCCCCTGTCAGAGCCTGGCAGCCACTTGCGTCACCCAGTCGATGAACACCCGCAGCCGTGCGCTCACGTGGCGATTCGGCGGATAGGCGACGTACAACGGCATGGGCGCCAGCTGCCAGTCTTCGAACAGACGCACCAGCGCGCCCTGGGCCACCTGCTCACGGGCCATGTAGTCCGGTAACCAGAGCACGCCCAGGCCAGCCAGGCCGGCCGCGAGGTAGGCGTTGCCATCGTCGACCGCCAACACGCAGTGCCCCTGGACCTGCACGTGCTGCGCCCCTCGCGCCAGGTTCAGCGGCAACGGCCTGCCGGTTCGCGCCCAGAGAAACCCCACCACACGATGGGCCGAGCCTTCCAATTCGCCGGGGTGGGTCGGTGTGCCCAGGCGTTCAAGATAAGCCGCCGCGGCGTAGACCCCCAACTGCAGGTCGGCCACCCGCCGCGCCATCAGCGACTGGTCGAGCAACTCGCCGCCGCGCACCACGCAATCGACATGTTCGCCGATGATGTCGACCATACGATCACTGACGCCCATCTCGATCTGGATATCGGGGTAGCGGGCATGAAACTCGGCCAGCGCGGGCACCAGCACCAGACGGGCCAGCGGGCTCGGCACATCGACCCTGAGCTTGCCACGCGGGCGCTGGGCGGCTTCGCCCAGGCTGCTTTCGGCGTATTCCAGGTCGGCCAGCAGGCGCTGCACGCGCTCATGGAACTGGGCGCCATCATGGGTCACGCTCACCCGTCGGGTGGTGCGATTGAGCAGGCGCACCCGCAACCGCGCTTCCAGTTGCTGGATCAGCTGGGTGACGCTGGTGCGACTGATGTTCAGGGTCTCGGCGGCCTTGCTGAAACTGCCGGTTTCCACCACTCGGGAAAAAGCGCGCATGGCCTCGAAGCGGTCCATCGGGCAACTCCAATTATTTGCGATTTGCAAACAATCTTAACCGCAACTGCCTGATTATCGGGATTGATGCGCGGCATACAGTGAGGCCATCCCCACCACCAAGGCATCAGCCATGACCAAACGCGACGTGATCTTCCCACCAGGCCGCCAGGCCCTTTACCAGCGCAACCGCTATTCACCGGCCATCCGCGCCAACGGCTTGCTGTTCGTCTCCGGCCAGGTCGGCAGCCGTGACGACGGCTCGCCGGAACCCGACCTCAAGGCCCAGGTTCACCGGGCCTTCGCCAACCTCGAAGCGATCCTGCGCGAAGCGGGTTGCAGCTTCGATGATGTGCAGGACGTGACGGTGTTCATGGTCGACCCGCAGTCGACGTTCGAAACCATCTGGCAGGTGGTACCCGAGTACTGGGGCAGCGCCCCTCATCCGACCTTGACGGCGGTGGGCGTCACCTGGCTTTACGGCTTCGACTTCGAAATCAAGGTCATCGCGAAGTTGCCTTGAGCGGGTTGGCCGCCAGCAGCGGGACTATTTCAGGCACCAGCGCATCTGCGCCAACCTCGATCAGCGCGAGGGTCACCGGCAGGCTGAAGCGCCGGGGCCCGGCGCTGCCCGGGTTGAGGTACAGGCAGCCCTCCCGCCGTTCGATCAGCGGTTTGTGCGAATGCCCGGTGATCACCCACTGCACGCCCTGATCCAGGTGCGCCGGCACATCGGCCAGGTCGTGCACCAGCAGCACCTGCCAGCCTTGCACCTCGAACCTGTCCACGTCCGGCAAGCCCTGGGCCCAGAGCAGCGCCAGGTCGTTGTTGCCACGCACCACCCGCAGCGGTGCCAGCGCGGCAAGCGCCTCAAGCACCTCTGGCTTGCCGATATCTCCGGCGTGCACGATGAGCGCGCAGCCCTCGAGCGCCGCCAGCGCTTCGGGGCGCAGCAAACCATGGGTGTCGGAAATAACGCCTACTTTCATTGCCCGCCCCTCGCTGCCGGCCGTTGATCAGGATGGTCATATTCGTCTGTTTCAATAAGGCCATTGCACCCCAGGCGTTCCCCGACAGCGGGCCCCGGGCAACTGCATGATGGCGCTTTGTATAGGCAATGAGCGGCGACTCGGACGAAAAGCACCTTGCGCCCTTTCGAACTGTGGCAAGTGAAGGCACAATGCGTGTCCTTTTTTTGGCCGGCCTGGCCGGGGGCCTTTAAATGATCAAGACGCCGTACTACCTCATCGATAAAACCAAGCTGCTGAGCAACATGGAGAAGATCGCCTACGTGCGCGAACACTCCGGTGCCAAGGCCCTGCTTGCCCTCAAGTGCTTCGCCACCTGGTCGGTGTTCGACCTGATGCAGCAGTACATGGACGGTACCACTTCGTCCTCGCTGTTCGAGCTCAAGCTCGGCCGCCAGAAGTTCGCCGGCGAAACCCACGCCTACAGCGTGGCCTGGGCCGACGATGAAGTCGAAGAGATGCTCGAAAACTGCGACAAGATCATCTTCAACTCCATCGGCCAGCTCGAGCGCTTCGCCGAGCAATCCGAAGGCAAGGTGCGCGGCCTGCGCGTCAACCCGCAGGTGAGCAGCTCCGACTACCTGCTGGCCGACCCGGCGCGCCCGTTCAGCCGCCTGGGCGAGTGGGACCCTGAGAAGATCGAGAAGGTGATCGAGAAGATCTCCGGCTTCATGTTCCACAACAACTGCGAGAACGGCGACTTCGGCCTGTTCGACAAGATGCTCAGCCACATCGAGGAACGCTTCGGCCACCTGCTGCACAAGGTCGAATGGGTCAGCCTCGGTGGCGGCATCCACTTCACCGGCGAAGATTACGCGGTAGACGCCTTCTGCGCGCGCCTGAAGCAGTTCTCGCAAACCTACGGCGTGCAGGTGTACCTGGAGCCGGGCGAAGCGGCCATCACCAACAGCGCCTCGCTGGAAGTGACCGTGCTCGACACCCTGCACAACGGCAAGCACCTGGCCGTGGTCGACAGCTCGATCGAAGCGCACCTGCTCGATCTGCTGATCTACCGCCTCAACGCCAAGATGGCCCCCAACGACGGCGCGCACACCTACATGGTCTGCGGCAAATCGTGCCTGGCCGGCGACATCTTCGGCGAGTACCAATTCGACAAGCCACTGGCCATTGGCGATCGCCTGTCGTTCGTCGACACGGCGGGCTACACCATGGTCAAGAAAAACTGGTTCAACGGTTTGAAGATGCCGTCCATCGCGGTCAAGCAACTCGACGGCAGCGTCGAGGTGGTGCGCGAGTTCGGTTTTGAAGACTACGTTTCGAGCCTGTCGTAAGACGGGCTTTCATGAAGGAGAGCAGCTGAATTGAAGAAGAACGTTCTTATCATTGGTGCAGGAGGTGTCGCCAAGGTGGTGGCCCACAAGTGCGCACAGCATAACGACGAACTGGGTCGTATTGCGATTGCGTCACGGAACATCTCCAAATGCCAGGCCATCATCGACAGCGTCAAGGCCAAGGGTAGCCTCAAGGTACCCGCCGACATCCAGGCCTTCTCGCTCAATGCCCTCGATATCGAGGCGACCAAGGCACTGATCCGCGAGACCGAATCGCAGATCGTGATCAACGTCGGTTCCGCTTTCCTCAACATGTCGGTGCTGCGTGCCTGCATCGATACCGGTGTCGCCTATCTGGACACCGCGATTCACGAAGAACCGGGCAAAATCTGCGAAACCCCGCCCTGGTACGGCAACTACGAGTGGAAACACCTCGAGGAATGCCAGCAGAAGAACATTACCGCCATTCTTGGTGTCGGCTTCGACCCGGGTGTGGTGAACAGCTACGCAAAACTTGCGCAGCAGCAGTATTTCGACCGCATTGATTCGATCGACATCCTCGACGTCAATGCCGGTTCCCACGGCAAGTACTTCGCCACCAACTTCGACCCGGAAATCAACTTCCGCGAATTCACCGGGCAAGTGTGGAGCTGGCAGAACAGCCAGTGGACCAGCAACACCATGTTCGAGGTCAAGCGCACCGACGACTTGCCGGTGGTGGGTTCGCAGAACCTGTACCTCACCGGCCACGACGAAGTGCACTCGATCTCGAAGAACCTGAACGTGCCGAACGTGCGCTTCTGGATGAGCTTCGGCGAGCACTACATCAACGTGTTCACCGTGCTGAAGAACCTGGGCCTGCTCAGCGAGCAACCGGTGAAAACCGCCGAAGGCCTGGAAGTGGTACCGCTCAAAGTGGTCAAGGCCGTGCTGCCCGACCCGGCCTCGCTGGCCCCGGGCTACACCGGCAAGACCTGCATCGGTGACCTGGTCAAGGGCACCAAGGACGGCCAGCCGCGCGAAGTGTTCATCTACAACGTGGCTGACCACGAAGAAGCCTACGCCGAGACCGACAGCCAGGGCATCTCGTACACCGCCGGCGTGCCGCCAGTGGCTGCTGCCCTGCTGGTCGCCCGCGGTGAGTGGGACGCCGGCCGCATGGTCAACGTCGAGGAACTGCCGGCCGAGCCTTTCCTCAAGGCGCTGGACGTGATGGGCCTGCCGACCCGCGTCAAGGATGAAAAAGGCGACCGTCCCTGGGACGCGCAAGCCTAAGCAGCAACAAGAAGGGGCGCCAGATGGCGCCCCTTCTCTTTCAGAACAATCGCGGGGCAAGCCCGCTCCCACGCTGCTGGTGGTGCCGGCGTGGGTGCGGGCTTGCCCCGCGATTTGGCCACTGCAGATTCACGTGTTACTTGCGTGCCTCCAGAATCAGGTTGAACGGTGTCTGCGTCGCCCGCCGGAAGCGCGTGAACCCCGCCTCCTCGAACACCGCCCGCAAGCGTGCCTCCCCCGCCTGCGCCCCCAGCCCCAGCCCAACCTCCTGCGACAGTGAATTGGGCGTGCAGATGAACGTCGACGCGGCATAGAACAACCGCCCCACCGGGTTGATATTGGCGTCCAGGCTGTCCTCGGCGAACGGCTCGACCAGCATCACCGTGCCATCCGCCTTCAGTGCCTTGTAGGCATGCCGCGCCGCGCCAACCGGGTCGCCCATGTCATGCAGGCAATCGAAGAAGCACACCAGGTCCAGATCGTGGCCGGGGTAGTCCTTGGCCGACGCCTGCTGGAAGCTCACCTGCCCGCCCACACCGGCGTCCCGTGCCCGTTCGGTGGCGGTGGCCACCGAAGGCGCGTGATAGTCATAGCCGACAAAATGCGACTGTGGGAACGCCTGGGCCATGACGATGGTCGAGGCACCGTGACCGCAGCCCACGTCCGCCACCTGCGCGCCGGCCTGCAGCTTGCTGACCACGCCTTCCAGCGCCGGCAGCCAATCGGCCACCAGAAAAGTGCGATAGCCCGGGCGGAAAAACCGTTCGGTGCCACTGAACATGCACGGGTGGTGGTCACCCCAGGCCAGCGCGCCATCGCCGCGCATGGCCTTCACCAGCTTGTCCTTGTCGTGGAACAGCGCCGCCAGCACCGCCGCGCCGCCGGCCATGTAGGCCGGCGAGTCTTCCAGCGCCAGGGTCATGGCCTGCTCTTCGGGAAGGGTGAAATTGCCTTGATCGTGCACCACGTAACCGGCCGCAGCCTGGCCATTGAGCCATTCGCGCACCAGCCGCGGCTGGCACCCGGTGCGCTCGGCAAGCACCTCGGGGCTGACCGGCTGGCTGTCGGCCATCGCCCGGTACAGGCCGAGCTCGTCGCCCAGCACCACGTTGGCCAGGGTCGCCGCGGCGCCCATGTCGCCCACCAGCTTGCCCATGAATTCGTGAAGCCTTGCCTCGTCCATGACCTGACCTCCTCTGCTCAGAAGGCCACCGTCGACGAAGTCCGGTCCGGGGCGGTGGTCGGATCGATGATAGGCCCACAGCAGAACCGGGCCCGGGCTTTAAGTCTAGACCCGCCTGCGCTATCTTCGCCGCGCTGCCGGCACACCCGCCACTACCGGACGGCCGCCCCCGTGCAGCAAAGGAATTGCCACCATGTTCTCCAGCCGTACCCTCGTCCTTGTCCTGGGCGTTGCCTTCATCATCATTGACCAGTGGGTGAAGCTGATCGCCTTGGTTGCCCTCGATAACCACAGTTACGTCCTGGGCAACCAGAGCATCTGGCTCGACCTGGCCCTGAGCCTCAACCCCGGTGCCTTCCTCAGCCTGGGTGCCGGCATGCCGGCGCTGCTCAAGCAACTGATCTTCGTGGTCGCCGTGGGCGCGGTGTGCTGCTGGGCCAGCGTCTGGGCGTTCAGGCACTGGCAAGCGGCGCCAATCAAGGCCTTCGCCGCCTGGTTCATCGCCGTGGGCGGGCTGTCCAACTTGATCGACCGGGTGTTTCGCGAGGGGCATGTGGTCGACTACCTGGTGCTCAACATCGGCACGCTGCACACCGGTGTGTTCAACCTGGCGGATATCGCCATCATGGCCGGCGCGGCGGTGCTGGCGATCGATGGGCTGACGAGGCCTGCCAAGCGCTGACCGGGCTAACCGACCTGCGGCTGACCTGCCACGGCCCCATCGCCGGCAAGCCGGCTCCCACTTGGCTCACACGATCCCTGTAGGAGCGGCCTTGTGCCGCGAAAGGGCTGCGCTGCGGCCCCGACAATCCATGTGGTAACACTGGGGCCGCTTTGCGGCCCGATCGCGGCACAAGGCCGCTCCTACAGCGGACGTGCAAGTTCATTGCGTGGGCGCTGCAACCTCACTGGCCGGCGCCAGCTGCAGCACTGCACTGGTGTAGTCCCACTCCTCCTGCACCTTGTCCGGGTGCTCGTTCAGGCGGATGCCATACGACGGGATGATCTGCCTGACCTTGGCCTGCCATTCGGGCGTGGCCAGCTTGTCCTTGAACACCTTGCCCAGCAGGTCGAGCATGATCGGTGGCGCGGTCGAGGCCCCAGGCGAAGCGCCCAGCAGCCCGGC
Source organism: Pseudomonas sichuanensis (assembly GCF_003231305.1). Classification (GTDB taxonomy): domain Bacteria; phylum Pseudomonadota; class Gammaproteobacteria; order Pseudomonadales; family Pseudomonadaceae; genus Aquipseudomonas; species Aquipseudomonas sichuanensis. The sequence continues at coordinate 56,245 of NZ_QKVM01000012.1, read as the reverse complement.
GATGCTGCCGTCCTTGGCGGTGACGATCTCGGTACCCAGCTTGAGCACGCCGCCCTGGTTCTCGTCCTTCTTGATGATCTGCACCCGCTGCCCGGCCTGCCACAGGCGCCAGTCCGCAGGCTTGGCCTCGGGGAAATAGGTCTGCAGCGCGGCAAAGCGGTCATCGTCGGACTGCAGCACCTGGCCGATCAGGTACTGCACCAGGTCGAACTCGCGCAGCCCGACCCGCACCATGGGCCAGGTGTTATGGACCGTGGTGCTGCCCAGCAGGTCCAGCAGCGAACCCTGCTTGAGGAACTTGGTGGAGAAGGTGGCGAACGGCCCGAACAGGATCATCCGCTTGCCATCGAGCACCCGGGTATCCAGGTGCGGCACCGACATCGGCGGCGCACCGGTGGCGGCGATGCCGTAGGCCTTGGCCATGTGGCGTTGGGCGATGGCCGGGTTGTCGGTGACCAGGAACGAGCCGCCCACCGGGAAGCCGGCATAGTCCTTGGCCTCGTCGATGCCGGACTTCTGCAGCAACGGCAGCACGGCGCCGCCGGCACCGATGAACAGGAACTTGGCATCGGTGGCGGCCGTGCTGCCATCCTTGAGGCTCTTGTACTCGACGTGCCAGCTGCCATCGTCGTTGCGGGTGATGTGCTCGACCTCGGTGGACAGCTTGAGATCGAAGTTCGGCCGGGTCTGCAGGTAGCCCACGTACTGGCGAGTGATCTCGCCAAAGTTCACGTCGGTGCCGATCGGCGTCCAGGTCACCGCGAGCTTCTGGTTGGGGTCGCGCCCTTCCATCATCAGCGGCACCCACTTGGCGATCTGCGCGTGGTCTTCGGAATACTGCATGGGCTTGAACAGCGGGCTGGCCTGCAACGCCTCGTAGCGCTTGCGCAGGAAGCGGATGTTGTCGTCGCCCCAGACGAAACTCATGTGCGGGGTTGTGTTGATGAACGAGCGTGGGTTCTTCAGCACCCCCTGCTTCACCTGCCAGGCGAGGAACTGCCGGGTGACCTGGAACGACTCGTTGATCTCCACCGCCTTGCTGATGTCGATCTTGCCGTCCTTCTCCGGCGTGTAGTTGAGCTCGGCCAGGGCCGAGTGCCCGGTGCCGGCGTTGTTCCAGCCGTTGGAGCTTTCTTCGGCAACCTTGTCCAGGCGCTCGACCATTTCCATCGACCAGCCCGGCTCCAGCTCGTTGAGCCAGATGGCAAGGGTGGAACTCATGATGCCGCCGCCCACCAACATCACATCGACCTTCTTGCTCTCGGCGGCCTGGGCAGTCGCCAGGCCCATGGCCAGGCACAGGGCCGCCAGGGCCCATGGGGATTTACCGACGATCTTCATGTGCGCACCCTTTCAATGAGTCGTGAGCCTGAAACAAACTGAAATCAAGCTTAGCCGAGTAAAACAGTCGGGTAGGCGCTGCGGTTCGCCATCGCGACGCCCCAGCGAGCACTTGCCATAAGCTCAATCCCGAAATACTGTATGAATATTCAGTATTTCGGATCATCCCATGCAGCTCATCGCCAAACTCGGCATCCTCGCCGACGCCGCCAAATACGACGCCTCCTGCGCCAGCAGCGGCGCGCCCAAGCGCGGTTCGCGTGGCCGTGACGGGCTGGGCGCCACCGACGGAACGGGCATCTGCCACAGCTACACCCCCGACGGGCGCTGCGTGTCGCTGCTCAAGGTGCTGCTGACCAACTTCTGCCTGTACGACTGCCAGTACTGCGTCAACCGCCGCTCCAGCAACGTGCCGCGGGCACGCTTCAGCCCTGAGGAAGTGGTGCGCCTGACCCTGGATTTCTATCGGCGCAACTGCATCAGCGGGCTGTTCCTGAGCTCCGGGATCATCCGCTCGGCCGACTACACCATGGAGCAATTGATTCGGGTGGCGCGCCTGCTGCGCGAGGAGCACAACTTCCGTGGCTACATCCACCTCAAGACCATCCCGGATGCCGACCCGCTGCTGATCGAGGAGGCCGGGCGCCTGGCCGACCGGCTCAGCGTCAATATCGAACTGCCCACCGACGCCAGCCTCCAGCGCCTGGCCCCGGAGAAGCAGGCCAGCACCATCCGCCTGGCCATGGGCGTGATCCACCAGGGCCAGCAGGCGGTGGCCAACGAGCCCCGGGCGCCGCGCTTCACCCCCGCCGGGCAGAGCACCCAGGTGATCGTCGGCGCCGACGCCACCGACGACAGCACTCTGCTGCGCAACGCCGAATCGCTGTACCAGGGCTACGGCCTCAAACGCGTGTACTACTCGGCCTTCAGCCCGATCCCCGACAGCCCCGCCAGCGTACCCCTGGCGGCCCCGCCACTGCTGCGCGAGCATCGCCTGTACCAGGCCGACTTCCTGCTGCGCGGCTATGGCTACAAGGCCGGCGAACTGCTTGGCGGCAGTGGCAACCTGGCGCTGGACATCGACCCGAAACTGGCCTGGGCGCTGGCCAACCGCGAGGTGTTCCCGCTCGACGTCAACCGCGCAGAACCGGCGCTTCTGGCGCGCATCCCCGGCATCGGCCTGCGCAGCGTGCAACGCATGGTGGCCTTGCGCCGCGAACGACGGATCCGCTACGACGACCTGATCCAGCTGCGCTGCGTGCTGGAAAAAGCCCGCCCGTTCATCGTCACCAGCGACTACCGACCGGCCCAGGCCGAACTGCGCAGCGGGCTGTTGCGCGAGCGCCTGCGCGAACCCCAGGCCCCCGTGCAGATGGGGTTGTGGGGGTGATCGCGCTGGATTGCGACGACTGCTTCGCCACCTGGCGCGACCAGGCCAGGCGCCTGCTCGGCCACGGCATCGACCCGGCCGAAGTCACCTGGAGCCAAGGCCCAATGGACGACCTGCTGGCCGTCCCACAGGCACCGCCCGAAGGCCCAGGCCCCTTCCAAGCGCGGGTGCCGGCGGCCTTGCTGGCCCAACTGGAGCAGGCCGGGCGCTACCGCGGTGAACAGCGCTGGAACCTGCTGTACGAGGTGCTCTGGCGCGTCGCCCACGGCGACCGCACCGCCATGCTCGCCGGCGACCGCCTGGGCAGCGAGCTGCAACGGCGCATCAGGCAGGTCGGCCGCGAAGCCCACCACCTGCATGCCTTCGTGCGCTTCGTGCCGCTGCCTGCGGCGCTGGCCGAACACCTGCAGCTGGACCTGGTGGCCTACCACGAACCGGCCCACGACATCCTCGACAGCGCCAGCGGCCACTTTGCCGAGCGCCTGGGGCGCCAGCGCTGGCTGATCGCCACGCCCCGCGACGGCGTGCGCTACGACGGTACGTCGCTCGACTACCAGCGGCGCTGCCCCGAAGCCTGGCAGCAATGGGCACGCACTGCCGAAGACCCCGACGCCGAGCTGTGGCTGACCTATTACCGCCACACCTTCAACCCGGCCCGGCTCAACCCCGACGCCTTGCGCCAGCATCTGCCCGGGCGGTTCTGGCGCCATTTGCCGGAAGGGCCGCTGATTCCGCAACTGGTGGGCCAGGCGCGCCATGGCAAGCAGCGGGACGGCCAGGCACGGGAAGTGGCGCAACAGCGTGGCAAACAGATCAGCGCCAGCCCCGCGCGGCCTGTCAGCTCGCCCTCCCCCAAGGCTTGAGCAGCGTGCGTCAACCCTGCAAAAACCATTCGCCCGAATGGCAATTGTGAAAATTACGTCAAATTTATATCCGGCCGGGCTATGACCGGGAAAGGAATCCTGACAGACTTATTGCTAATCGTTCTCATAAGCACTAGCAATAAGGATAAAGCCCGGCATGTCTCCGCTTCGCTTGCCCCGTCGCTTCACGCCCACGCGCAACCTGCTGGCCATGGCTGTCTGCATGGCTTCCCTGCCCCTGGCAGTCGCCGCCGAACCGCCGCAAACCGAGGCGCCAGCCGTGGTCGAGCTGGGCGCCACGGCCATCGACGACAGCCGCCTGGGCAGCACCACCGAAGGTTCGCAGTCGTACACCACCGGGGCCATGTCCACCGCTACCAAGCTGCCGCTGACCATGCGCGAAACACCCCAGTCAGTGACCGTGATCACCCGCCAGCGCATGGACGATCAGGCCATGACCAGCATCAACGATGTGGCCAGGTACACGCCGGGCCTGTTCCTCAACCAGTCCAGCGGCCCGGGCCGCCAGACCTACACCGCCCGCGGCTTTGACGTCGACAACATCATGTACGACGGCATCCCCAGCACGTACACCGGCTGGGTGGTCGGCGCCCAGCCCAACCTGGCGATGTTCGACCGGGTGGAAGTGGTGCGCGGCTCCACCGGCCTGGTCACCGGCGCCGGCACACCCTCGGCAGCCATCAACCTGGTGCGCAAGCGCCCATTGGCCGAGCAGAAAGTCACCCTGACCGGCGCCGCCGGCAGCTGGGACAACTACCGCGGCGAAATCGACGCCTCCAGCCCGCTCAACGACAGCGGCACCCTGCGCGGCCGGGTGATCACCTCATACCGCGATGCCAACGGCTTTCGCGATGGCCAGGAAGAAGACCATGGCCTGTTCTACGCCATCACCGAAGCCGACCTGAGCGAAGACACCACCCTCACCCTTGGTTTTTCCCACCAGAAGGACAAGACCAACTTCTTCTGGGGCGCCATCCCCAGCGACCTCGGCGGCCATCACCTGGACGTGTCGCGCTCGTACAACCCGGGCACCGACTGGGAGAACAAGGACCAGCAGATCAACACCCTGTTCGCCGAAGTGCGCCAGCGCCTGGCCAACGACTGGAAGCTGCAGGTCAACGCCAACTACAGCGAGCAGGACGCACTGTTCCGCGGCTCGTACCAGTCGCGCTGGAACGCCGCCAAGACCCTGAGCCGCACGGTCTACCAGTCGAAGCACGACGAGAACCAGCTGGGCCTGGATGCCTTCGCCAGCGGCCCGTTCCAGGCCCTGGGCCGCACCCACGAACTGGTGGTCGGCGCCAGCAAACGCCTCTACGACATGAACGAGGACAACTACAGCCCGTACGACACCGACTACCCGCTCAGTGGCGGCAAGCCCGGCTTCGTGCACACCGGCAACAACCGCTACCTGATCAACCAGGAAGGCGTCTACAGCACCACCCGCCTGAGCCTGGCCGACCCGCTCAAGCTGATCCTCGGCGGGCGCCTGGACTGGTACGACTACGACCAGCGCGACAACGATGCCGGCGACTACAAGGTGACCCGCAAGGTCACCCGCTATGGCGGCCTGATCTACGACCTGGATGACCACCATTCGGTCTACGTCAGCTACACCGACATCTTCACCCCGCAGGACGGGCGCGACGGCGCCGGCAAGCCGGTTACGCCGATCGTCGGCAAGAACTACGAGGTCGGCATCAAGGGCGAGTACTTCGACGGCGCACTGAACGCCAGCCTGGCCGTGTTCCGCATCGACCAGGAAAACCGCCAGGTCGAGGTGAAACTACCGGACTGCCCGCAACTTAGCTGCTACCAGGCCTCGGGCGAAGTGCGCAGCCAGGGTATCGACTTCGAACTGCAGGGCGCGCTGACCGACCAATGGCAAATCGGTGGTGGCTACACCTATGCCCGCGTCCACACCATCAAAGACCAGAACAACCCGCAGAACATCAACAAACCGCTCAACTCCGACACCCCCGAGCACCAGTTCAAGCTGTACACCACGTACCGCTTCCAGGGCCCGCTGGAAAAACTGCGCGTGGGTGGCGGCGTCACCTGGCAGAGCCGCATGTACAACGACATCGCCCTGACCGATGGCAGCAGCTACCGCTTGATCCAGGGCGCCTATGCGGTTACCGACCTGATGGCCGGCTACCAGGTCAGCCCGCACCTGGACCTGCAGCTCAACGCCAACAACGTGTTCGACAAGCACTACTACTCGTCGATTTCCGATTCGGTGGACTACGGTGGCGACACCTTCGGCGACCCACGCAACTTCATGCTGACCGCCAAGTACAGCTTCTGACGTTCGCAGGCGCATGGATGCGCCGCTTCCCTCCTCCCCCTGTCGCCAGACTTGTATACAAACTGTCTACCCGGTTAGACTCCGCGCCTTTTCCAGCGAGCCCGCCCATGGCCAGGATTACCGGACGCAACGCCACCCTCTGCGGCCTCGCCGCCATCCTGCTGTGGAGCACCGCCTCGGGCCTGATCCGCAGCGTCAGCCAGCATTTCGGTGCCATTGGCGGCGCGGCGCTGATCTACACCCTGGGCGCGCTGTTGCTGCTGGTATTGCTGGGCAAGCCACGTTTGCGCAAGGCCTCGCCCTGGTACCTGCTCGGCGGCTCGGCGCTGTTCGTCGCCTACGAGATCTGCCTGTCACTGGCGCTAGGCTATGCCCTGGACAGCACCCAGGCGATCCAGCTGATGGTGGTCAACTACCTGTGGCCGAGCCTGACCGTGCTGCTGGCGATCGTGATGAACCGCCAGGCGGCGCGCTGGTACATCGTGCCAGGCACCGCGCTGGCACTGCTCGGCATCCTCTGGGTGGTCGGCAGCGATGGCCTGTCGCTGGCCAGCGTGCTCGCCAACATCCGCTCCAACCCGTTGGGCTATAGCCTGGCGGCCAGCTGCGCGATCACCTTCGCGCTGTACTGCAACATCACCCGCCGCTACGCCGACGGGCAGAACCATGTGGTGCTGTTCTTCCTGCTCACCGCGGCGGTGCTGTGGCTCAAGTACGCCATCAGCGCAGAAATGCTGCCGGCCTTCAGTACCGGCGCCAGCCTGGAACTGCTCGGGGCGGGCCTGTCCATTGCCGGCGGCTATGCGTTGTGGAACCTGGGCATCCTGCGCGGCAACCTGACCCTGCTGGCCACCGCCTCGTACTTCGCCCCGGTGCTGTCGTCGGCGTTCGCCGCCCTGTGGCTCGGCGCGCACCTGGCCCTGCAGTTCTGGCAAGGCGCCCTGCTGGTCACCCTGGGGTCTTTGCTGTGCTGGCAGGCGACCCGCCAACCTCGGTCGGGCGCCTGACGGCGAAGCGGCATACCTGCCCACCGCGCAGCATGCATTCCAGGTGCTGCGCCTCGCCGCCCCCCAGGGCGCCGATCAACGCCAGGTCCAGCTCGCACACCGACGGGTGCGCCTTGGCCAGGTGATGGAACACGCAGTTGTGGGCGACGATCTCCGGCTCGCCGGATGTGCGGAAGAACACCGCCGCTTCATAGCCGGCCTGGTTCATGTGCTGCACGATCCGCGCCTCATCGACCACCTCATGCTCAAGGTCCGCAGCCAGCTTGCGCCCCAGGCCACGCAGCAGCGCCAGCAACGCGTCGTTGCCAAGCAGGCCGGCGACCTCGTCGATCAGCAGGTTGGCCAGCAGAGGGTACTGACGCGGGAACAGCTCACGGGCCTGCTCGGTGAGCTGGTGCAGTTGCTCCGGCCGGCGCCCGGTGGGCCGGGTGGCCCCGCGCTGCACCAGGCCGTCGCGCTCCAGCGCCGCCAGGTGCTGGCGCACCGCGGTACGGGTGATCGCCAGCGCCTGGGCCAGGTCATCGATGCTCATGCCCGCGGGCTGGTGCAACAGCGCATACAGCAGGTCACGCTGGGTACGGCCCAATCCTTCCAGCATTGGCGCAGGCTCCTGTTCAGAACTTGTCGGGGAACTGCTTGACCAACGCCCCGGCCAGGGCGTCGGCCAGCACCAGCATGTGTTGGCGCATCATCTGCCAGGTCTGTGCTTCGCCCGCGTAGTCACGGGCCGCCAGTTGGTCGATCTGCGCCACATGGTGGCCGCCGTGGGCGCTGAGCAGGGTCAGCAAGGTCGGTTCGGGCAGGTAGGGGTTGGCCTTGGCCAGGAACCCCGCGATGGCCTTGGCGTTGCCCGACAGCTCGTTGACCGCCGCCTGCTGCCCGGCCTTGTCCCTGGCCACCGTGGCATCGCTGTAGTGCTTGACTGCGCCCCAGTGCCCGGCCAGCAGCTTGAGCATCTGGTCCGCCGCCGGTTGGCCATACAACGGCGCCAGGCTGTTGGCGATGGTGGTGGCGTTGCTCACCACCTGCCTGGCCGCCGTGTCGGCCTGAGCCTGGTTGCCAGCCTGGTTGGCAACGGCGTAGTTGCGCACCCAGAACACATGCTCGACCCACAAATCGCGCAATGCCAGGCGCGTGCTCAGTGCCGCAGGCTCGGCGGCGGGCGCATCGGTGCTGGCCAAGGCCTGGTTGAATAGCGGCTGCGCGCACAGGGCGAGCAACAGCAGTGCAGCAATCTTGATGTTCATGACGACACCCTCGAAGTGGATGGCCCCCAACAAAGGTAATTTAAGCATCAAAATATGTTTTTATTGGCCGAAGCGCTGGATTCGGACCAATGGTCCACGGCTCATCCCTTGATGGCTTTCTCGATGGTTGCGATGTCGATCTTGCCCATGTCCATCATCGCCTCCCAGGCCCGCTTGGCCGCCGCCCGGTCACTGCCGGCTACGGCCTGGGTCAGCACGCGCGGGCTGATCTGCCACGACAGCCCCCATTTGTCCTTGCACCAGCCGCACACACTTTCCTGACCACCGTTGCCTACGATGGCGTTCCAGTAGCGATCGGTCTCCTCCTGGCTGTCGGTCGCCACCTGGAACGAGAATGCCTCGCTGTGGCTGAACGCCTTGCCGCCGTTGAGGCCGATGCAGGGGATGCCCATTACCGTGAATTCGACGGTGATCACATCGCCCTGCTTGCCCGACGGGTAGTCGCCGGGGGCCTTGTGCACAGCGATCACCTGGCTGTCGGGGAAGGTCCGGGCATAGAAATTCGCCGCCTCTTCGGCATCGGTGTCGTACCAGAGGCAGATGCTGTTCTTCGGGGTCATGTGCAGGTCTCCTGTGGCCTTGCGAAGGTCCCACGAGTCTAGCCCCCGTGCCCGCCCGCACTGGCGGTGCGCGATCAGCGGCTGGCCAGGGGTATCCACAGGTCGACGTAACCGCCACCGTGCAGCGGGTCGAAATCGGCGCTGTACAGCTCGAACTCCGGCGCATCGGCCGCCTGGTAGCCGGACGCCGGCAACCACTGGTTGAACACGGTGTAGACCGTCTGGTGGATCATCGACACATGGCCCTGGTGGCGGAACACCGCATAGTCCCGCGCCGCCAGCCGGAAGTGGCTGAAGTTCGGCGGCAGATCGCCGGCACGGGCCACCTCGACCCCGGCGATGTACTCGAAACTGCCGTCGTCGCCGGGGTTGCAGCACACCCCGTAGGTGGCGTCGCCGACCTGGCCGGGCACCCGCCCCACGTATGGGTCGAAGGCCTGCCACAGGCCTGGGATGCCTTCGTTGCGCTCGAAGGTGAAGCGCCCGCCGAGGCCAGCGATGATGAAGGCATCGCGGTGTTCGAAACGCGGTTCGGCAAGCGGGATGAAGTCGAGGGTTTTCATGCGCAGTGGCTCCAGCAAGGCAGAGGGGTCGTGGGCCTGGCCGCGCAGCTGGCTCGGCGGCATGCCGAACAGCTCGCAGAAGGCCCGGGTGAACGCTTCGTGAGAGCTGTAGCCAGCCGCCAGCGCTACTTCAAGGATGTCCGGGCAGCCGCCGCGCAAGGCCTGTGCGGCACGGCTCAGGCGCCGGGCCCGCACATAGCGCATCACCGGCCAGCCGGTGGCGGCGGCGAACTGGCGTGCCAGGGCGAACGGCGAAAGCCCGAAGTGCCGGGCGACACGGCCCAGGTCCAGGTCGGTGTCCAGGGCCGTCTCGATGTACCACAGGATATGTTCGATGCTTCGCATTCCCTTGCTCCTCAGTCGGCGCAGCCACATTACCAAGGGTGTTGGCGGACGACTTGATCGTTCTTGCGCTTGGCCATCGCAACCTGTCTCAGCGAACCTGCGGCTCGATGCTGGCTGCCGGCCAGGCGGCAACCGTTGCAGCCACGCCCCCGAACTCCAGGCGACAAGGGCTGGCAGCAGGCAGCGATACTGGCACAATGCCTCGCTCACCACCCGCCCCTATCAAGGAGGATTCATGTTGTCGCGCTCCATCCCGGCCATCCTCACACTGGCCGCCACACTGCTGCTCGGTGCCTGTGCCACAGCCCCGCAGCCCCCCGCTCCACCGCTTGGCCCCGTGCTGCCGAGTACACCGCAACGCAGCCAATGGATCGAACAGACCCTGGCCAAGGACCCGCTCGTCAAGCCCAAGGACAAACCGGCTGTCTATCCGAACAGCGACGAGACTGTGGCCAAGCTGCGCAAAGAGCGCAACCTGCCTGTGCCGGATGAGTATTGGGCGCTGTACAAACAGAACCTCGACACCCTCCACGCCGACATGCAACAGCAGAAGGTTACCGGGCGCGCCGCCTACATCGCCGTCTACACCGACCAGCTCAACCGCGCCGACGACCAGACCCTGCAACGCCTCGCCACTGCGCCCGACAGCCTGGACAAGGCCAGCAGCCGGGCCTGGACCCAACGCATGGTCGAGCGCCTGCTGACCTACATGACGGATGACAACAAGGCCACCGTCACTACCCTGCAAAATCACATGCAACGCATGGCACTGATGGACCGCCAATACAAGGTCTGCGCGCTGTACAGCGACTGCTGGGACAAGCCGCCGTCCAAATGACCTGGCCGGCGCCAGGTTTGACGCCGGGCGCCGCAGCGTTCAAGGTCGGTGCTGCACAGAGCAACCCAGCCTTACCCTGACGCGGAGACCGACATGCATTTCGACCTGATCCAGACCCTGAGCCTGGCCGGCAAGCCGGATGTGCCCAACGATGACCGCCTGGGCTGCGCCGAGCGCCATGCCTGGGTCATCGACGGTGCCACCGACCTCGGCCCGGCCGGCCTGCTCGGCGAGCGCGGCGGTGCGGCCTGGCTGGCGGGTGCGGCGCAGCGTGCCTTCGCTGGCGCTTGCGGGCCATTGCAAGGTATCTGCGAGCAGGTATTCGACACCCTGGCCAAGGCTTACGAACAGGCCCGTCAGCGCGAACCGCTGGCCCCGTGGGAACTGCCCCGCGCGGCCTTCGCCGCCGTGGCCTTGGAGGGCGAGGCGCTGGTCTGCGCGCACCTGGCCGACTGCGTGGTGCTGCACCGTAGCGCCGAGGGCGTTGCCTTCCTCACCCCGGCCCCCGACCGCGAGGCCGAACGTGCCGAAGCCGCTGCCCTGGGCCCTGGCACTGGCGCCTTCGGTGTGCGCACACCCGCGGTGCTGGCCGACCGCCGCGCCGCCCGTGAGCGGCCCCGGGCCGTGCTGGGTGTTGAGCCCGAACAAGCCCGCGCCGGCACCTGCTACAGCCGCACCCCGGTGGCCAGGGGCGACGATGTGCTGCTGATGAGCGACGGCTTTGCCGCGCTGTTCGACACCTACCGGGCCTACGACCCGGCCGCATTCATCACCCACCTGCTGGGCCACGGGCTGGCCGACCTGGCCCGCACCCTGCGCGAAATCGAACAGGAGGACGCCGCCTGCGTGCGCTACCCGCGCTTCAAGATGAGTGACGATGCGTCAGCGATCTGGTTGAGAGTGGGCTGAAGCCAGCCGCAGAGAAAGGTAGGCCATCAGAAAAGGACTACACGCAAAACGGAAAGCATGAAGTCGATTGCACGCAAAGTCGGACGCAAAATGTTTCCGCGAACTACAAGTGCAGCGGATAAACACCCGCCCTATCGACTCATGTACAAGGAAGCACGCAATGCTGATCCAGCCCCTCCCCTCCCACGGCCCCTGGGACCAAGCCATCAGCCTTGACAGGCACACCGTACTCAGCACCCCCATCGGCCTGAATGCACAGGGCCATATGCAGTTTGAAATCCTGCGCACCGACATCGGCGAGGCGCTGTTCCAGCTCAAGTACCGCGACGACTTCCAGCAGGTCGCCTTCCTCGCCCGCTCGGTGGCCGCCGCGCTGGCCGGGCAACGCTTCGACCTGGTCATCCCCATGCCTGCCAGCAGGCAGCGCCCCTGCCAGCCGGTCCACGAAGTGGCCAGGCAGGTGGCGGTATTGTTGGGCAGCACTTACAGCGACCAGCTTTTGCTGAAAGCCTGGCGTACCGAATTGATGTCCGACCTTGCCAACTATGAACAACGGGTCGAGGCACTGGCCGGCTGTTTCATCGTCAACGACACCCTGCACCATGGCACCGATGTGTTGCTGCTGGACGACCTGGTCGACACCGGTGCTTCGCTGGAGGCTGCCTGCACCGCCCTGCGCGAATGCGCCAGCGTTCGCAGCATTTCGCTGGTTGCTCTGACGCGCAGGCACTGATCAGGCAAAAAAAAGGCGCCTCACGGAGGCGCCAAAACATTCACCTGTAACCAAAGGAGCGCGTGGGCTTCTAAAGGTGAATTCGGGTAGTCACAGAATCGACAGCGGGTATTCGACGATCAGCCGCACCTCGTCCAGGTCAGACTCGAACGCCGTGGCCCGGGTGGTGGCCTGGCGCACCCGCAGCGACAGGTCCTTGGCCGCGCCGGTCTGCACCACGTACTTGACCTCGATGTCGCGCTCCCAGCGTTTCTGGTCGGTGAGCGGGTCGCCGTTGCCGTCGCGGCGCATGTAGAAGACGTTGGCATTGCTGTAGTCGGCGTCGCTGCCTCGCCCGTATCGGGTCATGAACGTCAGCCCCGGCACGCCGTAGGTGGCCATGTTCAGGTCGTAGCGCAGCATCCAGGAGCGCTCCTTCGGCGAGTTGAAGTCGCTGTACTGGATGGAGTTGTCGAGGAAGATCGAATCGGACTGGCGCAGGTAGTCGAAATCATCGTCGCCGTTGTTGCGCTGATGGGACAGCGCCAGGGTGTGGGCGCCGTAGCGCACGCCGAGCTTGGCGCTCCAGATATCGTTGTCGAACTGGCCGAGGCGCTGACGACCTTCATCCTTGGCGTTGTAGAAATTGAACCCGCCGATCAGCGCCAGCTCGTCGCTGAGCGGCCAGGTCACGCTGGTGCCGGCGTAGTACTGGTTCCACACATCCTTCAGGCGGCTGCCGAACAGGCTGACGCTGACGTAGTCGTTGATCGCGTAGTCGCCACCGCCGTAGGCAATCCAGGGCGAATCCACCGGGCCGCCATAGAAGGTGACGAAGTTGTCGCGCAGGTCGCTGGACACCGGCTGGCTCATGGCATGCAAGCGCCCGCCCTGCAGGGTGAGGCCCTTGAGGCTGGTGTTTTCCACGGTCACGCCACGGAAGCTCTCCGGCAGCAGGCGCGAGTCGCCGGCGGCCACCACCGGGTTGGCCGGGAACACATCACCCACCCGCAGCACGGTGTCGTACAGGCGCAACTTGGCGGCGCCGCCGACCTTGCTGTACTCGTCCCGGGCCTGGCCGTCGCGGTCCACCGGCAGCACATCGAACGAGCTGCGCCCGCCATTGCGCCCACCGCCGGTGTCGAGTTTGAGCCCGAGCATGGCGAAGGCATCCAGCCCCACGCCCACGGTACCCTCGGTGAAGCCGGATTCGAAGCGGGTGATGATGGCGTGGGCCCAGGCCTCGGAGTAGCCGTTGGCGCTGGCCTTGCCGCTGTTGTAGGTCGGCGCCGGGCCGTCGCGGTGGTCACGGTTGAAGTAGAAGTTGCGGTTGAGCACATTCAGGCGGCTGCCTTCGATGAACCCCTCTTGCTGCGCGTCGCCGGCCCAGGCGGCGGGGCCGGCCATTGCCACCAGGGCGGCCAGGGAAAGTGTCGGACCGTTTCTCATGCGATGCTCCTTCGCTGCGGCTGTTGTAGTTGTATGGCCTCGGCGCTGGAGCGTCCCTGGTCTGGCCAGATGCGCGCGCACCCAGCCCCTTCGGCCGAGGCTGATGCTCGCTGCCGGCGGATAACGGCAAGGTGATGGGCGGATTACAATTGCGTCATGCGCGCGCTTGCGTCCGGGATTGGGGGTACTGGCTTCACGGGCGTTCAACGTGGTGAGCGAGAGTGTCTTGCGTGGGATCGCCGCTGAAAGCTATGACGTAACTGGCCACGATGACGTAACACCTCCCCCCCGTCACCTGGCATTTCTACCAGTAGACACGCGCCAGCCCCTCCCGAAACATGCCAGCTGCCGGCCCGAAGGGAGTGCCCGCCATGCAAAGCGCCACGTTGTTCTGGAAAGTTGCCAATGGCGACCACCCCTGCCCCCATGCGTCTTCGCTGCTGGGCTGGGAGTTCATCTTCTATGAGCCGGACAAGCGCCAGGTCCGGGTGCGCTTTCATGCCTCGGCTTCGTTGACCACGCCACTGCAGTGCATCCACGGCGGCATGCTCGGGGCCATGCTGGATGACTGCATGGGCGCGGCGGTACTGGCCGCCCTCGGCCCTGAAGAGGTGGCGCTCAGTGCAAGGCTCGAGACCCGCTTGCTGGCCCCGGCCCTGCCGGGCCACCTGGCCGGCGTGGCCAGGGTCACCCGCCGCACCGGCAAACTGCATTACACCAGCGGTGAGCTGCACGCCGAAGACGGTACGCTGCTGGCGACCGCCAAGGCCTGCTACAAGGTCATCCCCATGCCGCCGGGCGGGGTCTTGCAGGGTGCCGGCGAACCGGGGTGACGCCCTTGCCGTGCATGGGCCTGGCTAAACCTTGCGCATCTGTAACCCTGGCGTCATGCCCCTGTTGGCTGGCGCTGGCTAGCCTGGGCTTCGAAACCTCACCCCTTTCGGAGGCCCACCATGCTACGACTGACCCTGAGCGCCGCGCTGCTGGCGCTGTCCCTCTCGGCCCAGGCCACAGGTTTTACCACCCGGCCCAACGAGCAACTGCTGGAGGACCACCAGCAAGCCGTGGCCGCCTACGCCGCGGAGCGCGCCAAGCCCATGCCGAAGATCGTCGACTACCGCTACGGCATGCGCCTGGACGTTGCCCGCCTGGTGCGCCAGTCAGCCGACCCGCGCAACTGCAACGTCGTGCCCCGCCTGATGACCTACGAGGACAGCCAGGGCACCCTGCGCACCGTGCGCTACGTGATGCAATCGCAGTGCATCAACAACAAATGACCTGCTGGCGTGGCCTCAGGCGTTGACGCGCCCTCGTTGTACCAGGTTGCGATAGCCCAGCCACAGCACGCTCAACAGCAACACGCCCAGCAGCACCATCAGCTCGACGCTGTAGCGTGCCACCAGCGCCGCAAAGCCGAGCACTTCGCGGTACACCTGGATATCGGCGCTGCC
This sequence comes from Pseudomonas sichuanensis, assembly GCF_003231305.1. GTDB lineage: Bacteria > Pseudomonadota > Gammaproteobacteria > Pseudomonadales > Pseudomonadaceae > Aquipseudomonas > Aquipseudomonas sichuanensis. The sequence goes on along the minus strand of NZ_QKVM01000012.1, from coordinate 41,220 downwards.
GTCGGCATGCCGGATGCTGATGCCGCCCTGGCGGACCTGCGCGTAGTCCGTGTCGAAATACACCCATATCCGGCTCTCGCCCGCTGCTTCGATACTGGGGATTTCGATACGGTTGGTGGGCGCCTCCAGCAAGGTGTCGTTGCCAGCGGCATCGCGAATCTGCACCAGGCCCTTGGCCGGCAGGCGAATCTGCACGGCCTGCAGCGGGCGCTGCCGGTGGTTGAACAGCTCGATCAGCAGCCCGGTGCGGTGGTCCACCAACCCTGCCTCGAAGGGGTTGGCGAACAACTGCAGGTATGGCGCCTGGGCCAGCTCCACCAGCTTGTCGACCTGCGGGTCGGCGAGCGCGCCGTTGCCGATCTCGCGGACGAGCCCATGCAGGCGCTCGTACTTGAGCAGCGCGTTGGCCGTGCTGATACGTTCGCTGAACTGGCCCGGGTAGGTAAGGTGGGCGTAGGTCAGGCGCGCTTCGAGGCGGTCGTCATCGCGCAGCAGGGCGTAGAGCGCGGTGGCGGTGACCGCGACGACCAGCAGGCCCACGAGGGCTTTACCGACTTTTTCCCAGCTCACCTTGGGGTTCCTTGTACTGCAGGGTTGGCGACAGGCAATGGCGGGCAAGGGTGCCAAGAAGCGGGGGCCGGGGCAAGGCATCTTTGCCGTGGCTGGCCCCTTGGGCGCAAGGCCGGCTCAGCCTCTGCCGAGCAACCCCGGCACCGCCACCACCAGCATCGCCACCCCGGACAGGGTCAGCAGCCCCAGCACGATCCGGCGAAACGCCAACTCGCTGATGCCCAGGTACAACCGTGTGCCGAACAGGGTTGGCAGCGCCATCGCCAGCGCCACCACGGCAAACGACGGCAGCAGCGCCGCAGTCACCAGCCCGCTGCCGATGTAGGTGAGCAGGGTCACCGCCAGCATCGACAGGTTGAAGTTCTGGATCACCGCGCGCTGGGTGTCGCGCTCGAAGCCGCGCAAGGTGCACCACAGTGTCGGCACGGTGCCGGTGAAACCGCCGATACCGCCCAGCACACCCCCGACCATGCCCACCGCGCCATCGGCCAGGCGCCCGCCGCGCAACCTGGGCAGGCGCGGCGCCAGCAGCATCAGCGGGCACCACAGCACCAGCAGGCTGCCGAACACCGCCTTGAACCACAGCATGTCCAGGTAGGGCAGCACCCACACCCCCAGCGGGATGCCAGCCAGGCCACCAAGCACGAAGGGCCACAGCAGGGCCCAGCTGAACCCCCGGCGCACACTGAACACGGCGATCAACTGGCCGCTGAGGCTGCCGAACACGGTCAGCACCGCCGCCGCCTGGGGTTCCAGGCCCCAGGCCCAGAACGACATGGCCACCATGCCGAAGGCAAAGCCTGACAGGCCTTGGACGAAACCGGCAACGACAGCGCCGAGGGCGATCAGTAACAGCGGGTCCATGAATACTCCGTACAGGTGGCCAGTGGGGCAGCATTCCCCACCCATCAGTGGGTGACTATCCCCAGGTTTGCGGCAAAACCTGAGCGTATCGCGTTCGCATATCTTGCAACATCTTGAAATATCTGGCCCTTGGCCACATTGCCTTTGGCACAGCCGTTGCTCATCCCTCCTACAGGGCACGGCGCCACCCCCGAGGGTGGGCAACAGATGCCCGTTGCACAACACGGGGCATACCGCAATGAAGAAACCCGCAGCCACATCCCTACAGGTGTTCAGGTTGTCCTCAATCACGGCGCTGCTGCTCAGCTTCGGGCTGGTGGGCGCGGTAGCCGGATCACTGGACGATGTCAGCCAGCCACCGCCCGGCGACCCTTCCGCCTACAGCGACCCACCCGCCAACCCAGTGGCCGCGGCGGCGGCCCTCGAAGCGCTGAAAAGCATGCCAGAAGCCAACGAAGGCTCGCTGGAGCTGACCAATGGGGTTTACGGCGACCGCTCCACGGTAACCATCGACAACGTGCTGCAGCCAGCGCAGCAGACCTCGCGCAAGTACCCCACCAACGGCAAGCCCAGCCCGTTGTTCGGCGCCGAGCCGTTCACCCAGCAACTGCTGCTGCTCGAAGAATTCGGCCCGGAAAAACTCGACCCGGCCACCCCGCCCTACCAACTGACGTTCCCGCCGCCCATCCTCGGCCCGGCCCCCGCCCAGGACCCTGACATCGTTGCCCGCAGCAGCCCCAACGGCAACGCCCTGGAAGCCTTCCTCACCCAACCCGGGCTGACGCCGTTCCCGTCGCAGTATGCCAACGTGCTCGACCGCAACCCGTGGAAGGCGCAGATCGAGATGTTCCTCAACCGCAATTCGGTAGGCTCGCCCGCCGAAGGCCGCCCACCAGGAAAGGGCTGGTCGCACCAGCGCTGGAACGAGTTCTACCCGCAGGCCGCGTTCAAGACCGCGCAGGCCGGTGCGCGCATCAACCAGGGCTTGCGTGACCGCAAGCAACTGCACGGCTACAGCAAGGGCGAGTTCGGCCCCGGCGGCCTGTACTACCAGACCTCGGACATCCCCACCACCCTGGGTACCACCAAGGGCATCGACACCCGCTTCCACCCGAAGATGCCGCTGCAGAACCACAAGGCGCTGTGGACCTTCGACGGCACCTTCCCGATCAAGCTGCTGATGGTGCGCTACGGCCAGCCGGTGCTGATGCGCCACTACAACGCGCTGCCGATCGACCCGTCGGCCAACAACGGGTTTGGCCTGCACACCATCTCCACCCACGAACACAACGGCCACTCGCCGGCTGAAAGCGACGGCTTCGCCAACGCCTACTTCTTCCCCGGCCAGTACTACGACTACCGCTGGCCGATCCAGCTGGCCGGCTACGACACCATCAACACCCGCGCCCAGGACCCACGCGCCGCCTTCCCCTGCTCGCCCGGCGAAACCCTGTACGTCAACGACAGCTCACCGGGCCTGAAGACCTGCGAGAACGGCAGCATCAAGATCCGCGGCGACTGGCGCGAAACCATGAGCACCCACTGGTTCCACGACCACATGCTCGATTTCACCGCGCAGAACGTCTACAAGGGCAACGCGGTGATGATGAACTACTACTCGGCCATCGACCGCGGCAACGAAGCCCTGCAGGACGGCGTCAACCTGCGCTTCCCCAGCGGCAGCGCAATGCCCTGGGGCAACCGCGACTACGACGTCAACCTGGTGGTCGCCGACAAGGCCTGGGATGCCAATGGCCAACTGTGGTTCAACCCGTTCAACACCGATGGCTTCCTCGGTGACCAGATCCTGGTCAACTGGCAGTACCAGCCAAAGCTGAAAGTGCGCGCGCGCAGCTACCGCTTCCGCATCCTCAACGGCTCGGTGTCGCGCTACTTCAAGTTCGCCATCGTGCGTGAGGTGGCCGGCAGCAGCGGCGAGTTCAAGGGCCCGAGCGGCTCCAATGTGTCGTACAACCGCGTGCCGTTCCACATGATCGGCAACGACGGCAACATCATGGAACACGCGGTGCCGTTCGACGGCAGCATGGACCTCAACGGCGACGGCGACCGCCAGGACAACAACGGCATCCTGCCGCTGCAGGGCATCGCCGAGCGCTACGACATCATCGTCAACTTCGCCAAGAACGGGATCAAGGCCGGCGACAAGCTGTACTTCGTCAACCTGATGGAACACGAAACCGGCAAAGGCCCGAAACAGCCCATCGCCCTGGCCGACATCCTGTCGGAGAAGTACAAGGCAGTGATCAAGCAGACCAGCAACGGCCCGGAATGGGACAAGGGCGACCCGGCAGTCGGCAAGTTCCTGCAACTGCTGGTGCAGCCCTACAGCGGCCAGGACGTGAGCATGGACCCGGCCCTGTATGAACCGGCCAAACCCGGCAAGGCCGAAGGCCTGGTGATGATCCCGCTGACCATCAACCCCGGCAACGCCGCCGACCAGGCCAAGATCAAGGACGCGCGCCACCGCGAGTTCATCTTCGGCCGCTCGGACGGCACCGACAGCGCACCTTGGACCATCAAGACCGACGGTGGCTTCGGCTTCAGCATGGACCCACGGCGTATCAGCGCTGCCCCGCAACTGGCCAGCGAGGCGACTGCCGCCGGCTTCAGCGGCGACGGCACGCTCGAGGTGTGGAAGATCAAGAACGGCGGCAACGGCTGGAGCCACCCGGTGCACGTGCACTTCGAGGAAGGCGTGATCCTCAGCCGCGACGGCAAGGCGCCGCCGGAATGGGAGAAGTGGGCACGCAAGGACGTGTACCGCATCGGCCCGGACAAAGACTCGTCCGAGGAAGTGGAAATGGCCATCCGCTTCCGCGAGTTCGCCGGCACCTACATGGAACACTGCCACAACACCCAGCATGAAGACTCCTCCATGCTGCTGCGCTGGGACATCGAGCACCCTGGCCAGTTCCAGCTGATGCCAACGCCCCTGCCCGGCTGGGATGGCGTGCAATACGTCAACTCCGCCGCCCTGCCGACCTTCCGCAAGGCCGACGGCGACGGTGGTGGCAATGAAGACCCCGGCAACAAACCACCCGTGGCAGTGAACGACAGCGCCGCCACCAGTGCCGGCAAGCCGATCGTGCTCAACGTGCTGGCCAACGACACCGACCCCGACGGCAACCTGCCGCTGACGGTCAGCGGCCTGGCCCAGCCCGACTCGGGCATGGGTGTGGTGAGCAGCAACGGCACCCAGGTGACCTATACCCCGCCGGACACGGTGGCCACCCCGTTCACCGCCAGCTTCACCTACCTGGCGCGTGATGCCAAAGGCCTGGAGTCGCTGGCCCCGGCCACGGTGAGCATCGCCGTCTCGCCTGCCGTGCAGGCCGACACCGTGGTGGTGAGCAGCGCCAGCGTGCAATTGCGCAGCAACAACCGCTGGACCTGGGACATTGCCGGCACCACCAGCGTGGCCAGTGGCAACAGCATCCGCGTCAGCACCAACACCACCAGCGGGCCGCTCGACCTGGGGCTTGCGACGCTGACCGTGAGTGGTAGCGGGGCACGCTGGAAGCTGTCGGTGACCACCACCGGCAGCGGTCCGGCCTCGCCACCGGCGGTGACCGTGAAGTCGGCGCTGGGGCAGACCGTGACGGCACCGTTGAGCATCAAGTGAAGTAGAAACCGTGGGAGCGGGCTTGCCCCGCGATGACGCCAGCCCAGGCAACACCGTTGCCCAGGCTCGGCCCATCGCGGGGCAAGCCCGCTCCCACGAGCCCAGGCCTTGTCACACACCCAAGAGGGTAAGACCATGCCCCACACCTGGCGCCTGCTGCTCCCCCTGCTGATCATCCTCAGCCTGCCCTGCGCCCTGCCCCCGACCCGCGCCAGCGTAGCCCCAGACACCCCCTGGGGTGCCAACTATTTCCCCAACATCCCCCTGCTTACCCAGGACGGTGAACAGGTTCGTTTCTTCGACGACCTGATCAAAGACAAAGTGGTCGCCATCAACTTCATCTTCACCGGCTGCGGCGACTCCTGCCCGGTGGAAACCGCGCGCCTGCGCCAGGTACAGAAGCTCTTGGGCGAACGCGTCGGCCAGGACATCTTCTTCTACTCGATCAGCATCGACCCCTACAACGACACCCCCACCACCCTCAAGCGCTACGCCGAAAAGTTCGCCATCGGCCCCGGCTGGACCCTGCTCACCGGCGAAGCCGCCGACATCGAACAGTTGCGCCGCAGCCTCGGCCTGTATATCGAAGGCCTGGAAAACGGCCGCAGCAAAGACCACAACCTGAGCCTGATCATCGGCAACCAGAGCACCGGCCGCTGGATGAAAGCCTCGCCCTTCGAAAGCCCGTACATCCTTGCCGACCGCCTGGCCAACAGCCTGCACAACTGGAAGACCGCCAGCGCGCAGAACCTCGACTATACCCAGGCGCCGGCCATTCGCCCGCCCAGTGCCGGCGAGCAGCTGTTCCGCACCCGCTGTTCGTCGTGCCACACCGTTGGCGAGGCCGAACGCGGTGCTACCGGCGGGATTGGGCCGGACCTGCTGGGGGTGACCCGCCAGCGCGACGAAGCCTGGCTGAAACGCTGGCTGATGGTGCCGGACCAGATGCTGGCCGAAAAAGACCCACTGGCCATGCTGCTGTACCAGCAGTACAACCAGCTGGCGATGCCTAATATGCGATTGGGGGAGACGGAGGTGACGGCGTTGCTGGCGTACCTGGAGGAGGAGACGACGCGGGTTCAGGGGGTGGTGGGGCGATAGGGTCAGGGTTCACCGTGGCGCTTGAAGGTGGGGTCCCATTAGCGGCGTAAGCGGATGGGGGAAGGGGTCAGCCCGGGGATGATCCAAAGGTGGTAGAGAATCATCGGGATCGACAGCCAGACGATCCAGGGGTGTTCCTGTACGGTCTCGTAAGAGGCGAGAGCCCGCGAGACTGACGATTGAACATATCGTGTATATGGTTAACGGGTTTTCCTGAACCACCTTTTTGGCTCCCACGGAACGGGTAGTGCGAAACAATGGAGCCACATTCCGGCCAAGCACAGCCAACTCGCCGTGGGGTTTTCATCAATATACTCAGGATAGTAACCTACAAACAAATAATAAGACCGCTCCATTACCCTCATATAGTAGGTAACAAAGAACAAATTAAATACAACTGAAAACCAGAACTTCCAAGGAGAGAAACGCCTACCCGAAAACCTGCCCCTTAGAGAGTACGAGACCACCAACCCTGACAACACACACCCTGCAAAAAGCCAAACGCTCATTCTTTATTCCATTCCACCCAAACAAGCTCACCCTTCAAAACATCAACACCAAATTTCTGCACAGCAACTTCCTCATCTATGAATCCGCAGTTGCGCCTCACTTCTTTCTAAACCATCTCTTTGGCTCCCACTGCACAGGAATTGCAAAGCTGTGTAAAACCATACCAACCAAACACCACCAAACCACGGCAGGATTCTCATACAGAAAGCCAGGCTTAAACCCAATAAACAGCAAATAGGAGCGCTCCACAATTCTCATGTAATATGTTGAAAAAAACAAATTAAATACTAGGCACGCCCAAAAAATCCACCACTTGAAGTTTCGTCCCGAGAACCTGTACCTGAGCACATATGCAGCGACCAGCCCTGTCACCACACACCCCCCAAAAAACCAAGAAATCATTCCTTATTTAACTCCACCCAAACCAGCTCTCCAGTCATGACATTCACCCCAAGTTCGAAAGCAATAAGACCTGCCCCCGCACTCTTATAAGCAGGAACCATATCCGCCCTGATATACCTGAAGAGCCTCCAAGCGTCGCGACTCACAACAAGCGTAGTCACCCCAAAAACAGACAGCGCCATTTCCGCAATTCCATATGCCACATTTCCATGTGAAGCCTTCCCTCCGAGAGCCTTGGCTATTTCTTGATAACCCTGCCTAAGTGGACCTACGGTGTCATCTCTCCGCTGGATAATATTCCGGCCATTTTCATAAATTGCGTTGATACCATGCTGCACAAGTGCGATACCACCAGTGGCACACGCGAATCCTGCGGTAAGCTTGCAGACGGCAACACCACCAGCAACCTGCAATACTCCCGCCGCCAGCCCTGCAACTAACTTTGTGTATTGGATGACCTGCAAGCCAAGTTCGACATGCTCTTTTCTTATTTGGATCAGCCCTTGCTCCGGCGTTTTCCTCCCCGTCCGAACATCCTCCACAATGCCTTTCCCGACATACGCCATCTCCTGCGTAAACTGCAGCCGCAACATCCCGTCATCCAGGCACCGCGCGGCAACTTCGCAGGCATATTGCGTCAGCCGCGCCGCGGCATGGCTGACCTCCCAGAAGTCGTCGTCCCACGGCACGTCATGCTCGCTGCGCCCGCTCATTCCTCGCCCCAGGTTGCATACCCGGTTGTTCCGGCCACATGGTGCACCCAGGAGATATCCCGGTAGCGCAGCGCCAGATACTCTTGCGGCTCCTGCTCGTTGAGCAGGACGGCGTGGGGCATGGCGACGTTCTGCTGGACGATCACCGCCCCGCCGAGTCTCACCGAGTAGTACTTTTCCAGAAGGCCCGCGGCGCTGGTGCGGAAGAACTGAATGTCGCATTCGACCCGCTCGCCGCTGTCCAGCGCCTGGGCAAGAAGCGGGGTGGCCTTGTCGACGAACTTGGTGAGGTAGACGGGACGGTGCAGCGCGCGCTGCGTGTTGTCCGCATTGGTGAGGCCATGGTCGAAGGCCAGCACCATGATTTCATCCCTATGCCCCAGTTGGCATTTGTTGCCGATGGAGTCCTGGGTGGAACAGCCCGCCGAGATCAAGCCCTGCAGCGAACCTTTGATCGACATATATCCGTGATAAGCCATGTTACGAACTCCCTGTAAAAGGCTCGCAATCTAATGGCGCACAGTGCAGCTGTATGTCGGACGCGTCCGAAAATACGCCGCTGAGAAGTTACCAAGTACGTCAGACATGCTGGACGCACGCAGTCACTGCCTGGGCAAAACTGCCTGCCGAACGGCTTGACCCCCACAGGCGTCGCGCTCCATGCTCAGCCGCTTCCACCCACGCTCAAGGAACGACTGCATGAAGCTGGAAACACTCGCCATCCACGCGGGCTTCAGCCCCGACCCGACCACCCGGGCCGTGGCCGTGCCGATCTACCAGACCACCTCGTTCGCCTTCGACGACACCCAGCACGGCGCCGACCTGTTCGACCTGAAGGTGGCCGGCAACATCTACTCGCGCATCATGAACCCCACCAACGACGTGCTCGAACAGCGCATGGCCGCCCTCGAAGGCGGAGTGGGCGCGCTGGCCGTGGCGTCGGGCATGGCCGCCATCACCTACGCCATCCAGACCGTCGCCGAGGCCGGCGACAACATCGTCTCGGTGGCCAAGCTGTACGGCGGCACCTACAACCTGCTGGCCCACACCCTGCCACGCATGGGCATCACCACCCGCTTCGCCGCCCATGACGACATCGCCGCCCTCGAAGCGCTGATCGACGAGCGCACCAAGGCGGTGTTCTGCGAGTCCATCGGCAACCCCGCCGGCAACATCGTCGACATCGCCGCCCTGGCCGCCGCCGCCCACCGCCACGGCGTGCCGCTGATCGTCGACAACACCGTGGCCACGCCGATCCTGTGCCGCCCGTTCGAGCACGGCGCCGACATCGTGGTGCACTCGCTGACCAAATACATCGGCGGCCACGGCACCAGCATCGGCGGCATCGTCATCGACTCGGGCAAGTTCCCCTGGGCCGAGCACAAGGCACGCTTCGCCCTGCTCAACACCCCCGATGCCTCCTACCACGGCGTGACCTACACCGAAGCCTTCGGCCCCGCCGCGTTCATCGGCCGCTGCCGCGTGGTGCCGCTGCGCAACACCGGTGCCGCGCTGTCGCCGTTCAATGCCTTCCTGATCCTGCAAGGCCTGGAAACCCTGGCCCTGCGCATGGAGCGCCATACCGAGAACGCGCTCAAGGTCGCCCACTACCTGCAAGGGCACGAGCAAGTGGCGTGGGTGAAGTACGCCGGCTTGCCCGACCACCCCGAGCATGCACTGGCCCAGCGCTACACCGGCGGCAAGCCGGCCTCGATCCTGTCGTTCGGCATCAAGGGCGGCCAGGCCGCAGGTGCACGCTTCATCGACGCGCTGCAGTTGGTGGTGCGCCTGGTGAACATCGGTGACGCCAAGTCGCTGGCCTGCCACCCCGCCTCCACCACCCACCGCCAGCTCAACGATGAAGAACTGGAAAAGGCCGGCGTGCCACGGGACATGGTGCGTTTGTCGATCGGCATCGAGCACAGCGACGACATCATTGCCGACCTGGCCCAAGCGCTGGAGGCCAGCCGCGGCTGATTCACCCGCGCCCCACCCAATGCCGACGGCGGGCGCACCCTTGGCAACTGCGGATACCCACGCAATGACCCTGCTCTACCTGAAACTCATCGTCACGCCGCTGCTGATGTGGGCCGTGTCCCTCGCCTCGCGGCGCTGGGGCGGCCTGCTCGGCGGCTTGCTGTCCGGCCTGCCGATCACCTCGGCGCTGGTGATGACCTTCCTGTGCCTGGAGCAAGGCACGGCGTTCGTCCTGGGCGCGGTGCCCGGCGCCCTAGGCGGGCTGGCGGCGGTGCAGGCCACCTACGCCTTCTACCTGTACATCACCCGCCGCTTCGGCATTGCCGGCGCCGTGCCGCTGGCGCTGCTGTGTTATGGCGTGGCGGCCTACGCCTTCACCCATTGGGGCGGCCTGCCCCTGTCGATTGCCGTGGCCCTGCTGCTGATCGCCGTGCTGATCCGCGCCAGTGGCCGCGAGCCCAGGCCCGACAGCCTCGCCCAGCCCCGCCACCGCTATTGGGAAATCCCCCTGCGCATGGTGTCCGCCACCGGCCTGCTGATGGTCACCACCAGCCTGGCCAGCTGGCTCGGGCCCGCCGCCAGCGGGATGCTGGCGCCGATCCCGGTGATCGCCTGGCCGTTGGTGGTGTTTGCCCATGTGCAAAGCGGGCGCGCCGGGATGGCAATGATGGTGCGCGGCAATGCGATTGGCGCGGTGGGGGTGATTGCGTTTTATCTGATCGTGGCCGGGTTGCTGGAGCGCATCGGCATTGCTGCGACCATGGGGCTGGCCGTGGTGGTGGCGGTTGTATTGACCGTGGCGTTGGCGACGGTATTGCGCCGGCGCGGGGCTTGATCCGCTCGGCCCAGTTTCGCCCATGAAAAAGCCGCTCCCGGTGCTCCGGAAGCGGCTTTGTCGTTCAACGGTCGAGGCTTATTTGTCGCCTTGCTCTTTGATCGATGGCAACTGCCCTTCGATCATTACCCTGGCCAGGCCGCTGAGGTAGAAGGTCGCGCGCATCAGCGTCTGCGCCTCGCGTGGTTTGGCAAGCGCCTGCTGGGTAAGCCCGGTGACGCAGCCCAGGATGACTGAAGCCTCCTCCAGTACCTCGCGCGTCTGCAACCCCGGCGTAGCCTGCACCCAGTGGCGTGTTGGCATCTGCTTGCCTCGCTGGGCCAGTGCGATGACGTTCGGCTTCTGCTGCCCCTGCGATTGTTCTTCTTTGTCCATGCGCTACCCCCTGTCAACGACGGCAACGGCCGCAATCGGCCACCCGCCCAGTGGAAAAAAGAGCTCGCCGCGTCTCCCCCACCAGGGCCTCCGGGTCACACCGCACGATCCTTGTGCAGTGCGCTGATCTGAAGACCCGACCAACCCCGGACGGTGAAACACGACGAGCAGGGCGAGACTGGTCGCGGTCGTCACTCGCCTCAATAGCTTGGGAAGGGAAAAGGCCCCTTTGAGAAATGGACTACATGAACCACGGAAGAAAGTCTGTAGGACGTGCAAAATCAGCCTGCATTGATGTGCGTATTGAGCCCTTGTCGAGGGCGTTTTAGTACTCCGTGGCAAGGCCTGCTGCCCGCCCACACTCATAGAGCCAAGCTGTGGGAGCAACTGACTTGCGCAGTTACTATGGAGCGGCCTCGCCGGGGCGCCGAACTGGCCGCAGACAGCTGCCCTGTCGGCACTAGCCCCCGAGCGGGCCAATATCTTGACCAAAACCTCTGTTGGCGGGAGCTGCAGCATGAACATCGATTGGGTCAACTTCACGCCTTGGGCGTCATTGGCCGGAGGCGCCTTGATCGGCCTGGCCGCCAGCCTGTTCATCCTGGCGAATGGCCGTATCGCCGGCATCAGTGGCCTGCTTGGCAGCCTGATCCACGGCGATGGTGAGGGCCGCAGCGAGAAGGCGTTGTTCCTGCTCGGCCTGGTGCTCGCGCCGGTGCTGTGGGGGCTGTTTGCCGTATTGCCCAAGATCGAGATCCACGCCGGGTGGCCGGCGTTGGTGATTGCCGGCCTGCTGGTAGGTGTGGGCACCCGCTACGCCGCAGGTTGCACCAGTGGCCATGGCGTGTGTGGCGTGTCCCGGTTGTCGCCCAGGTCGATGCTGGCCACCTTCTGCTTCATGGCGACCGGGTTTGCCACGGTGTATATCATCCGCCATCTGCTGGGGGCTTGAAGATGCGCAAGTTCACGGCCTTTCTCGCAGGGTTGGTCTTTGGCTTCGGTCTGCTGCTGGGGGGCATGACCAACCCCGCGAAGGTGCTGGCGTTTCTCGATGTGACCGGGGTCTGGGACCCCAGCCTGGCGTTGGTGATGGCAGGCGCCATCGCGGTGGCGGCCGCCCCGCTGAACTGGGCGCGCACGCGTAAGCAGTCCTTGCTCGGTGCGCCCATGCAGTTGCCGGTGAAGCGCACACTGGATGCCCGCTTGATTGGCGGCAGCCTGGTGTTTGGCGTGGGTTGGGGGATTGCCGGTTTGTGCCCTGGACCGGCGGTGGCGTTGGTGTCCACGGGACGGTGGCAGGTTTTGCTGTTTGTGGTGGCGATGCTGGTTGGCATGTATTTGTTTGCCAAGCTGGAGAGTCGACGCGGCGCTTGAGCGAGTTTTCGATTTCCGGGGCACCCTCACATGAGGGGCATGTCGCCCGAAGACACCTTCGGGCGTGTTGCTTCAGCTCTATTCGCCCCGCAAGGCTGGGGCCATCAAGCCGTGGTTCGCATCCTGGACCAGCGCCTTGGCCATGCCGCTGAGGTAGTGCATCGCCGTCAGTAGCGTGGGCAGGTGATCCGTTTCCACCATCGCCAGGTCACTGATCTTGTGCACCGCACACATCAGCACGGTCGCCTGCTCCACCGCATGGTCCAACGGATGGCCCGCCACTACGCGGAATAACGGGTCTAGCACACCGACCTCCCCGCCTTCGCCGAAATGGCCGACGCCGGTGGTGGTGAGTTGCTTGATGCGTTGGGGTTGCGATTCCTTATCCATACCACTCCTCCTGCGGCCCCGCGAACGGCGCGGGGCCTGATCGGTGAACATCAAGGGCGAGTACGAGTTCGCCAGGTCAGTGTCGGGATTGCACGCGGCTTAGCGCTACTTCCACCAGGGTGTGGGCGCTGTCGATTTCGTGGATGGCGGCGAGGGTCAGGACCTGGGCTGGGGGTTTGGTGTGGAGCAGGATGGACTGCTGGCTGACGGTCAGGGCACAGACTAGGTATTCGGAGATTTGGACCAGGAGGTCTTCTAGGGTTTGGGTGGTGTAGCGGTCGTGCAGGGGTGGATCGGGGACTATTTTCAGCATGGTAGAGCTCCTATTTTCAAATGGAGCTACCGTTCTCTGCTGTCAAACAGAAAGGTGGCAGCTGTACGCGGGTTGACAGACCGGGAAAATAGGAAACCGGCGCACCGAAGTGCCCCACGTACAGCCACCATAGACGGCCGTGCACGCGCGTTACTATCTTCCCGGTCTGTCAAAACCGGTCGCTGGGTTGGTAGCGACTTGGCGAGACTAGAGGGGAGATAGAATATCTGCAACGGCTTGTAAGCCGCAGGAGTGTGTTTCGGAAACAGCCTACAAAATAGAAGGGAAATCTGATTAATTCCCCTCCAACATGTAACAAGAATCGACGCCCAGCTGAGTGTCTAGATAATTAATCCTACCGCTTAGCTGCCCATGCTGCTCTAAGCTGTTCAAGATCCAGCCAGCGCTTTGAGGAGTGAACGACTCGATGGCAATTTGCGCACAACAGCGCCAGATCATTAAGATGGGTTTTCTCTCCTGGCCGAAGTGTATGCACAGGTTTTAGATGATGCACATCTATCAACCCCTCTCCCGCTTTCCCATACTCAGTTAAAAAGTTAAAGCCGCACACTTCGCATTCGAGCTTGCCGTACTTTGCTAACGCCTGCTTCTTCTTACTAGCCACCAGTTTACGATCTCGCTCTCGGGAGCGATGTATACGGGTCAAAACCCTACCTTCCTCGGCCTCTTGAATTTCCGGCTCATTGGCCACCCTTAGCTCGCGTAAAGGTAGTTCTAGAGACAGATCATGCTCTACAGCTGCACGAATGGCTGCAACGACTTCAGCTAGGCGGCCCTCATCGTACGCATATTCAGCCCAGACCTCTTCTTCAAGCTTATTACCTTTCGCCAGCCCCTTTTTACCATCTTTAACGTAGTTTGGATCCCAGCGCCTAAAATTACCAAGCTTCATGTAGACGCCGTTAACGTTACGAAAGTTCGTAACGAGACCGACACCCAAAGCCTTACCCATTTTCCCTAAAAATAGAGATAGCTCTTGGATTTCAGGATGATTCTTCGAGGGCAGTGATACACGATGGCGGAGGTATAGATCAAGGGCGAGGATCAGTTCATCCTGGGACCAGGCCGGATTGGACTGTGCGGAACGGGGCTTTTTCGAAAATACTTCTGCGGGGACATCCATGATCCGGAAGGCTGCTCACATGAATCCTGTTATGCCTACAGTATCATTCTCAAAATGATGTAGGAAGCGTCCCACGATAAAGACGTCCCATGTCCTTTGAGCACTTCAGAAAATTGCTTTATTTTGCAATCTCAATCAGGACTTTTTAAATTAAATCCGAGGCATAAAAAAACCCAGCCATTTAATGGCTGGGTTTTTAGGGTATTTTGGTCGGGACGGAGTGATTCGAACACTCGACCCCTTGCACCCCATGCATGCCAAGCCATCGTAACGGCATGATAACACAGGATTTCCGGCCCTGCTTTCGCTGCAACGAAGCCTCACGCGTCCGGACGCATCCTAGCGAAGTCACTTCAAAAGTCACTGGCCATGGCCAGCCCGCCCGCGGCGTTCTGCCGACCACTTCCCTTCCTTTATATACCTGCTCACAGGCCAGGGCTAATCCTGGCCTCCAATCTCGGCCAGCCGAGCCTGCGTCAAATGCTCAACCACCTCGTACAGGCGCTCGATGGCCTGATCGGAAATTGCCTTAAGCACCTCCAGTGCCTCGACCAGGCTCTCTGCTCTTGCCTGGGCGATCAGGCAATTGACTGCGCTGTCGGCCGACTCGATCTGGGCCAACCGCTTACGCAGGAGCCCGTGGATCGCTGGCGGCATGATGATGCCGGGCAAGAACTCGCCAGGCTGGGCGCTACCGTAACGACTGCTCACGATACTCTCTCCCCTTGAAGGAGAGGCCATTATAGATCGACTCGCACGCCGACCCGGCTATTCGGCTTCGCTCAAGCGCTGCTGCGCAGCTGCCCGCCATTCGGTCAGACTCTTCAAGCAATCCCCCGAGCACCATGACGGCAGAGGCTCCTGCCTTGCGCTGCTGGGCAGCGATGGCACTACAGGTTGCTGATCGTCCTGCGCGCAGTCGTTCGATTTCCCCACGCAGCCCGGCAGCAGCAGAATCAGCAGCAGCGGCGCGGCCTTGGGCCAGTTCCAGTTGTTGGCGTGCACTCTCGCCCTCCTTGTCCGCCACGGCCTGGCGGCGCTGTTCTTCTGTTCGGACCTGAGCTGCGGCGCGCCGATCGCGCTCGGACACCTGCAGGCGGTAGTCGGCGAGTTCTCCGCGGGCGGATGCAGTCTCGCTCTGGGCGACAACTACCCGGTACTGCTGGCCGCCGGCAACCAGCGCCAGGGCGACCAGCCACCAGCACCAGTCCGGTACCGCGCCCAGCCGGTTCACACAAGCACCCGCAGCGCCAGGTCATACAGCGCCTTGCGCTCAGCGGCGCCATGCGGCACCCGGCCCGGCTGGCCGGTATTGATCACACTGCCGATGTCTTGAATGCGGCCGGCGTCGGCCAGTTCGTTCAGGCCGTGCTTCGACCACCACCAGGCGGCGGACTGGGTGGCGTGCTCGGCCTGCTCGAGCAGTTCCGGCTGCTCCTCCAGCGGAAGGCCTAGGACCACGCCGGCGGCCCGGTAGTTGTCGCGGCCAGTGAGTTGGATCAGGCCGCGACCCTTGAATCGCCATCCATCGCCTGAGGCCTCGGCGCCGTTGCCCATGCGGCCGCCGTACACCTTGTTGGCGATCTTCTCGGGCTGGCGGGCATATGCGCCTGCAGTCTGAGGGGTGAATCGGCTTGGCCAGGTGCGCACCAAGGACTCGGCGCTGTAGTTCAGGTTCTCGACGAGGCTGCGCAGCTGGCCAGACTCATGGCCAACCTGGGCCAGGAACGCAGCCAGGCGCACCCGGCTATCGATCTTCCAGCGCAGTGCGGCACGGTTCAGTGCGGGCAAAAAAATGCCCGCTACTGAGCGGGCTTTGGGGAGGATCTGCAGCAGCTGCTGCTCGGTGAGAGGCGTCATGCATTTCTCCATGCAAAAAATACCGCCTCATGGGCGGTCGATGAATTCGCAGGCGTCAGGCTGGCGGCGCGGGCCAGTCGATTTCCGCTGGATACCCTGCTTGCTGATTGATCCGGTTCACGGCAACTCGGTAGCGCTTCCAGGCCAGCAGCGACGACTCCTCATCAGGCTCTGCCTCGCCGAGATCGATTGCATCCTGCAGTGGAGCAATACGCACTGCAGCAATCTCAAGCCGCCGGTCACGCTCACTCAGCGCAATCGTGACCAGTTGTTCGAACGAAAGAACCGGAGGAGAGAGATGCTCTTTCACCTCCTCCTCGGTCATTACAACGAGGCCGTCACGGACAAGTCCATTGTCAACATCTTCGCCCGAATACTCGAAGACTTCGCCGTCTTCTGGGCTCTTGTAAAAATTTCTGATCATCTCAACTCGCTCCAATATCCCGCGGACGTCCCGCTATTGATCCTGTATGTTCCACCATCTTTTACAGGGAAGCTAAACATGATGATATTGGCGCCAGAGCCGTTGTTCCCGACGGATGCACTGCTGGTACCGTCTAGAACAAGAAGAGGTGCGACCCCCGCAGCAATGTTGATGCTGGCCATTACCCAAATGGTGCGACCGGTATTGTTGGTGTAGGTGGTATTGATCGCACGAGAAGCCAAGACGTTTTGCCACGTCTGGCGATACCCTAACTCTTGAGGGATGCCAGGCGTGTAGCAAAGAACCTCAACAACGTTCGCTGACGTTGCACGAAGTTCGCAGGTATCGCCCGCAGCAGTAGTGATGTTCGCGCCGCTTTGAGTAACAAGCGCCGCGCCGTTCATCAGCGTGAGCGATGCATCGAAGCGAACGAAGTAGTGCTTCCCCGCAGCGACAGTGAAAGCAGAGATGGCTGTCGTGCCGGTGATATTAATGTGGCGAGTTCTTGGAGCAGCAGCCGTAAGGTTAACCGTACTTGCTGACGCGACATCAATCCTCGCACTTTCTAGAGGTTGTGAGGCTAAGCCAGATGGGGACACTCCCAGTGAATCACTTACCCCATCTTGCGTTTCCGATGCGGTTGCAATCCTGACGATACCGCTCACAGTAGTGGATGCAGAAGACAAACCAAGCGACAGAATACTGACCCAGCTACCACCGGAAATACTGGTGTTGTATTGCAGCCAGACCTCTCCACCTGCAGCGATGTCGCCAGCGGACAGCGCTGCATACTTCAGGTTTACGATCGGCTTTGCCGTCAGACCGTTCGGTGAAAACGTAGCAGGTCCGGTATTTGCGGTTGCTGCCTTGAAGCGCAGCACCATGCCGTCAACCAGGGCAGTCACCGACGGCACGAAGGACGCGGTGTAAGCATTCCCAGTGTTCGCGCCGACCGCGTAGTCGGTACCCATGCTCAGCAGGGAGATCGCCTTTGCGAGATTCGCCTTGAATGCGACTTCATCACCATCGTCGAGGATATCGTGCCCGGTATAGTCAGCCATGAACTGGGCGACACACGACACTGCGAACGCGGACTGCCGCCAGACCTTGTTCAGCTCTCGAGACTTTGCTGTTCCCGACGAAAATCCAGCCCCCCTGGCTCCAAGTGCAGCATATTCAGCTTGCGGCATGACATTCGAGCCGGAGCCCAAAGCAAACGGTAGAAAGTCATTCTGTGGCATATATTCTCCTGCCGTCAGCCGGCATAGACAGTTCCCCAGCTTCCTTCATCGAAGCCGGCGACGTATTGGTTGTCGATATCGAACCCGAACATTGGGCCGTCCTGGGAAGGCACGATGTAATAGTCAACGCCCACACTCTGGGGCTTGATAGGGATATAGCCACCGGTCAGCAGCGCGAGTTGAAGAGCCGTCGGCCTCTTTCCCGCAATCCCGATGGTGATGGTCATGTCCTGGTTGTCCTCGATGAACACGAAGGTGTCACCGCTGAACACCAAGTCGAGAATGGCCTTGGATTCTTCAAGCGTACCGTCCCACCGGTTGGCACCTATGCGCGCACGGATGAGGGTTCGATAGGTGTCATCGTCAAGAACAGTAATGCCGGTATCCGGGTCGAATGGCCCCTGCCATGCTCCTTCGTCGAAACCCAGACCGTCCGTATCGAATGCGAAATACACGCCGGCTAGTGGTGTAGTAATGTTCCGGGAAACCCCAGCCCACTCGCCTACCACATCTAGCTGGTCGCCTACGGATGCATCGAGATCGAACTCTTCCGGGAGACTTCTGGCAACATCGCCGGCATCGAGGAAGCACTTAGCCATGGCCTGAACCATCGCCATGTACTTCGGTTTTCCCGCGTGTTCGCTGGTTATCTTTCTGGTATAGCGATCGATATCGGTCATATCAGGTCACCGTCAGCGCGACATCTGCAGGCGTGCAGGTGGCGGCTTCGTTGAATGCCAGCGGAACGTCAGGCGTGCCAGCGCCTCCTGGTCCAGTGATCACCAGCGAGGTCAGCTTGAATGTGTTGCTGCCGGGCACGCTATTCGCTGCAGTCAGAGCGTCAGCCCACTCGACCGAGTCGCTTGGGCCGCCTCCAATCTCCACCTGGTTGATGTAGTCCGATACCGCCTGCTGCACCTCGTCGCCGATGGTCGACGTGTACCCCGGAAGAGCCTTTAACGCCACAGCAACAGTCATGGCCTGGTAGGTTGGACGGAAGAAGTTGATCGTGATCGGCATGCCGTAGACGTTGATCACCGTCACCGAGGTGGTACCGAACGTCCCGCCGCCAGGTCCCTTTTTGCTGGCAACCGCCTGGGCAATAGCGGTTGAATCGCCACCCTCGACGATCAACGCCAGGTGGTTCCCCGGGACGCCATTGCTATCGGTTATCTTTGTGTCGTTGTCGACCGCAGCGTAGCGAGTGACGCCAGCGACATTGGCAACTGCACCGATAGTTCCTTCCAGCACAGTGCGCGACGGAAGCGCAGTTGACGTTTTCTGGCGCTTTCGAAGCGCTGCGTCGGTTTCGACCGGCGCACCGGGAGAGGCTGACACAATGTTGTTGACCGACTGCCACCCCCTGGTCGGCGTCGAAATCTTGTTGACCTGGTCTGCAGATGCCGTGATCGCCCCGGTTACCGAGCAGGTCGCTGTTACTGTTATCTCGCCTTCAGGCGGGATCAGGACGCTTGGAGGAAGCGCCCACTTGTTCCCCGCCTGGTCTTCTACAACACCGTTGGTAATTGGTGTTCCAGCCTGCCCAACCAAAACCACGTCAACCTGAGAATGGCTCGACGCAGCGCGCTTGATGCCGTTGATCTTCACGTTGCTGGACAGTCCTGCCCCCTGCCCAGTGCCTGGCGAGAATGAGTTATATGCGGCGATTACAGCCGCATTGGCGTCACTGATGGCCAGCGCAATGACCCCGATGAACTGGCCGTCCTGGGAGTCGTTCTCCAGGTATACATCAGCACCGTAGATGGACCGGTACTGGCCTTTAACGAATTCAAGCACCTCGGCGTAGGTCGGCGCCGAGATGCCATTTTCGGTGATGATCGGAGCGGTGGACGAGGCCATTTACAGTGTCTCGCTGATGGTGGTCTGGCCGTAGGCCGTGGTGATCGTGGCGGACACAGTGAAACGCCTGGTATCCGCAGCGAACGAACTGGTGTAGGTGTCGATCTGGATAACGCCATTCGTTCCCAGAATGCGCTTCTTCACGGCGGCGTCGCGGGTGGCCACCGTTCGCTCGCCGAGCACTTCGGTCGACCACGGCATTCCGTCGGCGACATCAAGAAACCACTCGCCTTTGTTCAACTGAAGCCGTGTCTGCACGGCCTGGGCCACTACTTCGGGCGAGTTTCGATAGAAGTCGACTTGTTGGTTGCCGAACGTGTAATCGCCGTTGGCGTCGAGTTTCCGATACCTCATACGACTGGCACCCCGCTCGTTCCTGGACCAGGTATCACACCGCTGGTCCTGTGGGCCTGCAGGCTGATGTCGCCGGCCTTGACGTCTTCGGTCGTGTCGACACGCCCATTCACCTGGACATTCCCATTGATGGTCACCAACGGTGCCGTGAGCGTCATACCGCCTTCTGCACTGGCAGTCATGGCGCCGATGGTGGTGGCATTGATGGCGTGAGATGTCGGGTTCACCTCGATGAAGGCCTGCCCGTCGTCGCTGCGCAGCTGAACGGCCTGCTGACTGACGCCGCCGATCACCCGCGGCTGAGACCTGAACCCCAGCAGCGCGAATCCGTCAGACAGGTCATGCATCCGCAACTCGGCCTGGGCCTGGACGCCTCCGGACTGCCACCAGGAATCGATGCAGCGAGAAGCGAATACCACCAGGCACTCGTCGTTCGGCTTGACTGGGAAGGTCAGCGTGCACCCGCCGCCGGCGGGAAACTGCACTGGGCAGTCGAGTAGCAGGGGTAGTGACGTCAGCACCATAGCCCCGTCATCGGTCGTCACGAACGCCTGAATCGCCGGCTGCACCACACAGGTCATTGCCACCGGATCGAATGACTGGATAATCCCAGGCAATGAGGTCCACAATTTCGACTGGGCAGAACGCTGCGCGACCAGCACCGGAGTCAGCGGGTCGTCGAGCCTCTCGTTTACGTTCAAGGAGATTCACCATGATGAGGATGTTGGCTGCCGCGTTCTTGATAGCTGTAGGACCGGCTATGGCAGAAACGGTCTTGGTAGAGCCTGGCGATGGGCACAAGTACGTAGGTGACCGGTTTGATGCTCGCGCTGTCAACCAAGTTCTATATGAGGAACGCGCATGCAATCTTCCCATCATCAATGCGAAAGACATGCGCGAGTACAGCACGAAGTCGATCGCGATTCAGATGAGAGCTTGCTGGGGAAGGCTTCTTGGCGGAGGCCTGGTAATTGTCTTCGAAGACGGCGCCACTCGAACGGGCTATGAGAACGCTTACGTAACAACCACGATTGACAAGAACGGCAACGGCGTCGTTACAAAGTCAATTTACAAGCGCAAACCTTAACCATATGGCTTGACTGGCCCTGGATCTCCGATGGCGCCAGGCGTATTACTGTTTATGAGCGCAGGGTTGAGGATTGTTGCGTCAACCGATATGCAGATTACATCGGTATACCACTCGTTACCGCGAGTATCACCAAAGCTATCAGCGATCAGTACCTTGTACAGTCCATCTGCGTTCAGGTCGTTCTGGACTTTTGTTCTCATCACCTGAGCTTCTTCCAGCGGGTTGGGGTCATATCGGTACTGCTGAATGCTCGCATTGTCTATTTTCAGCAAGCGGCCGATCTTCACGCTTGGGTTCAATAGCATGCGAACGCTTACGCCGTTCTGGGTTTGCTCAGGAAGCCCGACCATTCCAGTCTGATAATTCACCACAACTGCATCGCCGGGCAGATAGGCCGTGTTGGGAATCAGCGTTAGCTTGCCATCTTGTATGCTCCAACTGACGTCCTGGGTGCGCCCAAGGTTGTCCATTACGTCCCGGGTCAGACCGAACATAACCTTGCCGCGCGGGAGCTTGTTGGTCGACAGCGGGCCGCTATCACCCATAGTCACACCACGCCCCTCCATGGCCTGCACGGCCGCCTTCAGGTGGTCCTGGGCGGTCGACCCAGCCGCCAGTGACATGTTGATCACTGACCAGTTGTAGGCGCTGTCGCCGTCAGCAGCCGTGATGTCCAGGTAGGTGTCGGTCTGGCTCTCGCGTCCGCGCCGAACCTGCTTGATGGTGCCGTCGAAAATCACGCCGTAGTTTCCGGCGTATCCGGCCTGAAGCACCACGCGACCGAACTCCTTTAACTGGGCCTTCTTGGCCGTGGCCGCACTTACGTTGTAGACCCGAATGTCAGCAGTATTTGGTGTACGGATATCGCCGCGGCGCGTAGCGAATCGAATGCGGAGGTCTGAAAGGTCTATGGCCTCGGAGTCGTTTCCGATCTTGAGGCTGATCTTGCGCAGGTATTGGGGTACGCTCATTCCAATCTCTCGAAATGGAATCGACCAATGCGGTTACTGCTCATCACGCTTGCCATCTTTCCCCTGTTGGCTTCTGCATCCCCGCGGTACGTGGGAGACGCGATACAGCCATTAATCGAGAAGTCTGACCAACTGAATGACCAGTGCAGAGGTGGATCTGGTGACAAAAAGGAGACCTTGGATGCCTGTGATGCCAGGGACAAGGTCATTTCTGAAATCAACAGCCGAGGCTGGTGCTATGGAGGTGATTATCAGATCCAGGCCAACAAAGAATGGCGACCATGTTCGAGTACCATTCCCCCTAAATTCGACCCGGAAATCCATTGCGATCGAGTTGGCGCTGTTACCGGTGCGCCTTCCGAGCTGATCAAGAACGGCTGCCTAAAGTCTGAGCAAGAAAGCTATAACGCCGTAAAGAGAAAATGGGCAGATATCCCTGACGCAACGCAGAAGCACTGCACTACTGTCGCGCTTACCCAGGAGGGTGGCTCCTACATGATCCTCTATGGCTGCCTACAGCAAGAGGCTGAAGCCAAGAAGAGCAACAGTTCCTTCAAGTTCAAGTACTGACCCACCAGTACAGGTGCGAGCCGACCCCGAGGTTGTCGAAGGTCGGCACCGCATCCGGATCATCAGTGGTCTGGCACCAGAGCACACCGCCTAGGCCTAGGTAGTCGTACTGCTCGAGCAGGTTGGTGCCGGTCACCAGGGGGATTCCCTGGATGATCGGGTTGCCGTTGGCGTCCGAGATGTCGACCACCCATCCGGCCTGCTCGGCATTGCGCCAGATCACGTCAATACGGTGCTGCACGCCGGATAGCGTGATGCTGAAACGCTGAGGCGATGGCGTCAGCGGGATTTCGAAGTTGGCCATTGATCACCCGTTAGGTGGTTGCCAGCCGCCCGGCGCCGGAAAGGCCTGAGCAACCTGCTTGTCACCAGCGTTCTCCACCTCGGCAGTGTCGGCCGGCGATGCCTGATCATCGCGCGGTGGTAACGTGGTCGCGGCCGTGCTGACGATCAGCACCTGTCGAAACACGGCCGTCACCATCAGCGTGTACTCGCTGGTGGGGTCAGTAGTTTGCGTGAGGCTGCGCATCAACATGTTGGTGTAGACACGCTTCCCAGTCGAGACATCGAACGGAATTCGTGACTGCTGCAGCGCCAGCAACTGGTTGTAGACGCCTGATACGTAGTCCGAGCCGAAAGCATCTCCGCCGGTGATAGCCGAGAAGAGCCCCTTCACGCCGTCGATCACGCCGGCCAGGCTGGCATTGCTCCAGCCACACCGGATGACGACCTCAGGGTTTTTCTTGTAGGCATGGTCGGTGATCTCGGCGCCGCGCTCTACCGGATGGTCGGTGATCTGTAGCTCGTCGGTACCGACTTCCTCCAGCGTGACATGCGCCTCGATGCTGGCGATCGACCTTTTCGGATCGATCGTGATGAAGCCTGCAAAGTTGGGCATGTCAGTTCACCGGATTGCTGAGGTTTCGCACCAGGTCCTGATTGACCTGCTTTTGCGCGCCGCCGACGGCGCTTGCAGTAGCGTTAGGGTCGGTTGCCCCGTAGACGTTGATGGTGTTGCTTTGCGAAAGCTGTGCTGCCGCACTACCGCGGGCGGCGGCTTCTGCATCGGCCTTCGCCGGGCGCTCGTAATAGCGCGATACCACGGCACCCGCATCCCTTGCATTGTCCGCAGCGCGCAGAAGCTTTCCAGCGGCCACTTCGGCTCCCTGGGTCAGTTCGTAGTGCACAAATCCAAGTTGATCTTCCAAGGTGGCCTGGCGGATGTCCTTGCCTGACCACTGCTTGAAGTTTGCCTGGCGGTCCGGATGCCACTGGGCAACACCATAGGCCTTCCCGCCATCGCCAACCGCGGTTGGATTGAAACCGCTCTCTGCTGACAGGTTCGCGGTGATCCCTACAGCCTGATCTTCCGTCCATCCAAGACCCGTGAAGAACTGGATGATGCGGTAGGCCATGTCGGTGCCGCCAGGGATCTCGCCGGAGGCCCTGTCTTCGGCAAGCTTGCGCTGATGGACAAGATCGTCTTCGCCCTCATTGAGGGAGGACGAGTAAAGCGCTGCGCCAAGCCCAGTGGCGAGCGTGCCAAGCGCTACAGCTCCAGCGCCAGATGCAGCTGCGCCTGCTCCGCCTATGGCCGATCCAAGCCTCAAGAACGCAGCGGCCAGATTGGAGATGCCCGCCACCACCCCAAGCGCCCCAATGGTGTTCAGCAAGCCGATAAGCACTAGCAGTCGAGTGCTCCACCCGTCCGTTGCGGTATCCAAGTCGACAAAGAACTTCCAGATCTGCTGCAGGTAAGGCCCAGCCTGCTCCGCAAGGTCGAGCAGCTTCGCAACGATTTCAGCGAGGCGATCAGCGATCATCGGCGAGTTCTTTTCGAACCACTCCGAAAACCGCTGCAGTTCAGGACCTAGCGTCTTCATCAAAGACGCCTGTACCCTGACGGTGAAACCTTCGAACTGGATCAGTATCCCGCGTAGCGCCTCCATGAACGCATGGGCGTCCTTGGTGGCCTGGTCAAGCCCACTGCCTGCCAGGTGCTTGCGATTCTCCTCAAGCTTCCTGCCGAAGTCTCCGCTGATGATCGCGCGTAGCGTGTTGTCGTCGATGCCCAGGATGCCGGCGTACTGTTTGGCCTGGTACCAAGGCATGCTGCGCAGGCGGTTGCCCAGGTCAACCATCAGGTCAGCCGTATCGCGCAAGTTGCCATTGGCGTCGCGCGTCTGTACACCGATCCCCTTGAGGAAGCTCTCGCCACCAGGGTTGTCCCGAAGGAAGCGCGCCATGGATTCAAGCGAGCCACGCGCCTCAGCCGCCGATGCGCCAAGGTCACGCGCCGCATATTCGGCCGACTTGATGCTGGTTGCCGATGCACCAACGCGCTGGGCTGCGAAATACAGGCCTTCAAGGTTTGAGGCGAAGGCAGAAACACCAGCGGCTACCGCCAGGGAGGCCCCGGTTATCGCCGTGACGAGGTTCTTCACCGTCTTGGTAGCGCCGTCGACCCCATCGGTGAAGGACTTCATCCCCGTCTTGTCCACCTTGAACCCAAGGGAGACTAGGAACTCCTTCATGACGTCCTGATCAGCCATTCTGACTCTCCGCGGCGAGGCGCATGCGCTCTTTGTTTTCAGCGCGCACCAGCAGCGCGTCGTTCATCTTGGCGATGTCGGCCAGGTCAAGGGTGCCATCCAGCAGCGATTCATACCGGCACAGGCCCTCCAGTACCGGCAGCAGAATCCAATCCTCCCCGCCGGGCAACTTATCCAGTTCGACGGTCAGTCCTGGGGCGTGCTCTGGCCGGTAAGCATCCCGCTGAAAAAAGGGCCGAGCGACTCCTTGATGACCCTGAAGCAGAGCTGAATCATCGAGCCTAGGTCGATGTCATCAAACATGCACACCGCCCCTTTGTTGCTCCAGATCGGCACCCATGCATCGCCCTGCTTACGCTGCACGACCGACAGGCAGGTACTCAGGATGAACTCGGACGATTCGTTGTCCATGTTGGCGATCCCGTCCGCGAACGGCGTGATCAACTCGGCCATCCCGGCAAGATCACCGCTCAGCGGGCTGACGCCGCTGGCCTGCTGCAGCTTAACGAACACCGGAATCAGTGTCGGGATGATCGGCGCCACCTTGCGGGACAGGTGCCATTGGTTGAAGACGCTCAGCTTGCTGATGCGATAGGTGTTGTCACCCAGCTGGAACTCGCTCATCAGTAGGTCCCCAGGAGTCCGTCGATTTTCACTGCGTCGAATACCCATTCGACGATGTCGCCATCTTTTCGGTAGTTCAGGTCAGGGCGTTTCTTGAACGCGCAGGACCGAGCTACCGTGGTGTCGCCACTCGACGAGTTGGTGATGGTGATCAGGTTTTGCCCCCACAGCGAGGAGCTCAGCGACTGGGCATCGTACAGCGCCATCAGCTGGGCATTCTTCGGAGAGGTCTTCAGGAAGCGAATGGTGACCTGCCCGGACTTGTCGGCGTGCAGCGAATGCATGCCCTCGCCGTCTGCGCCGATGGTCATGGTGTTCTTGTCGCCGGCAGCGACTATCGAAATGCCTTCTTCAGAGTTCGCAGAACCGGAGCCCAGGTCGAGCACGGCCCCGGCGCCCACCAGCGTGGCGTTTACATCGAGGAACGAATAGGTTGCCATGGGTGATCAGCTCCGATCAGCGGTTGACGTTGATGATGACGTCGGCGAAATGGACAGCGCCGGCCAGCTTTACCGCTGACTGAAGCACGGTGGACTTGCGTGCCTCACGGTCCGCCTGGGACTGAGAGGCCACTGGAGGCGCATAGGTGTAGTAGCCAGTGGAAAGGAACTGGCCAGTGGTCAATGCGCCAAATGAAGGGCCATTCCATTGACCTGGAGCGATGAGTCCGTTTGCGACCCCCTGTTCATGCCTGCTGTTTACCGTGGTGACGAGCCTGTTCATGCCGCCATCCGTTTGCGGAGTCTTTGTGGGGCTCGTATACAGAACGTTCCACACTGCGGTTTGCACATCGTTCTGCAGCCAGTCAAGACCGTGTACCTCATCGAAGAAGTACCCGTTGGCCATCACACCTTCCTGGATGATGGCGGTATCGTTGTCGTAGTTGACGAAGACGTTGCAGTTCTTCGCCTTCAGCGCCGCCGCCTGCGTTGTGTTCAGGCTTTCTGCAACAACACCCGGTTCCTGCTTGAACTTCAGGGTAATAGTGGTGTTGTTGCCCTGGAAGTTAACGGTGAAGGCGCGGCCAAAGATCGAAGCCGTGGCATAGGGGCTGGAGCTGGAGAACTGGGTAAAGGTGCGCTTGTAGTTGGCGGCCTTGAGCTTCGACGCGATATCAGTGGTGATCGAACCGTCCAGGGCCTGCGGGTTCTGCGTGGTGTAACCGAAGATTCGAGACTGGCCAGACCCTTCGATGAAGGCCGCGACAGCCAGCACATCGTCAGCAGGAATCGATGCATCCGCCACCTGCAGCCCGTACCAGGCATTGGACATGCCGGCCAAGGCTGTCACGGCGTCAAGCAAGGACTCGGCGGCAACACCATCAACCGGGACCGAAGCCACCCCAGTGACGAGGCCCAGCAGTGCAGAGATATCGGTACCCGACGTCGGGGCTTCTGCATAGGTGATGGTCGAAGTGATGCCAGTGGTTGCGCTGGTGATCTCGAAACGACTGAAGGAGGCATTCCAGACGCAAGATCCAGAGGCGCCAAGCTTCGCCGTTACCGCCGAAGCCACACCGTTCAGGTTGGTCACTGCCGACAGATCAACGGCGCTCAGGGCCTTGACGGTGCCGTCGATGGTGATTTTCATGCCGCCGGCAGTCACCGCGGTGAAGTTGTCCAGTTCCTGCTGATCGGCGGAAAGCGCGCCGCCCTTCAGTAGCGCGGCAGTTGCTGTCTTGGCCCAGCGCCCCACGAACAGGGTCTCTGGCTGAGGCGACTGACTGTAGTACAGGTTGGCAGCCAGGTACTCTGGCGCGGTATTGCCGAAGTCCGACACTACACCATCCAGGTTCGAGTACTGGCGAATTCGTTCAGTGACGTCCACCACCGGGGAGGCGCCCAGGATCAGCAGCGCGCCGAAGTCACGGGTTGCGGCCGCCTTTGGAGACATGACGATCTGGACGCTCACCACGTCCGAAACGGCGAGAGTTTGCATTGATTTCTCCGATGGAGTCAGCCGGTGATGATTGGGGTATCAGCGGACAGGATGTTGAGCACCTGATAGGTGCGTTCGATCTTCCGGCGCAGCCGGATGCGCAGGTCGTAGCGGCGGACCCATTGCTGGTTCACCAGTTCGGGGGCGGCGATCAGTTCGCCGGCCTCTACGAATGCCATATCGCGCAGCTTGAGCGCCTCGCTGTTCTGCGGGACGTACATGCCGTCGCTAAGGATCTGCCCATAGGCCTGGGCGTTCGGCCCATAGAAAGTGGCCAGCAGGATGATTTCCTGGTGCCGTTGGTACTTGTCGTGGCCATCTTCGATGCCGACGTGGATGATCGCGGAGTTCGCGTCCTGACGCGTGGACATGACACCGATGGCGCACCAATCGACGCCAGGTTCTGGCTGCTTGGGGTTTCCCGGCTGCCAGCGTGGCCTGACGTACTTCCCGGGCAGACTGGTGATACCGGCCACCATCGCCTGAAGCGTGTCCTCCAGCGACTCGTCCGTAGGCGTATAAGATGACCTCACAGAAGCGTTACGAATGCAGTACAAGAAGCCGGTCTAGCCACCGGCTTTTTTGCGCCTGCGTTTTGGGGTGGTGGTGAATTCAACGGCAGTTCCTCATGAGTCCCTCAGGGGCTTATTAGCCCTTTCGAAACGACCGAACATTGCTTCGGCCAGGCTCAGTTCTCGTCATCCGGTTCAGAGCCTCATTGATGATTTGTGCCGCCAGTTGCTCAGGGGTTAAGCCCTTCTGCCTAGCGAGATACGCCAGATCTGAATTGCCCTTCCCGTCGAGCTGGATCTCCAGCTCTTCGCTTTCTGGCACAGGGCCTCCTCGGCCACTTCAGGCCACGTCAGTCTTCGCGTTAAGCTCTTGCATCATTTGGTCGAGCCCGCGCTCCAGGATTTCCCGCGCAAGGACTGCTTTCTGCGTCCGCTTGAACCTGGCCATGGCTGACAGCAGGTCATCTGCGGCCGCATCAAGGCGAACCTTGGTGGGCTTGTCATGCAGGTGGTCGGAATCGAAGTACGACATCAGTGGTTCCTTTGTGATGTGAAGTGGTTAAGCGGCTGATTTCTTGATGTGCGCTTGGCAGGGGAATGGGCGGACCTCTTCGGCCGAATAGGTGCCGTCAGCATTCTTCGTCACGTACACGTCCCGCCCAACACGGATGGCTTTGCTGAGAGCTCCCTGCGTCATGCCGAGCAGCGAAGCCGCTTCCGTCTGCCCTTTCTCGACAGCGAATTCAGTGATGTGGGTTCGGCTCATGGCCATATCTCCTGGTGGTTCTACCAATGGAGATTATATCCAAGGGATATTTTTATCAAGCCCAAAGGAAATAGCAATATATTTCCCTTGGCAATAGGATTGGCCTATGACCAAATCGAATACCGACCGGCGACAGCTGGAAGACTGGGAAAAGGATGAGTGCGCAGCGCTCAAGGAGGCGCTTGCCGCCTTTAACGCCCAGCTTCCAAGGGAGCAGAAGCTAACCCAGGACAAGCTGGCCGCAGAGCTAGGAATGACTCAAGGGAACCTGAACGGCCATCTGAACGGAAAGAGACCGCTCAATAAGGAAATGGCCGCAAAAATCTACTCGCTAACGGGAATACCGGTTGGTAGGTACAGCAAGAGACTGGATGCCGAGATCAAGGCGATAGCCTCAACAATGTTTCCAGAAGGTTTGCCGAGAGAGCCAGAAACTACATCGCGCTGGGTTTCGCATGCGGACGATCTGCTTCTAGAAGTCACGGCTGCCATTTCTGTGATAGCAGCTCAGGCTTCGGCAAAAAGCCTGACTCGGAGTCAGGTTGAGACCTTGATCAAGCTTCGCAATGAAATCATTCACATGAATGGTATTGAGCCTGGAATGAGCTTCTCAGGCCATATCGCAGGCCTTATCGGGGCAGCCTTCAGGGCTGCAGAAAGCGGAGACAGCCCTGATGACCTCCTCTCCATGGTTAAGCATGGAGAAACCAAAGAAAATCTGAAGGAACAGGGCAGCAAAAATGTCCATGCTCGAAACAAAAAAACGGGTTCCAAGCCAGATTGATCTGGGGCTGTTCCTAACAGGTAAGCGTGTATCAGACCCATCGGTCTGTGGCCAACATCCGCTTTTCTATGGCACCGTCCAGGTAAAGGGTCGCGAACGATTTAACGCCTACGTGAAGATGCTCCCAGCAAAGCTGATTTACGCCGAGGTGCTGAGCTCGCTCTTAGGTCAATCCCTGGGGCTTCCGATCCCCGTGACGATTCCCGTATACGCGCGCGGCCAGACGGTCGGTACCGCATCCGACTATGAGCTCTGCGTCGCGAGCCTGGATTGCGGCGCTGCACCTATCTCCCGCATTGCCAGGCTCGATGACGTTAATGACCTGCTTAACAAGTGGGCTCACGTGCGCATGGCGATCGTGTTCGATGAATTGATCGCCAACGGGGACCGCAACCTCCGCAACATCCTCATGGGCGCCGATGGGAAAATTTGGCTTATTGACCACGAGGAAGCGCTAAGACACCCGATTGTCCGAGCGCATGAAAAGGTCCAGAATTACCTTCTTGCCCGCTTATCCGAAGACTTGGGCAATTTCGAGCTTCGCAGAACCGAGCAGCGTCTCAAAGAAGAGGCCCTTTGCCTCTCTGAGATCGACTACCATGCTCATGGCAGTGGGTCCCTGCCAGGGCCATGCAAGGTCACTGAAGCTCACGTCACCGAAGTGATGCAGTTTCTACAGGACCGACTCAGCCATATGCCTGCGCTGCTAGAAAGCGGCCTAGGACTTCGCCAAGTTCACATAGATCTATCCAATGAACGTCCACGCGCCTGATTTTGAGGGAATCCCGGAATTCCCATCCTGCGAAGCCCAGTGGGCTCCAGTCTATCTCGAGCCCGTCGTTGAATCTGGCGAACGACTGACCATAGGAATTGTGGCTGCGGCAAACGGTCAAGTCGCTGGCGAACTGACCATCACTGATAAAGCGCTTCAATGTCTTTACGGTGACTCCGCTCCAGGAATGAAGTCGATGATGAGCCTCGCGCTTTCCAAGGCCATGCGCCATGCAAAACGCGGATTCATCAAGGGCCAATCCTCCGGCATTCACGGAGTCATATTTGGAGATGCTCGCGAAGGGATTGGCTATGACCTGCAAGACGTTATCTCCCAAGGATCTGATCTGTGCTCCAGCCTCAGTCACATTCATGCCGAGGAAGGGAAATCTAGCCATGATCGCTCCTCGTACTGGAAGCGCGTCTGCAAAGCTATGGAAAGGGTCGACTCCGGATTGACCCCATATTTCAATGCCATGGTTGACGTTACTATTCGCGGAGCATCCCTTTCTCTTCAGTGCGACTATTTCTCATCGAGAGTAGCGGTGAACGTTTGTAGCATTTCTCCCAATTATCGCCTGGGGTCTCTGTTCGAAACCGCTACAGCGAAGGTTTTCAGGCTTGAACAGCTCAAAGACCATGATGCCCTTATTCGGCATGAACATCGCGCTGCCATGATGCTCGTCGTCCCATATGACTCAAGCATAGAGTCATCTAGACCGGCCACCAGGAAGAGCTACAACGACCGAATTCTGCAGCTCCAAGACATGGCTGAGAAGAAGGGCTTTGATCTGGTCACGGTTCACAGCGCATTCGACGGCGCGAAAGAAATCCAGAGGCTGGAGCGTGCCGTAGCCTAGACCTGGCAAAATTACCCCTCACCCTGACGAGCCCGCCTAGCGCGGGCTTTTTCATGCCCGAAGAAAATTTTATATCCATTGGAGTTGACCAATGTATATCCCATGGATATATTTATCTCCATCGAGGCGCTACACAGCCCCTCGGGAGGCCCTCACTGGCCGCCGCTCTTTAACAGCCAGCGCCATGCCCGACTACCCGGCCAAGCCGGTTAGGTCACTCCCGGCTCCATCGGTGGGAGGTCAGTAAACCGATGAAAAAAACCGCACTTGCCTCTACCGGCGACCGGCGATCCGACAGGCCCGAAAGCCTGCCAACGCGCAGCCCACTGCGACGGCGGACGAGGTATTGACCGAACTGAGTGAATGACCTGGTAAGCGGGTGCGGAGAAAACAGATTTCACTGGCAGCCCTTCTCACGAGGGGCTGACGGGAAATCAAACGAAGGATTTACGGTGCTGATGAATGCGCATGCTTAGCGCACTGCGAGGCCGAAAGGCGGCAGCCGGAGGCTGTGCAGAAAAGCCGGGTCAGCGCCGGCCGTCAGCACCACCTATCCCTTGACTGCCAGGAAAGACTGGCCCGATGACCTGCACCCCTTCGCAGGCTGCATCGGAGTGTGATCTGAAAAGGCAGGCCGAAAGGTTCCCTCAAACAGCCGGTTTTTCCGGAGTAAGTAAGGGCAGATCACACCCCGATGCACCCTACCCCCACCCGACACAGGAACACCTCATGAACGCACCCGCACATCTCACCCCGCCGGCCATCGGCCAAGTCTGGCCAGGCCAAGGCGGCATCTACGCCGGCATCGTCCCGGCACGCAACGGCCAAGAGGCCTACCACCTAGTGATCGGCGCCGAACTGGGTCGCTTCGAGTGGGGCCCCTATGAAGTCGATGCACCGGCCAAGAGCCTGATCGATGGCCTGTCCAACACCAAGGCCCTGGTCGAGGCCGGCGAATACCCGGCGGCCAATGCCGCAGCCGCCCACCAAGCTGATGGCCACACCGACTTCTACCTGCCGGCCGCCGCCGAGCTATACGAAGCCTGGCTGAACCTGGGGAGCAACGATTTCGGCTGGTGCTGGTCGAGTTCGCAGCGCTCAGCCGACTACGCATTCAGCCTGTCCTTCGCTGATGGCACTCAGTACGGCCTCGTCAAGCTCAACGAGCTCCGTGTCCGCCCCGTCCGCAGATTGCCCATTCAGTAATTCATTCATTTCTCTCGCAGGCGATTCCGGAACTCAGGACGAGTTAGGCCAGAAGCTTCCGGGGCAGCTCCCGGCGCCTGCATCCCCTCAATCACGACCGCATCGACAGGTGCCGGGCTGGCTTTTCACGCCCAGCTTGGTCACTGGTGCCCGGCATCTGATCAATGCGGTTTCCAGCAGGAGGCGTCCATGAGTCGTGAACATGAGCTATACGCCGACAGCGCCCAGGCACGCGAAATGGATCGCCGATTCACAGGCGACTCCTGCTGGGTGGATGTCGATTCAAGGCAGGCCAAGGCTAATAACAAGGCCTGGCTACAGATGGTCCGCGAGCAGGAAGAGCACCATAGCAACCAGATGCGCAACAAGGTCGCCGCGGCGGTGAATCAGATCGGAAGTCGATGGGGCTATACGGGTCCTAGGAGGTCGCAGTGAACAAGAAGACCAGGCAGGACGTTGTCGACATCATCGAGTCGCGGTTTGAATGGGCGCGCGAGCGTTTCACAGATGTTCTGCACGCCGAGCTCGAAATTGCGATAGACCTCGCCGGCTTGACTGGAGCAATCGATATGCCGGAGCAGAGAAGCTACAAGGATCGGCTAAACGGATTCGTTGAGCGACATCACCAGGAATTTATGAAGAAGCACGGGTGGTCGGCATGAGTAGTTATCGAAAGCCAGAGATCTACACCGATGCTGACTGGGACATGGTTCAGGGATACATGCGCGGCAGCAGTGGATTGCCTATGGAGCGCTCCACTGCAGCTTACAAACACGGATGGATGAATGGGCGTGATGACCGATCTGGGATGCCGCGTGAACGTGCAAACGTTCTGATCCGCCGGGCAAACATGATTCCTGGAATCACACCAATGAATGAAATCGGCGTGGCGTCATGACCTCCTACCAGCGCGCGCGGCGATTCGCCTTTTGCCGCGGCAGCCTGATCACCCTTTCGCTCTGCACCGCATGGATGCTTGCCAGCGCATACGCCGGCCGTATCACCTCCTGAGGTAACCATGAACACAACACCCCGCCTGGCCGCCCAGCTCGACTGGATGACGGTCGGATCGTTCTCGCCTGAGCGGTACCAGGGCGATGAGCGCAAAGAATACGAAGAGGAAGCGGCGCGCATTCAGCGCCAGTGGGACAACCAACCGAACTGAGGTCGCCATGAGCGTCTACAAGAAGCTCCAGGAGGCGCGTTGCGAAATGCAGCGCATGACTCTCACCAAGTCTGGCGAGAACAAATTCGCCAAGTACTTCTACTTCGAGCTGGGCGACTTTCTGCCAGCTATCAACGACCTGTTTCGTGAAAAAGGACTGTGCGGAGTGATCTCATTCACTGCCGATCTGGCCACGCTCAAGGTTGTCGATGTCGATGACGGCACCTTCATCGAATTCACTAGCCCGATGGGGCGAGCTGATCTGAAAGGCTGCCATGAGGTGCAGAACATTGGCGCCGTTGAGACGTACCAGCGCCGCTATCTGTACGTGACAGCGCTGGAGATCGTCGAGCACGACGCGCTTGAGCCTGTTACAGGCAGCCCGCCGACCGACAACATCAGAGCAATCGCCCAGCCAGACTGGACTGGATTGATGGCTGACATTGCCCAAGCAAGGACGATGGAAGATCTCAAGCCTGCCTTCGACAAGGCTATCGCTGCCGCCAAAGCCGCAGGAAACAAGAACATGGTCACCAGCTTCACCAAGGCCAAGGACAAGCGAAAAGCTCAACTTTCCCCTCAGGAGCAATCGGCATGAATGCCTTCATCTTCGACAGCGAAACTACTGGCTTCAACGAGCCGCACTTGGTCGAGGCCGCGTGGCTGCAACTTTTAGCTATCCCAGGTCTGCCAGTGGCTGGCGAATTCCTACAGCGATACAAACCTGGCAAGCCGATTGAGCTTGGCGCCCTGGCCACCAGCCACATCCTCGATGAGGACCTGGCGGACTGCCAGGGCCATGCCGAGTTCGCGCTGCCTGCCGAGGCTGAGTATCTGATCGGCCACAACGTCGACTACGACTGGGGAGTCATCGGTCGGCCAGAGATCAAGCGGATCTGTACTGCTGCCCTGAGCCGTCGGCTGTGGCCCGACGCCGATTCCCACTCGCAGTCGGCGATGATCTACCTGCACTATCGCAGCGAAGCGCGAGATTTGCTGCGCAACGCCCATGCCGCCCTGGACGACGTGAATAACTGCCGACTGCTGCTGATCAAGATCCTTGACGCTCTGGCTGCCGAACTTGGCCGCCCGGTGGCCGGCTGGGAAGAACTCTGGATCATCTCCGAAGACGCCCGTATCCCGACCGTGATTGGATTCGGCAAGTATCGAGGCGCCAAGTTCAGCGATCTGCCGGCCGACTACCGCCGCTGGCTGCTCAACCAACCTGACCTCGACCCATTCGTTCGCAAAGCACTGCAGCGCTAGGAGACAACATGGCCCGCGGAGTAAACAAAGTCATCCTGGTCGGCACCTGCGGCCAGGACCCCGAGGTCCGCTACCTGCCCAACGGTAACGCCGTGACCAACCTGAGCCTGGCTACCAGCGAGCAGTGGACCGACAAGCAATCCGGCCAGAAGGTCGAGCGCACCGAGTGGCACCGCGTTTCGCTGTTCGGCAAGGTTGCCGAAATCGCCGGTGAATACCTGCGCAAAGGTTCGCAGGTGTACATCGAAGGCAAGCTGCAGACCCGCGAGTGGGAAAAAGACGGCATCAAGCGCTACACCACCGAGATCATTGTCGACATCAACGGCACCATGCAGCTACTCGGAGGCCGACCCGACAACCAGGGCGGCGGTCAACAGCAACAGCAACAGCAGCGACAACGGCAGCCTCAACAACAGCGGCAGCAGCCTCGCCAGCAGCACAACTACAACCAGAATGAAAACTACGGACAGCAGAGCCAGCAGGCCGCTCCGCCGGACAACTTCGACGACGACATCCCGTTCGCCCCGCTCCACTACCTAGTTGGTGCATAGCCATGAGCGATTGCGGAGAGCATCCCAGCGTTTACTACCTTGGCCGGGAATGCCGCCGCAACGGTGGCGGCAAGATGGCCAACCCATTCGCCTATCACACGTTTCATGGCTCTTGGTTCTTGGCCGGTTGGAATGACATGGATCTCGAGATTGAACAGAAAAATCCGAAGCGCGCAGCAAAGAACAAGGCGGCATGAGCAGTTCAACTTGCCGCCTAGCGGATTGAAGGAGGTTCTCCATGGCGATGACCCAGCAACAACGCGACGAGAAGCGCAGGGCAAAGGCCGGGCGCTTACAGGAAGAAGACCTGCGCATGAAGGCCCGAGCAGGAACCAGGCAGGCTCTGAATGACATCAAGGCTTGGGCTGAAGTCGAGGAAAACGGCGAGGCCATGACCCTGCTGATTCACCGCATCCA
Source organism: Pseudomonas sichuanensis (assembly GCF_003231305.1). Taxonomy (GTDB): domain Bacteria; phylum Pseudomonadota; class Gammaproteobacteria; order Pseudomonadales; family Pseudomonadaceae; genus Aquipseudomonas; species Aquipseudomonas sichuanensis. Next base: position 5,227 of record NZ_QKVM01000012.1, on the reverse strand, counting down.
TGAGCTAGGGCCTGAAGCGGCCCGCCACTTTCTCAGTGCGCCGCGCCACGAAATCAGCATTTCGAGAATCGTGGCGCAGAAGCTCGACAATTTCAGCAGGCAGCAAGCCCTGCGCATATGCCATGACGAATAACCTCAAGGAACCAGCATGAAACCTGAAAAAATCACGCTCTCCATCGGTGAAGCCACCATAAAGATCCCCGCCTCGACTGTCGCTCAGTTAGCGCTGGCTTCGATCATCGGGCAGCTCGGTGCTTTACCTGACCTCGTTACTTCGCCGACCGCGCCTGTAGATGTTCCCGGGATCGGCCAGCCATGGCCAGACCAAGGCGGCATCAATGGCGGCTTCGTACCATCCATCGGCGACGTGCCGGCGCACTACCTGATCCTCGCCCATGAGGATGTGGGCGAGCATGAATGGGGCGGCCGCAATCAGGAGTCGAATGCAGCCAGTCGCCACGACGGCAAGGCGAACACTGATGCGCTGATTGCCGAGGGCGGCCACCCTGCTGCCGAAGCTGCGCGCAAACATCAGGCTGACGGCCACTCCGACTTCGATCTGCCAGCGGCCTCGCAGCTCTATCAGGCCTGGGTGCACGGACTGATCACTAAGGGCTATTACTGGAGCAGCTCGCAGCGCTCAGCCAACGGCGCATTCTACATGACCTTCGCGGATGGCCTTCAGTACAACGACGCCAAGTACTACGAGCTCCGTGTCCGCCCCGTCCGCAGATACTTCATTTAATCCTTCATTCATTCGAACACAGGGGCGCAGCAGCGCCTTTTTTGTTGCCTGCACGTCAAGGAGCAGCACATGAGCGCAGTTGAAAAAAAAGAAACCCCAGCAATTGGCCAGGCCTACGGTGGCGGCTTTGTCACCGGCATCACCCGCGACCCGGACACCGGCGTGCGCTGCTTACACATCACTGCCGGCGCCGAGCATGAACTTGTGGGCGCCTGGGGAGAGTACGGCGTCAAGATTGAGGGCGCCGGCAGCTTCACGAACAGCCGGGCCAACACCGAAGCCATGGCCGCCGCTGGCAGTGATCTGGCAAAACGGGTGCTGGCCCTAGATATTGGCGGCCACAGCGACTGGGCGATCCCTGCCCGCGACGTTCAGGAACTCCAGTACCGGCACTTCAAGCCGACCACCGAAGAAAACTGGCAGTACGCCCGCAGCGGCGATAACCCAAACAGCGAGCCTGTAGGCCTGCTGTACACCGAAGAAGATCCGGTCCAGACGGCGCACGAAGCATTCCGCGAAGGTGGAGCCGAGGCGTTCCGCAATGCAGCGTACTGGTCATCTTCGCAGCGCTCAGCCCTCAGCGCATTCTCCATGCACTTCGGTGATGGCATTCAGTTCTACTACGGCAAGTTCAACGAGCTCCGTGTCCGCCCCGTCCGCAGCGAAGTTATTCAGTAATTCATTCATTTAACCGGCCGCTTGCGGCCGGCCGCCCAAGGAGGGGCATGACATGGCAATGCACACCGATCTATCCATCTACAAAGCCGCCAGCGGCCTATTGCAGATGGCGACCAATCTCACACGAAACATTCCGCGCGAGCTGAAACAGTCTCTGGGACGTCGGGTGATCGACGAGTGTATTGACGTGCTCATGCTTATTGCCAGGGCTAATGCTGCCCGAGACAAGCGTCCGCACCTGACCGACCTGGCCGAGAAGGTTCAGGTGATTGAGCTGCTGATGCGACTGTTTAAGGACAGCCGTTTCATCAGCGTCCCCCAGCATGCCGCCACCATGGAGGTAACCACCTCTATCGGAAAGCAGGCCAATGCCTGGAAACGCTCCACCCCATCCGCGCCCGCTGCCTGAAGGTTACGGCTTTCAGGCCTGTGCGAATTGAATCTGGTCGTTGCCGCTGCTCTGTGAGCACCGCCATGCGCATCCATGGATACCGCCGGTCTAAAGCGTCCGTGTAGGTCCAGCGCAGTTTCCCCGCTGAGTGATCGCCGGGGCGACGTAGATAGCACGACCGGTCGCAGCGCTCAGCCAACAACGCATTCAACATGACCTTCGATGATGGCAATCAGAACAACAACGACAAGAACAACGAGCTCCGTGTCCGCCCCGTCCGCAGATTCGACCCCTTACCCGTTCAGCGAACTGGTTCAGGCTTACTACGATTGCCGACGCTCGAAGCGCAACAGCAACAGCGCGCTGGCTTTCGAAATGAACCTGGAGCAGAACCTGGAAGAGCTGCACCGCGATCTGGTCACCGGCCGATACCGGCCAGGTCGCTCAATCTGCTTTGTCGTCACCCGGCCAAAGGCACGCGAGGTATGGGCCGCCGACTTCCGCGACCGCATCGTGCACCACCTGCTATACAACCGCATCGGCCCCGGCATCGAACGCAGCTTCATAGCGGACAGCTGCGCCTGTATCCCAGGGCGAGGCACGCTATACGCCGGTAAGCGGCTGGAAGCGAAGATCCGCAGCCAGACGCAGAACTGGTCACGCCCGGGCTTCTACCTCAAGTGCGACCTGGCCAACTTCTTCGTGTCGATCGACAAGCGCGTGCTGGGTCGCCAGCTGGCCAGCCGTATCGATGACCCATGGTTCAAGCAGCTTTCCCTGCAGGTGCTGATGCACGACCCGCGCGAAAACTACGTAGAGCGCAGCCCGGCGCACCTGTTCAATCGTGTGCCGCAGCACAAGCGCCTGACTGCGCAGCCTGCATACCTGGGCCTGCCGATCGGCAACCTGTCGTCGCAGTTCTTCGCCAACGTCTACCTCGACGCCCTAGACAAGTTCTGCAAACACACGCTCGGCGTGAAGCACTACATCCGCTATGTCGACGACTTCGTGCTGCTGCATGAGTCGCCGCAACAGCTGAACGACTGGCTCCGACAAATCGAAGACTTCCTGCCAAGCCTGGGCGTCAGGCTCAACCCGTCGAAGACCATCCTGCAGCCCATCGACCGCGGCGTGGACTTCGTCGGGCATGTGATCAAGCCCTGGCGGCGCACCACTCGCAAGAAGTCGGTAGCGCAAGCACTAAAGCGAACGGCCCAAGCGTCTGCAGAAGACCTACGCGAGACCGCCAACAGTTACTTCGGCCTGCTCCGGCAGGCCAGCCACAGCCAGAAAGATCGGGCCACCCTGGCGAACCTGGTGTTACGCCGCGGGCATACGGTCAACGGTGACCTGACTAAAACCTACCCCAATCGACGAGGCGCACCATGCAAGCAGCAGCCGCTGAGCGCCGGACAACATCGGCGAACCTGACTATCGCTCAATGCATTCGCAGGTCGAGTGACCCGTACAACGCATCGGTTGCGGCCTTCACCCGGCGGGAAGTCACCGATAAGCGCAAGGTCTTCTACTTCGAAGACGGAAGTTTCTTGTGCTTCGAAATCACCTACACCGCAGTAGACGATGGGACGTGCACCTTATGACCACAGCAATCGACCTGTTCGCTGGCCTCGGCGGATGGAGCGCAGGCGCGCGTGCCGCAGGCGTCCAGGTTCTCTGGGCGGCCAACCACTGGCCCGTTGCCGTTGAATGGCACAGCGCCAACCACCCTGAAACGCAGCACGTTTGCCAGGACCTGCACCAGGCTCGGTGGGAACAGGTGCCAGCGCACGACATTCTGCTCGCCTCGCCGTGTTGCCAGGGCCACGCCAAGGCCCGCGGCAAGAAGTCCGGCAACCCGGAGCACGACGCCTCGCGCTCGACAGCCTGGGCCCCGGTGTCTGCGCTGGAGTTCCACCGGCCGCAGGCCGCAGTAATCGAGAACGTGCCGGAGTTCACCGACTGGGTGCTCTACCCAGCCTGGCTACAGGCTGTGCAGGCGCTGGGATATCAGGCCGCGCCGCATATCGTGGACTGCGCCGACCTCGGCGTACCGCAGCACCGGGTCCGCCTGTTCATGGTGCTGACTCGCAGCAAGGCGCCACTGATGCTGCAGCTGCCGCAGGAGCGGCATGTGCCGGCCAGCAGCTTCCTCGATTTCGACGCCGGGCGCTGGTCGCAGATCGAGAAGCCAGGCCGGGCACAGGCCACCCTCGACCGGGTGCGCAATGGCCGCCAGCGCTTCGGAGACCGGTTCATCATGCCCTACTACGGCAAAGGATCCGGCACCACAGGCCGCGACATCAACCGGCCGATCGGCACAATCACCACCCTGGACCGCTGGGCCCTTGTTGACGGCGACCGCATGCGGATGCTCAGCGCTGACGAGGCCCTGGCCGCAATGTCGTTCCCGGCTGACACCCTGCGGCCGCACAACCATCGCCTGACGATGCACATGGCAGGCAACGCGGTGCCACCCCTGGCCGGTCAGCGTGTTATCGAGGCTTTGTTGAAGGCCGCATGACCGAAAGAGCACACTTGTACTCCGACCAACTATAACCCCTCTCCCCTCTATTCACTGCCGCGATATGGCGGCCAAGGAACGACCGTGCCTATAGAAAAAACCGCCCTCGACTCCATCGATCTGGACGCCCTGCATGTCGCCGCCAAGGCCGCTGCCGAGGATGTGATCCGCTCCCACGGCTGGAAGGGAATGGTCGAAGACGCCGACCTGCTTGGAACAGATGAGCGCTACCTGGTTCTGGCTGACCCTGCCGTCATGCTGACCCTGATTGCAGAAGTCCGCACCCTCCGAACTGACGCAGAGCGGTACCGCTGGCTGCGCGATCCTGACGGCCAGGAAGACCTGGGCAGCGAATACAACATGCCGCCCATCATCTGCGGTTACGCCGAGCATGAGGATATTCTCGCCAATGATGCGCTAGACCGCGCAATCGACCAGGGCATGGAGGCACTTAAGTCATGACCCGCCTCGCCCTCTGCCTCCTGCTGCTGTCCACCGGCGCCAGCGCAACCGAGAAAGTCATCGACGTACAGCACGACAGCCAGCGCGGCGTCACCTGCTACCTGCTGAATGGGGTCGGCATCAGCTGCATCCCCGACAGCCAGCTGCAGGCCGGCAACGAGCGCCAGCTCTCCCCGCACGAACAGCAGAACGGACCAACACCTGCAGGTGCGCCTGCGCCATGGAATGAAGAGAGGTATCAGCTGTGAAGAAATCCACTGATTTCCTGCAGGCCGCCATCGACGTGCAGGCCGAACGCGGCAAGCAGTACGACGCACCGGACGGCACCCGCAGCATGGTGAAGACAGTCCAGGCCTTCAACGCCATCACCGGCCATAACCTCACTGAGGCCGAAGGCTGGCTCCTGATGCAGATCGTCAAGGACGTGCGT
>NZ_QKVM01000119.1 GCF_003231305.1 Pseudomonas sichuanensis | reverse complement strand
AAAGCGGGTGACTTGGAGGTGAAAGTCCTCTACACACCCGGCAAGGGGAAGTGTTAGCCAGAGGCAAGGGTGTCGTGGGCGACCGCGAATCTGAAGGAAGCCCGAGGCAAACTGCTGGCCTGACGAACAGGAAGCGGATAGAGGCGGCACAGCGGGGTGAGGCGGCCCAAATCGTCAAAGCCCAGTACTTGCACGGGACGCTGTGACGTAAATCCGACAGGCATAAGCAGGAAGGTCACGCGAATTACCCTGGGAGATCTGCACGTTTGCCACTGTGCTACCGAGCGTCGAGAGGCGACGGGACGAGCGTGCAGAAGTCAGCCGAGGCCGTAGTAAGTGGCGGTTAACCGCGCCACCAAGGGCCGAACAGGTTATGCCGCCAGTAGGCGTCACTGTCTCGTTGGTAGCCGTAATGCAGAAATTTCCCATAACGGAAACTGTCACCCCGAGTCCCGGCCAGAAGCCGAGGATGATGCCTGATAGTGCAAAGGTGCCGGCGGCGTCAGCGACGTGGACGAACGCGGAGCCGGACACGCTGATGGAGCGGGTGCTTGCACCGGCCAACCTCAGGCGTGCGTATCAACGCGTGGTTAGCAACAAGGGGGCTCCGGGTGCCGATGGCATGACGGTCGCTGACTTGGCGGGCTACGTGAAACAGTATTGGCCAACCCTCAAGGCCAGGTTGCTGGCCGGTGAATACCATCCCCAAGCAGTGCGAGCGGTTGAAATTCCCAAGCCGCAGGGCGGCACACGGCAACTGGGAATCCCCACCGTCGTGGATCGCCTGATCCAGCAAGCATTACAGCAACAACTCACGCTACTCTTCGATCCGCTGTTTTCGGACTACAGCTACGGTTTTCGTCCGGGCAAAAGCGCTCACCAAGCCGTTGAACTGGCCCGCTCCCATGTGGCGGCGGGGCATCGCTGGTGCGTGGAGCTTGATCTGGAAAAGTTCTTTGATCGGGTCAACCACGACATCCTGATGGCCTGCTTGCAGCGTCGCGTCGAAGACAAGCGAGTGCTTAGGCTCATCCGCCGCTACCTTGAAGCTGGGGCCATGTCGGGCGGTATCGTCAGCCAACGGCAAGAGGGGACACCGCAAGGCGGCCCACTCTCGCCGTTGCTGTCGAATATCCTTCTGGATGAGCTCGACCGCGAATTGGAACGGCGGGGTCATCGCTTCGTGCGCTACGCCGATGATGCGAACATTTATGTGCGCAGTCCTCGGGCGGGCGAGCGGGTGTTGGCCAGTATCGAGCGCTTCCTGTGCCATCGTTTGAAACTGACGGTGAACCGGAAGAAGAGCCAAGTAGCAGGGGCTTGGAAGTGTGACTACTTGGGTTACGGGATGAGCAGGCACCAGCAACCAAGGCTGCGTGTGGCAACGATGAGCCTGGGGCGCTTACGCGACCGACTCAGAATATTGCTACGCAGTGTAAGGGCCCGCAAAGTGGCGACTGTCATTGAGCGAATCAACCCTGTCCTGCGAGGCTGGGCTGGCTACTTCAAGCTCAGCCAGAGCAAACGCCCACTTGAGAAATTGGATGGTTGGGTCAGGCATAAACTTCGCTGCGTCATCTGGCGTCAATGGAAACGGCCCTCAACGAGGGCGCGCAACCTGATGCGCCTGGGCCTGAGCGAAGAACGTGCCTGTAAATCGGCCTTTAATGGCCGAGGCCCGTGGTGGAACTCGGGAGCATCTCATGTGAATCAGGCGCTACCGAAGAGGCTATGGGATAGGTTCGGACTGGTCTCGATACTGGATACGATAAACCGGCTTAGCCGTATAACCTGAACCGCCGTGTACGGAACCGTACGCACGGTGGTGTGAGAGGACGGCGGCTGTGAAGCCGCCTCCTACTCGAT
>NZ_QKVM01000118.1 GCF_003231305.1 Pseudomonas sichuanensis | reverse complement strand
ACCGCAGCCCGCCGCGTTCGCGCCGCGGGCTGCGGTCGTTTTGCCACCGATTTTTCGCAACATGAGGGACAAGGATGTTTGCCGCCGCGAACCAGACCCACTTCAGCTTGCACATCGACGGGTTGGAGCATGACTTCCAAGTACTTGCCTTCGACGGCACGGAAGCCATCAGCCAACCCTACGCCATCGACCTGGAGCTGGTCAGCGAGCGCCCCTCGCTGAACCTGGAGAGCCTGCTGCACAAGCCCGCGTTCCTTCAGCTCGGCGACGACGGGCGGGGCCTGCATGGCCTGATCTACCGCGCCGCGCAAGGCGAGGCAGGCAAGCGCCTGACCCGCTATCAGGTCACGATACGCCCGCAGCTGGCGTACCTGGCCCACCGCATCAACCAGCGCATGTTCCAGCACAAGACCGTGCAGGCAATCATCGCCCAGGTGCTCGAGGAGCATGGCATCCTCGCCAACGCCTACCAATTCCAGTTGGGCGCGACGTATCCCGAGCGTGAGTACTGCGTGCAGTACGACGAGTCCAACTTGCAGTTCATCCAGCGGTTGTGTGAAGAAGAAGGCATTCACTACCACTTCCGCCACAGCGCCGAGGGCCACCAACTGGTGTTCGGCGACGACCAGACCGTGTTCCGCAAGCTGGCCCCGGTGGCCTACCAGCAGGATGCAGGGCTTGTTGCCGACACGCCGATGATCAAGCGCTTCGGCCTGCGCGTGGAAACCCGCACCAGCAGCGTCACCCGCCGCGATTACGACTTCAAGAAGCCGCTGATCCAGCTCGAAGGCGCCGCCGACAGCCTCGACGAACCAGCCCTGGAAGACTACGACTACCCCGGCCGCTTCCTCGACCGCCCTCGCGGCAAGCACCTGGCCAACCGCGCCCTGGAACGCCACCGCAGCGACTACCAGCAGGCCAGCGGCGACAGCGACCAGCCCCTGCTCGCCAGTGGGCACTTCCTCACTCTGAGCAGCCACCCCAACGCTCAGTGGAACGACCTGTGGCTGCTCACCGACGTGCGCCACCAGGGCCGCCAGCCGCAGGTGCTGGAAGAAGCCATCACCAGCGACGTCGACGCCAAGTACGACGGTTTCCAGCAGGGCTACCGCAACTTCTTCGTGGTTACCCCGTGGCAGCAACCGTTCCGCCCGCCGCTGCTGCATCCCAAGCCCAAGGTGCTGGGCACCCAGCGCGCCGTGGTCAGCGGCCCGGCCGGCGAAGAGATCTACTGCGACGAGTACGGCCGCATCAAGGTGCAGTTCTTCTGGGATCGCGAAGGCCAAGCCGATGACAAGTCCAGCGTGTGGATGCGCGTGGCCAGCAGTTGGGCCGGGCAGGGCATCGCCGGGCTGCAACTGCCGCGCATCGGCATGGAGGTATTGGTCAGTTTCCTCGAGGGCGACCCCGACCAACCGCTGGTGACCGGCTGCCTGTACCACGGCGTGAACATGCCGCACTACAAGCTGCCCGACCTCAAGACCCTGGCCACGATCAAGAGCAAGGAATACAAGGGCAGCCGCGGCAACGAACTGCGCATCGACGACACCACCAGCGAAATCAGCATCGCCCTGCGCAGCGACCATGGTGCCAGTGCGCTGAACCTCGGTTACCTCACTCACCCCAGACCGAGTGGCGGCGCGCCACGCGGTGAAGGTTTCGAGCTGCGCACCGATCGCCACGGCGCCATCCGCGCAGCCGGTGGCCTGCTGCTCACCACCGAGCCCCGCGCCAACGAAGCCAAGCACCACAAGGACCTGCCCGAAACCGCCGAACGCCTGGCCACCGCCAGTGACCAGCAGGACAGCCTGGCGGAACTGGCCAAGCAGATGCAGGCCCAGGAACCGGGCGACCAGGACACCGTGGCCAAGGACCTGCACAAGCAGCACCAAGGCATCCTCGGCAGCGGCCCGGGCGACCTGACGAAAAACGAATTCGCCGAATTCACCCAG
>NZ_QKVM01000117.1 GCF_003231305.1 Pseudomonas sichuanensis | reverse complement strand
TGTTTCGCCTGGTCCGACTCGTAGGCGCACAGCGCATATGCATAGTCACGCGACGCCTCGAACTCGGAACCGGGCGCCACGGTTTCCTGGGTCACGCGCAGGGCCGCATCGTAGCTGTAGCGGATCTGCACATCCTGATCGTCGTAAGTCAACAGCGGTTCGCCGTGGTGCATCGAGTGCTCGTAAGTCACGACCTTGCGTACCGGGGCCAATTCGGCATGATCATGGCCGGTGACGGTCTGCTCGGTCACCAGCACCGCTTCGTCGCCTGCGGCGGCGTGCCGGCCCGGGCCGCTGTGGTAGCGATAGTCGGTGCGGGTAGACAGCCCATTGAGGGTCACCGTACGGCTTTTCACCCGCCCGTACTCCACCGCGCTTGCCGCGGCCGGGTCGTCGTAATAGGCCTGCTGGGTCACTTGCAATACGCTTTCCTTCTTGGCGTCGCTGACATCCTCCAGGGTTTCCTCGACCTGCGCATGCCAATCTGCGGTCTGCTGACTACCGGTCACGGGTTTGAACGCCGCGTAACGATAGCGGTAGCGCAAGGTCGGTGCGCTGCCATGGGCGGTCGGAGCGGGAATCACGGTCTTGTCCTTCAGGTGGCGCACGAAACCTTCGGGGTCCGCCGGGCACAAGCCCGGCTCGCCGGCGGCCGGGTACCACTGGTACTCCTCCCGCACCCCGGTGTTCTGCACTTCCCACGCCAGGTTGCCGAACGCATCGTAGCCACGCTCGACGATTTCGGTGCGCGATTGCTGCTCCAGCGTCCAGCTGGTCGTGTTTTTCACCGGCAACTGGCAGCTGCGGACCTGGTCCTTGAAATTCACATCGTCCTTGGCGCCATACTCGCTGTACTGCGCATGGACATGGCCATTGCGGGTGGTGGTTTGCTCGACCAGCAGGTGGAACTGGTTGAACCAACGCACGATCACCCGTTCGCCAGCGCTGCTCTTGAGCGTTTCGGTGCTGCCGTAGCGATAGCGCCCGGGCTTCTTGAACAAGTTGTCCAGGCCGTCGTCGTCCCACTGGATTTCCAGACCGCCGCCGAGGAAGTTCTCGCCGCCGTCCGGGTAGCTGTAGCCGATCTCCACATCGGGTTGCCCATGGCCGGGCCGGGTCAGGTGAGTGGCCACTCGCGGCAGTGGATCACGCGGTGGGTAGCGGGGATCCCGGGGAAACTCATGGCCCGTTTCGGCATAGGTGATTTCCTGCACGCCACCCCGGGGGTCCATGACCCGGGAGATGCAGTCGAGCCCCATCTTCTGCGCGTAGGTCAAGCGCCAGCGCGCCGGGTCGCCCGCCTCGTTGCCGACCGGCAGGTGCAGTTCGGTCACCCGGGCGCTGGCGATCTTCATGAAATACCGGGCCAGGGCCTGACCCTGTGCATCGGGCCGGTACAGCAAGGCCACGCCTTCGCCACTGGCGTCGTTCACCTCGACCACCTGGAACAGGCAGGTGCCGGTGGTGACGGCGCCCTCCCAGATACTGGCCAGGCGGAAGTGCTCCGGCGCCCGGCGGGACTTTTCATAGGCCAGGCTCAGTCGATGGCCTTCGGCGCTGTAGACCTCCACGGGAAAGGCGAGGCTGCCCGTTTCCATGCGCTCGAGGATCTCCACCAGGCCATTGCGGTGCACCACCCGATAGCGCTCGCGGTTGTGCTCGCCGCCCTTGGGCAGCTCATGGAAGTGAAAACTGTCGAGTTTCTGCTCGCTAATCGACCAGCGATTGCCCTGAGCTTTGGAGGCCTCAGCCTTGGAGCGGCCATCGACCTTGTAGGTTTCGCCGGTGTGCACCGAGACGATGAAGCTGGCGATGTCGAACTGTGACAGCTGCAGATTCCAGCCCGTGCCAAAACCCGAGTCCTGAGTGTTCAGCGGGCTGTAGGCCAGCCTCAGCGGCCACTCGGGGCCGCGCAGTTCGTGACTCTTGAGCGTGGGGATATCGACGGCCAGGGTGTACTGGCCGGTGCGTGGGTCCACGCCGCCCTGCAGGAAGCTCATGAAATTGAAGGC
>NZ_QKVM01000116.1 GCF_003231305.1 Pseudomonas sichuanensis | reverse complement strand
CGTAAGTGCTCCATGAACCCCACATTCAAAGCGCTTACCTGATGCCCGATGCTGTGCTCCCGATTTCCTTCTGGAGCCAGCCCTGCATGATGCGCCCCGACAGCAAAGTCGAAAAAGTCTACCTCTACCCCAAGCCTGTGGACTTTCGAAAGTCCATCGACGGCCTTACTGCCTTGGTAGAACTGGATATCAAAGTCGCCGTGTTCGACCCCGTGCTCTTCGTCTTCCTCAACAAGGCGCGTAATCGGATCAAAGTGTTGTACTGGGAGCGCAACGGCTTCTGCCTCTGGCTCAAGCGCCTGGAAGCCGAGCGCTTCAAAATGTCGCCTGAGCCCAGCGACGAAGCGATTGTCCTGACCGTCCAAGAACTCAATTGGCTGCTCGACGGTTTCGACCTTTGGCGCAACCGTCCTCATCAGGTTTTGACTCCGCGCTACGTCGCCTGACCCGGTATAATCCGCGGCATGATTTCCGTGCCCGACAATCTCCCAGACGATCCTGCCCTGCTCAAGCAATTATTGCTTGAGAGCTATGCTGCCCGTTTGCGCGAGCAGGAAGTCAATCAGGCCCACATCGTCCAAATTGACGATCTGAAAGAACAAATCAAGTTATGGCGTGACCGTTTCTTTGGCCGCAAGTCCGAGCAAACCGTCGATCCCAAAACGCCGCAACTGGCCATGTTCGATGAAGCGGAAAATGACCCTCTGCTGGCTGTAGTCGATGATGCCAATGAAGAAGTCGTTGTCCCGGTCAAGCGCCGTGGCAAGCGCAAGCCACTGGCGGCTAATCTGCCACGTATCGAAGTTATCCATGAGTTGCCCGAACACGAACTGACCTGCACCTGCGGTTGCCGCAAGCATGTCATCGGCGAAGAAACCAGCGAGCAGCTCGATATCGTGCCGATGCAGATCCGCGTACTCAAACACGTGCGCAAGATCTATGGCTGCCGTGGTTGCGAGACTGCTCCTGTCACTGCTGACAAGCCCGCCCAGTTAATCGAAAAAAGCATGGCCAGCCCAAGCGTGCTGGCCATGCTGCTGACGACCAAGTACGTCGATGGCTTGCCGCTACACAGGTTTGAAAGTGTGCTGTCCCGCCACGGCATCGAGATTCCACGACAAACCCTGGCGCGTTGGGTGATCCAGTGCAGTAAATACTTCCAGCCGCTGTTGAACCTGATGCGTGATCGGCTGCTGGAAAGTCCGGTGATTCATTGCGATGAGACTCGCGTCCAGGTGTTGAAAGAACCGGATCGAGACCCGACCAGCCAATCCTGGATGTGGGTGCAAGCCAGTGGCCCGCCTGATCGACAAGTTGTGCTGTTCGACTACACCACCAGCCGTGCGCAGGAAGTACCATTGCGTCTGCTGCAAGGCTATCGCGGCTATGTGATGACCGACGATTATGCGGGTTACAACGCTTTGGCGTTGCAGCCCGGTATCGAGCGACTGGCATGCATGGTTCACGCGCGCCGCAAGTTCGTCGAAGCACAAAAGGTGCAGCCCAAGGGTAAGACCGGACGAGCCGATGTGGCGCTGACGATGATCAATAAGCTGTATGACATCGAGCGCGACCTCAAGGAGGTCAGCGACGAACAGCGGTTCATCGGTCGCCAGGAAAGAAGCTTACCGATCCTCGGTCAGCTGAAAAGCTGGCTGGACAAGACGTACGCCCAGGTGACGCCGCAAAGCGTATTGGGCAAGGCGGTGCATTACCTGGCAAACAACTGGAGCCGCCTGGAACGGTATGTCGAAGCGGGCCATTTGCCAATCGACAACAACCTGGCAGAGCGCGCGATAAAACCGTTTGTCATTGGGCGTAAGGCTTGGCTGTTCAGTGACACGCCCAAGGGCGCCACGGCAAGTGCGCAGATATACAGCTTGGTCGAGACCGCCAAGGTCAACGGCCAGGAGCCCTATACGTGGCTGCGCCACGTACTTGAGCGCCTGCCGTATGCGTCGTCGGTCTCAGACTACGAAGCCTTGCTGCCATGGAACTGCTCGCCAGAGATACCACGGTAAGCTGAGGCCCTATCTTTTAGAAGGTGGGGTTCATGGATCGCACTC
>NZ_QKVM01000115.1 GCF_003231305.1 Pseudomonas sichuanensis | reverse complement strand
GATCCAGAACCCTGCGCACGTTGGGTATATCAACCAGTTCAGCGACACCCTCTGACCTTTCGCTAATCGCGATTCGAGAACAAGAACATGGCTATCAAAGTAGGTATCAATGGGTTTGGCCGTATTGGTCGCTTGGCGCTTCGCGCATCCTGGGACTGGCCGGAATTCGAGTTTGTGCAGATCAATGACCCGGCCGGTGACGCCGAGACCCATGCCCATCTGATCAACTTCGATTCGATCCACGGACGCTGGCACCGTGAAGCCTGCGCAGAGGGCGACGCGGTAGTGATCGAGGGCAAGCGCATCAAGGTCACCGCCAACAAGACCATCGCGGACACCGACTGGTCGGGCTGCGACCTGGTCATCGATGCCAGCGGCAAGATGAAGTCGGTAGCCGTGCTCCAGGCCTACCTGGATCAAGGCGTCAAACGTGTGGTCGTCTGCGCTCCAGTAAAGGAGAAAGGCGCACTGAACGTGGTGATGGGCGTCAACCAGCACCTGTTCGACCCGGCGCAGCATCGTATCGTCACCGCCGCTTCCTGCACTACTAACTGCCTGGCCCCGGTGGTCAAGGTGATTCACGAGAATTTGGGCATCCGCCACGGCTCGATCACCACCATTCACGACCTCACCAATACCCAGAGCATCCTCGATACACCGCACAAGGACCTGCGTCGTGCCCGTGCCTCAGGCATGAGCCTGATCCCGACCACCACAGGCTCGGCCACCGCAATCGCCGAGATCTTCCCCGAACTGCGCGGCAAGCTGAATGGTCATGCCGTGCGTGTACCGCTGGCCAACGCCTCGCTGACCGACTGCGTGTTCGAAGTGGAACGTGAGACGACGGCTGAAGAGGTCAACTCGCTGCTGAAAGCCGCTGCCGAAGGGCCGCTGAAGGACATTCTGGGCTACGAAGAGCGCCCCTTGGTGTCCATCGACTACCGCACCGATCCGCGGTCCTCGATCATCGATGCGCTGTCCACCCTTGTAGTCAACGGTACCCAGGTGAAGATCTACGCCTGGTACGACAACGAGTGGGGCTACGCCAACCGTGCCGCGGAACTGGCACGCTTAGTCGGCGCAGCGGAGTAAACGGCGATCATGAAGGCGTTGTCAGCCCTGTCTGCGGAAGTGCGTCAGTACCTGCTGGTTACCGGCAATTACTGGGCCTTCACCCTCACCGACGGCGCATTGCGCATGTTGGTGGTACTGCACTTCCATTCGCTGGGCTACACGCCGCTGCAGATTGCGGCGCTGTTCCTGTTCTACGAAGTGTTCGGCGTGATCACCAACCTCGTGGGTGGCTACCTCGGCGCCCGCCTGGGGTTAAACCGCACCATGAACATCGGCCTTGGCATGCAGGTCGTCGCCCTACTGATGCTCACGGTACCAGCAGCCTCGCTGACGGTGCCGTGGGTAATGGCCGCCCAGGCGCTCTCCGGCATCGCCAAGGACCTGAACAAGATGAGCGCCAAGAGCTCCATCAAGCTCCTGGTGCCGGACAGCCAGCAAGGCACCCTCTACAAATGGGTGGCCATCCTGACGGGCTCGAAAAACGCGCTCAAAGGCGTGGGCTTCTTCCTCGGGGGAGCACTGCTTGCGCTGCTCGGTTTCAGCCAGGCGGTACTGGCCATGGCGGCGGTGCTGGCCCTGATTTGGATCGGCAGTCTGATCCTGCTGAAAAAGGACTTGGGCAAGGCCAAGGCCAAGCCGAAATTCCGCGACATGCTGTCCAAGAGCCGGGCCATCAACATCCTCTCCGCCGCACGGCTGTTTTTGTTTGGTGCTCGGGATGTCTGGTTCGTGGTGGCTCTGCCGGTGTACCTGAACTCTGCGTTTGGCTGGGACTTCTGGCTGGTCGGTGGCTTCTTGGCCACATGGGTAATCGGCTACGGCATCGTCCAGTCGTTTGCCCCCCACATCACCGGCAAGAAGCGTGGTCATGTGCCAGACGGCCGAGCAGCCTTCATCTGGGCAATCGCCCTGGCCGGGCTACCTGCGCTCATCGCCGTGGGCCTGTCGGCAGGCTGGTCAGCGCAAGTAGTGCTGCTGGGTGGGTTGATGCTGTTTGGTGTGCTATTCGCGGTGAACTCATCGCTGCACAGCTACCTGATCGTCAGCTATGCCAAGGAAGATGGGGTCTCGCTGGATGTGGGCTTTTACTACATGTCCAACGCCCTGGGTCGCCTGGTTGGTACGCTGCTCTCGGGCTGGGTATTCCAAGCCTACGGGCTGGGAGCTTGTTTATGGATTTCCTCGGCCTTCATGCTACTCGCAGCCCTGATCTCTATTGCTTTACCCAAGCACGTTGAGGTGATTGCAACGTCGCAGTAGTAAACAGAAGTAATTGCGTTTTTCTTAAGTAAAGGCGCAGTTAATGCTGCGCTAACCAATATCACCTAAACTCGCCCCTATGATCCGCATCCTGCGACTGTTCACTATCCTGATGCTCGTACTTTCGCTTCCTCTCAACGGGATGGCGGGAGTCGACTCAGCCATCGAGCCTTGCCCCATGCAAACCATGGGCATGCAGATGATGGCAGGGATGGAGCACGACTGCTGTCAGGACCAGGATCAGGGGAAAACCTCTCAGCACGCCAACAAGGCCTGCAAAATCGGCCAGGAATGCAGGACCGCAAGCACATTGCAGGTCAGCATGCTCGAGCCCGCGCTCACCTTCTCGACTCCCCGCCCTGTCGATACCTATGGCGAAGGCCTTCTGACCAGGCCCCCCCCCGATCATTGGCGTCCTCCCCGCACCTGATTCCTTCGTGAACCTCACACCATTGTTCTGCCTCGGCGGCTGAACGATGACATGCGCCTG
>NZ_QKVM01000114.1 GCF_003231305.1 Pseudomonas sichuanensis | reverse complement strand
GCGAATGTGTGGCTCGAAGCCGCTGTGCCGGAAGCTCAGGCAAGTGGCCTGCACGAGGGGCAAGCAGTAGAGGCCCACTTGCCGGCTTATCCCGGCGAGACCGTTCTAGGCAAACTGACAGCTCTGCTCGCGGATGCAGACCTGCAAAGCCGTACCTTGCGCCTGCGTATTGAGCTGCCCAACAAAGATGGTCGGCTACGGCCGGGAATGACCGCGCAGGTTGCGCTGCGCCCAGGCGAAAACGCCGATGACAGCCTGCTGCTACCTGCCGAGGCCGTAATCCGCACCGGCAAACGTGATCTGGTGATGGTGGCCGAAGACCAAGGCCGGTTCCGCCCAGTGGAAGTGCTGCTAGGCCAGGAGAACGGCGGCCAGGTTACCATCTTGAAAGGCCTGCAGGCCGGGCAAAAAGTCGTGGCATCCGGACAGTTCCTGATCGACTCCGAAGCCAGCCTCAAAGGCATCGAGGCGACCACCGCCTCGGACTCACCGGCCGCCTCGCAACCGCCCGAGCTGCATGAAGCAGACGGTCGAATCGTGCAAATTGAAGGTAATCAGCTGACCATCGCCCATGGGCCTTTCGTCACCCTGGGAATGCCTGGGATGACCATGACTTTTCATGTGGCCGACCCCACGCTGATTACTGGGCTCAAGGTGGGTGAACGTATCCGCTTTGGTGTTCGGAAGCGCGACGACGGCATGGTCATCGAGCAGATCAATGCGCTGGAGGGCCAGCCATGATCGAAAAACTGATTCGTTGGTCAGTGAGCAATCGCATACTGGTTCTGCTCACCACTTTGTTCCTGGTGGCCTGGGGGATATTTTCGCTGCGCAGCCTGCCGATCGATGCCTTGCCCGATCTGTCGGACGCCCAAGTGATCATCCGTACCTCCTACCCAGGGCAAGCACCCCAGATCGTCGAAAACCAGGTCACCTATCCGCTGACCACCACGATGCTCTCGGTACCGGGCGCCAAGACCGTACGTGGCTTTTCTGCCTTCGGCGACAGCTTCGTCTACGTGCTGTTTGAAGATGGCACCGACGTGTACTGGGCACGCTCACGCGTGTTGGAGTACCTGAGCCAGGTTCAGTCGCGCCTGCCTGCCTCAGCCAAACCAGCACTTGGGCCGGACGCCACAGGCGTTGGCTGGATCTACCAGTACGCTTTGGTCGACCGCAGTGGCAGGCATGATCTGGCACAGCTGCGCAGCCTGCAGGATTGGTTCCTGCGCTTTGAGCTCAAGACCGTACCGGATGTCGCTGAAGTGGCAAGCATTGGCGGCATGGTCAAGCAGTACCAGGTGGTACTCGACCCGCTGCGTATGGCCAGTCTCGGCATCACCCAGGGCGAGGTCGCAAACGCCATCGGCAAGGCCAATCAGGAAACGGGCGGTGGCGTGCTGGAACAAGGTGAGGCGGAATTCATGGTGCGGGCCTCGGGCTACCTGAAGACGCTGGACGACTTTCGCGCCATCCCCCTGCGCTTGGCTGCCAACGGTGCACCGGTGACGCTGGGCGACGTCGCCCGAGTACAACTCGGGCCGGAAGCCCGGCGGGGCATCGGGGAGCTGGACGGCGAAGGCGAAGCCGTGGGCGGCGTGGTGATCCTGCGCAGCGGCAAGAATGCCCGGGAAGCCATCACCCGTGTGAAGGAAAAGCTCGAAACACTGAAGAAAAGCCTGCCCGCCGGCGTCGAGCTGGTGACTACCTATGACCGCAGCCAATTGATCGACCGCGCCGTAGACAACCTCAGTCACAAGTTGATCGAGGAGTTCATCGTGGTCGCACTGGTGTGTGCGGCCTTCCTGTGGCACCTGCGCTCGTCGCTGGTTGCGATCGTGTCATTGCCGGTGGGGGTGCTGATCGCGCTGATCATCATGCGGCACCAGGGCATCAACGCCAACATCATGTCTCTGGGCGGAATTGCCATCGCCATTGGCGCAATGGTCGATGCCGCTGTGGTGATGATCGAAAACGCGCACAAACGGGTCGAGGCCTGGCATGCCCGTCATCCGGGGCAGGTGCTGAGAGGAGCCGAGCACTGGCGGGTCATGACAGATGCCGCCGTGGAGGTCGGGCCGGCGCTGTTCTTCAGCCTGATGATCATCACCCTGTCGTTCGTGCCGGTGTTCACCTTGCAGGCCCAGGAGGGACGGCTGTTCGCACCCCTGGCGTTCACCAAGACCTACGCCATGGCGGCCGCGGCGGGGCTAGCCGTGACATTGGTGCCGGTGCTAATGGGCTACTGGATCCGTGGGCCATTGCCTGCCGAGCAGCGTAATCCACTCAACCGTGGGCTGATTCGCGTGTACCGGCCGGCGCTTGAGGTCGTACTGCGTAGGCCGTGGTTGACGCTGTTGGGCGCGCTGGCGATCTTGCTCAGCAGCCTGTGGCCATTGAGCCACCTGGGTGGAGAATTCCTGCCGCCGCTGGACGAAGGTGACCTGCTGTACATGCCCTCGGCCCTGCCAGGCCTGTCGGCGCAAAAGGCCTCGGAGCTGCTGCAGCGCACCGATAGACTGATCCGCACGGTGCCAGAAGTCGCCAGTGTGTTCGGCAAGGCCGGTCGCGCGGAGTCAGCCACCGACCCGGCACCGTTGGAGATGTTCGAGACCATCGTGCGGCTCAAGCCCAAGGATCAGTGGCGGCCAGGAATGACCAGCGAAAAACTGGTCGAGGAACTCGACCGGACCGTACGCGTACCGGGCCTGACCAACATCTGGATTCCGCCAATCCGCAACCGAATCGACATGCTCGCCACCGGTATCAAGAGCCCGATTGGCGTAAAGGTGGCCGGCAGCGACCTGGCGCAGATCGACCGCACGACC
>NZ_QKVM01000113.1 GCF_003231305.1 Pseudomonas sichuanensis | reverse complement strand
CAGGCAGAAAATACTGCAGCGTCGGCGACGGTTTCCTCCCTTGAGGGTGGCCCTTTTCCTATGCAAGGCTTCGGGGCGTGGCTATCATGCCAGCCTTATTCCAAGTCGAGACTGGCATGCTGAAGTTGTTGAATCTCCTCAAGGATGGCCGGTTCCATTCCGGAGAAGCGCTGGGGGCTGCCCTCGGTGTAAGTCGCAGTGCCGTCTGGAAACAGCTGCAACACCTTGAGAGTGAGCTGAACCTGACCATTCATAAAGTCCGTGGGCGCGGCTATCAGCTGGCAGCGCCGTTGAATCTGCTGGAATCGCACGCGATTACCGCGTTCTCCCAGGGCGAGCAGTGGCCTGTGTTCATCCATGAGAGCATCGACTCGACCAATGCCGAGGGTTTACGGCTTGCGGCGCAAGGCCAGGCTGCTCCTTTCCTGGTGCTCGCCGAGCGCCAGACTGCCGGTCGTGGCCGTCGCGGGCGGCAGTGGGTAAGCCCGTTTGCTGAAAACCTTTATTACAGCCTGGTGTTGCGGGTTGAGGGGGGCATGCGTCAGCTCGAAGGGCTGAGCCTGGTGGTTGGCCTGGCAGTGATGCGTACCCTGCAAGCTTTCGGGCTTAAAGACGTCGGGCTCAAGTGGCCAAACGATGTCCTGGTGAGGGGACGCAAGATCACCGGGATCCTGCTGGAATTGGTCGGTGACCCGGCCGATGTCTGCCACGTGGTGTTGGGCATCGGCATCAACGTGAACATGCAGTCCAGTGAGCAGATCGACCAGCAATGGACCTCCATGCGTAGCGAAGCTGGTCTGGTGGTTGACCGTAATCAATTGGTTGCGCTACTCAGTCAGCAGCTGCAGCACGAGTTGGCGCGTCATCGCCGATACGGCTTCGCCGCGTTCCAGGAGGAGTGGGAGCAAGCGCACCTGTGGCAGGGGCGTAACGTCTCACTGGTGGCTGGCAATACCCGCATTGATGGGGTGGCGCGAGGTGTGGATGGTCAAGGCGGCTTGCGTCTTGATGTAGATGGTGTGGAAAAGAGCTTCAGCGGTGGCGAGCTCAGTCTGAGGTTGCGTGATGATTCTTGAGCTCGACTGCGGGAACAGCTTTATCAAATGGCGGGTGATACACGCTGCGGATGCGGCTATCACTAGCGGCGGAATCGTCGACTCCGACCAAGCCCTTGTGGCTGCTATCGGTGCGCTTCCTGCCTTGCGTCTGACAGGTGGTCGAATGGTCAGCGTGCGCAGCGAGGAAGAAACTACGGCACTTTGTGCTCTTCTTCAGCAAGCCTTCGCTATCGACGTCAAGGTGGCTCAGCCTGTGCAGGAAATGGCCGGGGTGCGCAATGGCTATGAGGATTTCCAGCGCCTGGGCATGGATCGCTGGCTGGGTGCCCTGGGTGCTTTCCACCTGGCCAAGGCTGCTTGCTTGGTCATTGACTTCGGCACTGCGGCAAAGGCGGACTTTGTCGCGGCCGATGGTGAGCATCTGGGGGGGTACATTTGCCCTGGCATGCCGCTGATGCGCAGTCAGTTGCGGACCCACACGCGTCGTATCCGCTATGACGATGCGTCGGCTGAGCGCGCGCTTAGCAGTCTGGCTCCTGGGCGTTCCACGGTAGAGGCAGTAGAGCGCGGCTGTGTGTTGATGCTCCAGGGTTTTGCCCGGACGCAAATCGAGCAGGCGAAAGCCTTGTGGGGCGATGACTTCACGATCTTCCTCACGGGTGGAGATGCCCCGTTGGTGCATGAAGCCGTTCCCCAGGCGCGGATTGTGCCGGATCTGGTATTCGTTGGTCTGGCCATGGCCTGCCCCTTGAGTTGAGGTGTCTATGCGCTGGTTATTTCTGCTGTTACTCGTGCTGAACGTTTTCTATTACGTATGGCATCAGCAGGAGGCTCCGCTGAGGGTCAAAGAGGTCGCACCTCTCTCTTTATATAAAGGCAGCCAGCAAGAGATTCGTCTGCTGCGTGAAACGGGTGTTGCGACACCGGCCAGGCGCCGGGATGAATGCCTGGTGGTGGGTGGGGTTGCTGGGCGTGAGCAACTCGATGCGCTACGGCAGCGGCTGCTGAGCCTCGATATCGCCTCGCAGCCGGTCGTAGGGCAGTTGCCTGGAGCCGAGGGCTTCTGGCTCAAGGTGGCCCCTGAAGGCGAGCGTTTGCTGGACCAATCGGTGCTGGCCATTCTTTCCAAGGATTTCAAAGACTTAAAACACAAAATTATTTTGTGCGAGGGTATTGCAACTGCTGAATAGCTTGATAGAATGGCGCCCGCTTCACAGGGAACGCCACTCAGGTAGCAGAACCAGAAGCAGTGTCAAAGCGGCTAAGTTTCAGATTTGATTGAAAAAATTTGAAAAAGAGCTTGACACTAGGGCGGCAGCCAAATAGAATGCCGGCCACATCTGGAGGGATTCCCGAGCGGCCAAAGGGGACGGACTGTAAATCCGTTGCGAGAGCTTCGAAGGTTCGAATCCTTCTCCCTCCACCAGTTTCAGCGAGAGCCGCAAGCTCCGCGGGTATAGTTTAGTGGTAGAACCTCAGCCTTCCAAGCTGATGATGCGGGTTCGATTCCCGCTACCCGCTCCAAGTTTGCAGTTGTTGCGCAAAGTGTTTCGCTCTTGTAGCTCAGTTGGTAGAGCACACCCTTGGTAAGGGTGAGGTCAGCGGTTCAAGTCCGCTCAAGAGCTCCATATAAACAAGGCAGATATGAAAATATCTGCCTTTGTTTTATCAGCGGTATGACTATTTCTTCTGCGGAGGACTGTATCGATGGCTAAGGAAAAGTTTGATCGTTCCCTACCTCACGTAAACGTCGGCACTATCGGCCACGTTGACCACGGTAAGACTACTCTGACTGCAGCG
>NZ_QKVM01000112.1 GCF_003231305.1 Pseudomonas sichuanensis | reverse complement strand
CTGGCCGTCGAACGGGTAGCGAAGACTGTACCTGGCGTGACCTCGGCACTGGCCGAGCGTTTGACCGGCGGACGGTACGTCGATCTCGACATCGACCGCCAGGCTGCTGCCCGTTACGGCCTGAACATCGCCGACGTGCAAGCCATTGTCGCCGGCGCCATTGGTGGCGAAACCATCGGGGAGACGGTGGAAGGCCTGGCGCGTTACCCGATCAGCGTCCGCTACCCCCGCGAATGGCGCGATTCAGTCGAGGCACTGCGTCAGCTACCAATCTACACCGCTCAAGGTGCCCAGATAACCCTCGGCACCTTGGCCCGTGTGCGAATTGCCGAAGGCCCGCCGATGCTCAAGAGCGAGAACGCCCGCCCCTCTGGCTGGGTGTACATCGACGTTCGCGGCCGTGATCTGTCGTCTGTGGTCGCTGACCTGCGTCAGGCAGTTGACCGCGAAGTGAAGCTCGATCCAGGCGTCAGTCTGAGTTATTCAGGCCAGTTCGAGTATCTGGAGCGCGCCAACGCTCGGTTGGCCTGGGTGGTGCCGGCGACATTGGCCATCATCTTCGTCCTGCTGTATCTGACCTTTGGCCGCCTAGGTGAGGCGCTGCTGATCATGGGCACTCTGCCTTTCGCCCTCACCGGCGGTGTGTGGTTGCTGTACCTGATGGGTTTCAACCTGTCGGTAGCCACCGGCGTTGGCTTCATTGCCTTGGCCGGGGTCGCGGCGGAGTTCGGGGTGATCATGCTGATCTACCTGAATAACGCTTGGGCCGAGCGACAGGCCAATGGTGAGCCCACTCAGCCAGCTCTACTTGAGGCCATTCGCGAGGGCGCGGTACAGCGCATCCGGCCGAAGGCGATGACCGTGGCAGTGATCGTTGCAGGCTTGCTGCCCATTCTCTGGAGCAGCGGGACCGGCAGCGAAGTGATGAGCCGCATCGCCGTACCCATGGTAGGCGGAATGCTGACCGCCCCCTTGCTCTCTCTCTTCGTTATTCCCGCAGCGTATTGGCTGATCCAGCGCCGCGCTCTTGTAGTCACTCACGATTCCACACCAGGAGAAATCCGATGAAAAAGCTCTACCTCAGTGTTGCACTGCTCTTCGCCTTTGCATCAGGCGCACAAGCTCAAGACTCCATGGCCGGGATGAACATGGATGGTATGGATATGAAGGAAGCTCAAGCAGCACCTGCCGCTCACGCTGAAGGGATGGTAAAGGCCATAGACGCCCAGGGCGGCAAAGTGACCTTAATGCATGGACCGGTGGCGGCGCTGAAATGGCCAGCCATGACCATGGGCTTCAAGGCCACTGCGCAGCAGCTGGAAAAGTTGAAGGTGGGAGATAAGGTAGCGTTTGACTTCAGGATGGACGGCAGCAGCGCGACGATTATTGATATCCGTAAGGAGTAAATCGTCTAGCCCATAGCTATCAGCGAGAAACCGCCCACAGCAGTGATCGTCATAGGCAACTCCCGAGCAATGCTCGGGAGTTGGGCAGCAGATGACCACCTATCCCAACAAAACTCCCAGCTGTTCAGGTGATCACTTTGGGGAAATAGGGGAGCTCAGGCCTCCACCTTCACCAAAAAACGCTCGATCTCAGCAGCGGTGCTGCGGGCTGTACGGGTCACTCCGATCAAGGTCGCCGAGGCAGAACCAGTCCACTCGCCATAGCCGACCAGCCATAGTCTCGGCTCACTCACAGATTGGGTCCCTTCGACTTCTACACGTCCTTGCTCAGTAACAACCCCAAGGCTGGCGAGGTGTCCCAAGGCGGGTTTGAACCCGGTGCACCAGATCACCGCATCAACTGCGGTCTCCGAGCCGTCTGCCCAGACCACACCGTCAGGGGTGAAACGAGCGAAGGGCCTCACCGCGTGCAGAACGTCTCGCTCTCGCGCCTCCATTACAGGCGGGACCATTACCACATCGCCCAACCCGCCGACCGGCTGCTCAATAACACGTCCCTCCATCTGCGCTTTCCAGCGCTCCGTAGCCCGCTCGAACAGCACTCGGCCATCCACATCGTCAGGTAGGAAGAGTGGATCGGTGGGTGTTACCCAGGTCGCATTCGCTACTTTGGAAACCTCTGCGAGAATCTGCGCGCCGGAGTTGCCACCGCCGACGACCAGCACGCTCTTGCCAGAGAAGGCCTGCGGTTCAACGTAGTCAGCCGAATGCAGCTGTTGGCCACGGAACAACTCAGCGCCAGGGTAGGCAGGTATGTTCGGATTGCTCCAAGTACCTGTGGCACTGACCACAGCTTTTGCATCCCAATAGCCAGACTCTGAATGGACACGCAACGCGCCGGTAACGCGCTCGATTGAGGTGACGCGCACTGGCCGTTCGATTGGAAACTGATAGCGCGCCTCATACTGGGTGAGGTAGTCGATGACATGCTCGCGAGACGGATAGCCATCCTGGACAGCTGGCATCATCCAACCGGGAATGGAGCTCCACGTGGCCGGCGAGAACAGCCGCAGGGAATTCCAACCGTGTCGCCAAGCTCCGCCCGCCGCTTCCTCGGCATCGAGCATGATGAACGAAAGCTCCGTGCGGCGAAGGAAGTAGGCAGTTGCCAAAGCCGCTTGCCCCCCGCCAATGATGACTACATCCCACACCCGCTCTCCATAAGCCGTCATTCCAACCCCCTTCGAAACAGTGATGAAGCACATCATTTCAGAAAGCGGAGCTGAATTCTAACCAAAGCCATACCCAGCTCAGGCGCACTAAGTGGCACTGATCGCAACCGACTGATCAATCCGAATGCATCTGGGTAGTCGAGTCGAATGCAAGCAGATGGTCAAATGACTACAACTACCCTCCGGTCCTCCTCCCGCATGTCGGTGGCTAGCTCTCGTCAAATCGGCAGCGCTCAACGCGCCTTGCCGGCGGGGCAAGATAGTTTGTAGCCTACGGGCTCCCTCAACGGAGAAACCTGATGTCCTCCAGCAACGAAAGCAACACCCCTGCCGAAGGTTCTACCAAAAAAGACGACTCGCTCCCGATGCTTGAGTTGACGGTGCTCAACCCCAACTTCTCTTTTGACTCAAAGGAGCGGGATGTCGCGGCTGCCCTCAAACGTCTCCCCAAACTACGCGCTGACCTGCACGCTGACCTCGTTCGACTGATCGATGAGGGCAAGTCGAT
>NZ_QKVM01000111.1 GCF_003231305.1 Pseudomonas sichuanensis | reverse complement strand
ATGACCTACTCTCACATGGGGAAACCCCACACTACCATCGGCGATGCATCGTTTCACTACTGAGTTCGGGATGGGATCAGGTGGTTCCAATGCTCTATGGTCGTCAAGAAATTCGGTTGCCCAGAATGTCTTGTGAACACTCTTGGCCAATTCGGATATGTGAATTTGTGGTGCTTTTGTGAAGAGTGCGAATTTTCGGGTCTTTCGTCTTCACCACCACAATCTGCGTAGCAGATTGCTTGGGTGTTATATGGTCAAGCCTCACGGGCAATTAGTATTGGTTAGCTCAACGCCTCACAGCGCTTACACACCCAACCTATCAACGTCGTAGTCTTCGACGGCCCTTTAGGGGATTCAAGATCCCAGTGAGATCTCATCTTGAGGCAAGTTTCCCGCTTAGATGCTTTCAGCGGTTATCTCTTCCGAACATAGCTACCCGGCAATGCCACTGGCGTGACAACCGGAACACCAGAGGTTCGTCCACTCCGGTCCTCTCGTACTAGGAGCAGCCCCTCTCAAATCTCAAACGTCCACGGCAGATAGGGACCGAACTGTCTCACGACGTTCTAAACCCAGCTCGCGTACCACTTTAAATGGCGAACAGCCATACCCTTGGGACCGGCTTCAGCCCCAGGATGTGATGAGCCGACATCGAGGTGCCAAACACCGCCGTCGATATGAACTCTTGGGCGGTATCAGCCTGTTATCCCCGGAGTACCTTTTATCCGTTGAGCGATGGCCCTTCCATACAGAACCACCGGATCACTAAGACCTACTTTCGTACCTGCTCGACGTGTTTGTCTCGCAGTCAAGCGCGCTTTTGCCTTTATACTCTACGACCGATTTCCGACCGGTCTGAGCGCACCTTCGTACTCCTCCGTTACTCTTTGGGAGGAGACCGCCCCAGTCAAACTACCCACCATACACTGTCCTCGATCCGGATAACGGACCTGAGTTAGAACCTCAAGGTTGCCAGGGTGGTATTTCAA
Source organism: Pseudomonas sichuanensis (assembly GCF_003231305.1). Lineage (GTDB taxonomy): Bacteria > Pseudomonadota > Gammaproteobacteria > Pseudomonadales > Pseudomonadaceae > Aquipseudomonas > Aquipseudomonas sichuanensis. The sequence goes on along the minus strand of NZ_QKVM01000111.1, from coordinate 2,221 downwards.
GGATGGCTCCATGAGAACTGGCGTCCCCACTTCAAAGCCTCCCACCTATCCTACACAAGCAAGCTCAAAGTCCAGTGCAAAGCTATAGTAAAGGTTCACGGGGTCTTTCCGTCTAGCCGCGGATACACTGCATCTTCACAGCGATTTCAATTTCACTGAGTCTCGGGTGGAGACAGCGCCGCCATCGTTACGCCATTCGTGCAGGTCGGAACTTACCCGACAAGGAATTTCGCTACCTTAGGACCGTTATAGTTACGGCCGCCGTTTACCGGGGCTTCGATCAAGAGCTTCGCTTGCGCTAACCCCATCAATTAACCTTCCGGCACCGGGCAGGCGTCACACCCTATACGTCCACTTTCGTGTTTGCAGAGTGCTGTGTTTTTAATAAACAGTCGCAGCGGCCTGGTATCTTCGACCGGCATGGGCTTACGGAGCAAGTCCTTCACCCTCGCCGGCGCACCTTCTCCCGAAGTTACGGTGCCATTTTGCCTAGTTCCTTCACCCGAGTTCTCTCAAGCGCCTTGGTATTCTCTACCTAACCACCTGTGTCGGTTTGGGGTACGGTTCCCAGTTATCTGAAGCTTAGGAGCTTTTCTTGGAAGCATGGCATCAACCACTTCGCGCTCTAATGAGCACTCGTCATCAGCTCTCGGCCTTGAGATCCCGGATTTGCCTAAGATCTCAGCCTACCACCTTAAACTTGGACAACCAACGCCAAGCTGGCCTAGCCTTCTCCGTCCCTCCATCGCAATAACTGGAAGTACAGGAATATTAACCTGTTTTCCATCGACTACGCTTTTCAGCCTCGCCTTAGGGACCGACTAACCCTGCGTCGATTAACGTTGCGCAGGAAACCTTGGTCTTTCGGCGTGGGAGTTTTTCACTCCCATTGTCGTTACTCATGTCAGCATTCGCACTTCTGATACCTCCAGCAAGCTTCTCAACTCACCTTCACAGGCTTACAGAACGCTCCTCTACCGCATCACCAAAAGGTGATACCCGTAGCTTCGGTGCATGGTTTGAGCCCCGTTACATCTTCCGCGCAGGCCGACTCGACTAGTGAGCTATTACGCTTTCTTTAAAGGGTGGCTGCTTCTAAGCCAACCTCCTAGCTGTCTAAGCCTTCCCACATCGTTTCCCACTTAACCATGACTTTGGGACCTTAGCTGACGGTCTGGGTTGTTTCCCTTTTCACGACGGACGTTAGCACCCGCCGTGTGTCTCCCATGCTCGGCACTTGTAGGTATTCGGAGTTTGCATCGGTTTGGTAAGTCGGGATGACCCCCTAGCCGAAACAGTGCTCTACCCCCTACAGTGATACATGAGGCGCTACCTAAATAGCTTTCGAGGAGAACCAGCTATCTCCGAGCTTGATTAGCCTTTCACTCCGATCCACAGGTCATCCGCTAACTTTTCAACGGTAGTCGGTTCGGTCCTCCAGTCAGTGTTACCTAACCTTCAACCTGCCCATGGATAGATCGCCCGGTTTCGGGTCTATACCCAGCGACTAAAGCGCCCTATTAAGACTCGCTTTCGCTACGCCTCCCCTATTCGGTTAAGCTCGCCACTGAATATAAGTCGCTGACCCATTATACAAAAGGTACGCAGTCACCTAACAAAGTAGGCTCCCACTGCTTGTACGCATACGGTTTCAGGTTCTATTTCACTCCCCTCTCCGGGGTTCTTTTCGCCTTTCCCTCACGGTACTGGTTCACTATCGGTCAGTCAGTAGTATTTAGCCTTGGAGGATGGTCCCCCCATATTCAGACAAAGTTTCTCGTGCTCCGTCCTACTCGATTTCATTGATAAGAGATTTTCGTGTACGGGGCTATCACCCACTATGGCCGCACTTTCCAGAGCGTTCCACTAATCTCAAACCAACTTAAGGGCTGGTCCCCGTTCGCTCGCCACTACTAAGGGAATCTCGGTTGATTTCTTTTCCTCAGGGTACTTAGATGTTTCAGTTCCCCTGGTTCGCCTCTTGCACCTATGTATTCAGTACAAGATAACCAGCTTGTGCTGGCTGGGTTCCCCCATTCAGAGATCTCTGGATCACAGTCTGTTTGCCGACTCCCCAAAGCTTATCGCAGGCTACCACGTCTTTCATCGCCTCTGACTGCCAAGGCATCCACCGTATGCGCTTCTTCACTTGACCATATAACCCCAAGCAATCTGGTTATACTGTGAAGACGACATTCGCCGAAAATTCGCATTTCGCTCA
>NZ_QKVM01000110.1 GCF_003231305.1 Pseudomonas sichuanensis | reverse complement strand
TTGGCGGCGCTGGGCAACTGGCTGACGCTCAATGGCCAGGTGTACGGCGGCGAGTTCAGCATGGGCTGGCGCTTCAGCACGCAGATGTTCGACGAAGCCACGGTGCAGCGCCTGGCGGATGACTACGGTCGCGAGTTGGAAGCCCTGGTCGAGCATTGCTGCACCTTGCAGGAACGCTCCGCCACGCCGTCGGACTTCCCACTGGCCGGGCTGGACATGGCCGGGCTGGACAGCCTGCCGGTGCCCCTGGCGCAGATCGAGGACATCTACCCGCTGTCGCCGATGCAGCAAGGCATGCTGTTCCACACCGTCTATGAGCACAGCGGCGACTACATCAACCAGATGCGCCTGGAGGTCGAAGGCCTGGAGCCTGCGCGCTTCGCGGCAGCCTGGCAGGCCTGCGTCGATGACCATGACGTGCTGCGCAGCAGCTTCCTCTGGCAGGGGCTGGAGCGCCCGCTGCAGGTCATTCGCAAGTCCGTGCGCCTGAACCTGCGCGAGCTCGACTGGCGCGACCGCGCCACCGACACGGCCGCGCTCGACCAACTGGCCGCCGACGAGCGTGCCCAGGGCTTCGACCCGGCCGAACCGCCATTGCTGCGCCTGTTGCTGGTGCGCCTGGGCGAGCAGCGCCACCACCTGATCTACACCAGCCACCACATTCTCATGGACGGCTGGAGCAACTCGCGCCTGATGGGCGAGGTGCTGCAACGCTACCGGGGCCAGGCCGTACCGGCCCAGGCGGGGCGCTACCGCGACTACATCGCCTGGCTGGGTGCCCAGGACCCGGCGGCCACCGAGCATTTCTGGCGCGGTCAAGTGGCTGGGTTGGAGGTGCCGACCCGGCTGGCACGGGTATTTGGCGACCTGCCGCAAGGCGAGGGTGGCCAGGTCGAGCTGTACACCGGCCTGGATGCCCAGCAAACCCAAGCCCTGAGCGAATTCGCTCGCCAGCACAAGCTGACCATGAACACCCTGGTGCAAGGTGCCTGGGCCTTGCTGCTGTCGCGCTACACCGGCCAGCAGCACGTGGCCTTCGGTGCCACCGTGGCTGGCCGGCCGGCCGAGCTGGTGGGCATCGAGCAGCAACTGGGCCTGTTCATCAACACCCTGCCGGTGGTGGTCGACGTCGAGTCGCAGCAGCCGCTGGGCGAGTGGCTGGCGCAGTTGCAACTGCGCAACCTGGCCTTGCGTGAGCACGAACACACCGCGTTGTTCGATGTGCAGCGCTGGGCGCAGTTGGGCGACAACCTGTTCGACACCTTGCTGGTGTTCGAGAACTTCCCGATCTCCGAAGCCCTGCAGCAGGCCGCGCCGGACAGCCTGCGCTTTGGCGAGGTGCACAATCACGAGCAGACCAACTTCCCGTTGACCCTGATGGTGGTGCATGCCGAAGAGCTGGTGCTGCACCTGAGCTTCGACAGCCGCAGCTTCCCCGAGCAAGGCATGCGCCGGCTCGGTGAACAGCTGAGCGGCCTGCTGGCCCGGTTGCCGGCACAGTTCCACCTGCCCCTGGCCGAACTGCCGAGCCTGGAGGCGGCCGAGCAGGCGCGCCTGGCCGGCTTCAACCCGGCCCGTGAAACCTATGAAAGCGAGCAGTGCATCCATCAGCTGATCGAGCGCCAGGCGGCCCAGACGCCCCAGGCTCTGGCCCTGATCGATGGCGAGCGGCGCCTGGACCACGCCTGGCTGCAGGCTCGCGCCAACCGCCTGGCCCACCACCTGGTGGCGTTGGGGGTCGGCCCCGAGGTGCGGGTGGGCGTGGCCATGCCGCGCAACGCCGAACTGCTGGTGGCGCTGCTGGCGGTGCTCAAGGCCGGTGGCACCTATGTGCCGCTGGACCCGGACTACCCGCTCGACCGCCTGGCCTACATGCTCGAAGACAGCCAGGCGCGGGTGCTGCTGACCCAGCCGGGTGTGCTCGAAGGCATTTCCCTGGACGGTCTGACCACGGTGCTGGTGGCCGAGGACGATGCGGCGTTGGCGCACTATCCGGCAAGCGCGCCGGTCACCCGGGTGACTGCGCAGAACCTCGCCTATGTGATTTACACCTCCGGCTCCACCGGCAGGCCCAAGGGCGTGGCCATCACCCACCGCAATATCGTGGCCCTGGCGCACTGGTCCGCCGGTATGTACAGCCATGACGAGATCCAGGGCGTGCTGGCCTCGACCTCGGTGTGCTTCGACCTGTCGGTGTGGGAGCTGTTCGTCACCCTGGCCAACGGCGGCTACCTGATCCTGGCGCGCAACGCCCTGGAGCTGGGCAACCTGCCGGCGCGGGCCGAGGTGCGCCTGATCAACACCGTGCCATCGGCCATCGCCGCGCTGCTGCGTGCCGGCGACGTGCCGGCCGAGGTGGACATCGTCAACCTGTGTGGCGAGCCGCTCAAGCAAGGGTTGGTCGACAGCCTGTACGCGCTGGGCACCCTGGACCACGTGTACGACCTGTACGGCCCGTCGGAAGACACCGTCTACTCCACCTTCAGCCGCCGCCTGCACGGCGGTGTGCCGAGCATCGGCCAGCCGATGTGCAACAGCAGCGCGCTGCTGCTGGACGATCAGTTGCAGGCGGCGCCGGTGGGCGTTGCCGCCGAGCTGTACCTGGCCGGTGACGGCCTGGCCCGTGGCTACCTGCTGCGCCCGGGGCTGACTGCCGAGAAGTTCGTGCCCAACCCATCGGGCGCTGCCGGCGAGCGGATGTACCGCACCGGCGACCTGACCCGCTACCGCGAGGACGGCCAGCTGGAATACATCGGCCGGGTCGACCACCAGGTGAAGGTGCGTGGTTTCCGCATCGAGCTGGGCGAAATCGAAACCCGCCTGCAACAGCAGGCCGGCGTGCGCGAGGCGGTGGTGCTGGCAGTGGAAGGTGCCAGCGGTCATCAGCTGGTGGGCTACCTGGTGGCCAGCAGCGAACTGGACAGCGAGCAGGTCAAGGCCGCACTGCGCGAACAGCTGCCCGAATACATGGTGCCGGCGCACCTGCTGCAACTGCCGGCGCTGCCGCTGACCCCCAACGGCAAGCTGGACCGCAAGGCCTTGCCGCTGCCGGATCTTGAGGCCGCGCAGGCCGACTATCAGGCCCCGGCCACTGACCTTGAACGACGTATCGCGGCGATCTGGCAGGACGTGCTCAAGCTGGAGCGCATCGGTGCGCGGGACAACTTCTTCGAGCTGGGCGGCGACTCGATCATCTCGTTGCAGGTGGTGAGCCGGGCACGCCAGGCGGGGATTCACTTCACGCCCAAGCAGCTGTTCCAGCACCAGACCGTACAGGGCCTGGCCGCGGTGGCCAGCCTCGATGGCAGTGGCCTGCAAGTAGCGCAGGGCCGGGTCGAAGGGCCGACGGCGCTGCTGCCGATCCACCGGGTGTTCTTCGACGAGGTGCAGGTCGAGCGCCACCATTGGAACCAGTCGGTGCTGCTCAAGCCGCAGCAGCCACTGGATGCCGAGCGCCTGGAACAGGCGCTGGCGGTGGTGCTGGAGCATCACGACGCGCTGCGTTTGGGCTTTGTCGAGGCGCAAGGCCAGTGGCAGGCGACCTACCATGGCGTGCCGGCCCACAGCGTGCTGTGGCGCCGCGAGGTGGCCGATGCCGCCGCGCTGGAGGCGCTGGGCCGTGAAGCCCAGGCCAGCCTGGACCTGGCCC
>NZ_QKVM01000011.1 GCF_003231305.1 Pseudomonas sichuanensis | reverse complement strand
CCAGCTCGATCTCATTGCCCCCCATACCTTGGTCCAGGCCAACGATGGCGCCAACGTGCAGTTGGACTACAGCATCGTGCGCCAGGCAGGAGGCACGGAAGGCCCCTCGGCAACCGCGGCCTACGATGTCAAAAGCAACCTGGTAACCGGCTCGTTGCGCGTCATGGGGGCGCGCTGGGCACGCGGTGCCTATTGTGCCTCGGGCAACTGGCGACTGCTCAGTGCCCTCGACGCCAATACCGGCAAGCCATTGGCCGCCCAATGGCAGTATGCCGGCGATACCGGCTGGAGCCTGCCGAGCACCACCTGGCGCGACACCGACCCGGGCCGTTTGCTACGGGTGCAGACCGCCGATGACCTGGTCACCCTTAATACCCCCAACTTGATCGGCAATGGCATGCGCACCTTCACCTTGGGTGACGCCGCCTTCGTCGCTCGTCGTGACAGCGGCGACATGATCGGTTGGGGCAACCCGAGCTATGGCGGCAGCATACCGTCAGACATCATCACCATGAACGACATCAACGAGGTGAGCTGCACGGGGATCGCCTTCGCCGGACGCACCCACAGCGGCCGAGTAGTGGCGTGGGGCCGTATCAGCCCAGTGCCGTCGCACACCTATACCCAGGTTTGCGGCAACAGAAATACGTTCGCGGCAATCAACGACCAAGGCGCGGTGGTGGCCTGGGGCGATCATTCAGACGGTGGGACCGTACCGGATCCGATCAAGGTGCTCACCGACCTGCGCAGCCTGGCGGCAACCGCCTTCGCCTTCGCCGCGATCCGCCAGACCGGCGAGGTGGTGGCCTGGGGCAACTCCGCCAACGGCGGCAGCGTGCCCAGCGAGATCGGGGGATTCCGGGATATCAAGGAAGTGCTCGGCGCCTTCATGGCCTTTGCCGCCTTGCGTGGCAATGGACGGCTGGTGGCCTGGGGCGAGGCGAGATTCGGTGGTGAGCTACCTGGTGAGATTGCCGCGCTCACCGATATCGTCGAGCTCAGTTGCGCCAACGACCTGGCCTTCACGGCACGCCGCGCCACCGGGCAGGTGGTGGCCTGGGGATACGCCGACAATGGCGGCACGCTGGACGGTATCATCGGCGGCTTGACGGACATCGTTCATGTGGTGTCCACCAAGCAGTCGTTCGCCGCATTGCGCGGCAATGGCCATGTCGTCGCCTGGGGGGGGGACGAGGGCACCGGTGGCGTAGTGCCTCCCGCCATCGCTGCGCTGGACGACATCATCCAGATTGCCGGCTCTGCGAATGCCTTCGCCGCCCTGCGCAAGACCGGCCAGGTGGTGGCCTGGGGCAGTGCCACCGAAGGCGGAACACTGTCTGCCGAGGTCGAGCAGTTGACCAACGTCATCGCCGTGTATGCCAACAGCCACGGCTTCGCCTCCCTCACGGCCGACAGCCGCGTGATCGCCTGGGGCCACCCGCTAGGGGGCGGTAACAACAGCAGCGTAAGGCATCTGCTCGACGGCAAGGTGTCGTACCTGGCCAAGTCCGGGGCGCTTGGCCGCGCCATGCAGGCTGGGGCAACACACAAGCAGGGCTGAACTCGACCGAGGACAACGGCATGAACGTCGAATGGATCAAAAGGCTGTGGCTGTGGCTGACCAGCACCACGGTACCCACCCCCGGCAGCGCCCGCGCGTTAATCCCACCCGAGGTCGTCGAGGCGAACGGCAACACGCTGGATCCACGGGATGTGCCTGCCACAGGCGCCACGGTGCGCCTGCCTGTATGGAACGGCATGGCCTACCGTGATCGCGTGGACCTGACGGTGGGCGATTACACCAATTACACGGTGGTCAACCAGGGCATGGTCGATCGCGGCGAGCCTCCAGTGTTCTACGACGTGCCCAAGGCGCTGTTCGTCGCCGCTGCCGGCGCCACGCTGGATGTTGCCTGCCAGGTGACTTTCCACGCGGGCGGGCAGGATACCGCAGTGCTGACCCTCATCGTCTCCGGCGGTTTCGACCAGGCCGCGCAGTTGGACCTCAGCGGCAGCGGCTACCTCTCCATTGCCGGGCACCCGCCGCCCACGGTACCGGAGCAGGCCCGCATGCGCCGCGCCGCCGACTGGGGCCGCGCGCCCTACACCTACGCCAGCAGCGACGCAGACATCGCCCAGGTAGACGCCAATGGCGAAGTGACTGCCCTGGCCAACGGCACCTGCCGCATCACCGCCACCGACAGCAACGCGCAGGCGCAATCCTACAGCCTGATCATCAGTGGCATGCGGGTGGTGCATTTTCTCAGCGCCTCGTGCGACTGGGTCGGCATGCAGGCCGCCTGTACACAGGCTGGGCTTGCCCAGGTACCACTGGCCGATCTCAAGGCGCTGTGGCAGAGCTACTACCCACAGACTGGGCCCGTGGCCAGCTTCGCGGGCTGGCTGAACTATTCATTCTGGGCCGCGGACCCATTGGGCGCAGGTACCGCCTGGGCCTACGACCCCAATGGCACAGACGTCAACGGCAATGCCAGCAGCCACGACACCGGCACGATGCTGCAGGCCGTTGGCCTGGCCAGCTGACGCCCACCAGCGAGCGAGCCTCCAGCATGAAAGGTCTTACCCTACCCCTGGTGCTTCTGGCCACCGGCATCATGTTGCTCGGCGGCTGTACCCGACAGGCCACGCCACTGGCGATGCCAGGCAGCTCGCCTGTTGCCGCCACCTGCCGGCAACAAGGCACCTGCGCGGTCACCGGCCCGGAAACCGCACAGCTGCTGAACAACCGCTATCGCGCCACGTCCAACCGTTGCGCGGTCGACAAGCCGGCCTGGCAATGCACCGGCGTACTGCTGATCGACAACCCCGGTGCAGGTGCCTTCTGGCAACACGATGCCGCAGCCACGGCACGCGGCAGCCGGCGCCTGCACTTTTTGCGGGCGGACCTGGGCAGCGACAGCCTGCCGCGCAGTCATGGCGCGGTACTGGCCGATCTGTTCAGCGCCGCGAGCCAGGGCAAGCCTTACGAATCACTGTGCAGCCACCCCCTGCCGACAACGGACGCTCCGGCGCGGCCCAGCATGGGTTGCGCGCCGGTCGCTGCCCGGGCCCGCGCGGACCTGGGCTCATGCGCAGCGCTGGGCGTCGACGACGCCGCCAGCTGGGTCGCGCACTATCAAAGCCAGGGCCAGGATGCCGCAAAACAGTGTGCCTTCAATGCCGAGAATGGCACGCAATTTCTCTCCACCCTGCAAGCCCACGAGCAGCTTGGCGAGCGGCGCGACAAACCGGTCGAGGTGCTGCTGCGCAACTGGGACGCCCAGGCCCCGACGCGGCTGGCGATACAGGCGCTGGTCTACGATCGGCACACCAAGGGCGCCTTGCTGGCCGCCCAGCAGGACCAGCGCGCCTGGTTCGACGCCACGGGCGACTGGCTGCCGGTCGTACGCATGGACCTCGCCCAACCGGCCGACCAGGTGTTCGGCTTCGACCTGCAGGACCAGCTGTACATCGGCTACCAGGTGGCGCAGCAACTCAAGCAGCGCTTCGCCAACGCCACCAGCACCTGCGCCGGTGGAAGCGCCGCGTTCAACTGCAACGGGGTGCTGTTTCGCTCCAACCTGGCGACTACCGCGTTCCACGCCTGGGACCCGAGCCCAGGCTCCATTGCCAACAACGGTGTCTCGTTCTCCTATGCGCGCAGCGATGTGGACATTCGCTCGGTGTTCTCCCGGCCCTACGGCTTCACCTTCCGTGAACTGGGTGCCCCGATGGCGTACCGTCCCACCTTGCGCTGCGCCTATCCCTACAATGCCGGCACCTCCGGCAGCCCTGATCCCTGCACGTTCCGTGGTGAGTGCGAAAAGCTCGGCGTTCACAGCGTGCAGCAGTGGAAGGCCCGTTATGCAAGCACGCCAGGCCAAAGCTGTGCGTTCAGCAACGCACCCGCTCAGTTCCAGCTGAGCATCGATGTCAGGCGGGAACTCCCCAGCCGTACCGACTGGAACGAGCTGATGATGGCGGCCTGGCCTGTCGGCATTCCCCAGCGATTGCCCATCGACGCCCTGTACTACCTTGGCGACAGCACTGGCTTACCCCAGGCACAGTTCATCCAGCGAGACTTCTACAACCAGACCCAAAGGTTCCTGCCCGTGGTGCGCATGGCCCTTGGGGCCGGCGACACCTTCTCCTACCGCCCCGCCGACCAGCTCGCAGCGGGCGCTCCCGCTACCACGACGCACTGCTCGCCGCCTCGCGCGAGCGTGCCTACTTCCAGCCACGAGGAGCCTTGCCCATGAGCCAACCTCCCCTGAGCCACTTACCGCCACAGGGCTCCGACAACCTGCCCCTGGCGCTTCGCCCGTTGTTGATCGTCGGCATGCCATCCCCTGTGCACGACGCCGATGGCGGGATCAATCTGCAGATGGCCACGCAGTTCCTCCAAGGGCTGCTGGTGTTCATCGACCCTTACCTGCGCATGCAGGCTGGCGACAGGCTGGAGGTCGTATGGGATGGGCAGGTGCTGGCCAGCCACACGGTGGCGGCGGGCGAGGAAAACACGCGAATCATGCTGTACCTGCCACTGCCCGATGCCTGGACGGCCCAGATGCTGCGCAGGCTGGTCCGCGCTCGGGCAAGCCATCTCGGGCAACTGCTGCGGCTTGTTTGTCGCCTCCTCGACGGACAAACCGATCGGGTCGGGCAAGTACTCGAACAACTGACTACAGGCGAACAACCGCAGGACAGCTGGGCCGAGCAGGTGCTGTACCGCCTCACCCGCAACGGCACCGCCACGCCCGAGGACTCGATCGCCCTGCGCCTGCGCATCAAGCTGGACCTGCCGGGCGACTATGACCGTGACCCGCATCTGCCAGGGCACTCGCAATTGCCCGCGCCCAAGTTGCCGCAGGACGTGGTCGACAATGGCGTGGATGCCGCCTGGGCGGCGCGCGGGGTGCCCGTGGAGGTGGGCTGGTACGACAACCGCGCGGCGTGGGATGTGATCGAGTTGCACTGGGGCAATGTGCCGTTGCTGCATACGGTAAGCGAAGCAGAAGCTGGCGGACGTGACCCGGTCACGTTGAACGTCGACCAGGCGACGATCCTGGCCGCAGGCGACAGCCCCAGCCTGCGGGTGCACTACCAGGTGCACGACGAGGTGCGCAATTTCTCCGAAGACTGGTCGCTGCGCACGGTGATCGGCGTGGAAGCCGGCGCCTGGAAACTCGATGCGCCCTTCGTCAAAGAGGCCCCCAACGATATCCTCGACCTGAGCGTGCTGGGCGATGCCGACGCCACGGTGCAATTGGTGGCCCGCGCACCTACCTTCGCCTACGGCGATACAGTGACGGTGACCTGGGTAACCCTGCACAACGACCAGGAAATCGCCAAGGATACCGTTGCGCAAACAGTCGTGAAATTGCCGGACGTGGTCGAGGTGCCAATCCCCAATCAGGTGGTCCGCCAGGGCGCCAAAGGGCGTATCGTCGCCTCCTATGTGCTCACACCGGTCAATGGCGACCCGCAGCTGTCCTCCAAGCGTGCCAACATCAGCATCGTCGGTGATGCGCCACTGCCCGCGCCGTCGATCTTCGAACTGATCGGCGACCGTCTGGATGCCACACTCGAGCGTGCCCACGCGGTGATCCCGGCCTACGAGGGCATGGAAGTCGGTGACGCGATCAACATCATCTGGCTCGGCTCCCGCGCCGACGGCACCCCGCACCTGCACGAAGTCGTCCACATCGTGTCGAACAACGAAAAGGGCAAACCGATCTACCAGGGTGTGACCGCCGAGCACATCGGCCTGCTGGCCGGTGGCAGTCTGGACCTGAGCTACCAGGTGATGAACGATGCGACGGCCCTGCAGGCGATCCGCCAGTCCTCGCACCTGAAGGTGGTGATCGCGCCGTTGCCCGCCCAACTGCCGGCGCCTACGCTGGATGAAGCCGCTGACGGTGTGCTCGACCCCGAACTGCACCCCGGCGACGTGACCTTGCGCGTCAGCTACTCCGGCACGCTCAAGGGCGACATCCTCACCTGGTACTGGCTGGGCGACGATGCCGACGAGGGTAGCGCCAACGACTGGATCCCCATCACCACCTCGAACGCGGGCAAGCCGGTCATCTTCCCCATCGTCCGTCAATTGATCGAGGCCAACCTCAACAGCACCGTGCGGGTGCTGTACACCCTCAAACGGGCCAGCACCGGGCAGTTCGAGTATTCAGCCGTGCTGAACCTGGTGATTGGTCGACTGATCGGCGACCTGCCCCCCCCAGTGGTGGATGAGGCGAGCAACAACCAGCTCGACCCCATGCAGGCCAGCACGGGCGTGACGGTCACCGTCAGGTATCCGAGCATGGAGCTCGGCGATCTGATCACCCTGAGATGGCTGGGCACGCCGGGAAGCGGCACGCCGCCGGAGCAGCAACAGCCCGCCAGCGCCTCGGGCCAGGTGCAGTTCAAGGTACCGGCCAGGGTGATCGGCGCCAATATCGGCCAGCAGGTGACGGTGGCGTATGTCGTCAAGCGCTACAGCCGCGAGAAGCTGTCGGCCCCAACCCTGCTGACCATCATCCCCATCGCCGATCAGCACCTGCCCACCCCGGCAATCCCCCAGGCCCAGGCGAACGTGCTCAACCTGGCCACCTTTGCCGGGGATGCGCGCTGCACGGTCGCACCTCCCTGGCCCTTCATCATCGAGGGGCAGCGGGTTTGGCTGTTCCTGGAGGGCGCGAACGCAAACGGCGGCCCACAGCGCATCGACCTGCTCGATGGGGCGCCATTGAGCGCCACGCAAGTGCGTGACGGCCTTGACCAGCCGGTGCCGCGCGCCAGCCTCGCCCTGCTCGGCCAGGACACGCCCCTCGTCGCACGCTGCAAGGTAGGCTTCGCCGACAATGCCGTCGAAACGAGCGCGCTGCCCTTGCCGCCACGGCCCTATACCTTCAAGGCCCACCATGACTGGGTGATACCGGTGATTACCCAGGTGGAGGATGCCGACGGTGCAATCGTCGATGGCGGCAGTACCTTCCAGAGCCGGGTCACCCTCACCGGCACCGCGACCCTGGAATCGCAGGTCGAGCTGTTCGACGGCAATCAGTCCAAGGGGCCCGCCCAGGCCGCTGCCGACGGCCGCTGGAGCCTGGTGCTTTCAGGCCTGGCGCCCAAGGCCTACGTGCTGACCGCCCATGCCCTGGACGGCAGCGGGCACATCTCGCAACCGCGGCGCTTCGAGGTACTGGAGAACCTGACCCCGAGCATCATTGCCGTGCGCGACAGCAGGGGCAACGTGGCCAACGGCGGCACTACCATCGACACCGCCCTCACCCTCGACGGGCTTGCCAGCCCCGGGCGCCAGGTCGAAGTGTTCGATGGCACGGTGTCCAAAGGGCGGGCCAGTACCGACCCCATTGGGGCCTGGACGCTGACGGTGTCTGGCCTTGCGGTGGCTACGCATGCCTTCAAGGCCAAGGCATTGTATGGCACGGGCAACGAGTCCAGCCTTTGGCAGGTCATCGTCGCGGCCACCGTCACCCCGACCATTGCCAGTGTGCGCGACTCGCGTCGCGAGGTACCGGCCAATGGCTATACCGTCGAGCAGAGCGTTAGCGTGACGGGCACGGGAACCGCCAATCTCGAGGTCGAACTGTTCGATAACAACCAGTCCCGAGGCACGCTGACGGTGGGTAGCAACGGGCAATGGAGCACTGCCCTGCAGAACCTGGCCCAGGGAGCCCACCCACTCAAGGTACGGGCCCGTTATGGCAGTCAGCCCGAGTCCGGCTTGCGGCAATTCAACGTCACGGCCGACGTGGCGCCGAACATCACACGTGTGGTCGACCCTCAAGGCGCCAGCGTGGGCAACCTGGGCAGCACCTATGCCACCACGGTGACGGCGTCGGGCACCGCAGCCCCCGGGCAGGAAATCACCCTGTTCGACGGTGCGGCCAGCAAGGGCAGCGCCGCTGTCGATGGCAACGGTATCTGGAGCCGACAGGTGACTGGGCTCTCTATTGGCAGCCACGCGCTCAAGGCACAGGCTTTGTATGGCAACGGCAAAGAGTCCGGGCTGTGGTCGTTTACCGTGAAGGCGGCAGTGACGCCGACCCTGACCAGCGTGCGCGACTCGCGAGGGGAAGTGACCAACGGCGGCTCGACCACCGATACCAGTGTGACGGCCTCCGGCAGCGCGGCAGCCAATGAACAGGTGGAAGTGTTCGATGGCAATACCAGCAAGGGGGTGGCGGCGGTGAACGGCGCCGGCAACTGGAGCCGGGCCGTGACCGGCCTGGCACTGGGGGGGCATTCCCTCAAGGCTATGGCGATGTATGCAGGCAAGCCGACTTCGAATACTCGCAGTTTCACCGTGCTGTCTCCGATCCCGGACTTCGTGCTGAACTCGTCCCAAGTGACATTGAGCGGCAAGCTATACGTGCCCAGTGGCGCCCCGCAGACCGATCCAATTGCCTGGCCCAGCGGAACCACCGCCACCAGGACCCCCTCCAGCGGAGTACCGCCTTATACGTACAGCTCCAGCAATGCCAACATAGCCCAGGTCAACAGCAATGGTGTTGTCTACGCCCGTACTAATGGTGCAGCCACTATCACCGTGCGGGATAGTGCGGGCCGCTCCGGTAGCTACCCGGTAACCGTGAGCGGGATCCGGCTGGTCCGCCATTTCGGCAACGCAATCTACCGCAACGCCCAATCCGCCGTTGCCGCGGCGGGCATGAGACTTCCCTCCCAAGCCGAAATCTACGAGATTCACGAGCAGTACAAGAGCAACTGGCCTTGGGGGCACCATAACTGGACGACCACATCGTCGGGGTTCAACAGAAACTGGTGCATCATCGTCTGGAACCTGGGCGGATACGGGCTTTCCATAAAAGGCGACTATTCGAACGTGATGGGGCTTTAGTGCAGAGCAGCGCCTGATATCCGTGCTGGGCGAGGCCGCACTCTCTACCAGCTATACCGCAGCCCCACATTCACCCCATACGGCTGCTCGATATGTTCACCCTTGGCGTAGTCCAGGTCGGCGTGCACCGAGAACCGCTCGGTGAACGCCACCGCCACGCCGGCGCCGAGCTCGGCACGCGAGCCGGACAGGTCGTTGTTGAACGGGTTGTCGTTGACTTCTACCCGATTGGCCTTGGCGAACTCATGGGCCAGCGCCGCCTTCACGTAGGGCTGAACCACCGCGCCGCCTTCCAGGCGCAGGTTGCGCCCGACCACGCTACCGACCTTGCCCAGTACCGAGCGGGTCTGTTCGCCTTCGGCCTGCATGCCGTTGTCCAGCCCATAGTCCTTGCCCTGGATCACCACCGTCGACAACTGACCGAATGGCTCGACGAACCAGCCATCGGCCAGGACGATGTGCCGGCCGAACTCCACCGAACCACCCAGGCCGACGTTGTCGTAATCACCCTTGGCGCGGGTATCGTCGCTCATGCTGACCTTGGCCTTGTTGTGGAAGCGGTTGGCCTTGAGCACGGCGTCGAAGTAGTAGCCACTGGCCGAGTCGAGCCAGGTGGTGTAGAGGCCTGCGTAGTAGCTGTCGACGCTGCCCGAAGTGCCGCGCGACACATCCAGGTCGGAGCGGCTGTGGCCGGCCAGCACGCCCACCAGCCATTGGCCGTCGCCCCAGGGCAGCGGCGCGTCGGCGCCCAGGGAGAAGCCACTCTGCACCTGGTTGTAACCCACGCCCGACAGGGGCGAGACGTCGTACTTGTTGCTGTACGAACGAGCCCAAGCGCCAGCCTTGCCACCGTTGAAGCGCAACTCGCCCATGCGGCTGCGCAGCGAGGTCAGCTCGCCGTACCAGACGGTGGGCGCGGTGTTGAACAGGGCCAGTACCGAGCGGGTACTGGGGCTGAGGCTTTTGGTGTTCGGATCGAGGAACCAGTCGCTGCCGCCAGCGCCATTGGCCTGGGATTGCAGCTGATAGGAATAGGTGCCCACGTCCACGGGCCGGTTGCCGCTCAAGGCGAAGGTGGCATCGCCGGCAGCGGTGCGCACCAGGGTCAGGGCCTGGGGGTTGGCAGGGTCGACGCCGGAGCCGGCCACCTGCAGGGTGTGGCTGCCGGTGGCGGTACCGGTGACATTGAGCACATCGTGCTGGTTGCTGGCCCAGTCCACGTCCATCACGAAGGTGCCGTTGCCCGACAGATTGGCCACATCGAGCTGGTAGAACTGGCTGGCCGAACCAAACTTCACGATGCCGCCATCGAGCGCCAGGTCTTCCACCTGCTGGCTGTCTATCAACGTCCAGTTGGCGCCACTGGCGATGGCGACCTTGTTTACATTCTGCAGGCGGCCGGTCAGGACCGCGCCGCTGCTCAACGCCACAGTGGCAGTGCTGCCCTGCTCGACCAGTACGTCGCCTGTCAGGCTGCCGCCGGAAAACGCCAGGGTGGCGTCGCTGCCCTCACGGACCTGGAAATCGCCAGTGAGATCGCTGTCGCGCACCGACATGTCCACTCCCGAGGCCTGCGAGACATCCAGCAGCAGGTCGTTGGCGCCCGACAGCGAGCTACCATTGGCCAGCGTGACCTTGGCCTGGACACCGCCCACCACGGCGATTGCCGCACCGTTCTGCCCCACCACCGAGGCGCCGTCGAGCGCCAGGCTGAAATCACCGACGTTGTTGCTGTCGCGCGAGATGCTGACCCCGTTCTTGCCGCCGGTAATCACCGTTCCGGCCATGGCCATGACGCTACCGCCGCGCAGGTCGATACCGTTGGCCGTGGTATCGCTGCCGGTCACCTGCGTGTTGGCGAGGATCAGGGTGCTCAGGCCCGTCACCTCGGCGCCCCCCTCGGCCCCGATGATCGTGCTGTTGCTTACCGACACCTGCGAGCCGGTCGTGCCCGCGGGCGTGCGGCTGGCATTCAGGCCGATGAAGTCGCTGGAAATGCTGCTTGCGTCGATGGTCGCGGAGCTTTCGCTGACCATCACGCCATAGTCCGTGCCACCGTTCACGGTACTACCGCGCATGTCGAGCGAGGAACCTTCGGTGATGGCGATCGACTCGGTCACCGCGCCCGGCTGGCTGTTGAGGGTCGACTGCCCGCGGACCAGATAGAACGTCGGTGCGGTGGTCGAATCGATGGTCAAGGTGTCGCCATTCTCCACGATGGCGGCGATGGCAGTGGTGGGTAGCAGCAACCAACAGGCCGTGATACCTGCCTTGACCCGCTTCGCGTACCGTTCATTGCTCATCTTGCCCTCCTCAGGATGTGTACTCATGGCAGGTGGTTGCCTAGTAAGGAAAAGCGCTGAACTCTACGCAGAAGCGAGTTGGCACAATGTAGGAATTCCCCCTTCTTGCAGTAGGAATTTTCACCGGTCTCGTGAGCACTCCATTCATCATCCCCCTTGCTGTGCATGACCGAGGCAAGCGCTTGCCGGCCTCGGTCATCCGCTTCCTGCGGGCTGCCTATCTACCTTTGGCAGCCAATCTACGTTTAGCCGCCACGCCGAAACTCAAAGGGCAAGTTCCTCCACCGGGCACCGCCATGTATACCCGCAGCAAATCACGGGTCGCAGTGATGGGGAATCCGTCGATCACCGCCTCGTAGGTCACACTGCCCCAACGATCGAGCGTTTTCAGCACGGCCGGGGTGTAAGGCACCAGCACGGTGAATCCGTTGGCCGCCTCATCGGCAGTGGGAATCTTGGTGACGGTCTTGTCTTCGGTATCAGGTTTGAGTATGGAACCCGCGTCATCCTCCCAACCCTGATAGGTGAAGGCCAACGTCTGGCCTTCCAGCTTCGGCTCCCCGCCCTGCACACGCACCTCCAGCCCCCAGACGCCTCCGACCTGGCGCAGAGAACTGCAGTTGAGCACTTTGGGCTCCAAGGGATCTGAAGGGTCCTCGGAGTACCAGTGAAGGAAGCTCACTGCCGGCAAGGTGGCAGTGAGCACATTGACCGAAACCTCCGTGATCGGTGAGCGGTTGCGGTTGCCGTTGCCGGAGTTGCTGATTTCATAGCGCACCGGCAAGGCTGCGCTGTTGCCCTCGGCTTCGATGTCGGCCCAGGAGATGGTGAAGGTAACGTCATCGCCTGGAGTTTCGTTGCCAGTGACCTCATACGTGGCGACTTCCACGCCAGCCCACAGCAGGTGCATGATCTCGCCCGCTGCCGCGCCAACGTAGAGTGGCACCGTGGCCGTCGCATCCTCACCGTTGTCGCCGGGCTCGAGCTTGTTCGGGTCGGCGGTATTTTTAGCTTGCACAGTCACCAGATCCAGATCCGGGTTACCCAGCCCTGGATCCGGGTCTGTACCTGGGTCAGGGGGCCCTGCCACGGTCAGGTCGACGTCCACGTCCAGGCCGACAGCCTCCGGAAACACCCTTTCATCCCGAATCACCTCATACGTCACTTTTGACGTCTTCGGCCCTGGGTTGGGAGGCGTGTCGCGCACCATGCTGTATGGCACGGTGGCGAACAAGGGGAAACTCCCTGGGATAACGGGTAGCCGTCCAGAAACCGCCTTGCCATCCCAATAGACCTGGATCAAGTCCTTGCTCAAGGCATTGTCATAGGCCTCGATCTCTACCCCGACGCCCGCGATGGCATCGTCCAGATCGATGCCTTCGGCATCATCCGCTTGCGGGACCAACGGCGGTTGCAAGTTGTCGGGCGACAACGTCAGAAACACATTGACGACCTTGAAATGTGAGTCCGGACCGGTGTTACCCGTGCGATCGCTCAGGTTGTAATAAATCAGGTACTGGCCCTCCTCCCCGTTGAAATTCGCCTCGGGGAGAGTTGCCACGATCGGGTCGGTAACGTCACTGATTGTCAGCGTGTCGATGAGCGCACCCGGAAATTTCCTGCCAACGAAGACTTCGACCTTGTCCTCGAGCTTGATTTCCTGGTAGGTGGGAATGGTGATCTCCACTTCATTGCTGTTGGCGTCCAGATACTCTCGGGTAATGCCGTCCGCCACCTCGGGCGGCAAGGTAGCTTCCGCCCCTTTGACGCCCAGGTTCGGCGCCTGGTTGTCGACGAAAACGGACAAAGGATCCGAGTTGTTGCCATTGCCGAAGATTGTCGCGCGGTAGCCCAGCTCATGCCTGCCATGGCTGGTGGTACTGGTCGCCGCTAGCGTCAAGGTGAGGGGAAAATCAGCCGCATTTAGCGGAAAGGTGCGGCTCACGGCGGTCCCCACGTTCTGTCCATTCCAGCGCAATCGGATACTCACGATGTCGCCCGGAGTGCCCGTGATGTCGAAGAGCGGGACCTGCACATCGAGCGGCACACCATGCGGGCGCGGCAGCATGTTGGGTTCATCGCCAGGGATGTCCGGCAGCAGGGGGGTACTGAACGAAGGGACCGGCATTGCCCGCGTTACGCGCATGTAGCGCTTGTTCTCGTACGCCGTCCTGGCTTGCGCTGGGGTCGGGGAAGCAGGGGGTGGAATTTTGGTCATGGTTGTCTCCTGTCAAGGACGATGACCCTGACTGGCACTTGGAAAAAGTGCCGACCACACAGGTGATTGCTATCGATGGTTGCTATCGCGTATGGGCTGGTTTGCGTTTTGCTACCCTCCTTCTCCCTGTGTCTGGGTACCCGCCTCCAGGCAAAGGTCCAGGTCGGGCGAGCAGACCTCTCCGCTGGGCATCTTGCGCATGATCTTGACGACGTCGATGTCAGAGACGCCGACACTGCCGTCGGTTTTCAACAAGCGGTACTGGGCGGTGGCAGACGCGTTATCGATCATCGGCGCGATCAAGTTGTCATAGGGCTGGATGAGAAAATCGACGGCCCCCCCGGCAGTGCCAACGGGCTCGCTGAACGTGGCCGTGACGCCAGGGATGGGCGATGAGCCGTTCAGGTTGTCATGGCCCTGCCACACCAGTTCGATGGTATCGCCGACACTGAAGCGCGGATCGCCCTTCACCCGCACGTTCACGCCCTCCCACAACCGCGGCCTGCTGCAGCAGTTGAGGTAGCCGTAAAGCGTCGCATCGGGAAACACCGGCGCCTGGAGCCCCTGGATCACCTCGACCGCCACATCCACCAGGGTGGCCCGCGACAGTTGCTGGTTGACGCCATTGTCGGTCTCGTACCAGACCGGCAGGGCGCGGTCGTTGGGCTGTTGCTCAATCACTGCCCACGGGACCTTCAGGGCCACGGGCTGGCCGGCCACATCGCCTGGCTGAACACTGTAGCGGTCGACCGGCGCAAGCTGTTGGCCCCAGTACAGGCTCAGCGAATCACCGGGCTGCGGATCGTTGAACAGCGCCAGCTTGACGATGGCGTCGTATCCATGGTCGACCGGCTTGAGCACGTTGGGTTGATCGGAGACCGCGCCACGGATCTCCACCTTGTCGAGCAGGGTATTGAGCAACGCCGGTGCATTGGGGTGGTCCTGCCCCGCCACGGTCAGGTCGAAGGGCACGGAAATCGACGGTGACGGCAACAGACGGGTGCCATGACGTACCTGATAACTGACCACGGCATCGCCAGGGCCCAGGCCAACGGCGGTCAGCGCCGGCCACGGCACGAACGCACGCAATGGAAAGGCAGCCGGATCGACCGCCAGCGCCTGCAAGGGCGTACCGTGCCAGTCGATGATCACCCACTGCTGGGCATCGGCATTGTCATAGGCGTCGACCTCGACGGTCACCCCGCCCTCGCCCGAGGCGCCTTCGCGGGCATGTTCACGGTCGATCAGGCCCCGGGCGCTGAGCGGTACCCGAGGTGGCTCGAGGTTCGCCGGAGGGGGGCGCAGGTTCACCTCCAGCGCTGTCACGAGGGACGCATCGCCCTCGTTGCCCACCAGGTCGCGCAGGCGATACCAGAGGAAGCGCTGCCCGCTGCCGGACGCTCGGATGGCCGCTGCGTCGTAGTCCACGAACAGCTCGCCGCGGTCGATGTCCTCTTGGCTGAACTCGCGCTCGTCGATGGCCGGCTCGTTGCCTGGCGGTGGGTTCACGGCGGACCAGAAGAAGACCGCTCGGTCGCGAGCTTTCAGGCCCACGTACGTGGGTACCTCGCAACGCAGCCGGCCATTGCGCGCCAGGTAGTCCTCGGTCAGTTCGCCCACCAGGTCGGCAGGCAGTACCAGGGGATCGGGCGACTGACCGTCGTTGGGTGGCACCCTGTCCACCGTGATGGTGCGCTTGAGTGATTCGGTGCGATTGCCCAGGCGGCTGACGGTGTAGGAGAGGTCATGGACCCCGTGATCCAGGTAGCGACGCGGTACATGAACCGTTCTCTGGGCCGAGGGAGGGGCGAAGGTATATTCACTGACCGCGACGAAAGGCGCGCCTGAGAGCCGCCAACCGACCTGCACCTTGTCCGAGAACTGCGGGTCCATGTCCCATGGCGCAATGATCACTTCGAGGTCATTGCTCAGCGCCGTGCGTGGCAACAACCCATCAGCGTAGGGGTCACCGTTCTCGTCACGGATGATGACGGGAACATCCGGTGCCGCCAGGTCCGCTTGTAGCCACTGCACTTCGCGTGTGTCGCGCATGTCCGCTCCCATTCACCAGGTACGATGCCCACTGGGCCTCCAGAAACCTGCTTGCTGCGAGCGATTCAAACGCTTAACCAGGCATTTGCCTACTGACAAAAATGCTAGGTGGAGACTTCGACGTCACCGGGCAGGGCTGATGGCCAACCCCGCCGGCATGGGTTCAGGCCAGCGCCGGATCGATCACCAGCACCAGCTTTCCGGACACCTGGTTGCTGGCCAACTCCGCAAAGGCGGCCTCGGCAAAGGCCACCGGATAGGTGTCCACCAGTTGAGGCTTGAGCCGGCCTTCGCTGAACAACGGCCATACCTGCCGGCCCAGTTCACGCAACAGCTCGGCCTTGAACCCATCATCGCGGTTGCGCAGGGTAGAGCCGGTAATCTCAAGGCGCTTGCCCAGCACCAACGCCAGGTCCAGCTCGACCTTGCGCCCGCCCATCAGGCCGATGATCACCCAGCGCCCGTCGCGGGCCAGCAGCTTGAGGTTGAGCGGGCCATAGCCGGCGCCGACCGGGTCGAGGATCACGTCGAACGGGCCAAGCTGTTCAAGCGCGTCGAGGTTGGCATTGCGCACCACGCCACCGGCGGCGCCCAGCCCCTGGCAGTAGGCCAGACGCTCCGGTGAGCCGACGCTGACCCACACCGGATTGCCGAAGGCCTTGCACAGCTGGATCGCCGCCGAGCCCACGCCGCTGGCGCCGGCATGCACCAAGACCTTCTCGCCAGCCTTGAGGCCACCAAGCTGAAAGATATTCAGCCAGGCCGTGGCGTACACCTCGGGGATCGCCGCCGCTTCGTGCAGGCTCAGGCCTTCGGGCACGGGCAACACGTGGCGGGCATCGACCACCACCTCCTCGGCCATGCCGCCGCCAGCCAACAAGGCGCAGACCCGATCACCCACGCGCCAGTCGGCACCGGCGCCCACTTCTTCGACGATGCCGGCGCACTCCAGGCCCAAGTACGGGCTGGCACCCGGCGGCGGTGGATAAAGGCCGGCCTTTTGCAGCAGGTCGGCGCGGTTCAGCCCCGCAGCGGCCACTCGAATGCGCACCTGCCCTGCGTCACAGGCCGGGCGTTCGGCCTCGACCCAGGCCACATGTCCGTCAACGCCTTGCAATGCCTTCACAGTGCCTCCATAGTTGAATCATATGACTGAGCCTGGGATCACCGTCCCAGGCTTTTTGCAGTATTTTCCCGGTTTCATGGAACCGGCGAACGGAAAAGACGGCCTACTATGCGTGATCAATTGCCTACACGTCGAATCAGCATGAAGCATTTCCTCCCCAGCACCGCCCTCGCCCTTGTCATCGGGCTTGGCAGCCTTACGCTCGGTGGCAATGCGGCCGCCGCCAACAAGTGGGACAGCCTGCAGCCGGACCGTGACGAAATCGTCGCCAGCCTCAACGTGGTCGAGCTGCTCAAGCGCCACCACTACAGCAAGCCGCCGCTGGACGACGCCCGTTCGGTCATCATCTATGACAGCTACATCAAGCTGCTGGACCCTGCGCGCAGCTATTTCACCGCGGCCGACATCGCCGAGTTCGACAAGTGGAAGACGCAGTTCGACGATTTTCTGAAAAGCGGCAATCTCGACCCCGGTTTCACCATCTACAAGCGCTACCTGGACCGTGTGAAACAGCGCCTGGACTTCGCCCTGGCCGAGCTGAACAAGGGCGTCGACAAGATCGACTTCACCGTCAAGGAAGACCTGCTGGTCGACCGCAAGGACGCCCCGTGGATGAAGAACTCGGCCGAGCTCGACGACCTGTGGCGCAAACGCGTGAAGGATGAAGTGCTGCGCCAGAAGATCGCCGGCAAGGACTTCAAGCAGATCCAGGAAACCCTGACCAAGCGCTACAAGAACCAGCTGGCGCGCCTGGACCAGACCCGGGCCGAAGACATCTTCCAGGCCTACATCAACACCTTCGCCCAGTCGTACGACCCGCACACCAACTACCTGTCGCCGGACAACGCCGAGAACTTCGACATCAACATGAGCCTGTCGCTCGAAGGTATCGGCGCGGTGCTGCAGAGCGACAACGACCAGGTCAAGATCGTGCGCCTGGTGCCGGCAGGCCCTGCGGCGAAAACCAAACAGGTGGCCCCGGCCGACAAGATCATCGGCGTGGCGCAAGGCAACAAGGAAATGGTCGACGTGGTCGGCTGGCGCCTGGACGAAGTGGTCAAGCTGATCCGTGGCCCGAAAGGCTCGGTGGTACGCCTGGAAGTCATCCCGGCGAGCAATGCGCCGAACGATCAGACCAGCAAGATCGTCTCGATCACCCGCGAAGCGGTCAAGCTCGAAGAGCAGGCAGCGAAGAAGTCGGTGCTCAAGCTCAAGCAGGACGGCCGCGACTACAAGCTGGGGATCATCGAGATCCCGGCCTTCTACCTGGACTTCAAAGCCTATCGCGCCGGGGACCCGGACTACAAGAGCACCACCCGCGACGTCAAGAAGCTGCTCACCGAGCTGCAGAAAGAGAAAGTCGACGGTGTGGTCATCGACCTGCGCAACAACGGCGGTGGCTCGCTGCAGGAAGCGACCGAGCTGACCAGCCTGTTCATCGAAAAAGGCCCGACCGTGCTGGTGCGCAACAGCGACGGCCGCGTGGATGTGCTCGAAGACGAAAACCCTGGCGCCTTCTACAAAGGCCCGCTGGCGCTGCTGGTCAACCGCCTCTCGGCCTCGGCCTCGGAGATCTTCGCCGGCGCCATGCAGGACTATCACCGCGCGCTGATCATCGGTGGCCAGACCTTCGGCAAAGGCACCGTGCAGACCATCCAGCCGCTCAACCATGGCGAACTCAAGCTGACGCTGGCCAAGTTCTACCGGGTTTCCGGGCAGAGCACCCAGCACCAGGGCGTGCTGCCGGACATCGCCTACCCGTCAATCATCGACACCAAGGAAATCGGCGAGAGCGCCCTGCCCGAAGCCATGCCGTGGGACACCATCCGCCCGGTGATCAAGCCGGTGGCCGACCCGTTCAAGCCGTACCTGGCCCAGCTCAAGGCACAGCATGAAGCGCGCAGCGTCAAGGATGCCGAGTTTGCCTACATCCGTGACCGCCTGGCCCTGACCCAGAAGCTGATGGACGAGAAGACCGTCAGCCTCAACGAGCAGGACCGCCGCGCGCGCCACGACCAGATCGAAGCCAAGCAGCTGGCGCTGGAAAACATCCGCCGCAAGGCCAAGGGCGAAGAGCCGCTCAAGGAGCTGAAAAAAGAAGACGAGGACGCGCTGCCGGCCGAGCCGGACGACACCAAGCCGGAAGACGACGCCTACCTGTCGGAAACCGGGCGCATCCTGCTCGACTACCTGAGCTTGAGCACTTCGGTGGCCAAGCACTGAGGTGATGGCAATATAATGTGAGCCGTCATCAAACAGTCATCTGGCTGTCGTGAAATAGAAGGGCCGAGCGTGAAAACGCCCGGCCTTTTTCTATTCAGGAAGCAGTCCATGACCGTCACCGAACAGCTCAGCGCACTGAGCGCCATCCTGGCTCAACGTAGCGTGCACAGCCTGTTCCAGCCCATCGTCTGTCTTTCTGAACGGCGCATTCTCGGCTATGAAGCCTTGAGCCGCGGCCCCTCCAACAGCCCGCTGCATTCGCCACTGAACCTGTTCGCCATCGCCCGCCAGGCCGGGCGCCTCAGCGAGCTGGAAGTGCTGTGCCGCGAAACCGCCTGCCGGCGTTTTGCCGAGCAGAGCCTTGAGGGCAAGCTGTTCCTCAACGTATCCCCCGAGTCCTTGCTTGAACCGCACTACCCTTCCGGGCGCACCCTGAAGATGCTCGAACAGGTCGGCCTGTCGCCCAGCCGAGTGGTCATCGAACTCACCGAGCAGACGCCCACCGAAGACTTCCAGCTGCTGTTCAACGCCCTGCACCATTACCGCGACATGGGCTTCTCGATTGCCCTGGATGACTTGGGCGCCGGCTATTCAAGCCTGCGCCTGTGGTCGGAGCTGCGCCCGGATTACGTGAAGATCGACCGCCATTTCATCGATGGCATCCACCAGGACCCGCTCAAGCGCGAGTTCGTCGGTTCGATCCTGCAAATCGCTCGCGCCTCACGCGCCCAGGTGATCGCCGAAGGCATCGAACTGGCAGAAGAGCTGACCGTATTGGCTGAAATGGGCGTCGAGCTGCTGCAGGGCTATCTGCTTGGCCGCCCTCAGGAGACCGCTGCGCGTGAATGCTCGCTCCTGCCGACCCTGGCGCCGGGCAGCCCTGGGGCGCTGAATGAAGACAGCGCCGACCTTGGCGCCCTGCTCCTCCAGCAGCCAGCGGTGCCCCTGGAATGCCCCATCCAGCACGTATTGGAGGCCTTCCGCGGCCAAGCCCACCTCAACTCCCTCGCCGTGCTGGACCGACAGGGCAAGCCCTGTGGCATCGTCCACCGCCATACGTTGCACGAAGCCCTGCTCGAGCCTTCGAGCTGCAACCTGTTGCCAGCCATGCCCGTCAGCCAACTGATGAGCAAGGACTTTGTGGTGGTCGAGCGTGGACAATCGCTGCAGCAGGTCAGCCGCCTGCTTACCAGTCGGGCGCAACAGCGCATCGAGGAAGCGTTCATCATTACCCAGGGCGGCCGTTACCTGGGGCTGGGGCGGGTGATCGACGTGCTCAAGCTGATCACCGAACAACAGAGCGAGCGGGGCCGCGATCAAAGCGCCTGTTGCTAGATGGGCAAGCGTGGAAGCAACTGCTTTGTTGTAGGAGCGGCCTTGGGTCGCGAAAGGGCAGCGCAGCAGCCCCTGCAGTTTATGTGGTTCCGCAAAGAAGCTGGGGCCGCTTTGCGGCCCTATCGCGACTCAAGGCCGCTCCTACAGAAGTTACGCAGCCCTTGTGGGAGCTGGCTTGCCGGCGATGGGGCCGGCACTGCCGACCCGATTCACGCCTCTTCCGGATACCGATACTCGAACACCCGCACCACTTCCGAGGCATGCCACGACGCCGCCTCCATGCCATCCACCGGCCCGTTGAACCTGCCCAGCCGCTCTACACATTCGAAAAAGCCGGTACGCGGCAGGCGGCTGGCGCCCTGGCTGATCACCAGCGAGCTGCGCAACGGCTGCTCGGCACGGGCATCGAGCAGCGCCAGGTACTCCAGCGCGGCGGTCAGAGTCTGCATGGCAGGGCTGGGGAGCTGGAGGCGTTCGAGCAATGCACGGTAAGTGAGCAGGTGGCGTTGTCGGCGGGCCAGGTCGAGCTCGGTCAGCAGGCTCTCCCAGTGCTGACGGCTGATCCTGACCTGGCTCATGATGGCTCGCTCCAGCCACCAATGCCCAGGTGCCAGGCCAGGCTGCGCAGTATCGCTGCGTCAGGGCGGCGCTCGCCGGCCTCGATCATCGCCAGGTAAGCCGGGCTGATGCCCACCGTGCGCGCCAGTTGCTCGGGAGCCAGGCCCTTGGCCTGACGCAACGACGCCAGTTCGTCCAAAGAACGCAGGCTCGCGCTCTGGGTTGTGCCTTCGACAGTGTCGCTGTTGCCAGGCACCGTGGCAGGTGCCTGGCCCGCGGAGACCAGCAGCGCCTGATACTGCTCCCAGGGAACCACTGCGTACTCGGGCTGACCGTCCCGGCTGATGACCTGAATACCCATACAACCCCCTTGACGTTGGATCACGGCATGTAATCCCTAGGCATAACGCTTATGCCAATTATATTACCAACCTCGGGGGTCTGTGCGCTCGCTGCTTGTTCAGCGGTTGGGACGCTCCAGGCGCAGCGCCTCGGGCGTGTCCGGCAAGCGCTCGACCACCCGCAGTTTCTCCGGCGCCTGGCTGTCGCGCCAGGCCCTGAAGCGGCTCAGCTCATCGGCCACGGTCTTGAGCACCCAGCCGAGCACGGCAATATCGTCAAGCAGGCCCACACCCAGCAACCAGTCGGGGATCGCATCCAGGGGGCTGACGAAATACAGCAGCCCGGCGACGATGGTCACCAGCGCCTTGGGGCTCACGGCACGGTACTCGCCGCGCCACCAGGCCAGGCACAGGGCCTGCATCAGCCGCACATCCTCGCGCAACTGGCCAAGTTTGGGCCCCTTGCGCGCGACCGCGAACAACAGTGCCGGCAAACGGCCACGGCTGAGCAGGCGCTCGGCAAGCGGCAGAAAACGGGCGAAATTCCAGGGAGCGCTCATGCAACCTCCAGAGCAACGGACAGTTATCCACATTTATTGTGGATAACCTTGTGAACAGGACCGCCTTTGCACCGCTCGGTGCCCGCCGGACAAGGGCCGGGCACGGATCGGGCGTTTTTTACACAGCCGTTTCAATCGCGCAAACGTTTTGCGACAACCCGCCGCAGGATCACCCACGGCATTGCTTGCGACAGTGAAGGACGCCAGCGGTTCGCGTCAACCACCGGCAAAAACGACGACGCCCCGTCGAAACGGGGCGTCGTGGTACAGCAAAGGTTGCGCTTACTCAGCCTGGGCTGGTTCGGCGTCCTGCTTGCTCGGGTCTTTGATGCCCAGCAGTTCCAGGTCGAAGACCAGGACCGAGTTGGCCGGGATCAGAGGGCTCGGGCTCTGGGCGCCGTAGGCCAGCTCAGCCGGGATGTACAGCTTGTACTTCTCGCCGACATGCATCAGTTGCAGGCCTTCGACCCAACCCGGGATCACGCCGCTGACCGGCAGGTCGATGGGGGCGCCGCGCTCGACGGAGCTATCGAACACCTTGCCGTCGATCAGCTTGCCTTCGTAGTGAACGGTCACGACATCAGTCGGTTTTGGCTGCGGGCCATCGGCCTTCTTCACCACTTCGTACTGCAGGCCCGAAGCCGTGGTGACCACGCCGGCCTTCTTGGCGTTTTCTTCCAGGAACTTCTTGCCGTTGGCGGCAGCTTCTTCGCTGGCCTTGGCCAGGCGTTCTTCGGCGCGCTTCTGCAGGGCGGAGAAGGCCTCGACCAGCTCTTCGTCCTTCAGGCGCTGTTCTTTCTTGCCAACCGCGTCCTCGATACCTTGGGCGACAGCTTTCGAATCCAGGTCGTCCATGCCTTCCTGAGCCAGGCTCTTGCCCATGTTCAGGCCGATACCGTAGGAAGCTTTCTGTGCCGGAGTCTTCAGTTCGACGCTGCTGGTCTGGGCGTCGCAGCCCGCCAGCACCAGACCTACCAGGGCAACCGCAGCCGCCAGACGAGTTTGTTTCATGCTGATTCCTTGTTCATGCGCCAAAGGGGCAAATCAGGGTAAAGCCGCGAGCTTATCAGGCGGCCACGACCAATGGCTACCGGCATAGGAGCCGGGAAAGCCCGATAAGTTCCGGTATTGAAACTGCTGATGTCACGGCACCAGGTCGTGCAGTGCGAATTGCGTCGACGGAGAAGTACCAGATCGCCATCACACCCCTCGATCCAGTGCCTGATAAAGGGCCCCGAGGCCACGCGCAATGGCCCGTTCAGGGGTACAGGCCGTCCCGGTACTGCCCGGCTACCTCGCGCAGCACTTCACACACCCACTGCGCGGGCAGGCTCGCCGGCAAGGCGGCGTTGCGGCAGATGCCCACCGAGCCGCCTGGCTCGCGTACGCCCAGGTCCAGCTCGGCCAGTTCGTTACGGCGCAGGTCGAGCAGCACCGCGTCGCGCGGCGCCACCCACAGCGCATCGCTGCCCAGCAGGTAACGGCGGCTCAAGGCCAGCGACAAGGTTTCCAGGCGTTGGGCCGGCAGCGGGATACCGCACTGCACGAACAGGCTGTCGGCGTGCTGGCGAATGGTGGTGCCCTGGGGCGGCAGCACCAGCGCGTAAGCCCCCACCTGCGCCCGCTCCACCGGTGTGCTGGCCAGCAGCGGGTGGCCCGGGCGCACCACCAGGGCCATCGATTCGCTGTACAGGTGCTCGAACGACAGGCCCTGGATCTGCGGGCTGTCGGTCATGCGCCCGACCACCAGTTCCAACTCGCCAAGGCGCAGTTGCCCGAGCAATTGCGCGCTGACCCCGGTGACCACGCTGATCACCAGTGCTTCATGGCGCTGGTGCAGGCGGCACAGCACTTCGGGCATCAGCAGGCCCTCGACCGTCGACAGCACGCCGATACGCACCTGCGAGGGCGTCCTGGCATCGCCGCGCACACTGCCCACGCCATCGCGCAGGGCCTGCACGCTGGGCCCGGCGTAACGCATGAAACGGGTGCCGGCGGGGGTCAGGGTGACGCCCAGGTGGGTGCGCTCGAACAGCCGCGCTTCGAGCAGGTCTTCCAGTTCCTTGAGGGTCTTGGAAATGGCCGGCTGGCTGATGGCAAGCACATCGGCGGCACGGGCCAGGCTGCCCTGCCGGGCAATCTCCAGGAAGCACAGCAGGTGGCGGAACTTGATGCGGGTGTCGAGGTTCATGCGAGGCAGTGTATCTGCGCGGGGATGCTCTGTAATCCGATCCATCGCACATGCCTTGGGGTTGCCGGGGGCGCTGCGCAGCCCCAAGCAATATCAAACCGTCAGCCCAAGCCAATCTCCACCTGCCCCGCCGCCACCCGCACCGGCCACACCCGCAGCCGCTGCGCCGGATCCTCCA
Organism: Pseudomonas sichuanensis; assembly: GCF_003231305.1. Taxonomy (GTDB): domain Bacteria; phylum Pseudomonadota; class Gammaproteobacteria; order Pseudomonadales; family Pseudomonadaceae; genus Aquipseudomonas; species Aquipseudomonas sichuanensis. Next base: position 94,303 of record NZ_QKVM01000011.1, on the reverse strand, counting down.
GGCAACGCCCGTCCATCAAGCTGAAATGCTGCTTGTACAACGGCGCCGCCACCACCAGCTCGCCCTGCAGGCTGCCCACCAGCCCGCGGCCGATGATATTGGCCCCCGAGCGCGGGTCGCGGTTGCCGATGGCGTACAGCGCCTGCGCGTGCCCGGGCAGGTAGAACAGCGCCACCTGCTCGCCCTCATGCCAGACCACCACGCCGGAATCGGCGACCAGATCGGCGGCCTGGCACACGGCCTGCCAGCTTGATGGGTTTACCACAGCAGCATTGGACAGGTTCATCAGACAGCCTCCTCATGGGTCGGGATCAGGTGCAACGCTGCAGCAGGCCGGCGCTGGCCGCGCTCGCGGACGAAGTGCACATCGGGGTCGGCGCGCCGGTCGTTGACGAAGGTGCGAAAGCGCTTGAGTTTTTCCGGGTCGTTCAGGGCGTTGGCCCACTCGCATTCATACTGTTCGACCACATGCTGCATCTGCGCTTCCAGCTCGGCGGCCAGGCCCAGGCTGTCGTCGAGGATCACCTGCTTGAGGTAGTCCAGCCCGCCGTCCAGCCCTTCGCGCCAGACCGAGGTGCGCTGCAGCTTGTCGGCGGTGCGGATGTAGAACATCAGCACCCGGTCGATCAGCCGCACCAGGGTTTCATCGTCCAGGTCGGTGGCGAACAGCTCGGCGTGGCGCGGGCGCATGCCGCCGTTGCCGCACACGTACAGGTTCCAGCCCTTGTCGGTGGCGATCACGCCGATGTCCTTGCTCTGCGCCTCGGCGCACTCGCGGGTGCAGCCAGACACCGCGAACTTGAGCTTGTGCGGCGAGCGCAGGCCCTTGTAGCGGTCCTCCAGGCGCAACGCCATGGCCACGCTGTCCTGCACGCCGTAGCGGCACCAGGTGCTGCCCACGCACGACTTCACCGTACGGGTCGACTTGCCGTAGGCGTGGCCGGTCTCGAACCCGGCCTCGATCAGTTCGCCCCAGATCAGCGGCAGTTCGTGCAGCTGGGCGCCGAACAGGTCGATGCGCTGGCCGCCGGTGATCTTGGTGTAGAGGTCGTATTTCTTGGCCACCTGGCCGATCACGATGAGCTTTTCCGGGGTGATCTCGCCACCGGGGATGCGCGGCACCACCGAATAGGTACCGTTTTTCTGCATGTTGGCCATGAAGGTGTCGTTGGTGTCCTGCAGCGGCACCAGCGCCGGGTCCATGATCGGCTGGTTCCAGCACGAGGCGAGGATGTTGCCCACCGCCGGCTTGCAGATGTCACAGCCGACATGGCCCTTGCCGTGGCGTTCGAGCAGCTCGTGGAAGCTGCGGATGCCCTCGACCCGCACCAGCCCGTAAAGCTCCTGGCGGGTATAGGCAAAGTGCTCGCACAGGCTCTTGTCGACGGCCACGCCGCGGGCGCTCAGCTCGTGTTCGAAGACCTGCTTGAGCAACGCCGCGCAGCCGCCGCAACCGCTGGCGGCCTTGGTGCAGGCCTTGACCGAGGCCAGATCGCCACAGCCGCTGTCGATGGCCGCGCACACCGCGCCCTTGCTGACGTTGTGGCACGAGCAGATGGTCGCGCTGTCGGGCAGTGCATCGGCGCCCAGCGCCGGCGCGCCTGCACTTTGGGGCAGGATCAGCGCGGCCGGGTCGGCCGGCAGCCTGATGCCGTTCTGGGCGTATTGCAGCAGGGTGTCGTAATAGCTGTTGTCGCCCACCAGCACCGCGCCGATCACCTGCTTGCCGCTGGCGTCCACCACCAGCCGGCGGTAGCTGGCGTTGGCCTCGTCGATGAAGCGGTAGCTGCGCGCGCCCGGCGTGGCGCCGTGGGCATCGCCGATGGAGCCGACATCCACCCCCAGCAGCTTGAGCTTGGTCGACATGTCGGCGCCGGTGAATTCGCTGGCCGCCGCCCCCATCAGCAGCGCCGCCAGGTTGCGCGCCATGGCGTAGCCCGGGGCGACCAGGCCGAACACGCTGCCATTCCACGAGGCGCACTCGCCGATGGCGAAAATCCGTGGATCGCTGGTGCGGCAGTGATTGTCGATCACCACGCCCCCCCGGGCGGCGATCGCAAGGCCACTGGCCCGGCCCAGGGCATCCTGGGGGCGGATACCGGCAGAGAAGACGATCAGGTCGGTTTCAAGGTGTTCGCCGCCGTCGAAGTTCATGCGGTAGCGGTAGCCTTCGCCGGCACTCACCGACTGGGTGGCGCGGGACAGGTGCACGCCCACGCCCAGCGCTTCGATCTGCGCCTTGAGTGCCGCGCCACCGTCGCTGTCCAGTTGCACCGGCATCAGCCGGGGCGCGAACTCCACCACATGGGCCTCCAGCCCCAGCGACTTGAGTGCGTTGGCCGCTTCCAGCCCCAGCAGGCCACCACCGACCACCACGCCACGGCGGGCGTCGCTGGCGGCGGCGCGGATCGCGTCGAGGTCATCGAGGCTGCGGTAGACCAGGCGGGCGTTGCCGCTACAGCCTTCGACCGGCGGCACGAACGGGTAGGAACCGGTGGCCAGCACCAGCTGGTCGTAGCCGTAACGGCCCTCGGCAGTGACCACCTCGCAGCACTCACGGTCGATCTGCAGCACCGCCTCGCCCAGGTGCAGGTGCACGCCGTGGTCGCCGTAATAGCCCTGCTCGCACAGCGCAAGGGTCTCTGCACAACTGCCGGCGAAGTACTCCGACAGGTGCACCCGGTCGTAGGCACGCTGGCGCTCTTCACCGAATACATGCAGCTCGAAGCGCTCGAGTGCGCCCTGCCCGATCAGTTGTTCGACACAGTGGTGGCCGACCATGCCGTTGCCGACGATGACCAGTCGTGCCCGTTGTGCGCCGTTCGCTGTTGCCTTCATAGCCGTTCCTCGATCACGGAAAACAAAAAGGCGCCTGGAGCGTAAGCTCCAGGCGCCTTTGCCTGTACTCATCGATGTGAGGCCCCTGGGTTGATCGCCGTTGATCAGTGGGGCTGTTGTGAATCTGTCAAAGCAGAGACTGTGCCAAGACCATCATGTCGCGTTGCTTCGCCGGCCTCTTCGCGGGTAAACCCGCTCCCACAGGGCCTGCACTGCTCCTGTGGGAGCGGGTTTACCCGCGAAGAGGCCGGCGCAGGCACCCATGAATGCACAGCCAAGGTGCACCGTTCCCCAACGCGGTGCACTCAGTACACATCCCGCCGATAACGCTTGTCGCGCCCCAAGGCCTCGACATAGGCATCCGCCGCCGCCGCATCCATGCCGCCGTGTTCGGCCACCAATTGGCGCAGCGCCGCATCCACATCCCTGGCCATGCGCTGGGCATCGCCGCAGATGTACACATACGCCCCCGCCTGCAACCACTGCCACAGCTCGGCGCCGTGTTCCAGCAGGCGCTGCTGCACATAGATCTTCTCGGCCTGATCGCGGGAAAACGCCGTGCTCAGGCGCAGGTGCCCACTGACCTGCCAGGCCTCCAGTTGCTCGCGGTAATAGAAATCGCAGGCCGCCTGCTGCTCGCCGAAGAACAGCCAGTTGCCGCCGCTGGCCGCGCGCACCTCACGCTCCTGGAGGAACGCGCGAAACGGCGCCACACCGGTACCGGGCCCGATCATGATGATCGGCAGGCTATCGTCCTCGGGCAGGCGGAAGTGCCTGGACGGCTGCGGGAAGATCGCCACTTCCAGTGCCTGAGCCCGGTCGGCGAGGAACGCCGAGCACACCCCTTTGCGCTCGCCGTAGCGCACCGTGGCCATCGTCAGGTGCACCTGCCCAGGGTGCGCGGCGGGGCTGGAACTGATCGAATACAGGCGTGGCTGCAGCGGTTTGAGCAGCGCCAGCCAGGCATCCAACGCCAACTGCTGGGGGTATTCGCGCAGCACGTCGGCCAACTGACGGCCCCACAGCCAGTCTCTCAATGCAGTTTTGTCCTGCAGCAATTCGCGCAACGCCTCGGCCGACCGGCTGAACACGTCAAGCTGCTGCGGGGTAACCCGGGCGATTTCCAGGTGCCGCTCCAGGGCCACGGCCAGGGGCATCGGTGCGTGCCCCTTGAGCTCGACCTGAGCCTGGCCATCGAGCTGCATCAGCGCCAGCAGTTCGCTGACCAGCGCCGGGCAGTTGCGCGGCCACACGCCCAAGGCATCGCCGGGCTGATAGGTGAAACCGCTGCCGCTCAGGTCGAACACCAGCTGGCGGGTTTCCTTGGTCGAGCCTGGGCCGTTGAGCAAGCGGTTTTCCAACAGCGGCGCCAGCCAAGGCTGCTGCTTGCTGTAGTTTTCTGCCGGCTCGGGCGCAATGCAGACTGGCACGACGCTGCCCAACTCAGGCAGCAGCGCCGCCAGCCAGGCAGCAAAGGCCTCATCATGCTCCGGCTCGCAATCGACCCGCGCCAGCAGGCGCCGCCCGCCCAACTCGGCAAGGCGTTGGTCGAGCCTGCGACCGAACCCGCAGAACTGGTCGTAACTCGAATCGCCCAGCGCCAGCACCGCAAAAGGCAGTGCCGCGCAATGCGCGCCCGCCTCGCCCTGCAGCGCCTGCCAGAACGCCGCGCCGCTGTCCGGAGCCTCGCCATCGCCGAAGGTGCTGGCGATCAGCACCACGCTGGCGGCGCCCTGCAACTGCGCAGGCGTCATCGCCTCCATGCAGCTCAGTTGCACCGCCAGCCCGGCCTCGCGCAGGTGCTGGGCGCAGCGCTCGGCCAGGGCCTCGCCCGTGCCGGTCTGCGAGGCCCAGAGCACGTGGTGGCATGGCGCTGCATCGTTCACCACGGGTGCTGGCGCAGGCTGGGCGAAAAGCCCGGCCAACAGGCCATCGACGAACAACCGCCGGGCCGGCGCCAGTGGTGCGCTGGCCGGTAGGCTCGGCACGCCTTCGCTACGGGCCTGGCCCAGGCCCAGCAAAAAGCCCTGCAGGTAGTGGCGTTCGTCTTCGGCCAGCACCGGGGCCGGCAGTGCGTCCAGGCCCAGCAGGCGGGACAGGATGGTGGTCGGCATGGCGGCAGGCTCCGAAGGCGTGGCGGTGGTCAGGTCGAGGGCCTCGATACGTTCGCCGGCAACCCGCTCCAGGGCCACGGCGCAATGCTTGAAGGCCGGTTGCAGCGAGGTGGGGTCGACCGCATCGCAGGTCACCGCGTTGATCGCCAGTTGCTCGCCGTAAAGGTCGTTCCAGTGGAACGGCGCAAAGCAGCCGCCGGGCAACACCCGGTCACTGAGCCGCGCCGGCAACAGCGCCTGGCCACGGCGCGAGCGGATCGCCACCTGGTCCTGGTCGGCGATACCCAGGCGCCGGGCGTCGTCGGGGTGGATCTCGACGAAGGGGCCGGGCTCCAGCTTGTTCAGGCTCGGCACCTTGCCGGTCTTGGTCAGGGTGTGCCATTGGTGCTGCACACGGCCGGTGTTGAGCACGAAGGGATAGCCGTCGTCCGGCAGCTCGGCCGGCGGCAGCCAGGGCCGGGCGAAAAATCGCGCCTTGCCGCTGGGCGTGGGGAAAGCCAGCGCCGGCCGCTCGCCTTGCGCGTCACGCAACAGGTGCTGGCTGAGGCCGTCGTTGCAGTAACGCAGTGGGCTGCGATCGCCACTTTGCCCTGGGGCGCAGGGCCACTGGCGTGGGCCTTGGCGTAACTCGGCGTAGCCGATGCCGCGCAGGTCGTAGCCGGTGGCAGGGTTCCAGAACCGGCGGATTTCCTCGTACACGGCCTCGGCATCGGGGTAGTCGAAGGCCTCGGCGTAACCCATGGCGCAGGCGATGCGGGCGATGATCCGCCAGTCCTCCAGGCTTTCGCCGGGCGCCGCGACGGCACGCGGCATCAGCGTCAGGTTGCGTTCGCTGTTGATCATCACCCCTTCACCTTCGGCCCACAGTGCGGCGGGCAGGAGGATGTCGGCATGGCGGTTGGTTTCGCTGTCGAGAAAGGCATCCTGGCTGATCACCAGCTCAGCCTGGCCCAGACCGTCGATCACCTGCTGGCGGTTGGCGACGCTGGCCACCGGGTTGCTGCAGATGATCCAGCAGGCCTTTACCTCGCCGGCCTTCATCTGCTCGAACAGTGCAACGGTGCCCTCGCCGCCTTCGCTGCGCAGATGGCCGGGCGGCAGTTGCCATTGCTGCTCGACGAAGGCGCGATCGGCCGCGACCTGGGCCGAGCGCTGGCCGGGCAGCCCCGGGCCCATGTAGCCCATCTCGCGCCCGCCCATGGCATTGGGCTGGCCGGTCAGCGAGAACGGCCCGCTGCCGGGGCGGCAGATGGCGCCGGTGGCCAGGTGCAGGTTGCACAGCGCGTTGCTGTGCCAGGTGCCGTGGATGCTCTGGTTCAGGCCCATGGTCCAGCAGCTCATCCACTCGCCGGCTTCGCCGATCAGGCGCGCGGCTGCATGGATGTCGGCTTCGCTCAAGCCAGTGATGGCGGCCACGCGCGCGGGGGTGTAGTCGGCCAGGAAGGCCGGCAACTCATCCCAGCCCTCGGTGTGCCGGGCGATGAAATCCGCGTCGGTGTGGCCGTTGACGTGCAGCAGGTGCAGCAGGCCGTTGAGCAGCGCCAGGTCGCTGCCCGGGCGCAGTTGCAGGAACAGGTCGGCCTTGTCGGCGGTGGCGCTGCGCCGGGGGTCGACGACGATCAGCCTGGCCCCGGCCTTGACCCGGTCGAGCAAGCGCAGGAACAGGATCGGGTGGCAGTCGGCCATGTTCGCGCCGATCACCAGGAACACCTCGGCGCGCTCGAAATCCTGGTAGCTGCCTGGCGGGCCGTCGGCACCCAGCGACTGCTTGTAGCCACTGCCGGCGCTGGCCATGCACAGGCGCGAGTTGGACTCGATATGGCGGGTGCGGATAAAGCCCTTGGCCAGTTTGTTGGCCAGGTACTGGGCCTCCAGCGACATCTGCCCGGACACATACAGGGCCACCGCGTCCGGCCCGTGCGCGTCGATGATCGCGCGCAGCCGCGCGGCGGCCTCGGCGATGGCCTGGTCCATGCCACTGCGTACCGGTTGCTGGCTGCGCTGGCGGCGGACGAAGGCATGGGCCATGCGCCCGGCGCTCAGCGGCACGTGGGCGGTCAGGCCCTTGGTGCACAGGCGGCCGAAATTGCTCGGGTGCTGCTTGTCGCCGCTGACCTTGACCACCTGGCCGTCGCTCACGCTCATGACGATGCCGCACCCTACCCCGCAATACGGGCAAACGCTGCGCACCTGGCTGCTGCTCATCGGCGATCTCCTGCTGATGAAACGACAAAGGCGCCGGCTGCCCCGCCTGCACTGGGCAAGCGGGGCAACACGGCGCCTTCGTCGTGATGAAAAGCGGCCATCGGCGTTGATGGCCTTGATAGTGTGTGCTCAGCAATTCTCAGGCCAGCGCTGGGCCAATCGCTGGCAAGCCAGCTCCCACAGGGTTAAAGCGTGGGAGCGGGCTTGCCCCGCGATTGGCTCATGCACCGAGAGAGGGACCGACGCACCAACGGGTGGCACGCCTTGGCTGTTTCGACATATGATTCGTATACGTTTCATATATACGGATGACTTAGCCATGGGCATCGTCAAGATCAACGACGAACTCCACGAAGACCTGCGCATCGCCAGCGCCGCCCTGTCGCGCTCGATCAACGCCCAGGCCGAACACTGGATCCGCCTCGGCATGCTCGCCGAGCTGCACCCCCAGGCCACTTACCAGGAACTGCTGCGCCAGCTGCTGCGCCAGGAACAAGCCAACCTCAAGGAACTGCTGCAATGAGCAAGGTGCTACTCAAGGACGCCGCCCAGCTGGCACTGATGCGCCGCGCCGGGCAATTGCTGGCCCAGGTGTTCGCCGACCTCGACGGCTTCATCCGCCCTGGCGTGACCACGATGCAGATCAACGACCGCGCCGAAGCCTTCATCGTCGAAACCCTCAAGGCGCGCCCGGCGAGCAAGGGCCAGTACGGATTTCCCTTTGCGCTGAACACCTCGGTGGACCATGTGGTGTGCCACGGCATGCCCAAGGTCGACGAGGTGCTCAAGGAAGGCTCTATCGTCAACGTCGACATCACCCTGGAACAGGGCGGCTATATCGCCGACTCGTCGAAAATGTATTGCCTGGGGCAGATCAGCGCAGATGCCCGGCGGCTGGTCGACACCACCTACGCCGCGCTCTGGAAGGGCATCGAACAGGTCCGCCCGGGCGCAACCCTGGGCGATATCGGCCACGCCATCCAGGCCCATGCCGAGGCCGCCGGCTACAGCGTGGTGCGTGAATACTGCGGGCATGGCATCGGCCAGCAGATGCACGAAGCGCCCGAGGTGCTGCACTTCGGCCAGCCCGGTTTTGGCCTGAAGCTGCAACCCGGGATGGTGTTCACCATCGAGCCGATGATCAACCAGGGCGGGCGCGGCACCCGCAGCCTGCGCGATGGCTGGACGGTGATCACCCGCGACCGCAGCTTGTCGGCGCAGTGGGAACATACCGTGGCGGTGACCGAGAGTGGCTATGAAGTCTTGACCCTGCGCGCGGAAGAACAGCGCCACTGAGCCCTCAAGTCAACGCTCCTACAGGGGACTGCACAGGCCTGAAAGCGCAACCCCACGCCGCCAACCATTGCATTACAATCCGCGCCAGTTTCCCCGAGCCTCAGGACCGACTTTCATGGAAGAATCCGCACAGCGCTGGCTGTTTGCCCTCTCCGCGCCAATGGCTGCGCTCAACGGCGCCAGCTACACCGCCGCCGAATACTACGAAGGCGAGGACCAGTCCGACCTGAAGCGCTGGTGGGGCATCAGCAACCGCGCGCAACTGCTGGACATGCTCGGCATGGCCGACACCGGCCACGCCACCGAGGTGAGCGAGGCCTATTGGCAATACCAGCGCTGCCTGCCCAGCCAGTGGCAAGCGCTGCTCGACGGGCTCAGCCCACGTGAGCGCATCCGCCACGAATTCGCCGCACGCACCTTCCCCGACTGCGGCCCCGGCGGCACCCGTGCCTGGGACCTGGGGCGCATGAGCTTTTTGCTGCGTGCCGGGGTCAAGAACGACCTGGTCAGCCGCGACGAAAGCCTCTACCTGCACTACCGCCTGGCCCTGCGCGCCCGCCATTACTACAACCGCTGGGACACCTACCTGGCCGGCTACCTGTTCGGCAAGGCGCTGTGGAACGTCAGCGACAGCAGCGACGAGACCTTCGCCGCCAACCTCGAACGCCAGGGCAGCGAGCACTGGAATCGCTGCATTCTGCTCAACCTGCGCCACGGCGCCCATGAACTGCTCGCCGGCCTGCCCTGGGACCTGCAACTGCCCGAACCGGAACGCCCCATCACGCTGGAAGAGGATTGCTGGTCATGAGCTGCTGGATTCGTCTGGGAATCGACCCCACCAACGACCTCGACGCCATCCGCCTGGCCTACCGTGGGCGGCTGCCAGCCCACCACCCCGAAACCGACCCGGAAGGTTTCAAGGCCCTGCGTGCGGCCTATGACGAAGCCTTGCGCCTGGCCCGCGAGCAAGAGGCCACGGCAGCTGACGACAGCGAGCAGCCGGCCGAGGAAGCCGCCGCGCACCCGGCACTGATCAGTTTCCATACCCTGCTCGAGGAGCCGGCCTTGCGCTTCGACCCGCAGGCCTGGCAGCGCTACATCGCCGAGCTGGACGAGCTGCCGCTGGACGAGCTGGACGAGCTGAGCTGGCAATTGCTGCGTGCCCTGTACGATTGCGGCCCGCTGTCGCACCAGTGCGCGGGCATGCTGGCCCGTCGCCTGGCCTGGGACCAACAGCTGCTGCGCCTGGAAGACCCGCAACCGGTGGAAGCCTTCCTGCGCCGGCTGGATGAACCGGACCCGTTCGACACCGGGCTGATGCGTGACTGGCCACCGACCGCGCAAATGGAAACCCTGTGGTACCTGCGCAGCCTGGAGCACTGCTTCACCCAGCGCCCGCTGTTCGAATACGAGCAGTTCGCCAGTGTGCATACCTGCCTGGCGATGCCCAATGACCAAGCCCTGGTAGAACGCCTGACGGTGCAGTTCAGCCAGGCCGGCATCGCCAGCAGCACCTTCCATGGCCTGCTGCAGGAGCGCTTGCAGCAAGCGCCCGACGACGCCGACCTGCTCTACCTGCTGGCCCGCCAGGCCGATGCCCTGGGCGCCGAACAACAGGCCCTGGACTGCTGGCTGCGGCTGCACCGTGAGCATCGGCATCCACAGGCCGAACGCTGGTTGCTCGACCTGTGCGCGCGTCATCAACCCCAACGCCTGCCGCTGCTGATCCAGGCCTTCGACCTGCAACACACGCCTGCCGCCTGGCCCGCCAAACTGGCCGACCCGGCTCAGGCCTGGGGAAGCCCGGGGCAAGCGCCGCAGACGTTGGCGCGCTGGGCCGAAGCGGCGCGCCTTGAGCTGGGCGGCATCGCCGCCACCTTCATCGACTGGCGCCTGGACGGCGACGACGAGCTGCCATTGCTGGCCTGGCTGCTGCAAGAGCAGCCCGAACGCGAACTGCATCGCCTGTACTGGCAGGCTTGGGCCCTGCAACGCGGTGAAGCCGAATTGCTGGGCCAGATCCTCGCCCAACACCCGAGTGAAGACCCGCTCGACGCTCTGATTCTCGAAGGTTTCCAGCGCCAGGCCGCGCAGCAACAGCACTGGCTGTCACACGCCCCGGTGTGCCAGGCGCTGGCGCTGTATTGTGCCGACACCCTGCCAGGCGCCGAACTGCCCGCAGCCCTGACCGAAGACGCGATTCACCCGGTTTGCCGCGAGTGGCTGCGGCGCCTGCGCTGCTACTCGGCCCAGGCGGTGTACGAACTCAACAATCACTTCAACATGCCACGCATGTTCACCGTGCCGTTCGCCCTGCAACTGCAGGGCCGCCTGGCCGAGGACGGCGTGGTGTTGCCGGCGATGCCCGAGGGCGAAGCGCTATGGCAATGGCACCGCCAGCAGTTGTTCATGCTGGCCATGATCGACCAGCCGACCCGCTGGCTGGCGTTGATCGACCCGGCCTTGCCCGGCCAGTTGCAGTACCCGCAGGAGCATCCGTTCGCCGCTACCCATGCCTTGCTGTTGCGCCACCCAAGCGGCGGCCTGCTCGGCAGCCTGGACACCAGCGACCCGCTGCAGGCTCAGGTCGCAGCGCGCATGGCGAACCTGCAGCAGGCGCTGGACAGCGACCGCCTGCCGAGCGCCGCGCAACTGGCGGAATGCCTGGGCCACGATGACGGCTCTGTGCTCGCGAAGAACCCGCTGAGCTACCTGCTGTTTTGCGCAGTGCTGTACCACGACCGCTCGCTTGACGAGGCGCTGCGTAGCCAACTGCGCGAGCGGCTTGAGGCGATACAGGTAACGGGCGACTGGTTCGCGCCCTGGCGCGCTGACCTGCTCAAGGGCAAGACTCGCACGGTACCAAACTGGGTGCTGCGCGAGCATGGCATCGACAGGCGCCTGATGAGCGACCTGCTGGAGGCCCTGGACGCTCTGCTGGAGCGCTGCACACGCCCCACAACCCGTGTACTGCGCGCCCTGCAAAAGCACAAGGACAACCCGCGTGAGCACCTGGGCCTGCGCTGCGCAATCATGGCCCTGCTGGGCTGGTCCGAGCGCATGCTGCTCAAAGACCTGCAGTACAAACCTGTGCCGTTCTGGGCCGTGTGGAAGCTCAACAGCCGCCTGGACCGCACAGGCTTCGGCCTGCACCTGGCGGCCATCGCCCTGTGCTACAGCCTCATGCTGACGGTGCCAGCGCTGATGGTGGTGGTCATCGGGTTGTTGATCAGTGCCTTGCTCAGGCGCCTGCGCGATCTGGGTAGGGGCATCCCCTCGCTGGTCCTGCTGGTGCTGCTCAGCCGCCTGCTGCCGGTAGTGCCACTGTTGTTGCTGGGCCTGCCCGGCGACCGGCTGCCGAACCGCTACGGCTCGGCGCCGGGGCTGCTGGGGGACAGCCTGCAGGCCACCCTGCGGCGCCTCAACGGTCAGTAGCGCAGTTCGTCGAGCGCCTGGCTCAAGGCCTGGCGCTCGCGGTTGATCTCGCTGGCCTGCTGGCGGGCCAGCACGTTGTTGAAGGCATCCATCCAGCCACCGATCAGCTCGCGTTCATCGCCCAGGCTCTGCATCCAGGCGCGTTCGAGGCGAGCCAGCAGGGTTCGGTTGGGCAGGGTGTCGCGCGGGTGGATCTTCAGCTTGGCCAGGCGCTCCTGGCTGGCCTGGCGCGCGTCGGCATCCAGCCCGGTGGGGCTGCGGTCGATGCTGTGGCTGTGCTTCTGGCCGCTTTCGAGGAAGGTCACGTCCACTTCCAGCAGGCCATTGATGTCGTAGCTGAAACGCACGTCCAGCGACTGGATCTGGCCGGTCTGTTGCAGCGGAATCTCGAAACTGTCGACCAGGATGTTGTCGCGCACCCACGGCCGCTCGCCCTGGTACACGGCAATACGCACGAACTTCTGCTCGGCATGGCTACTGTAGAAGCGCTGCACCTTGGAGGTGGGGATCACCGTGTTGCGCTCGATGATCGGCGAGAACGCACCGGTGACGTCTTCGCCCCGTGAAGCAGCAATACCCAGGGTGTAGGGGCAGACATCGGTCAGGATCAGTTCGTCGATGGCCGCGTCACGGGCCTTGCAGGCGGCCTGGCTGGCGGCGCCGAGGGCGACGATGGTGTCCGGGTCCAGGTGCCGGTACGGCAAGCGGCCGAACAGCTTGGCCACCAGTTGCTGCACCTGCGGCATGCGCGTGGCGCCGCCGACCAGCACCAGGCTGTCCAGCTCGCGCGGGCTCAGCCGGGCATCGCGCAGAGCCTGCTCGATCGGGGTGCGCACCCGCGCCAGCAACGGTGCCCAGATGGCTTGCAGCTTGAGTTCGTCGAGCACCCATTCGCGGGCCTGGCCGTCACCATTCCAGTTCAGTGTGCAACTGCCCTCGCCCGCTTCGCGTTTGAGCTGTTCGATGGCGTCGCGCAGGCTGGCCAGGGCCTGGCCTTCGAGGCCCTCGAGGGCCAGGTTCCAGTCGCGCAGGCAGGCCAGCAGCAAGGCCTCGGTGAAGTCCTCACCGCCCAGGTAGTTGTCGCCGGTGGACGCATGCACCTCGATCAGCGGCAGCGCGTACTCCAGCACCGTGACGTCGAAGGTGCCGCCGCCCAGGTCGAACACCAGGGTGCGCTCGAACTTCTGCTCGTGCAGGCCGTAGGCCATGGCGGCGGCAGTCGGCTCGTTGATCAGGCGCTGCACGGTCAAACCGGCCAGCTCGGCGGCGAACAGCGTGCGCTTGCGTTGCTCGTCGCTGAAATAAGCCGGCACCGAAATCACCGCCTCGCTCACCGGGCAGCCCAGGTAGGCTTCGGCATCCTGCTTCAGTGCGCCCAGTACCAGGGCCGACAACTCTTCCGGGGTGAAGCGGTGCTCGCCCAGCGCATAGCGCTTGTCACTGCCCATGAAGCGCTTGAACGCTGCGGCGGTCAGCTGTGGGTGGGTGGTCAGGCGCGCCCGCGCGGCCTGCCCGACCAGGATGCTGCCGTCGTCATCGATGCTGACCACCGAGGGGGTCAGCACTTCGCCAAGGGCGTTGGGGATCAGTTGTGCGGCGCCATCGCGCCAGACGGCAATCAGGCTGTTGGTGGTGCCAAGGTCGATACCGACCAGGGGCGCGGGCTGGGTCGCGGAGGGAGAGAGGCTGGCATCCTGCATGGTCGGTCTCGTGCTGGCGATTAGAACCGGCGCACGGCCTGCTGGCCACTTGCGGCGGACAGGGGATTCTGACCGGCCCGGCGCACCGGCGATGTCAGAAACAAAAAAAGCGACCCTAAGGTCGCTTTCTCTGTTGCTTCAGGGTGTTCAGTGGGCCCTGAAGCTTAATATGGCGCGGCGGACGGGACTCGAACCCGCGACCCCCGGCGTGACAGGCCGGTATTCTAACCGACTGAACTACCGCCGCGCTATACATCGAGTGGTGGGTGATGACGGGATCGAACCGCCGACCCTCTGCTTGTAAGGCAGATGCTCTCCCGGCTGAGCTAATCACCCTTCGTCTCGGTGTGGTGCGCATTCTACGGAGGAGCCTGTACCCTGGCAAGCACTTTTTTAAATTTTTTTGAATAATTTTCAAGGACCTAGCGCAGCCGCTGTTTTCTTCCTTTATAGGGTGGTGCTGGCCCTCTGACAGGGTTGGCCTGAACCCACCGCTCGGAGAATAATGCCCGCCTTATGTATTAAGGAGAGATTGCCCCTCATGTGGTTCAAGAACCTGCTGACCTACCGCCTGACCCAGGATGTCCCGTTCGAGCCTGAAGCACTGGAAGCTGCCCTGGCCAGCAAGCCGGCCCGCCCCTGCGCCAGCCAGGAACTGACCACTTATGGTTTCGTCGCCCCGTTCGGCAAGGGCGAGGACGCGCCACTGGTGCACGTCAGCGGTGAATTCATGCTGATCGCCGCGCGTAAAGAAGAACGCATCCTGCCCAGCAGCGTGGTCAACGATGCGGTGAAAGAGAAAGTCGAAGAGATCGAGACCGAGCAGATGCGCAAGGTCTACAAGAAGGAACGCGACCAGATCAAGGACGAGATCATCCAGGCCTTCCTGCCGCGCGCCTTCATCCGCCGCTCGATGATCTTCGCCGCCATCGCCCCGCGCCAGGGCCTGATCCTGGTCAACTCGGCCAGCGCCAAGCGTGCCGAAGACCTGCTGTCGACCCTGCGTGAAGTGATGGGCTCGCTGCCGGTGCGCCCGGTGAGCGTCAAGATCGCTCCGGTCGCGACCATGACCGACTGGGTCAAGGCCCAGGCGCCGGCTGCGGACTTCTATGTGCTCGACGAATGCGAGCTGCGCGACCAGGCCGAAGACGGTGGCATCGTGCGTTGCAAACGCCAGGACTTGACCGGCGAGGAAATCCAGCTGCACCTGAGCACCGGCAAGGTGGTCACGCAACTGGCCCTGGCCTGGCAGGACAAGCTGTCGTTCGTGCTCGACGACAAGACCGTGATCAAGCGCCTGAAGTTCGAGGAGCTGCTGCAGGAGCAGGCCGAGCAGGACGGTGGTGACGAGGCCCAGCAACAGTTCGATGCCAGCTTCCTGCTGATGATGATGACCTTCAACGAGTTCCTGCCGGCGCTGTTCGAGGCGCTGGGTGGCGAGGAGATTCCGCAGGGGGTCTGAGTTGCCTGAACTGCCGGTGCCAGCCTCACAATTGAGGCTGTCGGCGCCGGCCTATTCGCGGGTGAACCCGCTCCCACAGGTTCTGTAAATAACCTGTGGGAGCGGGTTCACCCGCGAATAGGCCTCTAAAAAATACAATGACAACACGACAGACAGAAGGACCTGCCCCCCATGCGCGCCCTCGCCGCCCTCAGCCGCTTCGTCGGCAACACCTTCGCCCTGTGGGTACTGGTGTTCGCCTGCCTGGCCTTCCTCATGCCGCAATGGTTCATCGCCCTCAAGGTGGCCATCGTGCCGCTGCTGGGCCTGGTGATGTTCGGCATGGGCCTGACCCTCAAGCTCGACGACTTCGCCGCCCTCGCCCGCCAGCCCTGGCGGGTAGCGCTGGGGGTGGTGGCGCATTTCGTGATCATGCCCGGCGTGGCCTGGCTGCTGTGCCAGCTGTTTCACCTGCCGCCGGAGATCGCCGTGGGCGTTATCCTGGTCGGCTGCTGCCCGAGCGGCACGGCGTCCAATGTGATGGTATGGCTGTCGAAGGGCGACCTGGCACTGGCGGTGGCGATCGCGGCGGTGACCACCCTGCTCGCACCGCTGCTCACCCCGGCCTTGATCTGGTTCCTGGCTTCGGCCTGGCTGCCGGTTTCGTTCATGGACATGTTCTGGTCGATCCTGCAGCTGGTCATGCTGCCGATCGTGCTCGGCGTGCTGGCCCAGCGCCTGCTCGGCGCGCGGGTGCACGCGGCGGTGCAAGTGCTGCCGCTGGTGTCGGTGGTGAGCATCGTGATGATCGTCTGCGCGGTGGTGGCGGCCAGCCAGGCGAAGATTGCCGAATCGGGCCTGCTGATCATGGCGGTGGTGATCCTGCACAACAGCTTCGGTTTTTTGCTCGGTTACCTCACCGGCAAGCTGTGCAAGCTGCCGCTGGCCCAGCGCAAGTCGCTGGCGCTGGAGGTGGGCATGCAGAACTCGGGGCTGGGCGCGGCGCTGGCGGCGGCGCATTTTTCGCCGCTGGCGGCGGTGCCGAGTGCGCTGTTCAGCGTGTGGCACAACATCTCCGGGGCGTTGCTGTCGACCTGGTTCAGGCGGATGGAGGAGCCTACGCCTGGGGTTGAGAACACCGCATCTGCCAGCAATTGATGTTGCCTGCTCCGGCCTCATCGCCGGCAAGCCGGCTCCCACAGTGTCAGCGCATGGCTTCGCTTCATGCGTTCGATGTGGGAGCCGGCTTGCCGGCGATGGGGCAACCACCGATCCCAGAGGCTTGCCCCGGCCCCGGTAAATGGGCAATATAGTGCGCACTGTGAGGACGACCTCACGACGCTGCGCGTGATCGTATCGGGGACGGCCCCATCATTAATAGATGGAGACACACCATGTCCTGGATCATCCTGTTCTTCGCCGGCCTGTTCGAAGTTGGCTGGGCTGTCGGCCTCAAGTACACCGACGGCTTTACCCGCCCCCTGCCCACCGTGCTGACCGTCGGCGCCATGGTCATCAGCCTTGGCTTGCTGGGCCTGGCCATGAAAGAGCTGCCGCTGGGTACCGCCTACGCCATCTGGACCGGCGTTGGCGCCGTGGGCACCGTCATTGCCGGGATCATCCTGTTCGGTGAATCCATGGCGCTGATCCGCCTGGCCAGTGTCGCCCTGATCATCACCGGCCTGGTCGGCCTGAAGGTCAGCGCCAGCTGACCTCGCGCCTTATCCCTTCTTAACGCACATCGCCGCGCAGCAGGCTCACCTGCTCGCGCAGCGCTTCGGGCTGCGCCGCTTCCACCGGGATGGCGGCGCCAGCCACGAGGGTCACGCGCGACCATAGGCGCTTGAAAAAGCCCTTGTTCGGATCGCGGCTGAAGAAGCTGCCCCACAGCCCCTGCAATGCCAGCGGTATCACCGGCACTGGCGATTCCGAGAGGATCCGGCTGACCCCACCCTTGAACACATCGATCTCGCCGTCGGCACTGAGCTTGCCCTCGGGGAAGATGCACACCAGTTCGCCCTCGGCCAGGTACTGCTTGATGCGGGCGAAGGCGCGTTCATAGATCGCCTCGTCCTCGCCACGCCCGGCGATGGGGATGGTGCCGGCGGTGCGGAAGATGAAGTTGAGTACCGGCAGGTTGTAGATCTTGTAGTACATGACGAAGCGGATCGGCCGGCGAATGGCGCCGCCGATCAGCAGCGCATCGACGAACGACACGTGGTTGCACACCAGCAATGCCGCACCTTCATCGGGAATACGCTCAAGCTCGCGGTGCTGCACCCGGTACATCGAGTGGCTGAGCAGCCAGATCAGGAAGCGCATGGTGAATTCCGGCACGATGCGGAAGATGTAGGCGTTGACTGCGATGTTGAGCAGCGACACCACCAGGAACAGCTGCGGGATGCTCAGCTTGGCCAGGCTCAACAGGACGATGGTGACGATCGCCGACACCACCATGAACAGCGCATTGAGGATGTTGTTGGCGGCGATCACCCGGGCCCGCTCGCCTTCGGCGGTACGCGCCTGGATCAAGGCGTACAGCGGCACGATATAGAAGCCGCCGAAGATGCCCAGGCCGACGATCGAGGCCATGATCCACCAGGCCTGGCTCATGCCCAGCAGGTCCAGCCAACTGTGCGGTGCCGTGCCTGCCGGCACATCGCCCGAATGCCACCACCAGAGCAGGCCGAACAAGGTCAGGCCGAACGAGCCGAACGGCACCAGGCCGATCTCCACCTTGCGCCCGCTCAGGCGTTCGCACAGCAGCGAGCCCACCGCGATGCCCACCGAGAACAGGGTCAGCACCAGGGTCACCACGGTCTCGTCGCCGTGCAGCCAGTCCTTGGCGTAGGCCGGGATCTGCGTGAGGTAGATGGCGCCGACGAACCAGAACCACGAATTGCCGACGATCGAGCGCGACACCGCCGGGGTCTGCCCCAGGCCCAGGCGCAGGGTGGCCCAGGACTGCTTGAAGATGTTCCAGTCGAGCTTCATTTCCGGTGCCGCCGCCGCCGCCCGCGGGATCCAGCGGCTGGCCAGGTAGCCAAGCACGGCAGTGCCGACCACCCCGCCGGCCACCACCGTGGCGTAGCTGGAAGACGACATCATCACCCCGGCGCCGATGGTGCCGGCGAGGATCGCCAGGAAGGTGCCCATCTCCACCAGGCCGTTGCCGCCCACCAGTTCTTCTTCACGCAGGGCCTGGGGCAGGATCGAGTACTTCACCGGGCCGAACAGCGCCGAGTGGGTGCCCATGGCGAACAGCGTCAGCAGCATGAGCTCCAGGTGGCTGGTGATGAAACCGATGGCACCGACAGCCATGATCACGATCTCGGCCAGCTTGATCGCGCGGATCAGCCGGTCCTTGGCGAACTTCTCGCCGAACTGCCCGGCCAGCGCCGAGAACAGGAAGAACGGCAAGATGAACAGCAAGGCGCAGAGGTTGACCCAGATCGAGCGGTCGCCTTCCAGGCTCAGCTTGTAGAGGATCGCCAGGATCAACGACTGCTTGAACAGGTTGTCGTTGAACGCGCCCAGCGACTGGGTAATGAAGAACGGCAAAAAGCGCCGCTTGCCGAGCAGGGTGAATTGCGAGGGGTGACTCATCGTCCTTGGGTCCTGAGTTGGGCCGCGAGTGGCCTTTGCCTGATTAGAATGCACCAAACGGGCCCAGAGCCACATCCCTGTCAACTGACAGTTCTGCCAGTAGCCCGTGGCTGCCAGCAGAGGCAGGCTTGACGCAAGACCCTGACACGGATGCTGGACGATGGGAATGATTCGCCGTCATCCCTTGCGTTTCGCAGTGTTTCTGGCCTCGCTGCTAGGCACACTGCTGGTTGCAGGGGCGGCACATTACTCAGGCACCTTGCTGGGCAGTGAGAAAGAGCGCTTCGTGAATTCACTGCTGGGCCAGATGCAACTGAGCGAAAAGATCGGCCAGTTGCGCATGCTGGATGCCCGCGGCGCTCTGGCATCGCAACCAATTAAGGACCTGCTGGATGCCGTGCGTAAAGGCAATGTCGGA
This sequence comes from Pseudomonas sichuanensis, assembly GCF_003231305.1. Classification (GTDB taxonomy): domain Bacteria; phylum Pseudomonadota; class Gammaproteobacteria; order Pseudomonadales; family Pseudomonadaceae; genus Aquipseudomonas; species Aquipseudomonas sichuanensis. Next base: position 75,250 of record NZ_QKVM01000011.1, on the reverse strand, counting down.
TCGATCCTTCCCGCCCCCGAGGTCAATCGCGCAACCTTGCGAGCCCTGCAGAACGAGGCGCAGAACAGTCGCCTGCGGATTCCTTTGTTCTTTGCCGGCGATGTGATCCACGGCCATCGCACCCTGTTCCCCATCGGCCTCGGCCTGGCGTCGAGCTGGGACATGCAGGCCATCGCCACCAGCGCGCGCATAGCGGCCATGGAAGCCAGTGCCGACGGCCTGGACATGACCTTCGCGCCCATGGTCGACATCAGCCGGGATCCACGCTGGGGCCGCATCGCCGAAGGATTCGGCGAAGACCCCTACCTCGCAGCTCAGGCCGGCGCGGCCGCTACCCGGGCCTTCCAAGGGCCGGTGCTGGGAGCGCCCGACAGCCTGATGGCCTGCGTCAAGCACTTCGCCGCCTACGGCGCCGTCGAAGGTGGGCGCGACTACAACAGCACAGACATGAGCCCGCACAAGCTACTGCAGTACTACCTGCCCCCTTACCGTGCCGCGCTCGATGCAGGCGCCGGTGCCGTGATGACCGCCTATACCACGCTCAACGGCGTGCCCGCCACAGCCAATCACTGGCTGCTGCATGACGTGCTGCGTGGCCAGTGGCACTATCGCGGGCTGGTCATCAGTGACTACCAGGCCGTGCAGGACCTGATCACCCATGGCTATTCGGCGGGCCCGGCCCAGGCAACCAGGGCCGCTTTGCAAGCAGGTACCCAGGTCAGCATGAATGACCGTTTTTTCGGTGAGCAGTTGGCCACGCTCGTGGAACAGGGCGCTATCCCGATGCAGGTGCTGGACGATGCCGTGCGCCAGGTGCTCGCCACGAAATATGACCTGGGCCTGTTCAAGGATCCTTACCGCAGGTTGGGCGAGGCCAGGCATGACCCTGTCGACCCGAATGCCGAACAACGCCTGCACCGCGACGAAGCCAGGGATGTCGCCCGGCGCTCGCTGGTATTGCTGAAGAACCACGATCAGCGCCTGCCCTTGGCCAAGGCCGGCACCTATGCCGTCATCGGTCCGCTGGCTGACAACCGGGTCGACATCCTTGGCAGTTGGCCCGGCAGCGGCCGGGCCAGTCAGGCAGTCAGCCTGTACCAGGGCCTGAAGAACGCGGTGGGCGACAAGGCCAGGGTGTCGTACGCCCTGGGTGCCAACATCAGCGACGATCGCCAGGTGTTCAATCTGCTGGCGGACAACAAGGTCGACTTCGATCCGCGCCCGCCGGCCACGCTACTGGCCGAAGCATTGGCCATCGCCCGGCAGGCCGATGTGATCATCGTGGCTCTGGGTGAAGCACGTGGGATGACCCTTGAAGGCGCCAGCAAGACCGACCTGCACCTGCCACTCCAGCAGCGAGCATTGTTCAGGGCCTTGAAAGACACCGGCAAACCCCTGGTACTGGTGCTCATGAACGGCCGCCCGCTGATTATCGAAGAACAAAGCCGGCAGGCCGATGCCGTGCTGGAAACCTGGTTCAGCGGTACCGAAGGAGGAAATGCCATTGCCGACGTGCTGTTCGGTGACTACAACCCTTCAGGCAAGCTGCCGGTCACTTTCCCGCGCAGCGTGGGGCAGATACCGCTCTACTACAGTCGCCTGAATACAAACCGCCCGTACGAGCCCGGACGTAGCGAACCCTACCGCTCGCGCTATTTCGATATCGATGACACCCCGCTCTACCCGTTCGGCTTCGGCCTGAGCTACACGCAGTTCAGCCTCTCGCCGCCGCACCTTTCTACCCAGCGCCTGAAGCGCGGACACACCCTGCAAGTGCAGGTGGAGATCCGCAACGACGGAGTCCGCAGCGGCGAGACGGTTGTGCAACTGTACATACGCGACATCAGTGCTTCGGTGAGCCGGCCACTCAAAGAGCTCAAGGGTTTGCGCAAAATCCTGCTCGCGCCTGGTGAAAAGCGCTCGATCGCCTTCGCCATAGACGAGTCCATGCTCGCGTTCTACAACCAGGATCTGCGCTGGGGCGCCGAGCCCGGCATGTTCGATGTGATGATCGGGCTGGACAGCACACAGGTCGACACTGCCCGATTCGAGCTCATGCCCTGATTGTCGACTTAGGATTCTGCGGGCAAGCCGGCGAATGATCAGCGCTGGGCAATGCACGGCGACACGAACAGCTCGCCACGCCATGCCCCGCGCAAGGTGCGGCTGGCCACCAGGGCCCAGAGCATGGCCAGTGCCACCACCAGCACCTGACCGAACACGCTGAAGAAGCCGAGCTGCAACCAGGCCGCCAATTTCAGAGTGGCCAGGCAGTACACCCCCAGCGGGAAGGTGAAGCCCCACCAGCCCAGGTTGAACGGCATGCCCTGGCGCATGTAGCGCAGGGTGATCAGCACCGCCGTCAGCAACCACCACAACCCCGCGCCCCACAGCACGATGCCGGCCACCAGGCCCAGGCCACGGGCCACCTCACCCAGGCTGCCCAGGCCATTGGCGGCGAACACCGCCGGCGCGTCGCCACCGAGCACCAGCATGCCCAGCGCACCGGTGCCGATCGGGCCCAGGGCCAGCCAGCTGGAAGCCGCCATGTTGGCCGGCGGCAGTTTGTGCAAGGCCATGCGCAGCATGAGGATGGTGAGGATGCTGAACGCCACCGGCAGCGACACCGCCCACATCACATAGCTGGTGATGACCACCAGGAACTGTGCGTGAGCGTCCGCCAGGTGCGGCGCCAGCAGCCCGCCGCTGGCGGCGGCGACTTCGGCAGCCACCACCGGCAGCAGCCACACCGCGGTCATCTGGTCGATGCTGTGCTCCTGGCGGGTGAACATCAGGTAGGGGATGGCCACCCCGCACAGCAGCGCCAGGCCCACATCCAACCACCACAGGCTCTCGACCCAGGGCACCACCGCCTCGCCCCAGCGCGCCAGGCCGAACACCAGCGCGCCATTGAGGATGGTGGCCAGCCCCATGGGGATGGTGCCGAAGAACATCGACACGGTGGAGTGGGCGAAAATCCGCCGGGCCTCGTCGAAGAACAGCACCCAGCGGGCGCCATACAAGACACAGAACAGGACGAACAGGCCGATGGTCAGCCACCACAACCCTTCGGCCAGGCTGTCCAGCAGCGGGATGTGCAGCTGGTGAAAGGCCAGTGCCAGCACGCCGGTACCCATGGTCGCGGCGAACCAGTTGGGGGTGAACTGGCGGATCACCTCGCGGGGATGGGCCAATTGGCTGAACGGGCGCCATGAAGGCGCTCGGGTCTGGGTGCATGGCATGGGCTGTCTCCTGGCCTTGTGTAAGGTGGATTTATCTTATGCCTTTGAAGAATATCTATATAACGGGTAATTTCTCTATCTGTTATCGATTTTAAAGATATAGCCCATTGCATGCCGGCTGGCATATGCTTGGCCGCTGACAAAGACAAGGATCCGTCGATGCTGCGCGCCCTTAAAAGCTACCCTGCCGCCGTCCGCCTGCTGCTGCTCACCACCTTCACCCTGACCACGGCCCGGGCGATCACCCTGCCCTACCTGGTGGTTTACCTGTCTGCGCACATGGCCCTGTCGATTGGCCAGACGGGGCTGCTGGTCGGTGGCGCGATGTTCCTGGCATCGTTGCTGAGCCTCTATGGCGGGCACCTGGTCGACACCCTGCGCAGCCACACGCTGATCGTGGCGAGCGCGCTGGTGTTCGCCCTGGCCATCGCGGGGATGGTGGCCAGTACCTCGGCAGTGCTGTTCTTCTGTTTCCTGGTGGTGGCCAACCTGGCCCAGACCGTGGTCGACATTGCCGCCAAGGCGGGGTTCTGCGCCTTGCTGCCCGAAGACCAGCGCGGCGAGGTGTTCGCCATCAAATACACCTTCAACAACGTCGCCTGGGCCGCCGGGCCGATGCTCGGGGTGCTGTTGATCGAAGCCGACGACCACCTGCCGTTCCTGGTGTCGGCACTGATTGGCCTGGGCCTGAGCCTGGTTTATCACCGCCTGGGCGAACGCGGCCTGTCGAGCCAGAGTGAGGACGCACCGGCGACAGGCTTCATCCAGGTCGCCCTGGGCATGCTGCGCGACCGGCGCTTGGTGTGCTTCACCCTGGGCGGCGTGCTCAGTGCCGTGGTGTTCGGGCAGTTCACCGCCTACCTGTCGCAGTACCTGGTGGTGAGCATCCACGACCCCGCCGAAGTGGCGCGACTGGTGGGCTACCTGGTGACCACCAACGCCCTCACGGTGATCGCCCTGCAGTACCTGATCGGCCGGCGCATAGCCCGCCAGCACCTGATGCCCTGGCTGATGGCCGGCATGGCCATGTTCGTCGCTGGGCTGCTGGGGTTTTCCCTGGCCGGCTCGGCACTGGCCTGGTGCCTGGCCATGTTGGTGTTCACCTTGGGCGAAATCATCGTCATTCCCGCCGAATTCATGTTCATCGACCTGATCGCGCCGGAACATCTGCGTGGGATCTATTACGGCGCGCAGAACCTCTCCAACCTGGGCGCGGGGCTGGGGCCGATGCTGGTGGGCCTGGCCCTGGGGTACATGGCGCCAGCGGCGGTGTTCTATCTGTTGATCGGGTCGGTGCTGCTGGCGGCGGTGTTCTACTGGTTGGGCACGCGTGGGGCCCAACATACTTAGCTGGCAGTACCGGCCCATCGCGGGGCAAGCCCGCTCCCACGTAGTGAATCCAGTATTGGCATGTAGCCTGTGGGAGCGGGCTTGCCCCGCGATGGGACCTGCGACGTCCTGCCACTGCGACCAACGTCGGCGCTGACGAACCCGCCCCTGCGTGCCAGACTGATTGATCGTGACCGCGTTTCATTTTTTGCTCCGGAGTTTGCATGTCGTTGTCCAGCGGGCTGATCGCCGTGGTCGCCCTGGCCTATATGGCCATCATGTTCGCCATCGCCTTCTACGGCGACCGCCGCAGCACCCCGTTGCCGCCGAAGCTGCGTGCCTGGGTGTACAGCCTGTCGCTGGCGGTGTACTGCACCAGCTGGACCTTCTTCGGCGCGGTCGGCCAGGCCGCCGAGCAATTGTGGGCGTTCCTGCCGATCTACCTGGGCCCGGTGCTGCTGCTGATCTTCGCGCCCTGGGTGCTGCAGAAGATGGTGCTGATCAGCAAGCAGCAGAACATCACCTCGATCGCCGACTTCATTGCCGCCCGCTACGGCAAGTCGCAAACCCTCGCCGTGGTGGTGGCGCTGATCTGCCTGGTCGGGGTGCTGCCCTACATCGCCCTGCAGCTCAAGGGCATCGTGCTGGGGGTGAACCTGCTGATCGGCGCCAACGCCGACGCCACCGGCAGCCGGGTGCAGGACACCGCGCTGGTGGTGTCGCTGGTGCTGGCGCTGTTCGCCATCGTGTTCGGCACGCGCAGCCTGGACGTCACCGAGCACCACCGTGGCATGGTCCTGGCGATCGCCTTCGAGTCGCTGGTCAAGCTCCTGGCGTTCCTCGCCGTGGGCGCCTTCGTGGTGTTCAACCTGTACGACGGTTTCGACGACCTGTTCACCCAGGCGCGCCAGTCGGTGCACCTGGAAAGCTACTGGCAGGAGACCATCAACTGGCCGTCGATGGTGGTGCAGACCGCCGTGGCGATGATGGCGATCATCTGCCTGCCTCGGCAGTTCCACGTCACCGTGGTGGAGAACATCGAGCCCCAGGACATGCGCCTGGCACGCTGGGTGTTCCCGCTGTACCTGGCCCTGGCCGCGCTGTTCGTCGTGCCCATCGCCCTGGCCGGGCAGATGCTGCTGCCGGGCACGGTGATCTCCGACTCGTTCGTGATCAGCCTGCCGTTGGCCGAAGCCCACCCGAGCCTGGCGCTGCTGGCCTTCATCGGTGGCGCCTCGGCGGCCACCGGCATGGTCATCGTCGAGGCCGTGGCGCTGTCGACCATGGTCTCCAACGACATGCTGCTGCCCTGGCTGCTGCGCCGCAACAACGCCGAGCGGCCGTTCGAAGCGTTCCGCCACTGGATGCTCTCGGTGCGCCGGGTGACCATCGTGGTGATCCTGCTACTGGCCTATGTGAGCTACCGCCTGCTCGGTTCCACCGCCAGCCTGGCGACCATCGGCCAGATCGCCTTCGCCGCCGTGACCCAGCTCACCCCGGCCATGCTCGGCGCGCTGTACTGGAAACAGGCCAACCGCCGCGGCGTGTTCGCAGGCCTGGCCGCCGGCATCTTCCTGTGGTTCTACACCCTGGTACTGCCGATCGCCGCCCACAGCCTGGGCTGGTCGCTGTCGCTGTTCCCGGGGCTGGCCTGGCTGCACGGCAACCCGCTGGACCTGCCGATCACCCCGCTCACCCAAGGAGTGGTGCTGTCGCTGGCGGGCAACTTCACCCTGTTTGCCTGGGTCTCGATCCTGTCGCGCACGCGGGTCTCGGAGCACTGGCAGGCCGGGCGCTTCATCGGCCAGCAGACCAGCGCCCGCCCCAGCAGCAAACCGTTGCTGGCCGTACAGATCGACGACCTGCTCAACCTGGCCGCGCGCTTCGTGGGCGAAGAGCGTGCCCGGCAGAGCTTCATCCGCTTCGCTTACCGCCAGGGCAAGGGCTTCAACCCCAACCAGAACGCCGACGGTGACTGGATAGAACACACCGAGCGCCTGCTCGCCGGGGTACTCGGCAGCTCGTCGACCCGCGCAGTGGTCAAGGCGGCCATCGAAGGCCGCGAGATGCAGCTCGAGGATGTGGTGCGCATCGCCGACGAGGCCAGCGAGGTGCTGCAGTTCAACCGTGCGCTGCTGCAGGGCGCCATCGAGAACATCAACCAGGGCATCAGCGTGGTCGACCAGAACCTGCACCTGGTGGCCTGGAACCGGCGCTACCTGGAGCTGTTCAACTACCCTGACGGGCTGATCAGCGTCGGCCGGCCGATCGCCGACATCATCCGCTACAACGCCGAGCGTGGCCTGTGCGGCCCGGGCGAGGCGCAGGTCCATGTGGCTCGGCGCCTGCACTGGATGCGCCAAGGCCGTGCGCACTCCTCCGAGCGGCTGTTCCCCAATGGCCGGGTGATCGAGCTGATCGGCAACCCGATGCCCGGCGGCGGTTTCGTCATGAGCTTCACCGACATCACCCCGTTCCGCGAAGCCGAGCAGGCCCTGCGTGACGCCAACGAAGGCCTGGAGCAGCGGGTGGCCGAGCGTACCCACGAGCTGTCGCAGCTCAACCAGGCGCTCACCGAGGCCAAGAGCCGCGCCGAGGCCGTCAGCCAGTCCAAGACCCGTTTCCTCGCTGCCGTCAGCCACGACCTGATGCAGCCGCTGAATGCCGCGCGGCTGTTCTCCGCCGCGCTGTCGCAGCAGGCCGAGGGCATGAACGACGAAGCCCGGCAACTGGTGCAGCACATGGACAGCTCGCTGCGCTCGGCCGAAGAGCTGATCAGCGACCTGCTGGACATCTCGCGCCTGGAAAACGGCAAGGTCACCCCCGACGTCAAAGCCTTTGCCCTCAACGAGCTGTTCGACACCCTCGGTGCCGAGTTCAAGCTGCTGGCCGCCGAAAAAGGCCTGGCGTTCCGCCTGCGCGGCAGCCGCCTGCGGGTGGACAGCGACATGAAGCTGCTGCGCCGGGTACTGCAAAACTTCCTCACCAACGCCCTGCGCTATGGCAAGGGCCCGATCCTGCTGGGCGTGCGGCGCCAGGGCGAGCGGCTGTGGCTGGAGGTGTGGGACCGTGGCCCGGGCATCGCCGACGACAAGCTGGCGGTGATCTTCCAGGAATTCAAACGCCTGGACAGTCACCAGACCCGCGCCGAAAAAGGCCTGGGCCTGGGCCTGGCGATTGCCGACGGTTTGTGCCGGGTGCTTGGCCATCAGTTGGAAGTCCGCTCCTGGCCGGGCAAGGGCAGCGTGTTCCGTGTCTGCGTGCCGATTGCCCGCAGCGCCGCACCGGCGGCGCCGGCACCGATGGAGCAGCCAGGCCAGCCGCTGGCCGGGCTGCAGGTGCTGTGCGTGGACAACGAAGACAGCATCCTGATCGGCATGAACAGCTTGCTCAGCCGCTGGGGCTGCCAGGTGTGGACCGCCCGCAACCAGGCCGAATGCGAGGCGCTGCTGACCAAGGGGCTGCGCCCGCACCTGGCGCTGGTGGACTACCACCTGGACGATGGCGAGACCGGCACCGGGCTGATGGGCTGGCTACGGGCGCGCCTGGGCGAGCCGGTACCGGGTGTGGTGATCAGTGCCGACGGGCGCAACGAGACCATCGCCATGGTCCATGCCGCCGGCCTGGACTACCTGGCAAAACCGGTCAAGCCCGCAGCGCTGCGCGCCCTGCTCAATCGGCATCTGAGCCTGGTTCAGTAACGGCTTCGTCGCTCAGGGCGCGCTCGATCAATTCGGCCGGCAGGCTCTTGCTGGCCCGGGCGCCGAGCAGCTTGAGCTGCTCGCTGCGGCTGACCAGGTTGCCGCGCCCTTCGCAGAGTTTGTTGCGCGCTGCGGCGTAGGCCTTGTCGACCTGTTGCAGGCGGGTGCCGAGCTCGTCCAGGTCCTGGATGAACAGCACGAACTTGTCGTACAGCCAGCCGGCGCGCTCGGCGATCTCGCGGGCGTTCTGGGTTTGCCGCTCCTGTTTCCACAGGCTGTCGATCACCCGCAGGGTGGCCAGCAGAGTGGTCGGGCTGACGATCACGATCTGCCGGTCGAAAGCCTCCTGGAACAGGTTCGGCTCGGCCTGCAGCGCCGCCGAGAACGCCGCCTCGATCGGCACGAACAGCAGCACGAAATCGAGGCTGTGCAGGCCATCGAGGCGGTTGTAATCCTTGCTCGACAGGCCTTTGACGTGGTTGCGCAGCGACAGCACATGCTGCTTGAGCGCGGCTTCGTCGTTGTTGCTGACGAACTGCTGGTAGGCGGTCAGGCTGACCTTGGCATCGACCACCACCTGCTTGTCGCCCGGCAGCATGATCAGCACGTCGGGCTGGAAACGCTCGCCATCGGCGCTCTTGAGGCTGACCTGGGTCTGGTATTCGCGGCCCTTTTCCAGGCCCGCGTGCTCCAGTACCCGCTCGAGGATCAGCTCGCCCCAGTTGCCCTGGGTTTTCTGGCCCTTGAGCGCCTGGGTGAGGTTGGTGGCTTCGTCGGACAGGCGCAGATTGAGCTGCTGCAGGCGCTCGAGCTCCTTGCCCAGCGAGAAGCGCTCGCGCGCCTCCTGCTGGTAACTTTCCTCGACGCGTTTTTCGAACGCCTGGATGCGTTCCTTGAGCGGGTCGAGCAACTGGCCCATTTGCTGCTGGCTGGTCTGGGCGAAGCGCTGCTCGCGCTCGTCGAAGATCTTCGTGGCCATTTCGGCGAACTGGGCGCGCAGGGTGTCACGCGCTTGCTGCAGGTCTTCCAGGCGCTGCTGGTGGCTTTCCTGCTGCTCGCGCAGCTCGGCCTCCAGGCGAGCCGCCTGCGCTTCGAAGCGGCGCAGCTCGGCTTCACGGTTGGCACGTTCCAGGCTCCAGGCGTGGGCGGCGTCGCGGGCGTTGTCGCGGTCGATCTGCAACAGCTCCAGCTCACGCCCCTGGGCGGCCAACTGGGCCTGCTTGACGGTGTTGGCTTCGCTCAGGTCGCTGATCTCGTCACGGCCGGCGTCGAGCTGGGCCTGCAGGCCTTCCTGGGCCATCTGGGCACTGCTCAGGCGCTCTTCGAGCAAGGCCCGCTCAGCGTCCCGGGCACCCTGGCGGCGCTGAACCTGCATGACCCATCCCAGGCAGGGCAAGGCACCCGCCACCAACCCCAGCAGAATGCTGGTCAGATCCACTGCCATGGTCACCCCGAACGATCTTTTGCGAATGCTGCGCAGCTTATCAGCAGCTTGGTCAGGTTGCCTGCGAGGCCTCATCGCGGGGCAAGCCCGCTCCCACGGTGCGCAGCGCGATCAGCTGTCGCCCCACTGGCGCAACAACCGCCGCGCCTCCTGTGAGCCCTGCCCCGCCGCCAGCTCCAGCCAGTAACGTGCCTGCTCGGGCTCCTGGGCCTGGCATGCACGCCCGTACTCCAGCTGTGCGCGGCGATCACCGGCACGTGCAGCCTGGCGCAGCAGCTCGTGGCCGATGCGCCGGTCGCGGGCGTTGCCGCAATCGCGGCACAGCATCTGCCCCAGGCGGCTCTGGGCCACCACCACGCCCTGGCGGGCCGGCTGTTTGAGCATACGCCCGGCCAGGTGCTTGACGCTGGGCTTGTCGCCCAGGCGCGGGCTGTCGAGCAGCCACAAGGCAACTTTCAGGGAAAAGTGTTTTTTGGGGGGCAACGATGCATCCGAACTGGCGAGGTGTTTACCGCGAAACTTCATGACCGACAGCGTAGGTGACTCAAGAGGCGCGCCACTCTACTCTTTTTTTTTCGCCACGGCCCGGCAGACTTTTGGCCAAGATCGATTTTTTTTCATGTTTTTTTCTTGACGTTTTTGCGAGGCGTATCTCCACCCCCGCAGCACCACCCCGATTGTCGGACACTTGATGAAACTGCTGGCACGCCCGTGCTAGAGCAAGTGCTCGGGACAATCCACAGAAGCTGTGGATAACTCGGTGGACAACCCCCTCGAGAAGCCCGCAAACCCCTATGAACCGGGGCTTACAGTCAAACTGTCGATTTTTTCACCAGTAAAAATTAGTGTTTTTTTTCATTGACTTAAGCTCGCAGTCAAGTCATTGGCGAAGCGTTTGCAGCCTGTTGCACGTGGCTAACAGGCACTGTCTCAAATGTGTACAAGTGCACCATCAAACGGCATGGGCGTGCTCGAAAACAGGCCATCCAGGCATTCGACGGGGCAGTTCCCCTCTTCACAGCACCGACAAGAATCGACATAATGGCCGGCTTCGCTGAAAACAACTGAATACTTGCAAACCCTCAACCATTCGTGTAGGGTGCGCCCTGTTAGTACCCAGCTGAAAGTCAATTCCGGCCACACAGTCCTCGCATGCGCCCTCGACCACGAGCAGGCAATGCCCCATCAGGACCGGCCCATTCGATGATCCACTTGGCAGCCAACGCTGCTCAAGCACGAATCACGTCTCAGATTGATCAGGATCTTCCCCGGTGCCTCGAACCCTGGCCCCGGTGTGCTGCCTGCCTTTTGTCGTACCTACCAGTCAGCCCAGCGCCCACCTTTGCTTGCGCCACTCTGGCTGCCCTGTTCCAGTCAGGTTCTGCGTCTCCTTAATAAAGACGTCACTGGAACGTTTCTATTGTGCACGGATCAAACCCCGTGTCTTACGCAGGAACATCCAACAATATGAGTAACCATCATCAAATTCAGGTTGCCGCTGGCACCCTCTCCAAAGCCTTCGCTCCACTGAAGTGCCTGATCGTCGCGCCCCGCAAGGGTAGCTTCAGCTTTACCCTGGTCGACGAATATGGCGTCGCTTGCCACTCCGAGCGCCTGTACCCGGAACAGTACACCCGTGCCGAGCCCTTGCAGGCAGTGATCGAGCGCACCCGCCAGTCGCTGGTTGCATGAATGAATGGCGCGCGATTCATGCCATGAATCCATGCCCATGCAAGCTGCCTGAAGGTTCTTGGCTTAATTGCCAGCGGGCATATGCCCCGCGACCTCAGGCAGCAATCGATTTAAAAACAGCCCTTTACACCATGCTTATCACACTACACTTCAACTCGAGCGGCCGTGGTCGCTTCCGACGGGCCTGACCACTCACCAGCTGCCAAGCTCCAGCGCCCGTCGGTCCTGATCTGTTCGAGGGCACCATGGGCATCGCTGCGAACGAGTTGAGTCGATACGTGATCCGGCCAACGCTGATCTACCTGAATCGCCACTGCGAAAGCGCCGAAGCATTGTTACTGGGCGTTGCCGCCAGCCAGTCGGCACTGGGCTCCGCCTTGCACGACAGGCGCGGCCACGGCCTGTACCGCATTGCCGAGCACCGCCACCGCTGCCTGTGGGACCAGTTCCTCGCCCGCGACCCGGAACTGGCCAGCCTGGTCCGTGGCCTGGCCAGCCAGCATGCCTTCCTCGGCGGGCCGCACCTGGAACTCACGGTCAACCTGCGTTACGCCACCGCCATTGCCTGGATGCTCATCGAGGAGCAAGCCACCCCGCTACCCGCCGCCGACGACCTGCTGGGGCTGGCGCGTATCTGGCGCCAGACCTTCAACCCCCAGGGCCGCTTGCGTGACTTCACCAGGGCCTGGCAGCACTGCATCGAACCCGTTGCGACAGAGGCGCTCTGAGAATCGTTCTCGTATAAACCCCGGAAAAAAGGAATTTTGGTCGGATTGTCCTACAAAACCGCTCTATCTCCTGCGTTACAGCCTATAGCGTGGAGCGAGATTTGTTGGTAGCTTTCCGCCCCGGAGATCCCAAGGAGTTTCTAATAATGAAAAAAGCAATGCTCAAAACCTCCCTCGGTATTGCCGTTGCCCTCGCTTCCAGCCACTTGCTCGCCAGCGGTTTCGCGCTGAACGAACAAAGTGTCAGCGGCATGGGGACAGGTTTCGCGGGTCGTTCTTCTTCTGCCGAAGATGCCAGCACCGTGTACGGCAACCCGGCGGGCATGGCGCGCCTCAAGCGCGAACAAATTACCGTGGGTGGCGCAGCCATCTTTGCAAAATCCGACATTTCCGGCCGTGGCAGCAACTTCGGGGGGGAAACCGATGGTGACATGGTCCCGGTCGTCGGCGTGCCGATGGGTTACTACGTCAAGCCGATCGACGATCACTGGAGCGTCGGTTTCGGTGTGTACGTACCGTTCGGCCTGGTTACCGACTACGGCAGCGGCGACGCCGCACGCTACTGGGGCAAGAAGAGCCACGTCGAAGTGGTGACCTTCCAGCCCACCGTCAGCTACGCCTTCAACGACAAGGTGTCGATCGGCTTCGGTCCGACCATCAACCGCATCAAGGGCGAACTGGGCTCGAACACCGTCAACCCACTCACCCCTGGCCGCAACGACGGCGAAGTGAAGATCAAGGGTGACGACACCGCCGTCGGCTACAACATCGGCATCATGATCCAGGCCACCGACCGTACCCGCATCGGCCTGACCTACCACTCGATGGTCGACTACAAGCTCGAAGGCGACACCAAGGTCAACAACGCGTTCCTCGGCCCGTTCAGTGGCAGCAAGTTCGACGCCGAACTGAAGATCAAGACGCCGGAGTCGGCCGACTTCTCGATCACTCACGAGCTGGATGACCAGTGGACCCTGTACGCAGGCACCACCTTCACCCGCTGGAGCCGCCTGAAAGACATCACCGTCACCAACGAGTTGCCGGCACAGGTTGCCGCCAACCCGATCGGGCGCGGGCTGGGCACCATCACCGAGGAGCAGAACTGGCATGACACCTGGGCTGGTGCCGTCGGTGCGGCCTACAAGGTGAACAAGGAGTGGACCCTGCGCACTGGCTTCTCCATGGACCAGTCGCCGACCAACAACCACGACCGCTCGCCGCGCATCCCCACTGGCGATCGCAAGATCTTCAGCCTGGGCGCCGGCTACAGCCCGACCGACGACATGACCATCGACGTGGCTTACTCCTACCTGTGGGAGGAAGACACCAAGGTCAACCTGGCGAGCCAGACCAAGGGCAGCTACCAGGCCAAGTACGAAAACAGTGCTCACGGTGTCGGTGCATCCCTCACCTACCGCTTCTGAGTCACTGCCGCAGCATGAAAAAACCGCCCACGTGGCGGTTTTTTCATGCCTGGACGGGCCAGCTGTCGCCCAGACAGTCCTGCAGATACGCCGTGAAGGCACGTACCTTGGTGGTCATGGCATGGCGGTCCGCCAGGCACAGGTAGACATCCATCGGCTCGGTCTGGGCATAGGCCTGGGCGTTGTCGCTGAACTCGAACAATGGCACCAGCCGCCCGGCCTCCAGGTGCGGTCGCGTGATGAACTCGGCCAGGCGGGTGATGCCACCATCGTTCAGTGCCATCTGGGTCAGGGCATCGATGTCGTCGCTGATAAGCACCGAGCCGAACTGCGCTTCGAAACGCAGCCCATCGCGCATGAACCCCCAGGGCAGGAAGCGCCCGTCCACCGGATAGCGGAACACCAGGCAGCGATGCTCGCGCAACGCCTCGGGCGTAGCCGGCCAGCCGTGGGCGGCCAGGTAACCGGGCGAGGCACAGCAGATGAAGGGGATGCGCGCGATATGCCGGGCCAGCAGGTTGTCTTCCAGCTGCGGGGTGATGCGCAAGCTGACGTCGACGTCCTCGCGGGCATGATTGACCTTGCGGTCAGTCATCACCAACTCTATCGAAAGCTGCGGATAGCGCGCGGCGAACGCCGGGATCAGCGGCGCCAGCACATGCCGACCAAAGGCCGAACTCGAGGCAATGCACAACCTGCCCTGCGGTTCGCTGTCGGGCGTGGTCACGGCTTGTTCGGCCAGGGCCAGATCACGCTCGATATGGCTCACCCGCGCGTAGTACAGGCTGCCTGCCGGTGTAAGCGCCATACTGCGGGTGGTACGCGACAGCAGGCGGACCTGCAGGTGAGCCTCCAGGCGCGCCAGGTTCTGGCTGACTGCTGCTGGGCTAAGCCCCAGCACGCGGGCACCCCCGGCAATGCTGCCGGCCTCGACCACCTTGATGAAACTGCGGATGGCGTTGAGCAGGTCCATGTCGTGCCCTTCGGATTCGTAAGAATCTCTTTATAAAGAACACACTGAGCAAGGTCTACAGGCGCCTGGGCAGTCATTGCTAACCTGCGCCCTCACCTTTCGCACAGGAATAGCCATGAACGAGCCCCTTGCACTGCGCAACCGACGCAAGCTGCACCCAGCTGCGACACCCTATGTCTTTGCCTTTTTCATGTCGGGGATCATGGCCATGCTGATGTGCTTCGTGATCACCGCAGCCACCGCCGGGGTGGATGACGAGTACCTGAGCAAGGTGCTCAAGGCCTACCAGCTGGCGATGCCGGTGGCCTTTGTTTGTGTGCTGATGGTAAGGCCACTGGTCGTGCGCCTGGTGGCGCTGACGGTGCACTCTCGTTGAGGGTAGGTAGGGCCTCAGGTGCAGGTCGGGGTGTTGGGTGAAGGCCACCAAGTGCCTGGCGCTGTAAACCTGTCGTCCTGCACCTGGCGGCCTACATGCAATCCCAAGGCAGCCACCTCACGGCTGCGACGCAATCGCCTTCTCGATCGCCGCCGTAAACGCCGGGTCATCCGGCTTGGTCAGGCTGGAGAAATTACCGATGACCTTGCCCTTGCGGTCCACCACGTACTTGTAGAAGTTCCACTTCGGTGCGCTGCTCTGGCGCGCCAGTTCGACGAACAGCGGGATCGCATCCTTGCCCCGTACCGGCTGGGTCTTGGTCATGGTGAAGGTCACGCCGTAGTTGGCGTAGCAGACCTTGGCGGTCTTCTCGCTATCGGCGTCTTCCTGTTTGAAGTCGTTGGACGGCACGCCGAGCATCTCGAGCCCTTGGCCGTGGTACGCCTTGTAGGTCGTCTCCAGCCCTTCGAACTGCGGGGCGAAGCCGCAATAGCTGGCGGTATTGATCACCACCAGCGGCTTGCCGGCAAAGCGCTGGCACAGGTCGATCTGCTCCTTGCCACGCAGTTCGGGCAGGCTGCCCTGCAGCAGTGCCGGGCAATCAGCGGCCCAACTTGAAGTGACTGCGGCCAGGGCCAGCAGGGGTAAGGTCAGCCAGCGTGCATGCATCAAGGGGTGCTCCTGCAGGTAAATGCTCCTTGCAGGGTAGCGCCTAACACAGGCTCATGCCCAGCTGCAGCAACGCCAGCCCGCCCTGGTGCCAGCCCCACCAGGCCAGCGCCAGCAGCAACACCGCAGCAAGCGCCAGCAGGCCGCGCCCCAGCAGGCGGTTCATGCCGCCTGCGCCTGCAACCGGGCGACCGGGCGCTCGCGCACCGGCCAGTTAAGTGCGGCGGCCAGCAGGCTGAGCAGGATAGAGATCTGCCAGACCAGGTCGTAGCTGCCGGTCTGGTCATACACCACACCGCCCAGCCAGCCCCCCAGGAACGCCCCCAGCTGATGGAACAGGAACACGATGCCCCCGAGCATGGACAGGTTGCGCACACCGAACAGCGTAGCCACGGTGCCATTGGTCAACGGTACCGTCGATAGCCACAGCAGGCCCATGGCGATGCCGAACAGGTAGGCGCTGACCTGGGTCACCGGCGCCCACAGGAACAGCACGATCACCACTGCCCGCAGCAAGTACAGCGCGGTCAGCAGGCGCGGCTTGGACATGCGCCCGCCCAGCCAGCCGGCGGTGTAGGTACCGACGATGTTGAACAGCCCGACCAGCGCCAGCACCGTGGTACCGGTAATGGCCGGCAGGTGCTGGTCGACCAGGTAGGCCGGCAGGTGCACGCCGATGAACACCACCTGGAAGCCACAGACGAAGAAGCCCAGGGCGAGCAACCAGAAGCCCGAATGCGAGCAGGCCTCGCGCAACGCCTGGCCAAGGCTCTGATCGGCGCCATGGGCAGGCATCGGGTTGTCGCGCAACAGGCCCACCAGCGGCACGATCAGCGCCACCATCAGGCCCAGCACCAGCAGCGCCGCCGACCAGCCCAGCCACTGGATCAGGCCGAGGGTGCCGGGCAGCATGGCGAACTGCCCGAACGAACCCGCCGCGCTGGCGATGCCCATGGCCATGCTGCGTTTTTCCGGCGGCACGGCACGGCCGACCACGCCGAGAATCACCGAGAACGACGTGCCTGAGAGCCCAATGCCGATCAACAGGCCGGCACTGAGCGACAGCGACCAGATCGAGTCGGCCATGCCCATCAGCACCAGCCCCGTGGCGTACAGGATGCCGCCGATGATCACCACCTTCGCCGCGCCCAGCCGGTCGGCCAGCGCGCCGGAGAACGGCTGGGCCAGGCCCCAGATGAGGTTCTGCAGGGCGATGGCGAAGGCGAACACCTCGCGGCCCCAGCCAAAATCGGCGCTCATCGGCGCCAGGAACAGGCCGAAGCCATGCCGCACACCCAATGACAGCGCAAGGATCAGCGCCGCCCCCAGAAGTACCCAACCGCTGGTCCGCCATACGGAAGTCATTGTCGTTGTCTCCAGCACATCGCAAGGTTTATGCGGGTATATACCCGCTTCTGATCGTAATGGATCAAGCCAGCCGTTCCAGCAGGCGCACCAGTTCGTCGCGCTGACCTTCGCCCAGTTGTTCCACCAGTTGCTGCTGGGCCTGCTGCCAGGCCGGGTGCGCCGCTTCAAGCCGCGCCCTGCCCGCCTCGCTCAACAGCACCAGCCGGTTGCGTTGGTCGTCGCCGTCGGCCAGTTGTACCAGCCCGTCGGCCTCCAGCACCCGCAGGTTGCGGCCCAGGGTGCTGCGTTCAAGGCCCATGGCCTCGGCCAGGCTGGTGATGCTCGGACGGTCGAGCCGCTGCACATGGCGCAGCAGGGAAAACTGGGCGACATTGATGCCGAAGCCGGCAAGGGCTTCGTCGTAATGTCGGCTCACCCCACGGGCAGCGCGACGCAGATGGGTACAGATGCATTCACTGGTCAACATGGATACGTGTATATACCCGCAATATGGATGTTGCAAGAAGTTTCATAATTCATGGCGTCATGGCCTCATCGCGGGGCAAGCCCGCTCCCACAGGTACGATGCTTGCCTGGAGATTAGCGCGATCCATGTGGGAGCGGGCTTGCCCCGCGATGAGGCCAGCGCTGGCAATCGAACAATCAGCCGGCCATTACCGCCAGCCCAACCACCACCGTCAACTCCAGCAGTTCCAGCACCGCTCCCGCGGTGTCTCCGGTGGTACCGCCCAGCCGCTTGCACATCAACCGGCGCAGCCCGCCAAACACCAACAGCACCAGCCCGAGCAGCCAGAACACCGACCAGCCCCCGAGCACCACGCTTGCCAGCGCACACCCCAGTAGCACCCATCCTGCGGCCTGGCGCGGCAAGTGTTCGGCCAGCGCCGCCCCCAGCCCGCCGGCCCGCACATAAGGCGTGGTCAGGAACAACCCGAGCATGGCCGCCCGCCCAACCACCGGCGCCAACACCAGCACGCCGCCCGCCCCGTGCTCGACCAGCACCCACAGCGCGCAGAACTTCAGCAGCAGCACCAGCACCAGGGTCACCACAGCAATCGGCCCGCTACGCGGGTCCTTCATGATCTGCAGGGTGCGCTCGCGATCGCCGAAGCCGCCCAGCCAGGCATCGGCGCTGTCGGCCAGGCCGTCGAGGTGCAGGGCGCCGCTGAGCAGCACCCACAAGGCCAGCAACAGCGCCGCCTGCAAGGGCGCCGCCACCCCCTGCAACAGCTGGCCGGCCAGCCACAGCAGCAGGCCGAACAGCAGCCCGACCGCAGGATAGAACAGCACCGAGCGCCCCATCTGCGCAGGCGTCGGCATACCTGGCAGGCTCACCGGCAGGCTGCTGAGAAACTGCAGGGCAATCCAGAACGGCAGCATCTCAGCCGACCTCGCGTAACTGGCCATCAAGGCCGGCCTCAAGGCGCATCAACGCCCCATGGCCGACCTCGACTTGCAGCAGCTGCTCACGGGGCAAACCACGCGCCCTTGCCAGCAACAGGCGCATCACCCCACCGTGGGTGACCAGCAGCACGCGCTTGCCGGCATGCTCGCGGGCCAGGCGTTCGACCGTCGCCACAACCCGCCCGGCAAACGCCAGCACCGGCTCACCGGCCGGCGGCGTGAAGGCGTAGGGATCATTCCAGAACAGGCCCAGGGCATCGGCTTCGGTCTGCATGATCTGCGCCGCGCTGCGCCCTTCCCAGTCGCCAAAGTGCAGCTCGCGCACATCTGCCTCGCGCTGCACCGGCAAGCCCAGGCGCGCGCCCAGTTCGTCGGCGAACAACGCACAGCGCTGCAGCGGTGAGCTGACCACGATGTCCCAGGGGCCAGCCTGTGCCACGGCCTGACGCATCTGTGCCCAGCCGGTGGCGGTCAGTGCATCGTCCAGGCTGCCGCGCAGGCCGCCACCCAGTTCGGTCTCGCCGTGGCGCAGCAGGTCGAGGATCATGCCGGGCGGTCCGCCACCGCCGCTTCGGCGAAGGTCGCCATTTGCCCGTGCAGGGCACAGGCCAGGCGCAGCAGCGGCACAGCCAACGCCGCACCGCTGCCTTCGCCCAGGCGCAGGCCCAGGGCCAGCAGTGGCTCGGCCTGCAACGCGGCGAGCAGCGTCTTGTGGCCCGGCTCGGCGCCCTGGTGGGCGAACAGCAGCCAGGGGCGGCAATGCGGGTTGAGGCGCACCGCCACCAGGGCGGCGACGCTGCAGATGAAGCCATCGACCAACACCGCCACGCCGTGCTGGGCACAGGCCAGGTAGGCGCCGGCCAGCGCGGCGATCTCGAAGCCACCGACACAGGCCAGGGCCTGCAGCGGTTGGTCGGCGCGCAACCCGTGCAGTACCAGCGCCGCCTCGATCACTTCGGCCTTGTGCCGCACACCGGCGCTGTCCAGGCCGGTGCCCGGCCCGCTCAGTTCGCGCGCCGGGCAGCTCAGCAAGGTGCTGGCCAGGGCCGCTGCCGCCGTGGTGTTGCCAATGCCCATCTCGCCGCCGATGAACAGCTGGGCGCCGTCCTCGACCGCACGCAGGGCGCTGTCGCGACCGGCCTGCAGGGCGGCGGCCAGCTGGGTGTCGGTCATCGCCGGCTGGCGGGCGAAGTTGGCCGTGCCCGCGCCCAGGCGCAGGTGGTGCACGCCGGGCAGTTCGAGGGACGGATCGATGGTGCCGAGGTCGACCACCTCAAGACTTGCGTCGAGCTGGCGGGCCAGCACGCTGATCGCCGCGCCGCCACCGACGAAGTTGCGCAGCATCTGCCCGGTCACTGCTTGCGGGTAGGCGGAGATGCCCTCCTCCACCACACCGTGGTCGCCGGCGAAGATGCTGATCGCGACCTTGTCCACGCTGGGCCGTTCGCGCCCCTGCAAGGCGGCCAGGTGAATCGCCAGGCCTTCGAGCTGGCCAAGGGAACCGGCGGGCTTGGTCAGTTGCTGCTGACGGGCGCGGGCCTGGTCCATGGCGGCGGTGTCGAGGGATTGGCAGGCATCACGCCACCACATCTGGGTCATAGAGCGGGTCCTTTGAGCATGAGAGGGAGGCCGGCCACGGTCAGCACCACGCGCTGGCAGCGTTCGGCCACGGCCTGGTGCAACAGCCCGGCGTGGTCGACGTAGCGGCGGGTCAGCTCGCCCATGGGCACCACGCCCAGGCCGGTTTCGTTGCTGACCAGGATGATCGTGCCGGGCAATTGCTCAAGGCACGCCAGCAGCGCATCGCGCTCCTGCGCCAGGCGTTGCTCGTCGTCGAGCATCAGCAGGTTTGTCAGCCACAGCGTCAGGCAGTCCACCAGCAGGCAACGCCCTTCGCCGGCTTCGGCACGCAGCACCTTGGCCAAGGCCAAGGGTTCTTCGATCAGCCCCCAGTCGGCCGGGCGGCGTTCACGGTGCAGGCGCACCCGGTCGTTCATCTCGCCATCGAGCGCTTCGCTGGTGGCGATATAGGTCACCGGCAGGCCACTGGAGCCGGCCAACTGCTCGGCCAGGCGGCTCTTGCCCGAGCGGGCGCCGCCGAGGATCAGGTTACGCATGGGCAGTGATTCCACACAGCTGGCGCAAGTGCGCGGTGTCCAGGTGTTGCTCGACCAGGTCGGCCAGGCGCTCGATATCACGCTCGCGCAGGGCCTCGTAGTCGATGGCCTGTACATCGGCGAGCCCGGCCCAGCGCAGCAGTGCCGCACACGACTGGCTGCCTTCGAACAGGCCGTGCAGATAGGTGGCGAGAATCTGCCCGTCGGCACTGATGGCACCGTCGCTGCGGCCGTCCTGCAACTGCACGGCTGGATGCTCCAGCGCCGGGCCACGGGTGACACCGGCATGAATTTCGTAGCCGGCTATCGGTGATTGCGCCAACGCCAGCGTGCCACTGACGTTGCGCAGTTGCTTCTCGGCCTCGAGCACCGTCTCGTAGTCCAGCAGGCCAAGCCCGGCACTGGAGCCGGCCGGGCCTTCCAGGCCGAGCGGATCGTGAACTTCGCGGCCCAGCATCTGCAAACCGCCGCAAATGCCGATCAGCTTGCCGCCGTAGCGCAGATGCCGGGCGATGGCCGTGTCCCAGCCACGCGCGCGCAACTGCGCCAGGTCCCCGCGCACGCTCTTGGAGCCGGGCAGGATGATCAGGTCGGCGGGCGGGATCGGCTGGCCCGGGCCGATGAATTGCAGGTCGACCTGCGGGTGCAGGCGCAGCGGGTCAAAATCGGTGTGGTTGCTGATGCGCGGCAGCACCGGGACTATCACCTTGAGCAGCCGTTCGCCCTTGACTGCTTGGCGCACGTCGATGCCGTCCTCGGCCTCCAGGTGCAGGTCGGTGACAAAGGGCAGCACCCCAAGCACCGGCTTGCCGGTGCGCTGCTCCAGCCAGTCCAGGCCCGGTTGCAGCAAGGCGATATCGCCACGGAAGCGGTTGATGACGAAGCCTTTGACCCGCGCCTGCTCGCTCGGCGAGAGCAGCTCCAGGGTGCCCACCAGGTGCGCGAACACCCCGCCACGGTTGATATCGGCCACCAGAATCACCGGGCAGTCGACCGCTTCGGCAAAGCCCATGTTGGCGATGTCGCCGGCGCGCAGGTTGATCTCGGCGGGGGAGCCTGCGCCTTCGACCATCACCACTTGATAGGCCTGTTCAAGCCGCTCATGGGAGGCCAGCACCGCCTGCATGGCAATGGCTTTGTAGCCGTGGTAGGCCACGGCGTTCATGCTGGTGACCGCGCGCCCATGGATGATCACCTGGGCCCCGGTGTCGCTGTTGGGCTTGAGCAGCACCGGGTTCATGTCGGTGTGCGGCGCCAGCCGGCAGGCTTGGGCCTGCACCGCCTGGGCGCGGCCGATTTCGCCACCGTCGGCGGTCACTGCGCTGTTGAGCGCCATGTTCTGCGGCTTGAACGGCACCACTGCAACGCCTTGGCGCAGCAGCCAGCGGCACAGGGCGGTAACCAGCGTGCTTTTGCCGGCATCGGAAGTGGTGCCTTGCACCATCAGGGTGGTCATGCCGATTCCTTTTGATAATCCAGCAACGCGTCGCGCAGGCGTTGCTCCTGCGCCGCATTGGCCGGCAGGCCGAAGCGCAGCGCCGCCGGTTGCTCGAACAGGCGCACGAGGATGCCGCGCCGGGCGAGGAACTCATGTAACTGCGCAGCACGCTCGGTGGCCACGTACTGGAACAGGTCGCAGCCCCCCGTCGGCGCCAGGCCGGCTTCGCTGAGCAACGCCACCAGCCGCGCGCGAGCCTTGGCGCAGCGGTCGATCTGCATCAGGTGGGCCAGTTCATCGGCCAGGCACACCTTGCCCAGCACCCGGGTCGGGCCGCTCACCGTCCACGGCCCCAGCAGCTCGGCCAGCGCCTGCAGCAGTGCCGGTTGCGCCATCACGAAGCCCAGCCGCACGCCTGCCAGGCCGAAGAACTTGCCGAACGAGCGCAACACGATCAGCCCAGGCCGATCGGCATGGGCGCACAGGCTGAGCTTCGGGGTGTTGTCGATGAACGCTTCGTCGACCACCAGCCAGCCGCCCCGCGCTGCCAGCCGGGCGTGCCAGGCCAACAGACGCTCACGGGAGATCAGCCGGCCGGTGGGGTTGTTGGGGTTGACCAGCACCAGCACGTCGAGGCTGTCGAGTGCGTCATCGACCTGGTCGTCAGCCAGCTCGACCAGCGTGTGCCCCGCGCGCTGCCAGGCGTGCGGATGCTCGGCGTAGCAGGGTGTCAGCACCCCGACACGGCCAGGCGCGCGCAGCTGCGGCAGGGCCTGGATCGCCGCCTGGGAACCGGCCACGGCCAGCAACGGATCGGCGTGATAGTAGGTGCGGGCCGCCTGCTCCAGGCCGTCCTCGGTTTCCGGCAACCGCGCCCAGGCCTCCTGGGGAATCGACGGCACGGCATAGGGCCAGGGCGCGATGCCGCTGGACAGGTCGAGCCAACGCTCGCGGGCAATTGCGTACTGCGCCACCGCCCGCAGCAGGCGGCCACCGTGTTCAAGCATTCAGGTAACTCCCCAGGCAGATCACCAGCAACCATAGCCACACCCCGCGCTGCACCAGGCTCCAGCCGCGCTCGATGGCGTCGGCGTCGGCCATCGGCCCCTCGCCCAGGCGTGGCCGCTCGTGCAGCTCGCCGTGGTACACCGCAGGCCCTCCCAGCTCCACACCCAGCGCACCGGCGCCGGCGGCCATCACGGGGCCGGCGTTGGGGCTGTCCCACAGCGGCCCCTGCTGGCGCCAGCAGCGCAGCGCCAGGCGAGTCTTGCCGAGCACCGCGTAGGTCAGCGCCACCAGGCGCGCGGGAATGTAGTTGAGCACGTCGTCGATACGCGCCGCGCACCAGCCGAAGCGTTCGAAGCGTTCGTTGCGATACCCCCACATGGCATCGAGGGTATTGCTCAGGCGATACAGCACCACCCCCGGCGCACCGGCCACGGCAAACCAGAACAGCGCGGCGAACACGGCATCGCTGCCGTTCTCCAGCACCGATTCGGTGGCGGCCCGGGCTACGGCGGGCTCGTCCAGCTCGCGGGTTTCGCGGCTGACCAGGTAACCGACCCGGCGCCGCGCTTCGTCCAGGTCTCCCTGGCGCAGGGCCTGGGCCACCGGCAGCACATGCTCGCCGAGGCTGCGCAGGCCCAGCGCGCAGTACAGCGCCAGCACATCGACGACCCAGCCAACGTACGGCAGCCAGGACAGGAACAGCGCCAGCAGGGTCAGTGGCACCACGGCAAGGAACCAGGCGCTGACACCATGGCTGCGCCAGCCACGGCCACCGGCATTCAGGCGCCGCTCCAGGTTCGCCGCCAGGTTGCCGAAGCCCACCAACGGGTGCCGGCGTTGCGGCTCGCCGAGCAAGGCGTCCAGGGCCACGCCCGCGACAGTCAGCAAGGCCACGCTCATGGCCGGTCTCCCCAATGGTTCTCGTACAGCATTTCGCTCAGGGGCCGTTGCTCGGCCCAGTTTTCCAGCACCAGCATCGGCGCCGGGTAGAACTCGGTCACCGGCCCCAGGCACAGCACCGCCACCGGTTTGGCCCCGGCGGGCATGCCCAGCAGCTCGGCCAGCGCCTGTGGCTCGAACAGCGACACCCAGCCCATGCCCAGGCCCTCGGCCCGCGCCGCCAGCCAGAGGTTCTGGATGGCACAGGCCAGCGAGGCCAGGTCCATTTCCGGCAGGGTGCGTCGGCCGAAGATGTGCGGCTCGCGGTTGTCCATCAACGCCGCCACCCACAGTTCGGCGCAGTCGTTGATGCCCTCGACCTTGAGCTTCATGAATTCATCGGAGCGTTCGTTCAAGGCGTCGGCGGTGCGTACCCGCTCGTCCTCCACCAGCGCCTGGATACGCGTGCGCAGCTCGGTTCGGGTGATGCGGATGAAACGCCACGGCTGCATCAGGCCGACGCTCGGCGCCTGGTGCGCGGCGGCCAGCAGGCGCTCGAGCAGCTCCGGCGCCACTACCCCACCGGCGAAATGGCGCATGTCGCGGCGCTCACCGATGGCCCGGTAGACGGCCGCGCGCTCGGCGTCGCTGTAGGCGTGCTCGCTCATGGTCGCAGCAGCGCCGCCGCCGCGTCGGGGTTGGAGGGGAAGTAGAAATGCACGTAGGAGGCGGTCAGCCGGCCCAGGCGGTACACCGCTTCGTTGCCACGGCCGCCGTTGGGGCTCAGGCCACGGGCGATCGGCTCCAGCGTGGTGCTGGTCAGCGAGTGGTGATAGGTGTGCCCGCGCAGGGTGCCCTCCGGCAGTTCGACCGCCTGCAAGGCCAGGGCGGCCAGGCGCTTCTGCATGGTCGCCTCGCCCGGCAGCAGGCCGAGCAGCGCGGCGCGTTCGCCGGCCACGTCGGTCAGGGCATCGAGCAGGTAGAGCATGCCGCCGCATTCGGCCAGCAAGGGCTTGCCCTGGGCGTGATGGGCGCGGATCGCCTCCAGCATCGGCGCGTTGGCGGCCAGTGCGTGGTGGTGAAGCTCCGGGTAGCCGCCGGGCAGGTACAGGCTATCCACCGCGGGCAATTCGCGGTCATGCAGCGGCGAGAAGAATTCGAGGTGCGCGCCGAGGTTGCGCAGCAGCTCCAGGTTGGCGCCGTAGGTGAAGGCGAAGGCTTCGTCACGGGCCACGCCGATGCGTACACCCTCGAGCGAAGTCGAAAGCGCGGCAGGCGCTGGCGCGGCAAAACTCACTGGTGGCGGCAACGCCGCATCGCAACTGGCGGCGAGTGCTTCGGCGGCGGCGTCCAGGCGCGCATCCAGGTCATTCAGCTCGCTGGCCTGGACCAGCCCCAGGTGGCGGCTGGGCAGTTCGATGCCGCGCTCGCGGGACAGCCCGCCGTACCAGCGCAGTCCTTCGGTCAGGCTGCCTTCGAGCAATTGCGCGTGACGCAGGGTGCCGACACGGTTGGCCAGCACACCGGCAAACGGCAGGTCCGGCTGGTAGCGCGCCAGGCCCAGGGCCAGGGCGCCGAAGGTCTGGGCCATGGCCGTGCCGTCGATCACGGCCAGCACCGGAACGCCGAAGTGGCGCGCAAGGTCGGCACTCGACGGGGTGCCGTCGAACAGCCCCATCACCCCTTCGATCAGGATCAGGTCGGCATCGCGGGCCGCTTCCCACAGCAGGCGACGGCTCTCATCGGCACCGATCATCCACAGGTCCAGCTGGTACACCGGCGCGCCGCTGGCACGCTCGAGGATCATCGGGTCGAGGAAGTCCGGGCCGCACTTGAACACCCGTACCTTGCGCCCGAGGTTGCGGTGCAGGCGCGCAAGGGCGGCGGTGACGGTGGTCTTGCCCTGGCCGGAGGCTGGCGCTGCGATCAGCACCGCCGGGCACTGACGTGCTTCACTCACAGTTCAACGCCCTTCTGCGCGCGGATACCGGCCTGGAATGCATGTTTGAGCATGCCCATCTCGGTGACGGTATCGGCCAGTTCGACCATCTCGGGCTTGGCCGCGCGGCCAGTGACGATCACGTGCTGCATCGGCGGGCGGGCCTGGATATCGCTGAGCACCTGATCGAGGTCGAGGTAGCCGTGCTTAAGGGCGATGTTCAGCTCATCGAGCACGACGAACTGGATCGCTGGGTCCTGCAGCAACTGGCGCGACACCGCCCAGGCGGCCTCGGCAGCGACGATGTCGCGCTGGCGGTCCTGGGTTTCCCAGGTGAAGCCCTCGCCCATCACGTGGTAGCTCACCTGCTCGGGGAAGCGCCGGAAGAACAGCTCCTCGCCGGTGCTGTTGCGGCCCTTGATGAACTGCACCACGCCGCACTGCATGCCGTGCCCCATGGCCCGGGCGAGCATGCCGAAAGCCGAGCTGCTCTTGCCCTTGCCGTTGCCGGTGAGCACCAGCAGCAAGCCGCATTCGTTAGGGGAGTTGGCGATGCGCTCGTCGATGAGCGCCTTCTTGCGCTGCATGCGCGCCAGGTGGCGTTCGTCGCGTTCGGGGGATTCGCTCATCAGGGTTCTCCGCAGCTGTCGCAGCCAGGCGACAGGTAAAAGGCGGGCAGACGGAGAACGCGCAGGGGCCGTGGCCTGGGCCACATCGCACTGCGCATCACCCTCCGTGATGCCGTTGGCAGTTCCAGGCCGGTCTCCGGGCTCGTGAGCGGGCATCTGGCCCTTGCCTGCGCGCCTTCCCGGGTGCTTGCACCCAGTGGCCCTGCGCGGATTTTCACTCACTTACCGTTGCGGGGGCAGCGCCGGAATCGCGCCTGCTGGCGCCCACCGGCTTCCCAGTTTCACCCTGCCAAACCAAGGTTCGCAGGGCACCTGAAACACGCCGCGAAGGTTAGAGGGTTGCACCGGGAGCGTCAATCGAACGTGGGCCGATCTGGCCTGGATCAATGGCCAATCCGTCGGCTTGTGCCACACTGATGGCAGTGATATCACTTAGCCATCAATCTCGCTGACCTCAATGACAATGACAAGGAGCGCCCAGCATGCAAGGCCTTATAGTCAACAACACCCACTTCGAATTCCTGCGCCCGGCGCTGGAGCGCTGGGTCGACTGCATCGACCGCTTCAACCAGCTGCAAGGGGACGCTGACGCGCCCTACTGGCACGGCAGCGCCGCCAACGTCGGCATGCTCGCGGCAGCGGCCTGGCAAGGCGAGCTGGTGGCACTGCAGCAGTACCAGAGCAAGAAGCAACGTGACGAGGGTGAGCGCGAGGGGCGGTGCGACCTGTCGATCAGCAACGCCGAAGCCTCCGTGCACCTGCATGCTGGCCAGCGCTGGCCACGTATCGCCCGCCTCGACCTGGCCTCGGCGCTGCAGGAAACCGCCGCCCAGGCCAGGCACATCGGCTATGCCAGCCAGCTCAAGGCCGGCGCGCTGTTCGTCACCCCCTGGAAAGCCGGCCAGCACGCCAGCCCCGAAGAGCTGCAGGACCTGGTCGACGACCTGCAGAAGCACACCGCCTGCGCCATCGCTTGGTACTTCCCCTATGCCTATCGCAAGCTGCACAACGAGCTGGGGCAGTACTTCCCCGGCGTGGCGTTGCTGCTCAAACAGGCCTGATGCCCCTCAGTCGGGGAAAAAGCGGTCTGCCAGTTCCGCATTCCCCAAGCGCACGGTGTAGCCGGCCTTGTCGAACGGCAGGCCGGTGCGCAACTCGAAGACCGGGCCGGTCGCAGGCTTGGGCACCTCGCTCAGCTTGACGTTGACGAAGTGGTAGTCGCTGCCGCGGATCTCCTTGATGGCGTCGACACGGAAGTAGGAGCCCGGCATGAACAGTGTTTCGGCCTCGTTGGAATGCGTGGAGAAGGCACTGACCGGCGTTCCGTGCTGATAACTGCCCGCCGGCAGCTCGAACACCACCGAGCTGTCGTCGAAGACCCCCTCCAGGCCACTGCTCGCCTTTAGATCGTTGTCGGCGGCGAACAGCCGGACGATGTAGGGGTTTTCAGTGAAGGATGTGAGGTCGGTGTTGACCAGAACATCGCCTGCCTTGATCTGCCCGTTGCGAAAGTGGCTGCCGCTGGTGCTGCGCGAACCATGCCCGCCCCGGTACAACGGTACCTCGTGGCTTTCCGGCAAACCCACTAGCCCGTCGGCGAGTTTGTTCAGGTACGCCACTTCATCGCCGTAATCGAACTCCCGTACCCCTTCACGCAGGTAGCGATTGATCTGCGCCCCGTCTTCATCCGTGTAGATCAGGATCAAGTGGTTCTTGTAGAGGCCATGGTGTTTGTAGGTATAGACACGGGCGCCATCGTCGTCGGCGTAGTCGAACCCTTCCTCGTCCTCCAGGGGGTCACTGTCCTCATCTAGCTCGAAAAAATCACAGTCCTGCAGCAACGCCCGCTGACGCACCAGCGCCGCCTCGGACATTGCATTGCTGCGTGCTTCATCGGTGCGCATGTATTCATCCCAGAAAGCCGATGGCTCACTGGCCAGGCTATTTTCCGGGGCGCCGCCGGCCAACCGGGGTGGAGCAAGCAGCTCCCACTCGCCTGCCGTGCCGAGGCGCACCGGGCGCAAGGGAGCGAAGGCGAAGGGGTTGTCCGCGTCCACGATCAGCCAACTGGACAGTTCCGGGCTATAGCGAACTCGATAGGGCAGGCCGTCCAACTCGATCCAGCACGAGCCATCCCCTCCCAGACGAATGCCCTGCAAGCGGCCATGGCCCAGCGCCTTGTTCTCCAGCAGCTCGTTGCCTTCTTGCCCTTCGAGCGTCGATTGCGGCGCCTCGGCCACCTCCCAGTCGGCCAACGAAACGTCAATTTCATGAAAGGGCGCCTGATAGGCGAGCGAGGCCAAGCTACTGCCGAACCCCACATCGACCATGTTCAGCGCAGCGAAGATCGAGTCGAGGATCGCCGCCCGCATGGCCGCGCGCCGCTCCAGCCTATTGCGCGCATGAAGCGCCGCATCCACATCCAGCCCGACCTTGGACAGGGTGACGCCAAGCAGCACCAGGGACATCGGCCAACCCAGCGGCACGAAACCGCCGAACACCGTGAGGAAAGCGCCGAGGTAACCACGCCACATGGCCTTGCGCAGTTGGCTGTTGTCGACCATGCGTGCCGCGACGCGTTGCATCTGTGCATGGGACTGATCGGCCAGAAATTCGAAGAATGAATCGCTGACCTCGATACGCCCCTGCTCGAGCAGCACCAGTGCGGCGGCATCGCTTTGACTGTCGCCCAACGCCTGCAGCGCCTGGGTTACCGCCAGGGACAGGTCACTGTCGTGCGGATCGCAGATCAGGGCCTGCTCGAAACGCGCCCTGCCCTCGGGTGTTCCCAGCTGGCTTCGCAACCATCCGGCCATGGCCTGTCGGGACGCAAAGCCACGCAGCGCCTGATCGGCCCATGGCAGGTACAGCAGGACCCGGCCACCCTGCCGAGTGAAAACATGCAGACCCGGCTGGACCGCCCCCATCCGGTAGCTGCTGATGGCCAAATCGACGGTTCGAGCGTCGCTGCGCA
This sequence comes from Pseudomonas sichuanensis, assembly GCF_003231305.1. Taxonomy (GTDB): domain Bacteria; phylum Pseudomonadota; class Gammaproteobacteria; order Pseudomonadales; family Pseudomonadaceae; genus Aquipseudomonas; species Aquipseudomonas sichuanensis. The sequence continues at coordinate 45,916 of NZ_QKVM01000011.1, read as the reverse complement.
GTTGCGCCAACGTCGGCACTTGGCCCGGCGCCCTCAGTTCCGGCGACGCCATGGCCCGCACGCTGGACGCATCCTCGGCGCTCAAGCGTCCATCTTTTTCTGCTGTCGCGCACTGAGCGAGCAGATTGACCTTGGCCAACAAACGGAAGCCTTCGCGATGCCTGTCCCAGAACGTGGTCACCTGCTGGCGAAAAAGCTGGGCGAAATCCAAAGCCCAGAAATCCGCCTGAACGTCGCGGGCCAGCAAGGGCACTTCGTTGCGCTCGTCATAACGAGAAGCATGCCCGCCCTGGCGATAGAAGCCGCCGTACAGGTCCAGTTCGTCCGAGGCATCCTGGAACGCCACGTCGAATCGTTCGAGCATCAGCTGGGGGAAGCGCATCGACTTGACCGGCAGGCCACTATGCGCCCAGCCGGTGAAACTGCGACTGCTGGAACTGGCGCCGCTGAATTGATGCCACCAGACCTCTTGCGGATCCCAGTCCTTGCCCGTGCGTGCGCGCAGAATGCCGGCTGCCTCGGTGATGGCCAACTGATAGGGGTCTGGATAATCGCGCAGCAAGCCTTCGGCCATCCGGGCCAGCTCACGCCCGGTGCCCAGCACATGCAGATTGTGCTGCAGCGCGTTTTCGATGGTGCTCATGGAGGTGCCTCTTTCGATGAAGAAGCACGCATCCTTTACCAGCGGCTCAATCTATCCGCGGTAGATAAAGCAAGCGGCTGGCCGAGGCGCCGAAATCAGGGATTCTGCGCCAGGTGTCCGGGCGGCAGTACCCGCTTGGCCTGCAGATAGGCCTTGGCCCAGTAGTTGCTGGAGAGGTAGTCCAGGCGCACCGTGCCGCCGGTAGAAGGCGCATGGACGAAACGCCCTTCGCCGACATAAATGCCGGCATGGCTGACCTGCGCTCCACCATTGGTGGCAAAGAACACAAGGTCGCCGGACTGCAAGGCATTGATGTCCACACTGGGCGCACGCATGACGATCATGTCGCGCGTGGTGCGTGGCAGGCTGATGCCCGCCGCATCACGGTACACGTAGCCGATCAGGCCGCTGCAGTCGAACCCCGAATCAGGGGTATTGCCGCCCCAACGATAGGGCGTGCCGACGAGGCCGATCGCGCGGAACAGCACATCCTCCGCCGCAGGCGATGCCGCCGGTTGCTGGCTGAAGACCATGGGCTGTTTGACCGGCGCCGGGGCCGGTGCACGGCTGGAGCAGGCAGCAAGCAATGCCGCCATGGAGAGAAATGCGAAGCGCGCCAACATCGCCATGATGCGAACGTCCTGTCAGACAAGCCTCGGCCACGGCCGAAGATGAAAATAGGTGAGAAATTAGATTAGACGCTTTCTGTAAATGCGCACGGCGGCGAGCTTTTCAGCTACGCCGCCGCGGCAGGGTACAGCATTTTGATATCAAATCAATTGCGCGAAATGGTGGTCGGTGCCATGGCCAGCGCGCGCTTGGCTTCGATGAAGGTCTTGCTCCAGTAGCGATCGCCGAGGCTGTCGATGCGCACGCCACCGCTGCGGCGGCTGCTGGAGTGGATGAACTGGTTGTCGCCCAGGTAGATGCCGGCGTGGCTGACGCGGCCGCGACCATTGGTGCTGAAGAACAGCAGGTCGCCTGGCTTGAGCTTGTTGCGCGCGACTTTGGGGGCGTCGACGTTGATCATCTCGCGGGTCGAGCGCGGCAGGTTCATGCCGGCTTCTTCACGGAACAGATAACCAATGAAGCCGCTGCAGTCGAAGCCTTGCTCGGTGGTGCCGCCAAAGCGGTAACGGGTACCGATCAGCGCCATGCCACGCTCGAGGATGCTGTCGGCCAGCACCGGGAGCTGATAGGGCTTGCTGTTGCTGGAGAAGGCATTCAGGTCATCTTCGCTGGCCAGCTCTTCCTCGGTGAATACGGAAGAAGCGGAAGCCTTGGCCTTGAGCGATTGCTCGGCGACCGGGCGATGATCCTGGGATTGAGTGGCCGGGCCATGAGCGGCGCAACCAAACAGAAAGGTGGCAAGTGCAAGTGGCACGAGGGGTGCGAAGCGCTTCAGCATGGGCACGACCGTGTCTGTAGTCCTTTAGAAGGGGGAAACTATGCCTTCTATCGGAACCATTTGCAAATTTTATCGAAAAACATGTGACTTTTCTGTTTTGACGCTCTGGCCCCGTGTTTTCAGGGGGTCACCAACCCAGGGTTTCCTTGAGGAACGGGATGGTCAGCTTGCGTTGCGCCTGCAGCGAAGCCTGATCGAGGCGTTCGAGCAGGTCGAACAGCGCACTCATGCTGCGTGTGCCACGGGTGAGGATGAAGTGGCCGACTTCGTCGGTCAGGTGCAGGCCGCGCCGCGAGGCACGCAGTTGCAGGGCGCGCAGCTTGTCCTCGTCGGACATGCCGCGCATCTGGAAAATCAGTGCCAGGGTCAGCCGCGACTTGAGGTCCGCCAGCTTGATCGGCAGTTCGCGAGGCGAGCTGGAAGCGGCCAGCAGCAGCCGTCGGCCACTGTCGCGCAGGCGGTTGAACAGGTGGAACATGGCCTCTTCCCAATCCGCCTTGCCGGCGATCACGTGCAGGTCATCGATGCACACCAGTTCGTATTGTTCGAGATGGTCGAGCAACTCGACGCCGCGCTCCAGCAGTTGCGCCAGCGGCAGGTAGACGGCGGGCTCGCCGCGCTGCTGGAAACGCTGGGTAGCGGCTTGCAGCAGGTGGGTACGGCCAACGCCCTGTTTGCCCCACAGGTAGATGAGGCTCTCGGTCCAGCCGGCGTCGGCTTCGCATAGCCGCTCGACGTAGCCCAATGCCGCGGCATTGGCGCCCGGATAGTAGTTGATGAAGGTGGCGTCATCACGGAGACGCACACCCAGGGGCAACTGGATCGGTTTCATGCTCGCGGGCGGTCGCGGGGACCACAGGGGGCCTTTGGTGAAGAGTGTGCAAAGTCTATACCCGCAACGCGGGCGGCACAATCCGGCAGGGGAAGAGCACAAGTAAAATCAAGCAGTTGCGATGTTCACACAGCCCCTGTGGGCGCGGCGGCTCGCCGCCGCTCCCCAGTTGACGCGGTCACTTACAGGTCCGGATCGATCTCCCCGGCATACATGTCCGACTCCTTGTAGAGGTCATGCACATGCCGCAACAGCACCATGATCACCGCCGCCACCGGCAGCGCCAGCAGCACCCCGGTGAAGCCGAACAGCTCACCACCGGCGAGGATGGCGAAGATCACCGCCACCGGATGCAGGCCGATGCGGTCGCCCACCAGCAGGGGCGTCAGTACCATGCCTTCCAGCGCCTGGCCGACCATGAACACCGCGACAATCCCCAGCATCGGATACAACTCGCCGCTGAACTGGAACAACCCGGCCACCAGGGCTGCGCCGATGCCGATGATGAAGCCCATGTACGGGACGATTGCCGCCAGCCCCGCCAGCATGCCGATCAGCAGGCCCAGCTCCAGGCCCACCAGCATCAGCCCGGTGGAATAGATGACGCCCAGGGCGAGCATCACCAGCAACTGGCCACGCACGAACGCCCCCAGCACTTCATGGCACTCACCGGCCAACCCCACCACCTGCTCTTCGCGCTGGCGCGGCAACAGGCTGCGCAGCTTGGCCATCATCAGGTCCCAATCGCGCAACAAGTAGAACCCCACCACCGGGATCAGCACCAGGTTGGCCAGCCAGCCGATCAGGGCCAGGCTCGACGCGGTGGCCTGGGACAGCAACACACCGACGATGTCGGTGGTCTGGCCCATGTGCGCGCCGATGGCGGCCTTGATCTTGTCGAACTTCCAGAACCCATCGGCCAGGCCCAGGCGGCTTTGCACCCAAGGCAGGGCCACATGCTGCAGCCAGTCGAGCATCTGCGGCGCCAGCTCGTACAAGCGCACCAGCTGCTTGGCCAACATCGGGATCAGCACCAGCAGCAGGGCCATGAACAGCAGGGTGAACAAGCTGAAGACCACCACCACGCCCCAGGTCCGCGACAGCCCGGCCCGTTCTAGGCGGTCGACCAGCGGGTCGGCCAGGTAGGCCAGCAGAATCCCCACCAGGAAGGGGGAAAGGATGTTGTGCAGCAGGTACAGCAACACGGCGACCAGCAAGGCGGCGCCCAGCCCGATCCAACGACGCGTATCAATCATGTCCAATCTTCCTTACCAGCGAAAACGCAAGCCATCGAACGGCTTGGCTGCAGCGCCAGGGGGTGTCGCGCCCGGCTCGCCCTGGGCCGCAGGTGGCGGCGCGGCCTCGGCAGGCAACTCCTGCAACTTGGCTAGGCCCAGTTGCGCCCGCAACTGCTCACGGTTGCCGGTGACGCCGTAGGTCAGGGTGGCGCCGTCGGCCATCTGCAAACGCGCGCCGTAAGGTTCGAGCACGCGGCTCAGTTCGGCATAGCGCTGCAGGTTCATGCCCTGCACCTGCACCTGCAGGTCACTGCTGGCGCCGGGGCGGGTCACATAGCGCGGCGCCAGGCGGTTGCTCACGGCCAGCAGCACGGCATCGGCCAGGGCGGCCTGGTCGGCACCTTCGGCGTTGCCCTGCTCGCGCTGGTCGCCCAGCCACAGTTGCCACTTGCCTTGCCACTTGCCGTCGGCCTCATGGGCATGCACCGCCAGCAAGGCATTGGCGCCGTAACGCTCGGACGCCTCGCGCAACGGCGCCGGGTCATTGCCTTCGAGCTGCTTGGCGTTGGCCACCAGTTGCTCCTGCAGGTCGGCCAGCGGCAGGCGCAGCGGCAAGCCACGGTGCTGGGCGGCACGGCGCAGCGGTTGGGCGGCGGCCTGGCCATCGCCGACCAGGTTGCTGCCCTCGACACTGTCGAAGAGCCACCAGCCGAGGATCGACGGCCGGTTGTTGCCCCACAGCGCCAGGCCCGCCTGGCGCAGCGCGCGTTCAGTACTGCCGGGGTCGAACTCGACCAGCAGCGCCTCGGGCGGCCCGGCCTCGGTGCCGACCTGGTTGATGATTTGCTGGGGATCCTTGCGCAGGGCCGCCAAGGCCGGGCTCTGCGCTGCCTTGGGGTCGCCGGTCAGGCGCAGCACCAGGGTATCCAGGGCCTTGCTGGTAGCCTGGGCGCGGGCATCGGCGCCCTGCCCTTCGACCGGTTCGCGGACCTGATACAGCCCGGTGACGGTTTCGGCCTGCGCCGCAGCGCCGACCAGCACCAGGCACCCGGCCGCGATGTAATTGAAAAGACGCATTGAGGATTCCTGTCCAGATGACCACGAGCGACGAGCCCGGACCTGCCGGCTGTGACCGCGCAACGCAGAGAAATGCTCCGCTGCCGCGGCCCTTTGTGCCCGTCACGATGCCTATACCTTATACAGGCACCGCCGCGGCAACCAGTCGCGCACCGTGAAAGCGCTTTTTTGCCCAGATTTCCGGCCTGCCCGTCGGCCTGAGGATGGCCGCTTCGGGGCAACCCTGATAAAATCGCGCGCCTTCGCAGACCAGTGACGTACAGGCAGCCGCCGCTTCTGAAGCCGGCCTTGGCCGTCCCGGTCGTTTTCCAAGAATCCCTCCCTCTTAAAGGCCTGGATCAATGAGCAAGCAACCCTCCCTGAGCTACAAGGACGCCGGTGTAGACATCGACGCCGGCGAAGCACTGGTCGAACGCATCAAGGGCGTCGCCAAGCGCACCGCACGCCCTGAAGTCATGGGTGGCCTGGGCGGCTTCGGCGCCCTCTGCGAGATCCCGGCCGGCTACAAACAGCCGGTGCTGGTCTCCGGCACCGACGGTGTCGGCACCAAGCTGCGCCTGGCACTGAACCTGAACAAGCACGACAGCATCGGTCAGGACCTGGTCGCCATGTGCGTCAACGACCTGGTGGTGTGCGGCGCCGAGCCGCTGTTCTTCCTCGACTACTACGCCACTGGCAAGCTCAACGTCGACGTGGCCGCTACCGTGGTTACCGGCATCGGCGCCGGTTGCGAACTGGCCGGCTGCTCGCTGGTCGGTGGTGAAACCGCCGAAATGCCAGGCATGTACGAAGGCGAAGACTACGACCTGGCCGGCTTCTGCGTCGGCGTGGTGGAAAAAGCCGAAATCATCGACGGCTCGAAAGTCGCCACCGGCGACGCCCTGCTCGCCCTGCCTTCCTCCGGCCCGCACTCCAACGGCTACTCGCTGATCCGCAAGATCCTCGAAGTGTCCGGCACCGACATCGAAAACACCCAGCTCGACGGCAAACCGCTGACCGACCTGCTGATGGCGCCGACCCGCATCTACGTCAAGCCGCTGCTGCAGCTGATCAAGAACACCGGCGCGGTCAAGGCCATGGCCCACATCACCGGCGGCGGCCTGCTGGACAACATCCCGCGCGTACTGCCGAAAAACGCCCAGGCCGTGGTCGATGTGGCCAGCTGGCAGCGCCCGGCGGTATTCGACTTCCTGCAGGAAAAAGGCAACGTCGACGAGCACGAGATGCACCGCGTACTGAACTGCGGCGTAGGCATGGTCATCTGTGTCGCCCAGGATCAGGTCGAAGCCGCCCTGAACGAACTGCGCGCCGCCGGTGAGCAGCCTTGGGTGATCGGCCACATCGCCGAAGCCGCCGAAGGCGCCGCTCAGGTCGAGCTGCAGAACCTCAAGGCACACTGATGCCGAGCAAGACCTGCAACGTCGTGGTATTGCTGTCGGGCTCCGGCAGCAACCTGCAAGCGCTGATCGACAACACCAGCGCCAGTGACAGCCCGGTACGCATCCGCGCGGTGATTTCCAACCGCGCCGATGCCTACGGCCTGGAACGTGCCAAGGCAGCCGGTATCGACACCGCGCTGCTGGAGCACCAGGGTTTCGACGGCCGCGAAGCCTTCGATGCGGCGCTGATGGCGCTGATCGACGGCTTCGAGCCCGACCTGGTGGTACTGGCCGGCTTCATGCGCATTCTCAGTGGCGGCTTTGTACGCCACTACCAGGGCCGCCTGCTCAACATACATCCGTCACTGTTGCCCAGGTATAAAGGCCTGCACACCCACCGGCGCGCGCTGGAGGCTGGCGATGCCGAGCACGGCTGCAGCGTGCACTTCGTCACCGAGGAACTCGATGGCGGGCCTTTGGTCGTACAGGCTGTGGTTCCGGTTGCAACGGACGACACCGAGCAGTCGCTCGCCCAGCGCGTGCACCTGCAGGAACACCAGATCTACCCGCTGGCGGTGCGCTGGTTCGGCGAAGGACGCTTGCGTCTGGGCGAACAGGGTGCATTACTGGATGGCCAGCCGCTGGCGGCCAGCGGTCACTTGATTCGATCCTAGGAGAATTTATGCGTCGCGCCCTGCTCTTGGCTCTCGCCGTGCTCGCCCTGCCCCTCCAGGCAGCTGATTTGAAGCCTTTCGCAGCCAGTTACACGGCTGACTGGAAGCAGCTGCCCATGAGCGGCACTGCCGAGCGTAGCCTGGTGAAGAACGCCAACGGTACCTGGGACCTTAATTTCAAGGCCTCCATGATGATCGCCAGCCTCACCGAGCAAAGCACCCTCAAGCTCGACAACGACACCCTGCTGCCGCAGAAGTACCACTTCGAGCGCGGTGGCCTGGGCAAGGCGAAGAAAGTCGACCTCAGCTTCGACTGGAACGGCAAGAAGGTCACCGGCAGCGACCGTGGCGACGCGATCAGCCTGCCGCTCAACCGCGGCGTGCTGGACAAGTCGTCCTACCAGTTGGCGCTGCAGCATGACGTGGCCGCCGGTAAGAAGAGCATGACCTACCAGGTGGTCGACGGTGACGAGATCGACACCTACGACTTCCGCGTGCTGGGCACCGAGAAGGTCGCGACCAAGGCCGGCCAGGTCGATGCGATCAAGGTCGAGCGCGTACGCGACCCGAGCCAGAGCAAGCGCATCACCGAGCTGTGGTTCGCCAAGAACTGGGACTACCTGCTGGTGCAACTGCGCCAGGTCGAGACCGACGGCAAGGAGTACGTGATCGTGCTGCAGGACGGCACGGTCGATGGCAAGGCGGTCAAGGGCAACTGATTGGTCATTGCCCCAGTAACACCGGAAGCCCCGCCTTGTGCGGGGCTTCTTTTTGCCTGGGCTACGCCGACCTCTGTAGGAGCGGCCTTGTGTCGCGAAAGGGGGCGCGTAGCGGCCCCGGGATTTCAGCGCCGACGCAGAAATTGCCGGGGCCGCCGTGCGGCCCTTTCGCGGCACAAGGCCGCTCCTACAGTGCTATGCGTTGCGCCTCATGAAACTTGTTTCATCGCCGTTTAATTTACTTAGCCTGCTAACAAATTCTATAAAGAAGGCCTGCGACACAGTGCCGCAGCCCATCAAGCAGTGGAGTTTGACGATGACAGTTCAAGTAACCGAACGCGACGAATCGAAAATGTCCCACGAAGGCCTGGCCGCTGGCGTGCGGATCTGGGACGTGCACCAACAGGGCCAACTGGTCGGCATGTTCCACGAAGAGCACCTGGCCCAGCAGTACCGCAGCGAACTGGAAGTCCTGGAAAACCAGCGCACGCCCCAGTAACGCCTCCTTAAAACAAAAAACCCCGCCTAGGCGGGGTTTTTCATGCTTACCACATCAGATCGTCAGGGATCTTGTAAGCGGCGTACGGATCGTCCTCGTCCGCTTCCTCGACATGGGTGTTGAGCAGCAGGATACGGTTGGGATCGCGTTCCTGAATCTTCACTGCCGCTTCACGCGGGATCACTTCGTAGCCGCCGGCATGGCCGACGATCGCCAACGCACCGTTGCTCAACTTGGTGCGCATCAGGGCGTTGACGGCGATGCGCTTGACCTTCTTGTCATCGACGAAGTTGAAATAGTCCTCGGTGGTAAGCTTGGGCAGGCGGGTGGCCTCGATCAGTTGCTTGATCTGCGCGGCGCGGGCTTTCTGCTCGGCCTTTTCCTGGACCTGGCGGTTCAGTTCCTGGTCTTTCCTGGCCTTTTCGGCCAGGGCTTCCTTGGCCAGGCGTTGCTGGCTGTCGTCCACCTCGACCTGGCCTTTGTGCTCCAGGCGCTTCTGTTTTTTCTCAGCCTTGTTGGTCTGGGAAACCTGTTTCTGGTTGACCAGGCCGGCTTTGAGCAACTGGTCGCGAAGGGAAAGGCTCATGGGTGTCTTTACTCACTTATGCATCGGCTCAGCCGCAGCTGGGCAGGTTCTTTTCCTGACGCTTGGCCTCGCCCCACAGGGCGTCCAGCTCGTCGAGGGTACGATCTTGGATGTTCAGGCCCTGCTCGCGCAATGCCTGTTCGATAAAACGGAAACGTCGTTCGAATTTGCGGTTGGCGCGGCGTAGGGCGTTTTCCGGGTCGTGCTTGAGGTGCCGGGCCAGGTTGACAGTGGCGAACAGCAGGTCGCCCAGTTCGTCTTCCAACGCATCGCTGTCACCATCGGCCATCGCCTGCAGCACTTCGTCGAGTTCTTCGCGCACCTTGTCCAGCACCGGCAGCGCGTCGGGCCAGTCGAAGCCGACCGTGGCCGCGCGCTTCTGCAACTTGGCGGCGCGGGACAGTGCCGGCAGTGCGGCCGGCACATCGTCGAGCAGCGACAATTGCTCCGGCTCGCTGTTTTCGGCACGCTCTTCGGCCTTGATCTCTTCCCAGCGCGACTTGACCTGGGCCTCGCTCAACGAAGGCGTATCGACGGGCGCATAGAGCTCGCCGGTGGGGAACACATGGGGGTGGCGACGAACCAGCTTGCGGGTGATCGAGTCGACCACGCCGGCGAACTCGAAACGCCCCTCTTCCCGCGCCAGCTGGCTGTAGTAGACCACCTGGAACAGCAGGTCGCCCAGCTCACCCTGCAGGTGGGCGAAATCACCCCGCTCGATGGTGTCGGCGACTTCGTAGGCTTCTTCGATGGTGTGCTGGACGATGCTGGCGTAGTCCTGCTTGAGGTCCCACGGGCAGCCATATTGCGGGTCGCGCAGGCGGGCCATGAGGTGCAGCAGGTCGTCGAGGGTATAGGTCATGAATGCAGGTCCTTCGGCGGCGCCTGCTTCGCGGGTAAACCCGCTCCCACAGAGGCTTGCGACCTGCCTGTGGGAGCGGGTTCACCCGCGAAGAAGCCACCTCGTTCTCAAGGGGTACGGTTACGCCGCGTCTCGATGATGTTCGGCAACTGCGAGATCCTGCCGAGCAGGCGCCCGAGGGCATCCAGGCCGGGGATCTCGATGGTCAGCGACATCAAGGCGGTGTTGTCTTCCTTGTTCGAGCGGGTGTTGACCGCCAGCACGTTGATCTTCTCGTTGAGCAGCACCTGCGACACGTCGCGCAGCAGCCCCGGGCGGTCGTAGGCACGGATGACGATGTCGACCGGGTAGGTCTGCACCGGGATCGGCCCCCAGCTGACCTGGATGATCCGCTCCGGCTCCTTGCCCGCCAGTTGCAGCACCGAGGCGCAGTCCTGGCGGTGAATGCTCACGCCGCGGCCCTGGGTGATGTAGCCGACGATGGCATCGCCCGGCAGCGGCTGGCAGCAGCCGGCCATCTGCGTGAGCAGGTTGCCGACGCCCTGGATCTGGATGTCGTTGCGCTTGCCCGCGCGGATGCCCCGCGCCTGGCGCGGCACCAGCTCGACCTGCTCGATACGCTCGGGCTCGAGCAACTGCTGGGCGGCGTTGACCATGTGCGCCAGGCGCAGGTCGCCGGCACCGAGGGCGGCGAACATGTCTTCGGCGGTCTTGACGTTGGCCTTCTCGGCGAGGCGCTCGAAGTCCACCTGTGGCAGGCCCAGGCGGCTGAGCTCGCGCTCGATCAGGGTCTTGCCGGCAGCGACGTTCTGGTCGCGCGCCTGCAGCTTGAACCAGTGGACGATCTTCGCCCGTGCCCGCGAGGTGGTCACGTAACCGAGGTTGGAGTTCAGCCAGTCCCGGCTCGGATTGCCGTGCTTGCTGGTGATGATCTCCACCTGCTCGCCGGTCTGCAGGCTGTAGTTGAGCGGCACGATGCGCCCGTTGATCTTGGCGCCCCGGCAGTTGTGGCCGATCTCGGTGTGCACGCGGTAGGCGAAGTCCAGCGGCGTGGCGCCCTTGGGCAGGTCGATGGCATGGCCGTCGGGGGTGAACACGTAGACCCGGTCCGGCTCGATGTCGACCCGCAGCTGTTCGGCCAGGCCGCCGATGTCGCCCAGCTCTTCATGCCATTCGAGCACCTGGCGCAGCCAGGAAATCTTCTCTTCGTAGTGGTTGGAGCTGGGCTTGACGTCGGTGCCCTTGTAGCGCCAATGGGCGCACACCCCAAGCTCGGCCTCTTCGTGCATGGCGTGGGTGCGGATCTGCACTTCCAGCACCTTGCCCTCGGGGCCGATCACCGCGGTGTGCAGCGAGCGGTAGCCGTTTTCCTTGGGGTTGGCGATGTAGTCGTCGAATTCCTTGGGGATGTGCCGCCACAGGGTGTGCACGATGCCCAGCGCGGTGTAGCAGTCGCGCACTTCCGGCACCAGCACGCGTACCGCACGCACGTCGTAGATCTGGCTGAACTCCAGGCCCTTGCGCTGCATCTTGCGCCAGATCGAATAGATGTGTTTCGCCCGGCCGCTGATGTCGGCGTTGACGCCGGTGGCCAGCAGCTCGTTCTGCAGCTGGTTCATCACGTCGCTGATGAAGCGCTCGCGGTCCAGCCGGCGCTCGTGCAGGAGCTTGGCGATCTGCTTGTACTGGTCAGGCTCGAGATAGCGGAACGAAAGGTCTTCCAGTTCCCACTTGATATGGCCGATGCCCAAGCGGTGGGCCAGCGGTGCGTAGATATCGAACACCTCGCGGGCCACACGCAGGCGCTTTTCATCGTCGGCGGACTTCACCGCACGAATGGCGCAGGTGCGTTCGGCGAGCTTGATCAGCGCCACCCGCACATCGTCGACCATGGCCACGAGCATCTTGCGCAGGTTCTCGACCTGCGCCTGCGAACCCAGCACCAGCGACTGACGCGGGCTGAGGCTGGCACTGATGGCCGCCATGCGCAGCACGCCGTCGATCAGCTTGGACACCACCGGGCCGAAACGCTGGCCAACCTCGGCCACCGTCACCTTGCCTTCGCGCACCGAGCGGTAGATGACCGCCGCCATCAGCGAATCCTGGTCGAGCTTGAGGTCGGCAAGGATTTCGGCGATCTCCAGGCCCGCCTGGAAACTGGACGTGCCATCGGCCCAGGAATGCTTGGCCGGGTTGCCCTTCTTCTCGATTTCCTGGGCGAACTCGCAGGCCTCTTTGAGCGCCGCGCGATCGAGCTGCGAATCGACGCTCACCACATGATCGAGCCATGCTTCGAGATTGATACTGCCGTCATTGTTGACCGGCTGGTGCACTCTCACCTGTACCATCTTTGTTTTACCTTTCCATACAGCGCACCACGCGGGTGCGCTGGTTATCACCTGTGCCGCCCTCGTTCCCTGAACGCCGCACCAAGAAGACCAGGCTCGCTAGCCCACTTCGAATAACGCCATGGCCTCGACATGCGCCGTCTGAGGAAACATGTCGAGAATCCCGGCCCTTTTTAACCGGTACCCCTGCCCGACCAGCACCTGCGCATCTCGCGCCAGCGTGGCCGGGTTGCACGATACGTAGACCAGCCGTTTCGCGCCGAGCCGAGCGATGCCTTGCACCACCTCGTAAGCCCCGTCGCGCGGTGGATCCAAGAGTACCGCAGAAAAGCCCTCGGCGACCCATCCGGCGCCCGCCAAAGGCTGCGATAAATCGGCCTGAAAAAACCGTGCGTTATGCACATCGTTGCTGCGGGCATTGGCCTCGGCGCGCTCGACCATGGCCTGCACGCCTTCTACCGCCACCACTTCCCGCGCCTGCCGGGCCAACGGCAAGGCAAAGTTGCCCAGGCCACAGAACAGGTCCAGCACCCGTTCATCCGCCTGCGGCGCCAGCCAGGCCAGGGCCTGCTGGATCATCAGGGTGTTGACCTGGGCATTGACCTGCACGAAGTCGCCCGGCCGCCAGGCCAGCTGCAACGCCCAAGGCTCCAGGGCAAAGCCCAGCTCGCTTGAGGCATCCACGGGTGCCGGGTCGCCTTCGCCCTGCAGCCACAACTGGGCGCCGGCCGCGCGGCAGAATGCCTCGAGGCGCGCCAGGTCTTCAGCAGGAAGGGCCGCCACATGACGCACCAGCACCGCCTCGGCACTGCCGCTGAACAGCTCCACATGCCCCAGTGCCTGCGGCTTGCTCAAGCTGCGCAGCACGGTCGGCAAGTGGCGGAAAATCGACTGCAAGGGTTGTACCAGTACCGCGCACTCGTCGATGGCGACGATGTCCTGGCTGGCCTCGGCGCGGAAGCCCACGTCCAGTTGACGGGCCTTGGCGTCCCAGCGCACGGCCACCCGTGCCCGGCGTCGATAACCGAACTCAGGCCCGCTCAGGGGCGCGGCCCACTCGTCCGGCTGAATGCCGGCGACACGCTGCAACTGCTCGGCAAGCGTACGCTGCTTGAGCGCCAGTTGGCCGTCATGGGGCAGGTGCTGCAGGTTGCAGCCGCCGCAGCGCTGGTAATGTTTGCACGGCGCTTCGCGACGCTCGGGGCTGGCCTGGAACACGCGCTCAAGGCGCGCCTCGACCACCTTGCCCCGGGCCGCGAGCACCCGCGCTTCGACCTCTTCGCCGTCCAGCGCACCGCTGACGAACCAGGTGCGCCCCTCGACGAAGGCGATACCGCGACCATCACCGGCCAGGCGCTCGATCTGCAGGCGCTGCTTCTTGCCCACGGGCACCTGGGTGCCACGGTCGCCGCCGGCCGGCTGGAAGCGCAGGCCGCTGTTGCTTTTCTTTCTGGACATCAGTTGGTATCGAACAGGCCGGTGGAAAGGTAACGGTCGCCACGGTCGCAGATGATGGCAACCATCACCGCGTTCTCGACTTCACGGGACAGGCGCAGCATGGCCGCCACCGCACCGCCGGAGGACACGCCACAGAAGATGCCCTCTTCGCGGGCAAGGCGGCGGGTGGTCTCTTCGGCTTCCTGCTGCGACATGTCGACCACGCGGTCGACCCGGGTGGCGTCGAAGATCTTCGGCAGGTATTCCTGGGGCCAGCGGCGGATGCCGGGGATGGCCGAACCTTCCATCGGTTGCAGGCCGATGATCTGCACCGCCGGGTTCTGTTCCTTCAGGTACTGCGAGCAGCCCATGATGGTACCGGTGGTGCCCATGGAACTGACGAAATGGGTGATGGTGCCCTGGGTCTGTTGCCAGATCTCCGGCCCGGTGCTGTTGTAGTGGGCAATCGGGTTGTCGCCGTTGGCGAACTGGTCGAGCACCAGGCCACGGCCTTCTGCCTGCAGCTTTTCAGCCAGGTCGCGCGCGCCTTCCATGCCCTCTTCCTTGGTCACCAGGATCAACTCGGCGCCATAGGCGGTCATCGCCGCCTTGCGTTCGGCGGTGGAGTTGTCCGGCATGATCAGGATCATCTTGTAACCCTTGATCGCCGCCGCCATGGCCAGCGCGATCCCGGTGTTGCCGGAGGTCGCTTCGATGAGGGTGTCGCCGGGCTTGATCTGATTGCGCAGCTCGGCGCGGGTGATCATCGACAACGCCGGGCGGTCCTTGACCGAACCTGCCGGGTTGTTGCCTTCGAGCTTGAGCAAAAGCGTGTTGCTGGTAGCCCCGGCGATGCGCTGCAGGCGAACCAGAGGCGTGTTGCCGACGCAATCGGCGATGGTTGGGTACTGCAGGGTCATGGGCGTTATCGCAATCCGGACGGCAGGGGCGCCTATCATACCGGCAAACCCCGCGAGGCCATATCACGCAATTGTCGGACGCTATAGCTGTCAGCTATAAGCCCTGTGGTGATCGCGGGGCGTCGCACTCCGTGGCAGTGGCGAAGCGCCGATGCGACTTACCCCGCGATGAATCGCAATCGCCCACCGCCAAGCGCATGCAGACCTTCAGCCCACGCTCGCCGTTCTGCGCCCATATCCTGCCGCCCTGGCGCCGGATGGCGCTGCGGGCAATGCTCAGCCCCAACCCGAAACCACCATCCCCCGGCCGCGAACCGTCGAGCCGCGAGAACGGCGCGAAGATCCGCTCCAGGTCCTCCTCGGCCACGCCTGCGCCCTCGTCTTCGAGTTCGATGCGCCAGTAACCGCCTTCGCGTGTGCCACTCAGGCGCACATGGCCGTCGATCGGCGAATGACGAATGGCATTGCGCAGGATGTTCTCCAACGCCTGGGCCAGGTGATTGAGATTGCCCTGCACCCAGCAGTCGGGTGGCACGGCACAGACCAGGCGCTGCGGCGCCCAGCCACTTTCATAGCAGGCATTTTCGCTGAGCATGTCCCACAACACCGGCAACTGGATCGGCTCCAGGTTCATCGGTGCACGCTCGGCATCCTGCCAGGCCAGCTGCAGGGTGTCCTCGACCAGTTGCTGCATGCCGTCCACCTCGCGGTGCACGCGTTCGCGCAGGCGCTCAAGGTCGGTTTCGCCATCGCAGGCCACGCGCAAACGGCTGAGCGGGGTGCGCATTTCATGGGAGAGGTCGCGCAACAGCTGCTGCTGCAGCACCACGGTACCCTGCAGGCGCTCGGCCATCTGATCGAACGCCCGGGCCAGTTCGCCCAGTTCGTCACGGCGCTGGATGGTGCGCGAGTCGAGCCGCGTCGTGAGCTGGTCGGCACGCCAGGCACGGGCCTGCTCGCGCAATTGATTGAGCGGCACGATCAGCATGCGGTACAGGCCGACACACAGCAGCAGGGTGAATAACCCGGGAATGATTCCGTTGGTGATCACCCGCCAGAAAAGGCGGTACTGGCCCGGGTTGAAGCGCTCGGGCAGCTCGATCACCAGCGAGCCATGGTCCGGGCTGTTGGGGAACGGCAGACGCAGCCAGGGCTGGCCGATGCTGCGTCGGCTCATGGGCCAGTCGACCCCGCGCAAACGGGTCAAGTGCTGAACTTCGGCACTGCCCAGGCTGAAGCTGGCCAGCGGCCGGAGGTCACCGTCGAGTACGCCGACCCAACCCTTTTCGCGCGCGCGCATACCCTCCAGCCAGCGATCTACGCCCTCCCGTCCACCTGTTTCCCAGGCTTGTTCGGCTTCGGCGGCATAGCCGCGCAATACCTGGCGGGCCGGCTCGGAGAGGAAGGCGTTCTGGGTTTCCATGTGCCGGCCCCAGGTGTAGCTCAGGCCGATCATCAACAGGCAGAAACCCACCAGCAGGATGGCCAGCTTCCAGAACAGCGAATGGCGATCAAGCACGCTCAGTCCGCCTCGCCCGCGCCAAACAGGTAGCCCTTGCCCCACACCGTGCGGACCTGCCGCTCGTGGTAACCGATGGCCTTGAGCTTGCGGCGGATCTGGCTGACGTGCATGTCCAGGCTGCGGTCGTGGCGGGCGTAGCCGCGTTGCAGCACCTGCTGATAAAGGAAGGGCTTGCTCAGCACTTCGTCCTGGCTGCGGTGGAGGATGTCGAGCAGGCGGAATTCGCTGGGAGTCAGGCCCGCCCAGGCCCCCTCGAGGCTGACATCGCACAGTGGCTCGTCGAAGTGCAACTGGCCGACGACCGCCTCCTGCGGCACCTTGGCGCGACGCTCGAAGGCCACCCGGCGCAGGATCGCCTCGATCCGCACGCGCAGCTCAGCAAAGCTGAAGGGTTTGGGCAGATAGTCGTCGGCGCCGCGCTCGAAGCCGCTGATCCGGTCCGCCTCGGCCCCCAGCGCCGACATCAGGATGACCGGCGTGGCGCTGTGCCGTCGCAGGCGCGCCAGGGCATCCAGGCCGTTGAGGCCCGGTAGCAGGATATCCATCAACACCAGGTCGAACACCTGGCGCCCGGCGGCCTCCAGCCCTTCCAGGCCGTTGCGGCACCAGGTCACCTGGTAGCCGCCGCGCTGCAACTCTTCATGCAGGTAGGCACCCAGGACAGGATCGTCCTCGATGGCCAGGATACTGGACTCGTGAATAGCTACGGGATTCATTGGCAACTGCCATCAATTCTCAGTTGCACGATTATTGGCTATACCGTCTTGCCAAGGCAACCGCTGCACGACCGACGCGAACCTTGACGCGGACCGTGCAGGCATTCGCAAACCGCAGAGCGGTCAGCCCTGGCAGACAAAAACCAATACAAATGAGTGCATTGCCACCAAGCCCGGAGTAACGTTCCCGCTGGAGCGCGTTCGCGCGTTGGCACATGACAGGAGACAGGTGTGCTCGATCGTTTGGGAATCCGCAGCCGCGTGCTGCTGCTGGCGTTGCTGCCAGCCAGCCTGATGGCCCTGGTGCTGGGCAGCTACTTCACCTGGCTGCAGCAGAACGAACTGCGCACGCAATTGTTGCAACGCGGCAAGATGATCGCCGAGCAGTTGGCCCCGCTGGCCGCCCCAGCCATGGCCCGCCTGGCCCCGGAGCAGTTGGAGCGCATCGCCGCCCAGGCGCTGGAGCAGTCCGACGTGCGCGCCGTGGCGTTTCTTGCCGCCGACCGCACGCGCCTGGCACACGCAGGCCCGAGCATGCTCAACCAGCCCCCCAGCGGCGGCACCGGCACACAACTGTTGCAGCGCACCGGCAATGACGCCACCCGCTACCTGATGCCGGTGTTCGGCCATCACCGCGACCTTGCCACCGATGCCGTCCCCAACGAGGCCGAGCGGCTGCTCGGCTGGGTGGAGATCGAACTGTCCCACGACGGCACCCTGCTGCGCGGCTACCGCAACCTGTTCACCAGCCTGCTGCTGATCTTCGCCTGCCTGAGCCTGACCGCCCTGCTCGCCGTGCGCATGGGCCGCACCATCAACGGCCCGATCAACCACATCAAACATGCAGTCAACCAGCTCAAGGACGGCCACCTCGAGGCACGCCTGCCGGCCATGGGCAGCCATGAGCTGGACGAGTTGGCCGCGGGTATCAACCGCATGGCCGAAACCCTGCACAGCGCTCACGAAGAGTTGCAGCACAGCATCGACCAGGCCACCGAGGATGTACGCCAGAACCTGGAAACCATCGAAATTCAGAACATCGAACTGGACATGGCGCGCAAGGAAGCACTGGAAGCCAGCCGCATCAAGTCCGAGTTCCTCGCCAACATGAGCCATGAAATCCGCACCCCGCTCAATGGCATCCTGGGCTTCACCCATCTGTTGCAGAAAAGCGAGCTGACCCCACGCCAGCTCGATTACCTGGGCACCATCGAAAAGTCCGCCGACAACCTGCTGGGGATCATCAACGAGATCCTCGACTTCTCCAAGATCGAGGCCGGCAAGCTGGTGCTCGACAGCATCCCGTTCAACCTGCGCGACCTGATCCAGGACACCCTGACCATCCTCGCCCCGGCGGCCCACGCCAAGCAGCTGGAGCTGCTCAGCCTGGTGTACCGCGACACGCCTTTGTCGCTGGTGGGCGACCCGCTGCGGCTCAAGCAGATCCTGACCAACCTGGTGAGCAACGCGATCAAGTTCACCCGCGAGGGCACGATCGTGGTGCGCGCCATGCTCGAAGACGAGCAGGAAGACAGCGTGCAGCTGCGCATCAGCGTGCAGGACACCGGCATCGGTCTTTCGCCGCAGGACGTACGCACCCTGTTCCAGGCCTTCAGCCAGGCCGACAACTCGCTGTCGCGCCAGCCCGGCGGCACCGGCCTGGGGCTGGTGATTTCCAAGCGCCTGATCGAGCAGATGGGCGGTGAGATCGGCGTCGACAGCACCCCGGGCGAAGGCTCGCAGTTCTGGATCAGCCTCAACCTGCCCAGGGCCCACGACGATATCGAGGAGCAACCGTTGCAGGCGCTGCTGGGCCGCCGGGTGGCCATCGTCGACGGCCATGACCTGGCGCGCCAGGCCCTGGAGCATCAGTTGGAGGACTGCGGGCTGTCGGTCTGCCTGTTCACCTCCTACGACCAACTGTTGCAGGCCGTGCACGCGGCCGCGCAAGCCGGGCAGCCCTTCGATTTCGCCGTGATCGGCACCAACCTGGGCAGCCTCTCGCCCGAACAGCTCGGCCACTATCACCAGCAGCTCGAACGCCAGGGCTGCCAGTGCGTGGTGCTCTGCCCGACCACCGAGCAGCCGCTCTACCACCCCTACCTGCCCAACGCCCATGGCCAGTTGCTGGCCAAACCGACCTGCACACGCAAGCTGCGCCGCCTGCTGCTGGAACTGGTGCAACCGCGCCGCCCACTCGGCGAACAGCGCCTTGTCACAGGCGAGCGCATGCCCAAGGTGCTGTGCGTCGACGACAATCCGGCCAACCTGCTGCTGGTGCAGACCCTGCTTGAAGGCATGGGCGCCGAAGTGCTGGCGGTGGACAGTGGCTTCGCGGCGGCCCAGGCCGTGCAGGATGAACCCTTCGATCTGGTACTGATGGATGTGCAGATGCCGGGCATGGACGGGCGAGCCTGCACCGAACAGATCCGCCGCTGGGAAAGCAGCCACAGCGGCCCGGCGCTGCCGATCGTCGCCCTGACCGCGCACGCCATGGCCAATGAAAAGCGCGCCTTGCTGCACAGCGGCATGGACGACTACCTGACCAAGCCGATCAGTGAACGCCAGCTGGCCCAGGTGGTGATGAAATGGACCGGCCTGAGCCTGGGAGCCCCACAACCCGAACGCAGCCCCGAACGCATGCCCGACAGCAGCGAACTGAAGGTGCTCGACCCGGAGGAAGGGCTGCGCCTGGCCGCCGGCAAACCGGACCTGGCGGCGGACATGCTGGCCATGCTGCTCGCCTCGCTGGCGTCTGAACGGGAGGCCATCCTTGCAGCCCGTGAAGCAGGCGACCATGCCACCCTGATCGAGCGCGTGCATCGGCTCAACGGCGCCTCGCGCTATTGCGGCGTGCCACAGTTGCGGGCGGCCTGCCAGCGCAGCGAAACCTTGCTCAAGCAGGACAACCCACAGGCCCAGGCTGCGCTCGACGACCTCGACCAAGCCATCGAGCGGCTGGCGGAGCAAGCGCGCCAGCACGCTTAGCAGCCTCACGAGGCATTGAACGATTGCACTCGGCTTAGGCCTTGTGCCGCGAAAGGGCTGCAAAGCAGCCCCGGCATTCTTGAGTGCAAGCGACGTATCTGAGCCGCGCAGATCAATACCGAGCCTGCCCACTGGCCTAGACTGGCAACGGTCTCATGAAAGGAACCCAAACATGCGCGCCCTGTTGTTCAGCAGCCAGCACTACGATCAGGAAAGCTTCGACCGTGCCGCAGCTGGCACGGCCCTGGACCTGCACTACCAGCCCGCGCGCCTGACCCTCGACACGGCGGCCCTGGCATGCGGTTACGAGGTGGTCTGCGCGTTCATCAACGACGAACTCGACGCCCCGGTGCTGGAGCGCCTGGCGGCTGGCGGCACGCGCCTGATCGCCCTGCGCTCGGCCGGCTACAACCACGTCGACCTGGCAGCAGCGCAGCGCCTGGGGCTGGCGGTAGTGCGAGTGCCCGCCTACTCGCCGCACGCCGTCGCCGAACATGCCGTGGCCTTGATCCTGGCCCTCAACCGGCGCCTGCACCGCGCCTACAACCGCACCCGCGAAGGTGACTTCACCCTGCATGGCCTGACCGGCTTCGACCTGCATGGCAAGACCGTCGGCGTGGTCGGCACCGGGCAGATCGGCGCGGCGTTCGCCCGCATCATGGCCGGTTTCGGTTGCCAGTTGCTGGCCTACGACCCCTACCCCAACCCCGAACTGCTGGCCCTGGGAGCACGCTACCTGGCGCTGCCCGAGCTGCTGCGCGAGGCCCGCATCATCAGCCTGCATTGCCCACTGACCGAGCACACCCGGCACCTGATCAACGCCCACAGCCTGGCCCAGCTGCAACCCGGCGCCATGCTGATCAACACCGGCCGCGGCGCATTGGTCGACACCCCGGCGCTGATCAATGCGCTCAAAAGCGGCCAGCTCGGCTACCTGGGGCTGGATGTGTATGAAGAAGAGGCGCAACTGTTCTTCGAGGACCGCTCCGACCAGCCCCTGCAGGACGATGTGCTGGCGCGGCTGCTGACCTTCCCCAACGTGATCGTCACCGCGCACCAGGCCTTCCTGACCCGCGAGGCGCTGGATGCCATCGCCGCGACCACCCTGGACAACATCACCCGCTGGGCGGCAGGCAATCCGCAGAACATCGTCGAAGGTTGATGCTAGGATACGCGGCAATTCTGGAGGACCCATGGTCGAACACGATTTCCGCTACACCCTTTTCAACCCGCAACACACCCTGATCGAATGCCGCGCGCTGGTGCCGGGCCGTTACCAGGTCACCGGCAACGGCGGCTCGATCCAGAAAAACGACGTGCTGCTGGTCAGCCTCAAGGGCAGCAAGACCCTGTCCATGCGCCTGACCGTGGAAACCGTCCGCCACCTGATCAACCCGAGCGGCCAGTGGGTCGCCGTGGCCAAGGGCCCGGTGTTCAACGAGCTGGAGATCCACGAATGGCAGGTCAAGTGCGACAGCTGCGACGCCGTGCTGGACTTCGAGTTCGCCGCTGAAGCCAAGCTGGGCAAGAAAGGCCACGCACCGGCCGCCAGCGCCCGCGTGGCGGAGCTGGGCTGGGCCAGCCAAGGCGACAAGCACCTGTGCCCACAGTGTCAGGAGCGCGCTTGAGTGAAACAGCTGTTGAGCGCCGCGCTGATCGCCGGCGGCCTGATGGGTTGCGCAGCGCAGCCTTCGCCCCTGCAGCAGGAGCAGAGCTATGTGCTGGAATGGATCGGTGAGCGACCGCTGATCGACTACAGCCACCTCACGCTCACCCTGGCCAACGATGGCCGAGCCTACGGCAATGCCGGCTGCAACCACTGGTTCGCACCGTACACGCTGAACGGCGAGCAGCTGAGCTTCGGCAAGGTCGGCAAGACCCGCAAGCTGTGTGCGCCAGCCTTGATGGACCAGGAAAAACGCTTCCTGCAGGCGCTGGAAACGGTACAGCGCTGGGATGTGTCGCCGATCGAGCAGATCCGCTTCTGGCCGGCCGAGGGCAAGCCGCTGCGGTTTTGGCCTGAGGAAGGCTGAAACACCCAGGGCTGCGTTGCAGCCCTTCGCGGGTAAACCCGCTCCCACAGGGATCGCGCATATCTGTGGGAGCGGGTTTACCCGCGAAGGGCCGCAGAGCGGCCCCAAATATTCAAGCGCCGCCCTTGAGCGCCTTGATCTTCGCCTGCAGCCCTTCAAGGGTCTGCTCGCCCATCAACTGCTCACGCACCTTGCCCTTGTCGTCGATGATGTACGTCACCGGCAGCGCTTCGCTGCGCGGCAGCTCGTAGCGCTCGGCCGGGTCCTGGGCGAGCACGGTGAAGGCGATGCCCAGGGTGTCGGCGGCGGCCTTGAGGTCGGCGCCCTGCAAGCCGTCGAAGTTCACCCCGAGCACCTTGATGCCCTGGGCCTCCCACTGCTTGGCCGCAGCATTGAGCTCGGGAATTTCCGTACGGCACGGGCCGCACCATTCGGCCCAGTAGTTGAGCACCAGCCAGTGCCCGTCAAGCTGTTCGCTCTTCACCGTATTGCCGTGCTGGTCCACACCGTAGTCTGCACCGCAGCCGCCGAGCAACAGGCTCGCGGTGATGGCCAGTGCAGCTGCCAAACGCCTTGCCATGGGTCAATCCTTCTCGAAGTTTTCAAGCATTGAAGTCGGTTAGAATAGCCGCCACACCCTGCTGGATGCGACCCGTCATGACCGATCTGACCCTGTATCATAACCCGCGCTGCTCGAAATCCCGCGGCGCCCTGGAGCTGCTCGAGGCACGCGGCTTGTCGCCCACCATCGTGCGCTATCTGGAAACCCCGCCAGACGCGGCCACCCTCAAGCAACTGCTTGCCCAGCTGGGCATCGGCGCACGCCAGCTGCTGCGCAGCGGTGAGGACGAATACAAGGCCCTCGACCTGGCCAACCCGGCCTTGACCGATACCCAACTGATCGAGGCCATGGTCCAGCACCCCAAATTGATCGAACGCCCCATTCTGGTGGCCGGCAGCAAGGCCGTGATCGGCCGCCCGCCGGAGAAAGTGCTGGAGATCCTGCCGTGAGCGCCCCGTACATTCTGGTGCTGTATTACAGCCGCCACGGCTCGACCAGCGAGATGGCCCGGCACATCGCCCGCGGCGTCGAGATGGCCGGCCTGGAAGCCCGCCTGCGCACAGTGCCGGCGATCTCCACCGAGTGCGAAGCGGTAGCCCCGGACATTCCTGCCAGCGGCGCGCTGTACGCCACCCTCGACGACCTGCGCCATTGCGCCGGCCTGGCCATGGGCAGCCCGACCCGCTTCGGCAACATGGCCGCCCCGCTCAAGTACTTCCTCGACGGCACCAGCAGCCTGTGGCTCGGTGGCGAGCTGGTGGGCAAGCCGGCGGCGGTGTTCACCTCCACCGCCAGCCTGCACGGCGGCCAGGAAACCACCCTGCTGTCGATGCTGCTGCCGCTGATGCACCACGGCATGCTGGTGCTGGGCTTGCCCTACAGCGAGTCGGCCTTGCTGGAAACCCGCGGCGGTGGCACACCGTATGGCGCCAGCCACCATGCCGGTGCCGACGGCAAGCGCGAACTCGATCAGCACGAAATCGCCCTGTGCCGCGCACTCGGCCAACGCCTGGCGAATACCGCCAAGGCCCTGGGTGGCGAACGTGGCTAAAAAACCCAAGGTACTGCCGCCTCTGGACTGGCTGGCGCCGCGGGTACGCTTGACCCGCGCCTTGAGCCTGGCCTGTTTCTTCGGCCTGCTCGCCTTGCTGGTGGTGAACAACCTGTGGTTCGCCGACCTGCACGGGGCACGGGTCGGGGTGATCCTGGCCGTCGAGCTGATCCCCCTGCTGCTGCTGTTGCCCGGCATGCTCAAAGGCAGCGCCCGGGCACATGCCTGGACCTGCTTCGTGGTGAACATCTACTTCATCAAGGGCGTGCTGGCGGCGTTCGACCCGGCGCGAGCGGTGTTTGGCTGGGTCGAGGTGCTGGTGAGCCTGGGCTTGTTCGTCAGCGGGTTGCTGTTCGTGCGCTGGAAGTTCCAGCAGGAGCGGCGCCTGGCGGGCGAAGGAAGCTGAACACCATCGCGGGACAAGTCGCAGCGGCGGTCCGCCGCTGCGACTTGTCCCGCGATGGCATTACCACTGATCTCAATGGTTGACGGTATGCGCCAGCATCACCGACAACTGGCACAGCGGCCGCCCGCTCTCGGCGTGCCACTGGTTGAACGCCTGCTGCACCAACGCCAGGTCGCGCTGGCTGGTCGGCGGCTTGTCGATGATCTTCTGCGCGATCAATGCAGCCGCCATGTCGTCGGTGGGGATGAAGGTATCCTTGCCGACCATGCGCAAGAAGCGCGGCGCCGACAGCCCGCCCAATTGGTTACCGTGCTTGGCCAGGTACTTCCACAGCCCGACGATGTCGGTCTCTGGCCAATCGGCGATAAACGCGCCGAAACTGCCCTTCTCCCTGGCCACATCCAGCACCATCTGCGCATTGCGCGGCACGCTCTTGAGCTTGCCCAGGTGGCGGATGATGCGCTCGTCCTGCATCAACCGCTCCAGGTGCTCGGCGCCCATCAGCACGACTTTCTCCGGGTCGAAGCCAAAGAACACCTGCTCGAACGCCGGCCACTTGGCGTCCACCAGGCTGTGCTTGAGCCCGGCGCGGAACACGCGCAGGGCCAGGGTCGACAGGTAGCGGTCATCGCTGATGCCGCGCAACTGCGCCGGCGTGCGCGGCTGCGGCAGGAAAGCCTCCAGGGCCTGGGCCGAGCCGAAGCGGTTCAGGCAGTACTCATGCAACCACGGGTAGTCGCGCATGGGCTCAGAGATTCACCACGTCGAGAAAGCGCGGGGTGGCGTTTTCGTCGATCGTAAGGCTGGTGAAGTCGAACAGGTTGCGGTCGGCCAGCTGCGACGGCGCCACGTTCTGCATGGCGCGGAAGATGCTCTCGGTACGGCCCGGGTGCTTGCGCTCCCACTCCACCAGCATGTCCTTGACCACCTGGCGCTGCAGGTTCTCCTGCGAGCCGCACAGGTTGCACGGGATGATCGGGAATTCCTTCATGTCCGAATAGGCCTGGATGTCCTTCTCGCTGCAGTAGGCCAGCGGGCGGATCACCACGTTGCGCCCGTCATCGGCGCGCAGCTTCGGCGGCATGCCCTTGAGCGCGCCGTTGAAGAACATGTTGAGGAAGAAGGTCTCGACGATGTCGTCGCGGTGGTGCCCCAGGGCCATCTTGGTCGCGCCGATCTCGTCGGCGAAGGTGTACAGCGTGCCACGGCGCAGGCGCGAGCACAGCGAGCAGGTGGTCTTGCCCTCGGGCACCAGTTCCTTGACCACCGAGTAGGTGTCCTTCTCGACGATGTGGTACTCGACCCCCAGTTCCTTGAGGTAGGCCGGCAGCACGTGCTCGGGGAAGCCCGGCTGCTTCTGGTCCATGTTCACCGCGACGATATCGAACTTGATCGGCGCCACCTTCTGCAGGTGCAACAGAACGTCGAGCATGGTGTAGCTGTCCTTGCCGCCGGACAGGCAGACCATGACCTTGTCGCCATCCTCGATCATGTTGTAGTCGGTGATGGCTTCGCCAGCGAGACGACGCAGGCGTTTTTGCAGTTTGTTCTGGTTGACCGAGAGGGTGCCCATAGCGCTTGGATCCGCGAGGTGTGACAAAAGGCGACTATTTTACGCACAAATGGCGCACCGCTGTAGGCCATTCCGATAAAGACTTCAAGGGAATCAACACCGGGCCTGACAGCGCAATTTGCTCTAAAAAGCGGGTTTTGTGTGGGGAACGGCTTCCTATACTGCGACATAAGGCCACATGACCGCGGCAATCGGTGTTCCTGGCCTCGGGCCACAGGCGCTCCATCTGGGGGGCGTTTGGCAACGACGATAGGAGTGACCAGTATGATTCATCACGTTGTTGGGTTGTTCACCCACCCTGACCAGGAGTGGCGGGAGATCCGTGGCGAGGACGAAAGCATCAGCCACATGTACCTGACGCACACACTGATCCTGGCGGCGATCCCCGCCGTCTCGGCGTTCATCGGCACCACCCAGGTCGGCTGGGTGATCGGCGAGCGCCCGGCAGTGATGCTGACCATGGAAAGCGCGATCTGGATGAGCATCATGTCGTACCTGGCGATGCTCGCCGGGGTGGCCGTGATGGGTGCCTTCATCCACTGGATGGCGCGCACCTACGACGCCAACCCGAGCATGGCGCAATGCATCGCCTTCGCCACCTACACCGCGACCCCGCTGTTCATTGGCGGCCTGGCGGCGCTGTACCCACACTTGTGGCTGGGCATGCTGATCGGTACGGCGGCGATCTGCTACACGGTCTACTTGCTGTATGTGGGGCTACCGACATTCATGAACATTCCATCCGACGAGGGTTTCCTGTTCTCCAGTTCGGTGCTCGCGGTGGGCCTGGTGGTTCTGGTGGCGATCATGGCCGCCACGGTGATCATCTGGGGACTGGGCGTGGGGCCCGTCTACACCAACTAGCACATACCTATCAGATCGACCCGACACGGGAGCATCACCCGAGGCCGCCGCAAGGCGGCTTCGTTCCATCTGCTGATAGGCGGCTCGGCAGGCCCCAAGCGCTTGCGGCATAATGCCCGGTCAGGAGAACTACCCCGCCATGCCCGAGCAGCTCAAGCAACGCGTCGAAACCTGTTACCAGCAAGCCGAAACCTTCTTCAAACGGCCCTTCCCGCGCCCGGAAGTGAGCTTCAAGCTGCGCGGGCAAAAGGCCGGTGTCGCTCACCTGCACGAGAACCTGCTGCGTTTCAACCTGCAGCTGTACCGCGAGAACCAGGAAGACTTCCTGCGCCAGACCGTGGCCCATGAAGTGGCGCACCTGGTCGCCCACCAACTGTTCGGCGAGCGCATCCAGGCCCATGGCGAAGAGTGGCAGCTGATCATGCGGGGGGTGTACGAACTGCCGCCCAACCGTTGCCACAACTACGAAGTGCAACGGCGGGTGGTGACGCGCTACATCTACCGCTGCCCGTGCCCGCAAAGTGATTTCCCGTTCACCGCGCAGCGCCACAAGCTGGTGCGCCAGGGGCGGCGGTATCTGTGCCGGCGGTGTCGGGAGATTCTGGTGTACAGCGGCGAGACCCGGGTCGAGTGACCGGGCCCCTTCGCGGGTAAACCCGCTCCCACAGGTATTGCGCTGCCCTTGTGAGAGCGGGTTTACCCGCGAAAGGGCCGGCACGGACGCCACCATTATCCCAGTCACAAAAAAGGCGACCCGAAGGTCGCCTTTTGCATTTCACGCCGCGATCAACGCGCCGGGCCTTCAGCTACGCCCAGGTCGTCGGTCGGACGGGTATCGACCAGCGGCGAACCACCGGAGGCCAGCTCCGACTCCAGCTTGTCGGTATCCAGTTCCTTGACCCACTTGGCCACTACCACGGTGGCCACGGCGTTGCCGATCAGGTTGGTCAGGGCGCGGGCTTCGGACATGAAGCGGTCGATGCCGAGGATCAGCGCCAGGCCGGCAACCGGCAGGTGGCCGACGGCCGACAAGGTCGCGGCCAGGACGATGAAGCCCGAACCGGTAACGCCGGCAGCACCTTTGGACGCGACCAGCAGCACCAGCAGCAGGGTGATCTGGTGGGTGATGTCCATGGTGGTGTCGGTGGCCTGGGCGATGAACACCGCAGCCATGGTCAGGTAGATCGAGGTGCCGTCGAGGTTGAACGAGTAGCCGGTCGGGATTACCAGGCCAACCACGGATTTCTTCGCGCCCAGGCGCTCCATCTTGGCCAGCATGCGTGGCAGGGCCGACTCGGAGGACGAGGTGCCCAGCACGATCATCAGTTCTTCACGGATGTAGCGGATCAGCTTGAGTACGCTGAAGCCATGGGCGCGGCAGATGCCGCCCAGCACCACCAGCACGAACAGCACGCAGGTGATGTAGAAGCAGGCCATCAGGTAGCCCAGCTGCACCAGCGAACCCACGCCGTACTGGCCGATGGTGAAGGCCATGGCACCGAAGGCGCCGATCGGGGCCAGCTTCATGATCATGTTGATGATGTTGAACATGACATGGGCGAAGCGGTCGATCAGGTCCAGCAGCGGCTTGCCGTAGCTGCCCAGGCGGTGCAGGGCGAAGCCGAAGATCACCGAGAACATCAGCACTTGCAGGATGTCGCCGTTGGCGAAGGCGCCGACCACGGTGTTGGGGATGATGTTGAGCAGGAAGCCAACGGTGGTCTGCTGTGCGCCGGCGGCGGCGTAAGCGGCCACGCTGCTGGCGTTCAGGGTGCTGACGTCGATGTGCATGCCAGCGCCTGGCTTGACCACGTTGACGACGACCAGGCCGATGATCAGGGCGATGGTGGAGACGATCTCGAAGTACAGCAGCGCGTAGCCGCCGGTCTTGCCCACCGACTTCATGCTTTGCATGCCAGCGATGCCGCTGACCACGGTGCAGAAGATGATCGGGGCGATGACCATCTTGATCAGTTTGACGAACCCGTCACCCAGCGGTTTGAGGGCAACGCCGGTTTCCGGATAGAAGTGGCCGAGCAGGATACCGATGGTGATGGCGACCAACACCTGGATATACAGCGATTTGTACAGCGGCTGACGTGTCGTCATGGCTCAATTTTCCTCAAGTGTGCCAGCGCATCCTTCCCAGGATGTGGGGCACCTGAATCGCGAACCCTCCTGCACCCGGAGGGATTTGTCGTTGTGTTCGAGCGCCTGGGCAGGCCTCTGCCAGATGAATAGCAAGGGCGATGCCAATGTGCCCGCTTGGGGTGCATGGCCCGTATTTACGGGGTGGGAATGCCCTCGGACGGGGCGTAAATGCAGGTAGGAGATGGCGGATTCCCGCCCGATGGCGGAAAACGTACAAGGTGGGTTGGCGGGAATCCGCCTTGGAGGAGTACGGCGATGGTCGTAGTCGTGGGAGCGGGCTTGCCCCGCGATGAGGCCCGCACCGGATGGCACCGGCTTCGCCGGTATCGCGGGGCAAGCCCGCTCCCACGCACCGCCGCCCTCGACGAGGAAGCGTCCCCTCCCTGGGCTAGGAGGGTTAAGTTCCCACCCGCAGAGTCACTCGAGTCGGAATGCGATACGGAACGCAGCACCGCCCAACGGCGAATCGCCCAGGCTCAGCTCGGCGTCGTAGCTGTCGATGATGTCCTTGACCACCGCCAGGCCGATACCCTGCCCCGGGTGCTGGCTGTCCAGCCGCTCGCCGCGCTCGAGGATGCGCTCGCGCTGATCGGGAGGCACGCCGGGGCCGTCGTCTTCGACGCACAGCTCCAGCAGCCCCGGCGTTTCATGCAGGCTGACCCGCACCTGCCCCAGGCACAGCCGATAGGCGTTTTCCAGCAGGTTGCCGAGCAGTTCGAGCAAAGCCCCCTGCTCCATCGGCACCCGCGCCTGGGCCGGGATGTCGAGGCTGACCTCGACGCGCTTGTCACGGTAGACCTTGGCCAGGGTGCTGCACAGGCTGTCGAGCAACGGGCCGAGCTGCACCTGGTGGCGCACCAGCCCGCTCTTGCGCAGGCTGGCGCGCTGCAACTGGTAGTCGATCTGCTGGCTCATGCGCTCGATCTGGCCCTGCAGCACCCGCCCCTGTTCCGGCTCCTGTTTGCCCTGGGCCATGCTTTCGCCCACGCCCTGCAACACCGCCAGTGGGGTCTTGAGGCTATGCGCCAGGTCGTCGAGCGAGTCCCTGTAGCGCTGGCGCTGCTCGCGCTCGCTGCGCAGCAGGCGGTTGAGCGAGCCCGTCAGGCGCAGCAATTCACGGGGGTGCTCACGGCTGAGCCCCTCCCGCGCGCCGGCTTCGACCTCGTCGAGTTCGACGCTGAGCCGGCGCAACGAACGCAAGCCCCAGGTCAGGCCGGCCCAAAGCAGCAGCATCAACGCCAGCAGGGCGGCGCCAAAACCCAGGTAGAGCTTTTCGCGCAAGCCATCGAGGGTGTCCTGGTACTCGCGCACCGGTTGCAGGGCCACGATGCTGAACGCAGCGCTCTTGCCGCCCAGCAACTTGACCTCTACGTCATACACGAAGAACTCGTCGCCATCGCTTTGGTGGATGCGCGCGAATTCGTTGCCCCGCCCGTCGTAACGCGGCTGGTAATTGATGTTCTGGTTGCGGGTGGCCCGCGACTGCCAGACCAGCTTGCCCTGGCGGTCGAAGATATAGCCGAGCAGGCCCGTGTAGGGCAGGTTGAAACGTTCGTCCGGCAGCAGCGCCGGCATCTGCAACTGGCCGCGCTCGATGCGCGCGGCGGAGATCAGGGTGGTGACATCCGAAGCCAGGCGCTGCTCGATCGACTCCTGCAACGCCAGGCTGAACGCCTTCTGCAACGCCGGCAGCAGCGCCAGCATGAACAGCAACGCCAACAGCGCCGCCGCCAACATCAGGCGCACGCGCAGCGAACGAATCATCGGCAGCGCTCGGTGAACAGGTAGCCCAGGCCGCGCACCGTGTCGATCGGCTTGAAGCCCTGCTCGCCCTCGAGCTTGCGCCGCAAGCGGCCGACCAGCACTTCGATGACGTTAGGGTCGCGTTCTTCGTCCCCCGGGTAGAGCTGCTCCATCAGCCGGTCCTTGGCCACCACCTGCTGGTGATGGCGCATGAGGTATTCGAGGATGCGGTATTCGTAGGCGGTCAACGCCAGCGGTGCGTCGTCCAGGGTTGCCTGCTTGCGGTTGAGGTCCAGCACCAGGGGGCCGGCGGCGATGGTCGACTGGGTGAAACCGCTGGAGCGGCGCAGCAGCGCATTCAGGCGCGCTTCCAACTCCTCGAACTGGAACGGCTTGACCACGTAATCGTCGGCACCGGCGGCCAGGCCTTCGACCTTGTCCTGCCAGTTGCCGCGGGCGGTGAGGATGAGGATCGGGAAGCTCTGGCCCTGGCTGCGCAATTGGCGGATCAGGTCCAGCCCGCTCATGCCCGGCAGGCCCAGGTCGATGATCGCCAGGTCGTGGTTGTACTGCTCGGCCTGGTACAGGGCCTCCTCGGCATTGGCCACCGCCTGCACCACATGGCCGCCCTCGCCCAGGCGAGTGGACAGATGATGACGCAGCAGCGCCTCGTCCTCGACCACCAGCAATTTCATGCAACTCTCCTTTTTCGGTTGCCAGTGCGATCCCATTCGCGGGTAAACCCGCTCCCACAGGTACTGCATCGCACTATAGGCTTGCACTTGACCTGTGGGAGCGGGTTTACCCGCGAATGGGCCGGTACAGAATAACAGCGACCTCAGAACTTGTAGTTGGCCGCCAGGTAAGTCTGCGCGCTGCTGTTCAGGCGCAGGGTACCGATCTTCGCGCCGTCATGGGGCGACAGCTCGGTGCTGGCGTTGCTGCGCAGGTAGCGGTAGCCCAACTCCACCGAGGCATTGTCGGTGACCTGCTGCAGCACGCCGCCCTGCAGGCCGACGGCGTAGCCGGTATCGGTGTCGCGGCTGTAGCCGGAGGACTCCTGGGACAGTTTGGTCACGCCCAGCGACGCACCGCCGAACAGCTTGGTGGTATCGCCCACCGGCAGGAACAGGTCGTAGCTGCCGAGCAGGTTTTCCTGGCGCAGCTTGAGGCCGCTGTGCTCGCCCGAGACGTTGTCGTAGGTCAGGTAGTAGCGGCCCTGGTTGTTCATCTGGCCCAGGCGCACGCCCCAGGTACCGTCCTTGGCGATGACGCCATCGGTGTTCAGGTGGTCGGTGTTGCTCTGCAGCAGGCCGGACTTGCGGACCTTGTCGCTGGTCTGGCCATAGGTGAGGCTGGCGAAGGTGTCGTCGGCCTGGGCAGTGGTGGCGATGCCAGCGGCGCAAACGGCCATGGCGGCAAGCAGGGTGTTGAAGGTTTTCATGGGTTCGTACTCCAGTTGGATGCGCTGTTTCGGTCTGGGGACTAGAGTAGGGAGGACGCCCTGAACCACCGCTGAACCCGGCCTGAACCCCGGCTGAACGAAATACCCACCGCAAAAGAAGGAGCTTTGCCCATGCGTTCCCTGCTTGCCCTGGCCCTGCTGTGCAGTACCGCCCTTGCCCAGGCAGCGGTGCAGACCCGCGAGATCCGCTACCAGGATGCCGACGGCACCCCCCTGATCGGTTACTACGCCTATGACGACGCGGTCGAAGGCAAACGCCCCGGTATCGTCGTGGTGCATGAATGGTGGGGCCTGAACGATTACGCCAAGCGCCGCGCCCGGGATTTCGCGGCGCTGGGCTACAACGCCCTGGCCATCGACATGTACGGCGACGGCAAGCACACCGAGCACCCGCAGGATGCCCAGGCGTTCATGGCGGCGGCGATGAAGGACCCGCAGGCGGCCGCCAAACGCTTCGATGCGGGGCTGGAGCTGTTGAAGCTGCAGCCCAACACCCGGCAACACCAGTTGGCCGCCGTGGGCTACTGCTTCGGCGGCAAGGTGGTGCTCGACGCCGCGCGCCGCGGCGAGAAGCTCGATGCCGTGGTGAGTTTCCACGGCGCACTGGCCACCCAGACGCCGGCCAAGCCCGACGTGATCCGGGCCAAGATCCTGGTGGAGCATGGCGAGGCCGACAGCATGGTCACGCCGGAGCAGGTGGCGGCGTTCAAGGCAGAGATGGATGCGGCCAAGGCCGACTATAAATTCGTCGGGATTCCAGGGGCCAAGCATGGGTTTACCAACCCGGATGCCGATCGGTTGAGCCATGGCGAGCATGGCGGGCCGGACATTGGTTATGACAAAGCGGCGGATGAGAGCTCATGGAAGGATATGCAGGCGTTCCTCAAGTCGGCGTTTGATTGAAAACCGCTGGGGCCGCTTTGCGGCCCGTTCGCGGCACAAGGCCGCTCCTACAGGGGCACGCGATCTCCTGTAGGAGCGGCCTTGTGCCGCGAAGGGCTGCGAAGCAGCCCCAGCAATTTCAGCTCCACCGCCCGCCCAACGGCTGGCACAATACCCGCCATGAACAGACTCCCCGCCTGCTGCGCCCCCCTTCAGCACCACTGGCCCCTGCCCCGTCCGGTCCCCGGCGCGGTGCTGGTCAGTTGCGCCTTCGACCCGGCCCAGCTCGCCGCCGATGACTTCCAGCGCGCCGGCATCGCGCAAAGCGCCAGCCTGCAACGCTCGGTGGCCAAGCGCCAGGCCGAGTACCTGGCCGGCCGCGTATGCGCCCGCGAGGCCCTGCAGCGCCTGGATGGCCGCGACTATGTACCCGCCACTCACGAGGACCGCTCGCCGATCTGGCCCGCCGGCATCCACGGTTCGATCACCCACGGCAAGGGCTGGGCCGCCGCTGTGGTGGCGGCCGACAGCGCCTGCCGCGGCCTGGGGCTGGATCAGGAAAGCCTGCTGAGCGAGGAGCGTGCCGAACGCCTGGCCGGCGAGATCCTCACCCCCGCCGAACTGGAACGCCTGGACCGCAGCCAGCAGGCCCTGGCCGTGACCCTGACCTTCTCGCTCAAGGAAAGCCTGTTCAAGACGCTCTACCCGCTGACCCGACAACGCTTCTACTTCGAGCACGCCGAGCTGCTGGCATGGTCCGCCGATGGCCACGCCCGCCTGCGCCTGCTGGCCGACCTGTCGGCACAGTGGCGCCACGGCGTCGAGCTCGATGGCCAGTTCTGCGTGCAGGACGGCCACCTGCTCAGCCTTATCAGCGTTTAATCCCGTGGCTGCTCGCGCGGCCAGCTCAGGCTGAAACACGCCCCGCCCAACTGCTCGCTACGCCCCACCAGGGCGCGGCCGCCGTGCCAGTAGATGATCCGCCGCACGATCGACAGGCCCAGGCCATGCCCGCCCGAGGCGCGGGTGCGGCTGTCGTCCAGGCGGGTGAACGGGGTGAAAATCCGGTCCCATACCCCCTCCGGTATGCCCGGCCCGTCATCCTCCACATCGATACGGCAACGCTGCTGGCCGAGTTGATAGCTCAGGCGCACCTCGGACTCGGCGTGGCGCATGGCATTGCGCACCAGGTTCTGCAAGGCGCGGTGCAAGTAGCGCGGCTCGGCCTCGACCCAGGCAGCGCCGCCGTCCAGCCCATGGCATTCGCCGCGCAGCACGCGCACATCGGCGCGCAGCGGGGCCAACTCGTCGATCACCCGGGCCAGCAGGTCATCCAGGTCCACCGCCTGGAACAGCAAGGCCGGAGCGCCCTGCTCCAGTCGGGCGTAGGTCAGCATCTCGTCGACCAGCTTGTCCAGGTCCTGGATATCGCCGTCCATGCCGGCCAGGTGCTTGGCCCGGGCCTGCT
This sequence comes from Pseudomonas sichuanensis, assembly GCF_003231305.1. Classification (GTDB taxonomy): domain Bacteria; phylum Pseudomonadota; class Gammaproteobacteria; order Pseudomonadales; family Pseudomonadaceae; genus Aquipseudomonas; species Aquipseudomonas sichuanensis. Next base: position 11,870 of record NZ_QKVM01000011.1, on the reverse strand, counting down.
CGGTGCTGGCGCTCTCGATCATCTCCAGGCCGAAGCGCAGGCGCGCCACCGGCGTGCGCAATTCGTGGGACACCGCCCGCACCAGCTCGCGCTGCATGGTCAGCGAACGCTGCAGGTGCTCGGCCATGCCATTGAAGGCTTCGGCCAGGCGCCCGACCGAGTCGGCGTCACCGGCCGGCACGCGGGTATCGAGGCTGCCCTGGGCGATGCGCGTGGCAGCCACTTCCAGGCCCGAGACGCGCCGCTCCAACTGGCGCACCAGCAGGTACACCACCAGGCCGATCAGGCACAGGCCAAGAAAGGCGATCAGAATCAGCAACTGCGGCGGGTACGGGTTGAGCTGGTGCAGCGGGCCGATCTCCAGTACCCAGGGCGAGCCGGGCAAGCCCGAAAACACGCGGATCGAGTCACCGTCCTTGCCCAGCGCCATCACCGTGTCGCCCTCCTCCACCCGGCGCCGCTGGTCGTCATCCAGCGCCGCACGCTCGATGCGTTGCAGGGCGATGTCGAAGCCAAAGCCCTTGCTCTGGCGGATCTGCGCCAGGCGGCTCTGTTGTTCGGTGACCGGGTAACGCACCAGTTCGTCGGCCAGCAGATAAAGGGTGGCACGCGCCAGCTGCTCGCTGACCTGCTTGACCTCGGCCACCAGCAACTGGTCTTCGCGCCCGATCCGGCGCAGCACCCGGGCGGCATGCGGGCCGGTCTTTTCCACCACCACCAGGTCGCGGTACAGCCGTGCGCGCTGGCCGCCATCGAGGGTGAAAGCCGACAGGGGTTGCAGGTCGAGCGGCACCCCCAGCAACCGCTCCCAGATCACCAGCGAACGCTTGCGCTCCACGTCGTTCTGCTGGGCCAGGTTGTCGGCCATCAGGCTGAAGGTGCCTTGGGCCAGGCCTTCGCGGTGCTGGCCAGCACGCACCTCGTTGGCCAGGTGCAGGCTGAGCACGCCGAGCACGGCCACCAGTACCAGCACGGCGAGCATGCCGCCATAGACGCGCAGGAAAATGGAATTCATGGGGCCGGTGCCTGGGCGGCCTCGCCGACGAACAGGTAGCCCTTGCTGCGCAGGGTCTTGATCAGGCGCGGGTTGATCGGGTCATCGCCGATCTTGGGGCGGATCTTGGAGATGCGTACGTCGATGGAGCGGTCCTGGCCGTCGTAACCGACGCCGCGCAATGAGGTGAAGATTTCCTCGCGCGACAGCACCCGCCCGGCGTTGCTGGCCAGCAGCCACAGCAGGTCGAATTCGGCGCCGGTCAGCTCGACCAGCTGGCCGCCCAGGCGCGCCTCGCGCAGGCGCTGGTCGATGTGCAGCGGGCCGAAGGCCAGTGCCTGCTGGCGCTCCGGCGCTTCGCTGCGGCGCAGCAGGGCATGGATGCGCGCCAGCAACAGGCGTGGGCGCACCGGTTTGCATACATAGTCGTCGGCGCCCTGGTCCAGGCCCTGGACCTGGTCGAGCTCGTCACTGCGGGCGGTGAGCATGAGGATGGGGCCGGCGTACTGGCCGCGCACCCGGCGGCAGATGCTCAGGCCGTCTTCGCCGGGGAGCATCAGGTCGAGGATGACCAGGTCGGGCTGGCTGTCGATGATGCGTCGCGCCGCGCGGCCGCCATCGCCTTCTACCGCCACCTCGAAGCCGTTGGCCTGGAGGTACTCGGCGGTGAGCTCGGCGAGGCGCTGGTCGTCCTCGACGATCAGGATGCGGTTGTTCGGCTGATCCATGGCCCTTTACCCTTTGTTGGTCTTGTTCGGGGGCACTGCAGGCTTATGCGGGCCCATCGCGGGGCAAGCCCGCTCCCACGATATTCCCCCATCATGGTGTGAGCATCGTGGGAGCGGGCTTGCCCCGCGATGGGCCCGCACAGGCACCACAACAACTTGATTGTGCTGATGATTCCCTTTCACCAAAGAGCAACATCGCCCCCGGATACTACGTTCCGGGCTCACGCCTGCCAATCACCTCAAACCCCCCTTGGCTGAAGCGATTTCTGTGATAGGGTTCGCGCCCGCAAAAAACTGCCCAAGGGCGGCGAGACGCAGAAAAATCGTGAAAACCTCTTGGGACAAGGCCTACAGCGACTACCCAGGAATCACACACAAAGTACCCACAACTTATCCACAGGCGCTCGCCTTGCAAAGCCCCCCAGACCGCATTATCTTGTATCCCGATCGCAGCGAACCACTAGATGTTGGGGTTCGAGCAAAATCACACACACAAGTCAACAGGCAAATTCAAGCGAATTTCACCTACTGAACTTAACGTGATTCCAGCAGCCAAACCGCTCCTGCGGAGGCGACCGAGGCAAGCCCTTTCAAGGCCTTGTTCGGGCATGGGTGTTGCAGGCCAGGCCTGACACCCATCAGCAACAGATTTTGGGTTCGCCCAAAAACTTTGACTTCGGCCAGGGAGCGGCAGGTTATTGCCCTTTATTCCTGAGTCTGTCCCGAAGTCGGTACGCCCGAGCGGACGGATGCGTGTGCTTCACGCGCATCCCCGCCTGGGCCACCAGGCAAGTGGACGGAACGGTGGGCGCCCAAAAGGCGCCTGAACACTATAGAAACTGTGGAGACACCCACCCATGCAAACCGACACAACTCGCGAGAACCCGCAGGCTCTGGCGCCGCAGGCCGAGTCCAACCAGGACCTGGCTGCCACCGCCCCAGGCCAACTGCGCGTGATCAAGCGTAACGGTACTGTCGTCCCCTACACCGACGACAAGATCACCGTGGCCATCACCAAGGCGTTCCTCGCAGTTGAAGGCGGCACCGCTGCCGCTTCGTCGCGCATCCACGACACCGTCGCGCGCCTGACCGAGCAGGTCACCGCCACGTTCAAGCGGCGCATGCCATCGGGTGGCACCATCCACATCGAAGAAATCCAGGACCAGGTCGAACTGGCCCTGATGCGCGCCGGCGAGCAGAAAGTCGCCCGCGACTACGTGATCTACCGCGACCAGCGCGCCAAAGAGCGCGCCACCCGCGCCAACACCGGCGCCGTGGTCGAGCCGCACCCAAGCATCCGCATCACCCTGGCCGACGGCAGCCTGGCGCCGCTGGACATGGCGCGCCTGAACACCATCATCAGCGAAGCCTGCGAAGGCCTGGCCGAAGTCGATGGCGAGCTGATCCAGCGCGAAACCCTGAAGAACCTCTACGACGGCGTGGCCATCAAGGACGTCAACACCGCCCTGGTGATGACTTCCCGCACCCTGGTAGAGCGTGAGCCGAACTACTCGTTCGTCACCGCCCGCCTGCTGATGGACACCCTGCGCGCCGAAGGCCTGGGCTTCCTGGGCGTGGCCGACAGCGCCACCCACCACGAGATGGCCGACCTGTACGCCAAGGCCCTGCCGGCCTACGTGGCCAAAGGTATCGAGTTCGAACTGCTCAACCCGGCCCTGGCCGACTTCGACCTGGAAAAACTGGGCAAGGCGATCAACCACGAGCGCGACCAGCAGTTCACCTACCTGGGCCTGCAGACCCTGTACGACCGCTACTTCATCCACAAGGATGGCGTGCGCTTCGAGCTGCCGCAGGTGTTCTTCATGCGTGTGGCCATGGGCCTGGCGCTGGAAGAGAAAGACAAGGAAGCCCGCGCGATCGAGTTCTACAACCTGTTGTCGTCGTTCGACTACATGGCCTCGACCCCGACCCTGTTCAACGCCGGTACCCTGCGCCCGCAGCTGTCGAGCTGCTACCTGACCACCGTGCCGGACGACCTGTCGGGCATCTACCACGCGATCCACGACAACGCCATGCTGTCGAAATTCGCCGGTGGCCTGGGCAACGACTGGACCCCGGTGCGCGCCCTGGGCTCGTACATCAAGGGCACCAACGGCAAGTCGCAAGGCGTCGTGCCGTTCCTTAAAGTCGTCAACGACACCGCCGTTGCCGTGAACCAGGGTGGCAAGCGCAAAGGCGCCGTATGTGCCTACCTGGAAACCTGGCACCTGGACATCGAAGAATTCATCGAGCTGCGCAAGAACACCGGTGATGACCGTCGTCGTACCCACGACATGAACACCGCCAACTGGATCCCTGACCTGTTCATGAAGCGCGTCTTCGATGACGGCAAGTGGACCCTGTTCTCGCCAAGCGAAGTACCTGATCTGCACGACCTGACCGGCAAGGCCTTCGAAGAGCGCTACGAGTACTACGAAGCCCTGACCGAGTACAACAAGATCAAGGTGTTCAAGACCATCCAGGCCAAAGACCTGTGGCGCAAGATGCTCTCGATGCTGTTCGAGACCGGCCACCCATGGCTGACCTTCAAGGACCCGTGCAACCTGCGCAGCCCGCAGCAGCACGTGGGCGTGGTCCACAGCTCGAACCTGTGCACCGAGATCACCCTGAACACCAACAAGGACGAGATCGCGGTCTGCAACCTGGGCTCGATCAACCTGCCGAACCACATCGTCGACGGCAAGCTGGACACCGCCAAGCTGCAACGCACCGTGAACACCGCCGTGCGCATGCTCGACAACGTGATCGACATCAACTACTACTCGGTGCCGCAGGCGCGTAACTCGAACCTCAAGCACCGCCCGGTGGGCCTGGGCATCATGGGCTTCCAGGACGCGCTGTACCTGCAGCACATCGCCTACGGTTCCGACGCTGCCGTCGAGTTCGCCGACAAGTCGATGGAAGCGGTCAGCTACTACGCGATCCAGGCTTCCTGCGACCTGGCCGACGAGCGCGGCGCCTACGAGACCTTCCAGGGTTCGCTGTGGTCCAAAGGCATCCTGCCGCTGGATTCGCAACAGATCCTGATCGAGGCCCGTGGCCAGAAGTACATCGACGTCGACCTGACCGAAAGCCTGGACTGGGCACCGGTGCGCGAGCGCGTGCAAAAAGGTATTCGTAACTCGAACATCATGGCCATCGCGCCGACCGCGACCATCGCCAACATCACTGGCGTGTCGCAGTCCATCGAGCCGACCTACCAGAACCTGTACGTGAAATCGAACCTGTCGGGCGAGTTCACCGTGATCAACCCATACCTGGTCCGCGACCTGAAAGCCCGCGACCTGTGGGACTCGGTGATGATCAACGACCTGAAGTACTACGACGGTTCGGTGCAGCAGATCGAGCGCATCCCGCAAGAGCTCAAAGACCTGTACGCCACCGCGTTCGAAGTCGAGACCAAGTGGATCGTCGATGCCGCCTCCCGTCGCCAGAAGTGGATCGACCAGGCCCAGTCGCTGAACCTGTACATCGCCGGTGCCTCGGGCAAGAAGCTGGACGTGACCTACCGCATGGCCTGGTACCGTGGTCTGAAGACCACCTACTACCTCCGTGCCCTGGCCGCGACCAGCACCGAGAAGTCGACCATCAACACCGGCAAACTCAACGCCGTGTCGAGCGGCGGCGACAGCGCCCCGGTCCAGGCCGCGGGCCCTGCCCCGGTACCGAAGGCTTGCGCCATCGACGAGCCGGATTGCGAAGCCTGCCAGTAAGGCTTGGCTGAGGCTTCCCCCGGGAAGCCTCTTTTCCGTGTAGCCACACGGAACCCTGTGGGAGCGGGTTTACCCGCGAAGAGGCCGGCACTGCCGCCCCCTGCCCCACAGCCAAACACAATAGGCCCGGGCGCCAATACCCGGGCCAGCCCCTCAAAGGGCATTCAGATTTGCGTGCACTGCAGTACCCCATCCGGGGCCAAAGCACCGCAACCAAGATCCACCGGCCATACTCAAGATGGCCCTCAAGCAGGAGAACTCACCATGCTGAGCTGGGACGAATTCGATAAAGAAGACGGCGAAGTAGCCGCCAAGGGCAACACCGGCGCACAAGCCGCCGCAGCCGCCACCCTGGACAAGCTCGACAGCGCCGGCGGTGCCGCCGCCCTGGAAGCCCGCGCCGCCACCGCCTCGGACTCCGACGCCGTCAAGCGCGCCAAGGCTGCCCTGGACGCCCTGGACATCGCCGAAGGCCTGGCCGAGCTGGAAGGCTCGTCGGCCCGCGTCGCCGTTGACGAAAAGCGCATGATCAACTGCCGCGCCGACCTCAACCAGCTGGTCCCGTTCAAGTACGACTGGGCCTGGCAGAAGTACCTGGACGGCTGCGCCAACCACTGGATGCCGCAAGAGGTCAACATGACCGCCGACATCGCCCTGTGGAAGAGCATGGACGGCCTGACCGAAGACGAGCGCCGCATCGTGATGCGCAACCTCGGCTTCTTCTCCACCGCCGACTCCCTGGTTGCCAACAACCTGGCCCTGGCCGTGTACCGCCTGATCACCAACCCCGAGTGCCGCCAGTACATCCTGCGCCAGGCCTTCGAAGAGGCGATCCACACCCACGCCTACCAGTACTGCATCGAGTCGCTGGGCATGGACGAAGGCGAGATCTTCAACATGTACCACGAGATCCCGTCGGTCGCTAAGAAAGCCGCCTGGGGCCTGAAGTACACCCGCGCCATCTCGGACCCGGAGTTCAACACCGGCACCGTCGAGACCGACAAAGAGCTGCTGCGCAACCTGATCGCCTACTACTGCGTGCTGGAAGGCATCTTCTTCTACTGCGGCTTCACCCAGATCCTGTCCATGGGCCGCCGCAACAAGATGACCGGCGTTGCCGAGCAGTTCCAGTACATCCTGCGTGACGAGTCCATGCACCTGAACTTCGGCATCGACGTGATCAACCAGATCAAGATCGAGAACCCGCACCTGTGGGATGCGGCGATGAAGGAAGAGGCGACCCAGATGATCCTGCAAGGGACTCAGCTGGAGATCGAATACGCGCGCGACACCATGCCACGCGGCGTGCTGGGGATGAACGCGGCGATGATGGAGGATTACCTCAAGTTCATTGCTAACCGTCGTTTGACCCAGATTGGGTTGAAGGAAGAGTATCCGGGGACTACCAACCCGTTCCCATGGATGAGCGAGATCATGGACTTGAAGAAAGAGAAGAACTTCTTTGAGACTCGCGTGATTGAGTATCAGACTGGTGGGGCGTTGAGCTGGGATTAAGACTAACGGTAGAGTGGGCTGAAAATAGGCTCACTCTGCCGCAATAAGTTGGATCCAAGTATTGACCTTTATATAATGGCCACTTAACATATTAATCTGAAATAAAAAAGCTCAACCCTTTCGGGTTGAGCCTTTGCAATCTTCTGTAAGGGCTAAGTTTCTCAGGCCTACCCTTCAGAAGCCCCCGAGTCACTGATCGGAACAAGGAGGCGTAGGATTCTACACGTAGGTTTAGCAGCCAGCAAGCCTCTGATGTAATTTCATACGCCCCCTCTGATCGGGCTCATATCTAAGCTGGAGAAAATTCCATGGCTAACGGTAAGAAGCCCGGTGAAAACACCGGAAAAAATGGCGGTATCTTTCAAGAGCAAGGTCCTCGGGGAGGACTGAAAGATAACTACGCAACAGTACCCGATAAAACATCGTTGCCTCCTACGTCCAAGTCGGGGAATACATGGGTACAGGTCGAGCGCACTCCTGATAGCAATCGCTAACTGTTTCGTAGCACCCACCACTCAGCACTCACTTGCTAGCGCTTGGCGCTAGCAAGTGAGTAGCCCTGAATCATCCGGAGCTTATATGTCTGAAAATTCTCAAAGTGCTTACCCTAACCTCGTCTGGGGCGCCTTAATTATTATCGTTGGGCTTGCATTACTAGCTGAGCAGTTCGGCTTAATCAGTAAAGACGTAAGATGGTTTATCCCCATAGTCATCGTGGCCTATGGTGCCAACCTAATATATCAGAACAAAAAAAATCACCAGCAGTAGAGCGTTAACCGGGGTATTAAAGCATGCTCATGCTTGACGATTTCGAAATAACAAAATCTGCAAAATTTTTCAAACTCTCAAAAGCAAAAAAACCTACAAAAGCGGACATAGATAAATTTTTTCGAAATGCCTCAGAGAACAAAGAAGGCAACTACCTCCTTAAAACAATTCGAGAAGAAATATCCTCAACTGATGGACGCTCAGCCTTGCTGAGCGCCATTTGCTATAAAGTAATAGACAAGCCATCTTTCTTAACCACTAGAAAGTTACTTGAAACCAAGTACGCCTACCTTATCTTGGTCGAGTTCGGCAACTACATGGCCATACTTAAGAAAAATTCCGGCGATCTTGCCAGCGAACTCAAAGGCCACATAGAGCTCTTTACCAGTTCTGAAATTTCACGCTACAGTAGCAACAGCATTGACGAACACTGCGAAAGGCTCTCGGTCCGAGGGATGGCGATATCGAAATACTCCATCCTTCAAAAATCTTATGAAGCTTTTGATTTAAACGACAGCTTACCGACGACGAACAGTCACCGACAGATACCGAACACTGCAAAATTTCGAAATAAAGACTCAAGCTATTCAATAGCCATAAGTACGAGCCGCATTACCGAACACTCGGAAAGAATCAACCTTGAACAGCTAGCAACCTGGTGCTTCATCTTCAAAGACAAAATAGAAAACAACGACCCCTCGAGTTTTTTACAGCAATTCTCGAATTCAATTAACTTAAAAGACATACCAGCCAACACTCACCCGAATGGCTTGCTACTGACTGCCCATGAGCTTATAGAGAGCTTACACAGCGACTATGAGATAAGCCTTAATAAGCGACCTATTAAAAGCTCGCTTCTTTCCTGGCTGATCCAGTCCCATGCCGAACCTGCGGAAGCCTACGCTCAAATCCACAATACCACTCAACTAAAGGGCAGAATTGATCTAGAAGTCATCAGAAACAAAAATACGTTTACACTGAAATCAAAGTACCTATCCAAAATATCCTTGCGCAACAAATTAACCGGAACAGAAAAAACCTTAACAAGCATACTAAATGACAAGGGACTATTTACTCTCACCTTCAACGATCCGCGGTTTTTTTATTCTCAAAAGCGCATCTATCGCGACAACGAAATAATAAATAATTTTGAGCGCATAACTGAAATCTTTGAGCCTGTAACCAATTTCTCCAAGGCAATAACAGAAAAGGGTGAAAAAGGACTCAGCGGTGTGAGCACAGATTTTCCGACCCATTCACTATTTTACAGAGTTCAAGAGCATTTCAATAAAGGTGTCAGCAAGACTATAATTTGTGACGACTTAGGCAGTAAGGAATGGGCAGATCACTTCATCATTGAAAATAGTGAAAACCCCAAAATAACCTTAGTTCACAGCAAAGCCAGTGACAAGGTTAGCCATGGAGCTAGCTCCATGCAAGAGGTAGTTAGTCAAGCCATAAAAAATATTGGAAAGACAAATTTAGGAGCAAAAGAGCTCAGCGAAAAAAAGAGACTCTGGACAGCACCTTACAGAACCCAAAATGTCCAAACTTCCATCAATCGAATAACTTCGCAAACCAAAGACTTTGAACAACTAACCCGAATAATATCACGAATAACATCATCACCCAAAACCACAAAAACAGTGGCAATCGCAGTTAATTTTATAGAGAAAACAGAAATAACCAAAATCTTTGAGAAAGCAAAACTCAACAAGCTCGCCTCACATGAAACACAACTTATATGGCTCTTATCATCTTTCGTCAGCGCTTGCGTTGAATCTGGAGCCCGTCCATTGATTCTTTGTAGACCTGGCCAGGCCTGATTTTAGGAGTTCTCCTACAAGATCAACGATTGACTATGAACCCATTACGATTACCCTTTAATCGGCGCCTAAGAAACGCCTCACGTAGCGGTCACTCCGCCCCGATAGATGCGGCTTTTTTGTGCATGTGGTCTAATCCTGCGCGCAGAAAACGTGTTACGTCGGGAGCGGACTAATACAAGACCCGCAAGGGGAATACGTCCGGTCCGCTACGTGGGATTTCTTAGCTCCCGACACCCAGCCCTAAGAAAGCTGAAACACGTAGAGGAAAAGGAAATGCCTATCGAGACTTGTGTTCACAGGCTATTCGCACATGTGTTACGCCTGTTCCAATCCGTAAGGATCCAGGAGGCCAGCCATGACTGACCTCCACGACTCCATCCTGTTCAACCGCCACAATCGCCCCCTCCATACCCTCTGGCTCGAATCCCAAGCCTGGTTCTGCGCCCACGAACTCGGCCGGATGACCGGGCGCTTCTTCGACGAACACTGCATCCGCAAACTCGACCCGGACCAGCATCGCACCGTGCAGCTGCTGCGCTACGGCCAGTACAGCGAGACCACCATGGTCAGCGAGTCCGGGGCCTATACCCTGCTGGCCCATCATCACATTCCGGAAAACCGCCACCTGCGACACTGGCTGACCCATGAGGTGGTGGCGGTGCTGCGCGATGGGCAGGACTCGGCGCTGAACGATCTGCCGCGCCTGGGCAGGATGTGTTGGCCGGGTGGGCATACGGCGAGCCTTTTGTATTGGCAGAGTGAGCCTTGGGTACGGATGCGGGATATGCCGGTGGTGATGGCGGCGGAAGTGCCTTTGGCCGTGGCTACAAAGCGCAAGCTGAGCTGGAGGGAATGTGCGCAGCGGGCGTTGCGGTTGCATGGGGTTGGGGATTGAAGAGCCCTGGGGCCGCGCTGCGGCCCTTCGCGGGTAAACCCGCTCCCACACAAGGCGGTAATGGCAGAAGGAGGGCTTGCCCTCGCCACAATGGGCATCGATGTGCCGGACTGGAACATGCCAGTCACGTGGTCGCGGGCAAGACCGTTGATGAGTTTAGAGCGGACCATGAGTGTTGCGACATCGAAGGCAGCGCTTTCAAAGTGTTGGCGTAATGGCCGGCAGGTGTTCGCCGAAGACCTTGCAGCGCCTATCAGATCGAGCGCCGCCCGCGCGGCGCTTCGCGGGTAAACCCGCTCCCACATCTGTTTCGGGCCAGTCTCTCCTGTGCCATCACCTGATCCGCCTTGTTGGCTCGACACAATTTCAGCGTGGGCGTTGCTGCCGCCCCACATGACTCCAGGCATGCACCAGGGCAGGCGCTGGTACTTTCAAAGGAATAATTGGCCCGAAACAAACTGTGGGAGCGGGTTTACCCGCGAAGCGCCGCGCGGGCGGCGCTCGATCTCAAGAACGCTGCAAGACTATCGCCAAGCGCCTTGCGGCCCTCACGCAATAACACTCGAAAGACCATCAACGGCTAGGCCTGAAACAGCTATCGATCATTCGGTGCATTGGGGCGGCTTTGCGGCCCATCGCGGGGCAAGCCCGCTCTACAGGTTTTGCGGCGCAGTTCTGTGGGAGCGGGCTTGCCCCGCGATGGCGCCAGCACCGGCAACGATAGGCTTAGTTAGCAACATCCAACGGCATCCGGTACTCGATCACCCCCGGCTTCTCGGCAATCCAGTCATACAACCGCTGCGCAGTCTGGTTGCTCTCCTGGGTATGCCAGTACAACCGGTCGCACTGCTGCTGCCGGGCCTGGTCCTGGACGAACTCGATCAGCCGCTTGCCGACCGTCCGGCCCCGTGCGCTCGGGCACACGAACAGGTCTTCCAGGTAGCAGAAGTCGTTGCGCCCCCAGGTCGAGCGGTGGAACACGTAGTGGACGAAGCCGAAGAGCTGCTCCCCGTCGGTGGCCACGGCGCAGTGCATGGGCTCGGCCGGGTCGAAGAAGCGGGCCCAGGTGCACTCGGTTATGGCTGGGCCCAGGTCCACTTTGTAGAAGGCCTGGTATTGCGCCCAGTGTTCGCGCCAGGGCTGCAGATCGGCTTGCTTCACTCGGCGAACGAAAACGGGCAGTTGGGTGGTGGTCATGGTTGGAACCCTTTTGGACAAGACAGCGTGAATGAGTGAGGGGCCGGCCTGCCCGTAGCGCTTGCCTTCCTTGGCGGCTGCTTGCGGGCCTGGGTTTTATAGCGGATAAATGGTTGGTTTTTACCTGCCAATTGATTGGTAATGGCCAGACCATTTTGGGGTTCTGGATGGGCGTAAGGCTTGGGATCGCCGGGGCTGCTTTGCAGCCCT
>NZ_QKVM01000109.1 GCF_003231305.1 Pseudomonas sichuanensis | reverse complement strand
CTTGCCCCGCGATTGATTCAGCGATCAAACCAGGCGCGAGAGCATCTCGTTGGCTTCCTGGCGCTGGCTGTCATCGCCATCCTTGACCACTTCGTCGAGGATGTCGCGGGCGCCGTCATGGTCACCCATGTCGATGTAGGCACGCGCCAGGTCCAGCTTGGTGGCCACTTCGTCGGTACCGGAGAAGAAGTCGAAGTCCAGGTCATCCAGCGGCTCCGGCTCCTGGGCGGCGTCTTCGGCGGTGAAGCTTGGCGCATTGTCTGGCGCATCAAGGCTTTGCGACAGTTTGTCGAGCTCGGCGTTGACGTCGTCCAGTTCGGAAGCAAATTTCTGCGCCGCCGGCGAGTCGTCATCCAGCGACAGCGACAGGTCGAAGTCGTCCGGCAGCTCCAGCTCGGAAATCGGGTCGAACTCGGGCATGGCTTCGAAGGCCGCTAACTCGGCCGCCACATCCACTGCCGGTTCCTCACTGCTGGCCAGGGCCTCTGGCTCACCCACATCAAGGTCGAAATCGGCGAGATCATCGAGGGCCTGCGGCTGCTCCGGGGCCTGAGCCTGCGCCTGAGCCAACAGGGCTTCAAAATCATCGTCGGCATCGGTTTCGCCGACGGCAGGCGCAGCATCGGCCTGTGGCAGCGCGGCAGCCGACACAGCCTCTTCCAGCGCGGTCAGGTCGAGGGGATCTTCTTCCGGCAGGTCATCACCCAGGCTCAAGTCGAAGGCACTGTCCAGGTCGTCTTCGGCAACCGGGGCCGGCTCGGGCTCGGGCTCCGGGAAGGTCTCGGCGACGGCCTCGGGCTCCACTGCTGGCTCAGGCTCGGCTTCGACGGCAGCCGGCGCCGGGTCCTGCAACAGGTCCTGGACGTATTGTTCGTCCAGCTCGGCGGCCAGGGCTGCGGCACTGGCTGCCACCGCCGCGACGCCGAGCATGGCCGGGAAGCGCTCCTTGAGCGAGGCGACTTCGGCCTGATTCTGCTCGCCGGGCGCCAGCTTGCGCTCCTGGCCAGCAAAGGCATCCTGGTCACCCTGACGGGCATACACTTCCATCAGCTTCAGGCGCAGGTCGCTGCGCTGCGGCTCGGAAGCGACGGCGGCTTCCAGCAGGTCGGCGGCATGGTTCAAACGACCACGGGCCAGGCTCTCATCAACCTCGGCGAACAGCGCGGCGCGTGGGTCCACTGCGGGCGCGGCAGGCGCTGGCGCAGGTGCCGGCATCTCGGCAGCCGTGGCCGCCGCCGCCGAGGCGGCGACCACCGCAGGCGACAGGGTGACGCTGGGCGCCGAGACATCGAGGCCGTCGAAGCTGTCCGGCGGCAGGTCCAGGTCCGGGGCGCGGTCACCCTCTTCGGAGAGGGCGCGAGCCATGCGCAGGTGCTTTTCAGCTTCCTGCTGGGCTTTGCGCTTGCGCGCCAGGAGCAGCAGCAACAGCAACAGGGCGAGGAACGCCGAGCCGGCAATCAGCCCCAGCAGCAGCGGATTGCCCATCAGTTGATCGAGCGCGCCTTGCTCTTGGGCAGCAGGTGCTTCGCTGGTGGCCGGTGTGGTTTGCGGCGCGGTATCGACCGCAGCAGGTGCTGGCGCCACTACAGGTTCGCCGGGCGTCAACTGCGCATTAAGTGCTGGCTGCGCCGGTGCAGGTTCACCTGGCTGCGCCTGCGGTGCCGCGCCTTGGGCTTCAAGGCGCGCCAACTGGTCGTTCTTCAGTTCGATCAGCCGCTGCAGCTTGTCCAGTTGACTCTGCAGATCGGCCATGCGGCTTTTGAGCTCGTCGTTGTCACGACGGCTGGTGTCCAGGCTCTCCTGGGCCACGGCAAGCTTGTCGTTCAGGGCCTTGGCCTGGCCAGCGGCGCCCTTGCCACCGGGGGCCACCAGGCGCAGGTTGTCGCCTTGGGCGATACGCGCCGGCGCCTCGCCGGCCTGGCCACGGCGGGTGGCGTCCAACTGGCGGGCGCGCGGCCCCAGGCGTCGGCCTTCACGCCAGGCGGCGTACTGCTCGGCCACTTCACGGTTGGCTTCGCCCTGGGCAATGCTCTGTACCTGCTGCTGATCGGGCAGGCGCAGCACCTGCCCGGTCTTGAGCTGGTTGATGTTGTTGCCGATGAACGCATCCGGGTTCAGCGCCTGAATCGCCAGCATGGTCTGCTGGACCGAGCCGCCCTGGGTATTGCGCGCGGCAATCTGCCACAGCGTGTCACGGCGCTTGGTGGTGTAGCTGCCGGAGCTTTGCGCTGGGTTGATGTTGGCCTGGGACGGCTGGCTGCCCTGGGCCTTGGCCTGGTCGAGCAGCACGCTGTAGTCGCGCAGCAGACGCCCCTGCGGCCACATCACCTGGACCAGGAACTTGACCACCGGCTCCGGCAACGCCTTGCTGGAGGTGACGCGCAGCACGCTGCGGCCGTTGGGGTTGATCACGGGGGTGAAGGTCAGGTCTTCGAGGTAGGTCGGGTATGCCACCCCGGCCTTGGCGAACTCTTCCGGCGACGCCAGGCTTGGCGCCATCTCGGTTGCGGTGAGGTCGCGCACGTCGAGCAGTTCGATCTCGGCATCCAGTGGCTGGTTCTGTGCCGACTTCAGGGTCAGCTCCCCCAACCCCAAGGCATTCGCCACGCCGGACGACAGCGCCGAGGCTGCCGCGATGGCCAGTACCAGTTTGCGAATTCGAAGCATGAACTCTTCCCTTGTAAGAACCGTCCCAAAAACCCTGTTGTGGTGCAGGACAAAATTGCTGGTCAGTATCTTTTACGCCATGTGTTTAATCAACAATTGCGCCACCTGCACGGCGTTGAGTGCCGCGCCCTTGCGCACATTGTCGGTGGTCAGCCAGAGGTTGAGCTGTTCATCCTCATCTATCCCGTGGCGTACACGACCAACATAGACCACGTCCTGGCCCACTGCGTCACCTACCGGCGTCGGATAATCGCCTGGCTCGACCAGTTCGATGCTCTCGGCCGCTTCGAGTGCGGCGTTCACCGCGTGCAGATCGACCGGGCGACGGCTCTGCACCGCCACACTGAAGCTATCGCCGAAAAACACCGGGACTTGAATGCAGGACACGGAAATCTTCAATTGAGGCAGGCCCAGCAGCTGGCGCAGTTCGCTGACCAGGCGCCGCTCCACGGCGGTATGGCCCTGCTCGTCGGGTGCGCCGACCTGCGGCAACAGGTTGAAGGCCACCTGGCGGTCGAAGAAGCGCGGTTCCAGCGGGCGCGCATTGAGCAGCTCGGCGGTTTGCCGGGCCAACTCGCTGACCGCTTCCCTGCCCTGGGCCGAAACGGCCAGGCAAGCGTTGACCTGAACGCGCTCGATGTCGAGCAAGCCCTTGAGGGGCGCCAGCGCCACGGCCAGTGCCACCGCGCCTGCGCAGGGGCTGGTGATGAGGGCTGGCTGCGGCAGGTCGGCGATGCGCTTGACGTTGGCTTCCGGCACCAGCGCCACGGCCCCGTCCAGCACGCCGGACAGGTCGATCACGGTGCAGCCGGCTTGCTGTGCTTTAGGTGCGAAGCTTCGGCTGACCGCGGGGCTGGCGGCGAAGAACACCAGTTTCACTTGCTTGAAGTCGAAGCTGTCCACTTCACGGACTTTGAGCTTCTTGCCGGCGAACATGACGCTGCTGCCCGCCGATTCCATGCTGGCCAGCAGGTGCAGGGTGGCCACCGGGAAGGACAGTTCCTCGAGGATCTGCACGAGGGTTTCACCGACTGCGCCGGTGGCGCCTACAACGGCGATATCTACAGGGGTGGTCATGGCTCGGGTTCCTTCTGTGTTCAGCGGGTACGGCGGGGAGCGGCACTTTACTTGGATTGTGGGGTGGGAGATAGGTTTGGCGTTCAGAGCGTGGGTTTTGATAGATGTATGCGCATTCGTTGGCGATGGCGACGCCTAGTCACCTTTCCGCCCTTACGGCGGCCTACTTTTTTCTTGGAAAAAGTAGGCAAAA
>NZ_QKVM01000108.1 GCF_003231305.1 Pseudomonas sichuanensis | reverse complement strand
ACAAATGAATGCACATATAAAACTAAAAACCAACAACCAACAATTAACAACTTGCAAATAGATAGCCGAAACTATAGCCAAGACCTTGAAACTTGAAACTTGAAACTAACGATGACCCAGCTCAAACCTCCCGTAACCCCAACGCCCCCACCACCCCACAAGCAATCGCCATCCCCACCAACTCCGCCAAACTCCCCGCCTGCATCCGCTTCATCACCCGCCCCCGATAAAGGTCAATAGTCTTGACGCTAACCCCCAACCGCTCGGCAATCTCCCGATTCCCCAACCCCTGCACCAACGGAATGAACACATCCCGCTCCCGCGGCGTCAGGCTGTCGATCCGCGCCTGCACCTCCTTCACCGCCACATCCCCCCCCTGGGCACGCCCAAGCGCCGCCTGCACACTGTCCAGCAGCAACTGATCGTTATACGGCTTCTCGATGAAATCACAGGCCCCCGCCTTGAACGCCCGCACCACGATCGGCACATCGGCATGCCCGCTGACAAAGATCAACGGCATGTCCACCCCCCGCTGCTGCAACGCCTGCTGCACCGCCAGCCCGCCCATCCCCGGCATGCGCACATCCAGCAACACACAAGCCGGGCCACTACCGTCGCAGGCCTCCAGAAACGCCTGGCCGCTGGTAAACGGCAAGGCCTGCAAGCCCACCGACTCGAGCAACCACACCGTCGAATCGAGCATCCCCGGATCGTCGTCCACCACATACACCTTCGCTTGCACCACCGCCCCCTCCTTCATGTCCGGTTCACCGCCAGCCGGCAACACAACACCAACCCGCCGCCCTCACCCACCCGTGCCCACAGGCTGCCACCCAAGCCTTCGACAATGCTGCGGCTCATGCTCAACCCCAGGCCCAGCCCATCGGCCTTGCTGGTAGTGAAGGGCGTAAAGATCGCCTCCAACTGCTCAGGCGCCACGCCAGGCCCCTGGTCGGCCACCTCCACCAGCAGCCCGTCATCCTGGCGCCAGGCGCCCAGCAGGATACGCGACGGTAGGCCTGCGTGCTGCTCACGGTTGGCGTCGATGGCATTGCGCAGCAGGTTGAGCAGCACCTGCTCCAGCAACACCCGATCGGCATACACCGTCGGCAGCTGCGGCCCCAGCCGCTGTTCGATGCACACCTGCGCCGCACCCGCCTCCCAGGCGCACAGCCTGAGCGCTTCGCTGGCAACCTGGGCGATATCCAGCGCCTGCAGCTGGCGCGGGCCCTTGCGCAGGAAGGCGCGCAGACGGCGGATCACCTCGGCGGCATGGGTGGCCTGCTGGTTGATCCGTTGCAGGCCCTGGGCAACCCGTTCGCGGGCCTGGGGATCGTGCTCCAGGTTGTTCAGGTAGCGCAGGCTGGCATTGCTGTAGTTGAGCACCGCGGCCAGCGGTTGGTTGATCTCGTGGGCGATGCCCGAAGCCAGCTCGCCCAGCGTTGCCACCCGAGCGCTATGGGCCAGGTTTTCCTGAGCCTCGATGCGCAGGGTGATATCGCGGGACACGGCGACGATCTCTACCACCGCACCGGTATAGGTTTCGCGGATCGCCCGGCAGGCGATCTCGAACCAACGGTAGCGGCCATCGGCATGGCGCACGCGGCAGGTCATGGTGTGGTAACCGTCCGCCTCCAGCGCCGCACCGGCCTGCAACAGCGCCTGGCGGCGCTCGCGCGGGTGCAGCAGGCTGCGTGCCGGGCTGCCGCGCAGTTGCTCCGGCCAGACCCCGAGCAGGCGGAAGGCCGCAGGCGTGGCATCGAGGAAGCGCCCGTCCGGGCTGTGCCGGGAAATCAGGTCGGTGGTGTTCTCGGTGATCAGCCGGTATAGCCGCCGTGCCCGGCTAGCCTCACGCTCCCCCTGGCGCTCGCCGCTGGCATCGCGGCAGCGGGCCAGCACCTGTTGCCCGGCGTGATCGGGGATGAAGGTCCACAGCAGGATGCGCTCGCCCACCTGAGCCTCGACCTCGCTTATGGCCCGCCCCTGGCGCAGGCAGGCGCGCACCAGCGCAGCATGGTTGCCCGGTAGCCAACCGGCCAGCGGCGGCCCTTCGGCAATCAGTGCCTGCAAGGCGGCGTTGAGCTGTAGTGGGCTGGCATCGGCCGCCAGCAAAAGGCTCGGTTGCGGGTCCAGGGCGAGCAAGGGAGAGCAAGGGAGAGCAGTCAGGCTTCACGGGCAAAGGCTCTTGTTATAGTAGTTTTACTATATTGCTATAGTCGATCTTCCAGATACCATAGCGGCTCGCGTAAAAAAGCGACAGGGAGGCACGCCCCTCCCACACCCTGATCAGAGCTAACAATCAGCCACCGGGGGTCTAGCGCACGAAGTGTGCCTGCCTCCCCTACAGGAACCGCGCATGTCGATCTTCTCCCAGGGCCTGATGCCCGCACCTGTCAACCACGTCGCCCTCACCCCGCTGAGCTTCATCGAACGCACCGCTGCGGTGTATGGCCAGTACCCGGCCGTGATCCATGGTGCCATCCGCCGTGACTGGCGCGAAACCTATGCCCGTTGCCGACGCCTGGCCAGCGCCCTGCAGGGCCGTGGCGTCGGCCGTGGCGACACGGTGGCGGTGTTGCTGCCGAACATCCCGGCCATGCTCGAAGCGCACTTCGGCGTGCCGATGATCGGCGCGGTGCTCAACACCCTCAACGTGCGCCTGGACGCCGAGGCCATCGCCTTCATGCTGCGCCATGGCGAGGCCAAGGTACTGATCGGCGACCGCGAGTTCCACGGTGTAATCCGCGATGCCCTGGCCCTGCTGGAACACCCGCCGCTGGTGATCGACGTGGACGACCCGGAATACGGCGAGGGCCAGCCGGTCAGCGACCTGGACTACGAAGCCCTGCTCGCCGAAGGCGACCCGGACTTCGCCTGGGAGTGGCCGGAGGACGAATGGCAGGCGATCTCGCTCAACTACACCTCCGGCACCACCGGCAACCCCAAGGGTGTGGTCTATCACCACCGCGGCGCCTACCTCAACGCCATCGGCAACCAGATGACCTGGGCCATGGGCCACCGCCCGGTGTACCTGTGGACCCTGCCGATGTTCCACTGCAACGGCTGGTGCTACCCCTGGACCGTCACCGCGCTGGCCGGCACCCACGTGTTCCTGCGCCGGGTCGACCCGCAGAAAATCCTCACGCTGATCCGCGAACACCGGGTCAGCCACCTGTGCGGCGCGCCGATCGTGCTCAACGCCCTGGTCAACATGCCCGACGCCGCCAAGGCCGCCATCGAGCACCCGGTGCAGGCGATGGTCGCCGGCGCCGCACCGCCGGCCAAGGTGATCGGCGCGGTGGAAGAAATGGGCATCCACATCACCCACACCTACGGCCTGACCGAGGTCTACGGCCCGGTGACCGTGTGTGCCTGGCATGAAGAATGGGACGCGCTGACCCTGGATGAACGGGCGCGGATCAAGTCGCGCCAGGGCGTGCGCTACCCGACCCTGGACGGCCTGATGGTCGCCGACCCGCAAACCCTCGAACCGGTACCGCGCGACGGCAATACCCTGGGTGAGATCTTCATGCGCGGCAACACCGTGATGAAGGGCTACCTGAAGAATCCCGAGGCCACCGCTGAGGCCTTCCGCGGCGGCTGGTTCCACACCGGCGACCTGGCGGTGTGGCATGCCGATGGCTACGTCGAGATCAAGGACCGCCTCAAGGACATCATCATTTCCGGCGGCGAGAACATCTCCACCATCGAGGTCGAGGACGCCCTGTACCGCCACCCGGCCGTGCTCGAGGCCGCCGTGGTGGCGCGCCCCGACGAAAAATGGGGCGAGACGCCCTGCGCCTTCGTCGCCCTCAAGACCGGCCACGGCGGCACCCGCGAAAACGAAATCGTCGCCTGGTGCCGCGAGCACCTGGCCGGGTTCAAGGTGCCGAAGACCGTGGTATTCGGCGAATTGCCCAAGACCAGCACCGGCAAGATCCAGAAGTACGTACTACGCGACCGCGCC
>NZ_QKVM01000107.1 GCF_003231305.1 Pseudomonas sichuanensis | reverse complement strand
GCAAATGAATGCGCATAAACCTATGAAAACAAAAACGCGCTCACTGAATAAAATCAAGAAATCAAGAAATCAAGAAATGAGACAGCAGCCATAGAACAACTTAAACAGCCACCACCGGTATATCCCCGCTACCACTCCCCTTCCCGTCCCGCCGCTCCCCCATCCACTCATTGACCCGCTGCCCAAACGCCGCCGGCGCCTTGCGCCCGAACCGCCGCGCCAGGTCCAGGATCGTCTGCTGCGCCAAAGCCTCCTCCATGCGCTTCTGCGCCCCCAGCATCACCGCGTTGATCGCACACGTCCCCTCGACCGCCCAAGCCGGCGCCGAGCCCTCGAACACCGCGCACCGCTCACGAATCTCGCGGCAATCGAAAATCTTCTTGTGCCCATCGATGGCCGTGACGATATCCAGCACCGTTATTTCATCCGACGGCCGCGCCAGGCGGAAACCACCCCGTACCCCCTCGGTAGCCGCAACCAGCCCGGCCCGAGCGAGCTTGGTGAACACCTTCGCCAGGTACTCCTGCGGTACACCCTGCAACTCGGCCAGGTCGCGCACGCTGGACTCGCGGCTGTCGCCACGCTCGTCGACCAGGAACAACAGGCAATGGATACCGTACTCGACGCCGGCACTGTAGAGCGACATGTCAATCTCCGACTAAATTTGTCGCAAATACTACGCCCATCAACGGCAACAGGCAAAGCCTCAGCTTGCCGCCCGTCGCCAACCCATCAGCACAACAAGCACCTGTAAACCAGCAAAACCGCAGGTTTCGACCGCCCTTGCCGAGGCCCCGACGGGGACTGGCTGAAAAAAATACTTGCCGAGACAAACTACGATCAATACAGTCGTAGTTATTCGGCAGGCAGCCAACGCACCTCCGAAGCCCTTTCCCCACCTTGCGGAGCACTCACATGACCCCACATATCCTGATCATCGGTGCCGGCTTTGCCGGTGTATGGAGCGCCCTGAGCGCCGCTCGCCTGCTTGACCAGGCCCAGGCCGGCGACGTGCGCATCAGCGTGCTGGCCCCGCAGCCAGAGCTGCGCATCCGCCCACGCTTCTACGAAGCCGATGCCCACACCTTGCAGGCCCCGCTGAGCGATCTGTTCGATGTGGTTGGCGTGCAGTTCATCCACGGCAACGCCGAAAGCATCGACAGCGCCGCGCGCCAGGTCGGCTACATCGACGCCAACGGCCAGCGCCAGCAGCTGGGCTACGACCGCCTGATCCTCGCCGCCGGTAGCCAGGTCGCCCGCCCCGCCGTACCGGGCCTGGCCGAGCACAGCTTCGACGTCGACCAGATGGAATCGGCTGTGCGCCTGGAGCAGCACCTGATTGGCCTGGCCAAGCTGCCCGCCTCGTCGGCACGCAATACCGTGGTGGTGTGCGGCGGCGGCTTCACCGGCATCGAAACCGCCACCGAAATGACGCCCCGTCTGCGTGCCATCCTCGGTGAAGGCAATGTCCGCGTGGTGCTGGTGGACCGTGCCGACAGCATCGGTGCCGCCCTTGGCGCCGGTATCACCCCGGCCATCGTCGCCGCCTCCGAACACGCCGGTGTCGAGTGGCTGACCGGTGCTTCGGTAGTGGCCGTGGAGGCAGGCGGCGTGACCCTCGACAATGGCGAACGCATCGCCAGCAACACCGTGATCTGGACGGCTGGCGTCAAGGCCAGCCCGCTGACCGCGCAAGTCGCAGGCGAGCGTGACGCGCTGGGCCGGCTGCGGGTCGACCCGCACCTTAAAGTTGTCGGTCAGGAGCATATCTACGCCACCGGTGACGTCGCCTGGGCCGCCGTGGACGACATCGGCAACCACGCGCTGATGACCTGCCAGCACGCCATCCCCATGGGCCGCCATTCTGGCAACAACGCCATGGCCGACCTGCTGGGCCTGGCGCCGGTGGAGTACCGCCAACCGAAGTACGTCACCTGCCTGGACCTGGGTGAATGGGGTGCGGCCTACAGCGAAGGCTGGGAACGCGAACTGGTTCTGCAAGGCCAGGAAGGCAAGAACCTCAAGCGCCAGATCAACACCGTATGGATCTACCCACCGGCAGCCGACCGTGAACAGGCACTGGCAGCCGCAGACCCGGCGATTGCCATTGTATAAGTGAACTAAAACTGACTGATCCGTCAGATTATGACGGATCAGCCTGTACGTGCTGTTACATTGAATGGCTGGTCAATAATAATGGCCATATGGCATCATTGGCGCCAAAAAAACATCGAGAAGGTGAGGAACACACCCAACCCGCAGCGCATCGAGAGCCTGGCACCCCGCCATCACGGCCCTCAAACCATGCTCTTGACGCCTGCACGCCAACGTCAAGGAGCATGCCATGCAGTTACGGAATATGAAGATCGGTAAACGCGCCGCCAGCGTGTTCGCGCTTTTAGGTGCACTGGTCCTGGCAATGGGCCTGCTTTCTCTCTACGAAACCCGGCAGATGGACAGCGCCACCGACGAAATTCGCATCACCTGGATCCCCGCCATCGTTGCCCTCAACGACATCGGCAGCAACCTCGGCCGCGTCCGCGCGCTGACCCTGCGCACCGCCCTGGATGACGACAGCAACGAACGAGCCCGCAATACTGCCCTGCTGCAGACCGTCAACGAGCAGTTGCAAGCCGCCCTCAAAGACTACGAAGACACTATCATCGCCGCCGATGACCGTGCCCTGTTCAATGCCTTCAACGCTGCCCACCTGCAGTACTACAGCCTGCAACAGGAAGTCCTGCAGGACATCAACGCCGGCCGCGCGGCCGATGCCAAGCGCAAGATCAGCGGCCCGCTCACACAACATGCCGACAGCATGATGAAAGCCATGGCGGCCCTTATCGCCTACAACGGCAAGGGCGCCGAAGATGCTTCGCAGCGCAGCAGCGACGTGGCCGACGAGGCCTTCAGCGTGATCGTCAGCTCACTGCTGGTCATCATCATTGCGCTGATCGCCATCGCCACCCTGCTTACCCGCAGCATCGTCGTCCCGCTGGCCGACGCCGTGGCCGTGGCCGAGCGTGTGGCCACCGGCGACCTCACCCGCGACATCCAGGTCAGCGGCCGCGACGAACCGGCACTGCTGCTGCGTGCCCTGAGCCAGATGCAACAGAGCCTGCGCGACACCCTGCGCAAGATCGCCGCCTCCTCCGACCAACTGGCCTCGGCCTCCGAGGAACTGCACACGGTCACCGAAGACACCAGCCGCGGCCTGCACCAGCAGAGCGCCGAGATCGACCAGGCCGCCACGGCAGTCAACCAGATGACCGCGGCGGTCGAGGAAGTGGCCAACAACGCGGTGAGCACCGCCGATGCGTCGAAGGGCGCCGACCAGACCACCCGCGACGGCCGCGACCAGGTCAACCAGGCCCTGAGCTCGATCCAGCATCTGGTCGACGACGTCACCGGCACCTCCCAGGAAATCGAACAACTGGCCAGCAGCGCCAACGAGATCAGCCGGGTCCTGGACGTGATCGGCTCGATTGCCGGGCAGACCAACCTGCTGGCGCTCAACGCCGCCATCGAGGCGGCCCGCGCTGGCGAGGCTGGGCGCGGCTTTGCCGTGGTCGCCGACGAAGTACGGGCACTGGCCCACCGCACCCAGCAGTCCACCGCCGAGATCGAGCAGATGATTGGCGGCATCCAGGACGGCACCGGGCGCGCGGTCAGCGCCATGCACAGCAGCCAGGGCCGCGCCAACGGCACGCTGGAGGTGGCGCAGTCGGCCGGCCAGGCGCTGGAGCTGATCGCCGAGGCCATCGCCTCGATCAACCAGCGCAACCTGGTGATCGCCAGCGCGTCGGAGCAACAGGCTCAGGTGGCACGGGAAGTGGACCGTAACCTGGTGAACATTCGCGACCTGGCCATGCAGACCTCGGCCGGCGCCAACCAGACCAGCGCGGCGGCGCAGGACCTGTCGCGCCTGGCGGTGGAACTGAACGCCATGGTGGCGCAGTTCAAGGTGTGATCCGAGGGCTGCACAG
>NZ_QKVM01000106.1 GCF_003231305.1 Pseudomonas sichuanensis | reverse complement strand
ATTTTTTGGTGTCCCAGAAGTCGGCCCAGGTCTTGGGTACGTCCGCGCCTTTGAACGCGTCCGTGCGATACGCCAGCACCGTGGAGTAGCTGATGTAGCCGACGCTGTATTCGTCCTTGAGGCTGTCGGGTATTTGCGCGGCATTGGGAATCAGCGCAAGGTCGAGCTTCTCGAACAGCCCTTCGGCTTCGCCACGGATGCAGTCGCCAGTGGGCAGGTCCACCACGTCCCAGGTGACCTTGCCGCTCTCGACCTGGGTCTTGATGATCGGGTAGGCCTTGGGCGAGCTGTCCTGTTTGAGCGTCAGACCGAGCTTTTTCGCCGCAGGCTCCAGGATCGCCTTGCTCTGGGCTTCCTGATAAGCACCGCCCTGGGATACGAACGTGATGTCCTCGGCCATGGCCTGGGTGGCGCTACCGATGAACAGGGCCAGACTCGCGAGTTGGAAAGCTGTAGTGCGCAATGTGCTCATGGAAAGACTCCGAATGGTTGGCAGATTTTCTTGGGCGAGCTGTAGGTTTTGTTGTCGGTCGCTCTGCGGGACCATGGAGGTCTAATGTACCGGCTTGTCCGTGAACGAAGCGGCTACAAATGCGCGGATGAAAAGTGGTTTATTGCGAAAATGCGAACGGGCACAGTATTTCGTGCGTCGGGTGCGGGCTTGCGCGCCTGTCGCGAGCAGCCCCGAAGCCCCCGGTAGGAGCGAGCATGCTCGCGATGGCGGTGTGTTGGGTGAGTCATAGCCAAGTCATTCAGCCCACCGTCATCCGCCTCACCACGCGCCGAATCATCGGCGCCGCCAGCACCACCACCGGCAACATCGATACCCACGACAGCGCCCACGCGTTCAACCAGCGGCCGGCAAAGGCCAGGTCGAGCGCATGGGGTGTGGTGGCGATGGCGGCCGCGACCGCGCAGGTCAGGCCGGATTGAACGACGCCGAAAACGAAATGCTCATAACGGGCGGGGATTTTCATCGGGGGTTCTCGAGAAAGAGCGGGGGGGCGCGATGCCCGGCCGCTCGGGCACGATCAAGCCGGTTGCAGTTGCGCGATAGTCTCTTCGGTGGTCCACAGCCCGTGGGCGAGGAAGCGGTAATTGATGATGGCCGCCAGGTAGCCGTCGCCATCCGGCAGGCGCGGGCCGGCGGTGGCGTCGCGTACCACGACTATTTCAAAGCCCTGTTCGAGCAGTTCGCGCAGGTGTGATTCCACGCAAAGGTTGGCCGCCATGCCGGCGAGGATGATCTGCGACACGCCTTTCTTGCGCAATTGCAGCGCCAGGTCGTTGGTTTCCGGGCCGTAGACCTTGTGCGGCGAGGCGATGATGGTCTCGCCGTCGAGAATGTACGGCTTGTAGATCTCGAGGAAATCGGCGCCGGAGCCTTCGAAGTTTTCCAGGGTGTTCGGTCCCTTGCGATCGAACATGCAGATGCTGTGCATGACCTTTTCCAGCGGACCGCCAAAATGCCAGTCGTGGTCGTGCGGGTAGTAATAGTGTGGCGACACGGCCACGGGCAGGTCGTGAGCCTTGAAGGCCTTGAACAGTTTTTCCAGGTTTTCGACGGTGTTGTTCTCGACGATGCTCTCACCGAACACCGCCCAACTGGCGCCGGCAGGGCTGAGGAAGTCGTTCTGTGGGTCGATGACCACCAGGGCGGCTTTGCTCAGGTCGAGCTTGAAACCAGTGGCAGGCAGTGCGGGTTCGGCGGGGTCGGCGTACAGATGGCTCATGACGATTTACCTCTTGGGTGCTTGCGTGGATGAGACGTGAATGTTGCTTTATATAAATGACCAGTCGTCTTATTAATGAGGAAAAAAAACTCACTCCAATAGCCGAGGCAAGACCATCGATACGAAACGCTGCAGAGGTGCACCGTCGCGCAGGACCTTGCCGCGCATGACCGCACCTTCCCAGCCTTCGACGATGACACTGGCCAGCGCTTCGGCGTCGTGAGTTTCAGAGAGTTCGCGGCGCTGCTGCGCTTCACGCAGGCAGCTCGCGAGCAAACCTTCCCAGCGCGCCAGCACATCGGCCAGACGCTTGCGGGTTTGTTCGCTGCCATTGGACATTTCCAGGGACAGGTTGCCAATCAGGCAACCCAGGCTGTATTCATGCTCGCCGTGCTCGAGCACCAGGGCCTGGAAGAACTGGCCGATGCGCTCCAGCGGCTTGACCCGGGCGTCGTAGAAGATCGGCCCGTGGCGGGTTTCGATCGAGGTCCAGTATTCCTCGAGGATCTCTGCCGCGAAGTCTTCCTTGCTGGCGAAGTAGTTGTAGAAAGAGCCCTTGGGAATCTCGGCAGCGGCGGTGATGTCCTGGACGCCGCAGCCGTTGAAGCCACGGTTGTGAACCACCTGGCGGCCAATCGACAGCAAACGGGATCTGACTTCGAGGTTGACCGGGCGAGCCATGACAGAGACATCCAGTGATGAGAAAGTTTTAATAAACTAACTGGTCATCTATGTTTCGTCAACAGTCGAATTGACTGCCAATCAGTCCGCCTGCGCCATCTCGATGTACTCGAGCATCTTCTCGTTGCCATCGAGAATGTCACGGCAGATGGCCGCCCGTGCCGCCGCGCCATCGCGGCGCTTGAGTGCGTCGAGCACTTCCCAGTGATGGTCGATGGCCATGCGCTCGTTGAAGTTGCCATAGGCACGGGCGATCAGTGGGCCGGTGCGCATCCACAGGCTATCGAGCAAACCCGCCAGCACCGGCATGCGCGCGATGGTGGTCAGCGCGTAGTGAAATTGCTGATTGCACTTGAGAGCGGCTTGCAAGTCCTGGGCGTTGATCGCGGCGATGTTGTTTTCGATGCAGGCTTGCAGGTCTGCGAGTTCGCTGTCGGTCACCAGCGCGGCGGCCGTCTCCGCAGCCAGGCCTTCAAGCGCCAGGCGGATGCTGCGGATCTCGCCGTATTGCGCGGCGGTGAGGATGGGTACGCGGATGTCACGCGGGGTCTTGAGGATCAGCGCCTGTTCCTTGGCCAGTTGCAGGATCGCGTCGCGCACCGGTGTGACGCTGGTGCCCAGTTGTTCGGCCAGGTCGCGGATGCGCAGGCGGTCATCGGGCTGGAAACGCCCGGTGATCAGTGCCTCGCGCAGCAACTCGTAGATGCCACTGCCCAGGTAAGAGTGATTGAGGGTTTGAATAGGGTAGGGGTTGCTCATTGATCGCTCATCTGCGGCGGATGCCCGGCCCGAATGATGGAAGTTTCCGGCCGGGATTTCCAGATTATTTCAGACGTGCTGACCACCGTTGACATGAATCTCCGAACCGTTGATGTACGACGCGCCTCGGGTGCAGAGGAAATGCACCAGGGATGCGACTTCTTCCGGCTTGCCCAAGCGGTGCATGGGGATCTGCTGATCGACGATCAGTTCGGTCCCGGCAGACAGGATCGACGTCTCGATCTCACCCGGTGCAATCGCATTGACGGGGTTTGGGGAGCAATGGAACCAAAAACCAACGTAAGCTCTGAATCCCACCGTAAAGGGGCTTTCCGATCTCCAGCTCACCCGCCAGGCATTACTCTCTGATCAGTGCCTCGATGATCGGGCAGATCGTTCCGCCGTCTCCCGCATCACATTGCTGCACCAGTTCGCCTAACAGTTGCTGCATGACGACCAAGTCGGCCATCTTCTGCTCGATCAACGCGAGCTTGCGTGCAGCCCGTGCTCGCGTTTCTGTGGGAGGAAAATAAAGTGTCATCCTAACTACAGGACCCTGCAACGTAGCAATTCCTGCAAAAATCCATTTAAAACAATGACTTATTTCAATTCTGCCATCTGCAAGCGTTTTGTGGGGATGGAGGCCGGAATCATTAAAGTATCATCCTAATTTTCGCTCAACCTTGGAAAATGCTGAGAATCGTAAAAATAAAGTTTCATCCTTTCCGCTACTAGTTCAAGGCTTTCCCGCCGCTTTCTTCCGGCCGCCGGCAACAACGCTGCTTGGCTGAGGCGATCCACTTGCGCTACCGCTCACTGATCAGATCGCACTTGAACTCGACGAGCAGCCAACCATCAGGCCGAGCGTGATCGCCAAAAAAA
>NZ_QKVM01000105.1 GCF_003231305.1 Pseudomonas sichuanensis | reverse complement strand
CACCATCCGCCCCGACGGGCACAAGGTCAGCTGGTTGACCTACGGCAGCGGCCACTTGCTGGGCATGACCCTCGACCAGCACGAGATGCTCGCCTACGAGCGCGATGACCTGCACCGCGAAGTCGTGCGCCACCAGGGCAACAAGCTCATGCAGATGCAGCGCTGGGGCAAGACAGGGCTCCCTGAGGAGCAATGGCTCGGCAGCCATGACGGCAAGACTGCCCTGCTCAAGCGCCAGTATGAATACGACACGGTGGGGCAGTTGACCGATATCCACGACAGCCGCCGTGGCCAACTGGCGTATCAGTACGACCCCCTGGGGCGCTTGCTGCAGGCTAACAGCCGCCTGGGCGCCGAAACCTTCGCCTTCGACCCGGCGGGCAACCTGCTGGATGAAACCCAGCAGCTCAACCGCCCCCTGGAAGAGGACGCCCGGCGCAACAAGGTGATGGACAACCTGCTGCGCACCTATGCCGGCAGCCAGTACCGCTACGACGAACGCGGCAACCTGAGCCATCGCCTGCAAGACGGTGCGCAGGCGCACTTCACCTGGGACCTGTTCAACCGGCTGGTGCGCTACAACGACGACAGGCTCAAGGTCGAATACAGCTATGACGCCCTGGGTCGTCGCCTGCACAAGCATTCGCTCGCCCATTACTGGGACAAGCCCGAGGCCGGCACCGGCTGGAACCAGCTGGAACGGGCCAGGCGCCAGCGTGAGCTGCACTGCGGCTTCACCCTGTATGGCTGGGACGGCGAAACCCTGGCCTGGGAAAGCTCGCCGCCGCTGGATGAGGGCGATACCGGCCGCACCGTGCACTACCTGTACGAGCCCGGCAGCTTCGTGCCGGTCGCCCAGGCCCTGCACAACCGCCCGGTACGCCTGTTCAAACAGCCGGACTGGGCGGGGCGCGAGTACGACTTCGACCGTGATCCGCTGTGGCACACCGAGGTCAAGCCGCAGGCCTTCGATGCCATGGCCTGGTACCACTGTGACCATCTGGGCACACCGCAAGAGCTCACCGATGAGCAGGGGGACGTGGTCTGGAGTGCGCATTACACCGCGTGGGGCGAAATACGCGAAGAGCGAACGGAGCAAGCCAGATTGCAGGGGCTGAGTAACCCGATTCGCTTCCAGGGGCAATACCAGGACCCGGAAACGGCGCTGCACTACAACCGCTATCGGTATTACGAGCCGAAAATGGCGCGGTATCTTTCACGAGACCCTATTGGCCTTCTCGGGGGAATGAACGTTTATCGATATGGCAATAACATGCCAAGCATGAGAGTCGACCCGACAGGCCTTCAAGACTTCCCATTCGCAAACTCCCCAGCCTTGCAGGCACAGGTCTCGCTGGCCACGCACATGGCAAACCAGGGCAAGTCGGCAGAAGAGATCTCCAGGGCTCTTTCTCCGCCACCACCTCGGCCCATCATGACGGGAGAATGTCGAGGCTCTTTGATGGCTGCCGTGGGTACCGGTTTCTCCGTGACCGTAAAAGCCAACGAAGTCAGTGGCCTTTCGGGCGAGGGCGCTGTTCCGATGATTGCAGCAGGCGCACGGGCAACCGCTAGCTGCGGTTTCAAGTTTGCCGACCCGGATGCCAAGTCGCTACCCGCCGCGGCAGGTGTTGGCTTCAGCGTAGGGGTTGTCAGTTTCGATATCAGCCAGACCTCCACGTGGCCAGAGGTTTATATCGGCGTGGGCCCCGGTGTTGGCCCGGAGATCAAGACCCCTGTGGCGCCGGCTGTTGCAATGCCGCTGTTCTAGGAGAGGTTATGTGCGAGCTGCTTCAAATCATCAGGATCGCCGGCTTTGCACTCTGTGTGGTTGCGGGGCTGACTGCCGTACTTTCTGCAAACGCATACTGCAAAAAGAACGGGATCAACATGAATACCTTCGAGGGCATGTTCGAGATGTACCGGCGGGTTTTCAGGTTTGAGAACAAACGCCTGTCGATACTGATGTTGTCTACCACCTATGGGGGTGCGCTGTTGATGGTGGGGGTTGCCGCCATTACATTCTGGGGGCAGGCGCAAGGGTGTGACTTCCACATCAACAGGCTCGCGCGCTGATCGGTAACGAGCCTGCCCGCTTGCTGGGTTTTGTACGAAAGTATGGTCATCCATCGTTGAGGGAGCGGCGCACCGCCGCTCCCTCAACGCTTTTCGTACAGAGCCTGGATAAAAGCTCCCCCGGCACAGAACGCGCCCGTCAATCAAGCTGCTTCCCGGGCGCGCCAAATCCATACCCACGCAACACGTCCTGACGAATGCTGGTGCCCATGGCATACAGCCTGTCCTGTTGAGGTGCGGCCCAGTCAATCGCGGCACTGGCCAGGGCAAGGGTCAGGCCGAGGGCTTCCTCGCCTTGCTGCGGCAGGTCGCTCGCCGGCACCTTAGGCTTGCCGGCAACCAGCGACACGCTGACCAGCAGCACGTACACCCCCAGCAGTTTCAAGTACAGGCCAAGCGGTTGCGCCCTCACCAGGCGCAACAGGTAGGACAGCGCACGGAACCCATGCACGGCCAGCCCACAGAGGATCAGCAGGGCAGCCACGCCGGGGGTGATCAGATCGCGGTAGCTGTCCCGGCCCAGGGTCGAAAGATCGCGCGCCGAGGCGACGCGCTGCTTCATCAGTTCCCGGGCGTCGTGCTGCAGCGTGGGCAGGTAGACCGAGCGCACGAAATACTCCTCGGTCAGGTAGGCATACAGGGTGATGCCCGCCGGCAGCGCCAAGTCCTGGCGCCACTGCCCCTGGATGGCATCCACCGCCAGGAACGCCGGGCGCTTGAGGCCGGGTTCGATCCAGCCGGCATTGATCCGCTGCTGGAGCAATTCTGCATAGTGATTGCGTGCTTCACGTCGCACCTGGCGGGCCACGGCGCGGTTGAAACCAGGGCGGTCGTCGGGCCGCCAGAGGTCGTTGACCGGTACGTTCATCTGCTCGCGCAGAACATGGCGCACGTCTTGCCATTCGCTGCTGGGCAGGGTCCAGGGGTTGAGGTTGCGTCCGCGGCTGCTGAGCAGGCGCTGGTAGTTGGTCCAGGCCTGGCCCTGACGCTGGAGGATGGCCAGACGACTGGTGGCCCCCGCGTAGTAAAGGCTGGCGCGACGGTATTGGCGGTAGTTGTCTTCCTGCCGGCCGGTGGCCTGGCGGTAGCGCTCATAGTTGCGCTGCAGGCCGCCGCGCTGCTGGTCGGCGAGTTGTTCGAACAAGGCCTGCGGGGTCAGGCCCTCTGTGGCCTTCAACTCGGTCATGTGCGGCAGGCGCAGGGCCAGTTCGGCCAGGCGCAGCTTGCCTTGCGGGCTGCGCAGCTGCTCGGCTGTTGCGGCCTGGCCGTCCAGGCGCAGGTCGTGTTGCAGCATCAGGTTGAGCAGCGGGATGCCGAAGGCGGCCCGGGCCTGCTGTTCGGGGCTGGCCTGTTCGACCAGGCTGTCCACCAGCAGGCGCTGGGCGTGATAGCCGAGGTACAGGCAGCTGCCGCAGGTGATCAAGGCCCAGAGCACCGTGCGCCCGAACGGCCAGCCCTGGCGCAGGCTCTTGCGCAGCAGGCAACTGAGTACCAGCAGGGCCAGGGCGGCGGCGCCCAACCATTGGCCCTGGCGGGCGAAACTTTGCAGCAGCGAATGTGGCACGAGGCTGCCGATCAGGTCGGTCAGTTGCGCGAGGTAGCCCAGCGCGAGCACCAGGTAGATCACGGTCGGTATCAGCATCAGCCGCGCAAACCCGCATTCCTGGGCGCGGGTCAACGGCAGGTCGCCACCCCACAAGGCGCGGGCCAGGCGTTGCCAGGGTGAGTGTTCCTGGCCATGGGCGGGGCGTAGCAACAAGGCGCCGATCATCAGGCACTGCCTGCTTGGCAAAGGAAACGGGCAGGGCTGGGCGAAGTGGGCTCTGGGGTGTTCACGCGCGGCTTTCCTTGTCGAATCGGTGGAGCGTCCATTTAGTGCGGCGCGATAGTAGCACGTTGATGTTAGCGGCGCGGGGCCAGCCCTGAGCCATACGCAGGATGGCCTGTAAGCCATGGGGAGATCTGGTCGCTGAATGTTTGCTCAACTGCGCAAGAAGTTGCGCACTTCAATGTGGATAAGTCTGTGGATAAGCGCTGTGAGCATTGCTGTATATGGCCTGCAGCCATCTGCGCAACTTTTTGCCAGCACTGCGCAAGAAGTTGCGCAACTTTTGAATGCTCGCCGCTCAAAAAGGTACTCGAATGGATGGCTTTGATAATTAACCAATTGAATTTATTGAACATTTTTCAATTGGCACAGCTCTTGTATCGAAAGCTGCTCCCGCTCGGCAATTTCCTGCCGTCTGCGCGACTTTTTTCTTACGCAAGGAGAGCACCATGGCAACACCAGCCTACATGTCCGTCACCGGCGAAAAACAAGGCCTGATCACT
>NZ_QKVM01000104.1 GCF_003231305.1 Pseudomonas sichuanensis | reverse complement strand
AAACTCCGTCAACCTTTAATTTCAAGAAAGCGTCATTTACCTGAAAACAAAGCGGGGAGGCCTGTCGGCCTCCCCGCTTCTATATAGATAGCTACGCCGCCAGCAGATCACTCAGCCTTGAGGGTAACCCGAGCAAAGGCCTTCTTGCCCGCCTGGCACACATGGGTAGCGCCCAGGACAAACATGAAATCACGCTCAACCACCGCGCCATCAACCTTCACGGCGCCAGCACTGAGCAGATCCCGCGCTTGTGCCGAGTTTTTCACAAGCCCAGCCCGGTTCAACACGGCAGCAATCGGCAAGTCTTCAGCCGCAGCGACTTCGATCTCGGGAAGATCTTCAGGCAGCTCGCCTTCCTTCATCCGATTACCCGCCGCACGGTGAGCACTGGCAGCAGCCTCTTCACCATGGAAACGCGCAACGATTTCTTCCGCCAGTTTGATCTTGATGTCGCGCGGATTCGCACCCTGCGCCACATCCGCACGGAACTGGTCGATCTCCTCCATGGAGCGGAAGCTGAGCAGCTCGAAGTAACGCCACATCAAGGTGTCCGGGATCGACACGAGCTTGCTGAACATCACGCCCGGCGCTTCCTGGATACCGACATAGTTGCCCAACGACTTGGACATCTTCTTCACGCCATCAAGCCCTTCGAGCAGCGGCATGGTGACGATGTTCTGCGCCTCCTGGCCATAAGAGCGCTGCAACTCACGCCCCATCAGCAGGTTGAACTTCTGGTCCGTGCCGCCCAGCTCGACGTCCGCCTTCAGCGCCACCGAGTCATAGCCCTGCACCAACGGATAGAGGAACTCATGGATCGCGATCGGTTGATTGCTGCTGTAGCGCTTGTCGAAGTCGTCACGTTCGAGCATGCGCGCGACCGTGTACTGCGAAGCCAGGCGGATGAAATCAGCCGGCGTGAGCTTATCCATCCAGGTGGAGTTGAACGCGACCTCGGTCTTGGCCGGGTCAAGAATCTTGAACACCTGCTGTTTATAGGTCTCGGCGTTATCCAGCACCTGCTCACGCGTCAGCGGCGGGCGAGTGGCACTCTTGCCGCTCGGGTCACCGATCATGCCGGTGAAGTCGCCAATCAGGAAGATGACCTGGTGGCCCAGATCCTGGAACTGGCGCAGCTTGTTGATCAGCACCGTGTGGCCCAGGTGCAGGTCCGGTGCGGTAGGGTCGAAGCCCGCTTTGATACGCAGCGGCTGGCCGCGCTTGAGCTTCTCCACCAGTTCCGACTCGACCAATACCTCTTCCGCACCGCGCTTGATTAGCGCCAGCTGCTCTTCAACAGACTTCATAGACAGACCCGCAAGGCTCAGATTCAAGGGGAGCCAACCATACAAGATCGGCCATCAAATACAAGTTTCGCAACGGAATGTGACCCGAACGGCGCAACGCAACGTCTACGCGCCCTTGCGCGAGAATGGTTTTGGTTATATTTTATACAGTTATTTCATCTTCATCATGTCATTCATCTTTTCCACTTCACCCTTTTCAAAGTCACCTCACTTATGACCAACGAAACGCCTAAAGCGCCCCCGCTTTATCCGAAAAGCCATCTGTTGGCCGCCAGCGGCATCGCTGCTCTCCTCAGCCTGGCCTTGCTGGTTTTCCCTTCCAGCGAAGTCGAAGCCAAGAAAACCACGCTCAGCCTGGAGCTGGAAAGCCCGGCCGAGCAGCTGAAGGAAGAGTCCCGCGTCGCGCCACTGGTGCAATCCGAACAACACACCGACTCGCCCTTCGCCCAGATCGAAGGCGATGAAGCCGACACCGCCCAGGCCAAACCCGAGAGCAAGCCAGAGCCCGCCCCTGTCGCCAAACAGGAAGACAAGGCCCCCGGCCACCGCGAGGTAGTCGTAGCCCGCGGCGATACGCTCTCCACACTGTTCAACAAGGTCGGCCTGCCGGCCAACGCCGTCCACGACCTGCTGGCGAGCAACAAGCAGGCCAAGCAGTTCAGCCAGCTCAAGCATGGCCAGGTGCTGCAGTTCGAACTGGACAAGAACGGCCAACTGACCAGCCTGCACAGCAAGGTAAGCAACCTCGAAACCATCCGCCTGACCCGTACCGACAAGGGCTTCAACTTCGATCGCGAAGTCAGCAAGCCGGTCATGCGTACCGCCTACGCCCATGGCGTGATCAAGAGTTCGCTTTCGGCCTCGGCGCAACGCGCGGGCCTGTCCCACAGCATGACCATGGACATGGCACGCATCCTCGGTTACGACATCGACTTCGCCCAGGACATCCGCCCGGGCGACGAATTCGACGTGGTCTACGAGCAGAAGATGATGGACGGCAAGGTGGTCGGCACCGGCAACATCCTGTCGGCCCGCTTCACCAACCGCGGCAAGACCTACACCGCCGTGCGCTACACCAACAAGCAAGGCAACACCAACTACTACACGGCCGACGGCAACAGCCTGCGCAAGGCGTTCATCCGTACACCGGTGGACTTCGCCCGCATCAGCTCGCGCTTTTCCGCCGGCCGCAAACACCCGATCCTGAACAAGATCCGCGCCCACAAGGGTGTCGATTACGCCGCCCCGCGCGGCACACCGATCAAGGCCGCCGGCGATGGGCGCATCGAACTGGCCGGCCGCCGTGGCGGCTATGGCAACACCGTGATCATTGCCCATGGCAACTCGTACAAGACGCTGTATGGCCACATGCAGGGCTTCGCCAAGGGCATCAAGACCGGCAGCAGCGTCAAACAAGGCCAGGTCATCGGCTACATCGGCACTACCGGCCTGTCGACCGGCCCACACCTGCACTACGAGTTCCAGGTCAATGGCGTGCACGTCGACCCGCTGAGCCAGAAGGTGCCGATGGCCGACCCGATCGCCAAGGCTGAGCGCGCGCGCTTCAACCAGCAGAGCCAACCCTTGATCGCCCGCATGGATCAGGAAAAGGCCACCCTGCTCGCTGCCAACAAGCGCTGACCACATGGCGCTCTATCTTGGCGTGATGTCCGGGACCAGCCTTGATGGCCTGGACATCGCCCTGATCGAACAACGCGAGCAGCTTCGGCTGCTCGCCACCCACTACATCCCCATGCCCACCGACCTGCGCCAGCAGCTGCTTGGCCTCTGTGCCAGCGGCCCCGACGAGATCGCCCGCGCGGCACTGGCGGAGAACCACTGGGCCACCCTTGCCGCCGAAGGGATCAAGCACCTGCTGCGCGAGCAAGGCCTGCAACCCGATGCCATCCGCGCCATCGGCAGCCATGGGCAGACCATTCGCCACGAACCCGCCCGCGGCTTCACGGTACAGATCGGCAACCCGGCGCTGCTGGCCGAGCTGACCGGCATCTGCGTGGTCGGTGATTTCAGGCGCCGCGACGTGGCGGCGGGCGGCCAGGGCGCGCCGCTGGTGCCGGCCTTCCATGAGGCGCTGTTCGGCCATCTTGGCCAGCGACTGGCGATTCTCAATGTGGGCGGCTTCAGCAACCTCAGCCTGATCGAGCAGGACAAACCAGTGCATGGCTTCGACTGCGGGCCGGGCAATGTGCTGCTGGATGCCTGGATCGAGCGCAAGCGCGGCCAGGTATTTGATGCCGACGGCGCCTGGGCGGCCAGCGGGGCGGTACAGCAGGACTTGCTCCATGCGCTGCTGAGCGACCCGTTCTTCGCTGGCAGCGGCCCGAAAAGCACCGGCCGCGAGGTCTTCAACCTGCCTTGGCTCGACGGCCATCTCGCCCAACTGCCCAGCTACCGCGACGAAGACGTACAGGCCACACTGCTGGAGCTGACTGCACGCAGCATCATCGACTCGCTGGGCCAGGCTCAACAACGCACCGAAGCCTTGCTGGTGTGCGGTGGAGGCGCCCGCAACGGCGCGCTGATGGCACGCTTGGCGCAACTGCTGCCGGGCGCCCAGGTGTCCAGCACAGCGGCGCACGGCGTCGATCCGGACTGGGTCGAGGCCATGGCCTTTGCCTGGCTGGCCCATTGCTGCCTGGAGCGCATCCCCGCCAACCGTCCCAGCGTCACCGCCGCCAGGGGCCTGCGCGTCCTCGGCGCCATCTATCCCGCCTAACCAGCCCGCACAATGCAAAACGCCGCGCAAATGCGCGGCGTTTTCATGTCAGCCCATGGATCAGATCGAGAACGACGAACCACAGCCACAGGTGGTGCTGGCATTCGGGTTCTTGATCACGAAGCGCGAGCCTTCCAGGCCTTCCTGGTAATCCACTTCGGCGCCCGCCAGGTACTGGAAGCTCATCGGGTCGACCACCAGCGCGACACCTTCACGCTCGACGATAGTGTCATCCTCGGCCACGTCTTCATCGAAGGTGAAGCCGTACTGGAAGCCCGAGCAACCACCGCCCGTCACGAAAACGCGCAGCTTCAGACGCTCGTTGCCCTCTTCGCTGACCAGGGTCTTCACCTTGTGTGCAGCCCCTTGGGTGAACTCCAAAGCCGTGGGGGTGAAGGTTTCGACGCTCATGTTGATTCTCCCGGCGCAATGCCGCCATAAAACTCGATGGCGCGTATTATCCGCTTGTCCGAGAAAATCGGTCAACAATTGTGCTGCTTTAGTCGCCC
>NZ_QKVM01000103.1 GCF_003231305.1 Pseudomonas sichuanensis | reverse complement strand
GGGCGTCTGCAGGAGCAGTTGCTGGGCAGCCATGACGGCAAGGCCACCTTGCTCAAGCGTCAGTATCAGTACGATGCCGTGGGCCAACTGACCGATATCCACGATACCCGTCGTGGCCACCTGGCCTATCGGTACGACCCGGTCGGGCGCCTGCTGCAAGCCACCAGCCGCCTCGGTATCGAGACCTTCGCTTTCGACCCGGCCGGCAACGTGCTCGACGACAAGACCCAGGAGCTCAATCGTCCGCTGGAAAGCGATCCGCGCCGTAACAAGCTGATGGACAACCTGCTGCGTGAATACGCCGGGACCCATTACCAGTACGACGAACGCGGCAACCTGATCCATCGTATGCACAACGGCGAACAAGCCCGACTCGGTTGGGACCTGTTCGACCGCCTGAGCCGCTTCGATGACAGTAAGCTCAGCGTGGTGTACAGCTACGACGCCCTGGGCCGCCGTCTGCACAAGCACTCCACCGCGCATCATCAGGATGATCCGCGTGCCGGCAGTGGCTGGAACCAGATGCAGCGCGCCAAACGCCAGCGTGAACTGGGCTGTGGCTACACCTTGTACGGTTGGGATGGCGACAACCTGGCCTGGGAAAGCTCGCCCCCGCAGGACGAAGGTGAGACCGGGCGCACGGTGCATTACCTGTATGAGCCGGGGAGTTTCGTGCCTGTCGCCCAGGCACTGCGCAACAGCCCGATCCGTTTGCTGCGCGAGCCCAACTGGAGCGATCGCGAGTACGACTTCGATCAGGATCCGCTGTGGCAACAAGAGATCAAACCGCAACCGATCGATGCAATCCTCTGGTACCAGTGCGACCACCTGGGCACGCCGATGGAGCTGACCGACCACACTGGCGAGGTCGCGTGGACGGCGCAGTACAAGGCCTGGGGTGAGATCAAGGAAACCCGTTCGGAGTGGGCCAAACAGATTGGGTTGAGCAACCCGATCCGCTTCCAGGGGCAGTACCACGACCATGAGACGGGGCTGCACTACAACCGCTATCGGTACTATGATCCGAGGGCTGGGCGGTTCATCAACCAGGACCCGATCAGTTACACCGGTGGCTTGAACCTGTTTGCGTATGCGCCGAACCCTGTTGAGTGGGTCGACCCGTTAGGGTTGTGGAAAGGGCAACCGCGTCAGGCGGGTGGTAAGTTCGGGGCGGGGAAAGATCCATCCAAGCCATGCCCGTGTGAATCGGATGGTACCCATGGGAATAGTCTCAATTCGACTAAGCCTGCAATTGGGTACACGTTGCGTGACAGAAATACTAATGAAATCATGAAGTATGGCGAGACCACTATGGGTAAGCGCCGTTACACCGAAGAATACCTCCGAGATAACAATGTCTATATGCGGGAAGAGGCCAAGGGAACAAAGAGGGAAATGCATGCTTGGCAACACCAGAAGATTTTGGCCTACAAGGCGGCGCACCCAGAAGGGAAACGGCCACCATTGAACAAAAGTGATTACTAGGAGTTGGTATGAATTTTTGGATGTCTAGTGAGCAGCATGCCCTAGTGGGGGATGCGGAATTTATTGCTAGAAATAAAATAGAGCCAGTTATCGAGCGTCTGTTAGAGCAGGTCAATCTTGATTGCGAGGTTGATAGGTGGAGCTTCATTTCAATACTGATGCCTGATGATAGAGTGGGTGACTATCCTGAGGTCAGGCGATACCATAAATCAAAAAAAGTAATCGAAGTTCGTGTGCAGCTTCCCCTTAATGATTTTAATGAGGCCGATGTTCCGGGGCAGGTAAGTATGATGCTAGATGCATTGTCTCGCTCTGTAGATATGATGGAGGGGCTGAAAAGTTTAAAAATTACGCATGGTGATACCTGTGTGCTTAAAGAGGCAGTTGAGAAAGCACGAGCAGAGCTATTGTCCTAATTGGCAAACCCTGATTGGTGTAACTTACCCGAGTGTTAGTGTTATCGATCGCGTACTTTGGCAGTGCTGCTTGGTCGGCTATAGCTACGAAGCTCTGAACTGCACTGCGCCCCATTAGGTCGCCCCCTCGTGCCAGTGTGAAACTGGGCTGTGGCTTCACCCTTTCCGGTAGGCACGAGATACCTTCGCCTGGGAAAGCTCGTCGCCGCAGGAGGAAGGCGAGGCCGGGCGCACGGGGTATACCTGTATAAGCCGGGGAGTTTCGTGCCGGTCGCCCAGGCGTTGCGCAGGAGCCCGATCCGTTTGCTGCGCCAGCCCGACTGGAGCGATCGTGAGTACGACTTCGATCAGGATCCGCTGTGGCAACAAGAGATCAAACCGTAACAAATCGATGCGATCCTCTGCTACCAGAGAGCGACTATTGAGGTGGGTATGTTGCTAGGGATGACCAGTGAGTTACATGCGCTTGTGGGGGATGCGGAGCATGTTGCGCGTAATAAAATAAAACCGATTATGGTGCAGTCGCTGAAAGGTGTTGTTCTTGAGTGTGGCGCCGAAAAACTAACTTTTATTGCAATTTTGATGCCTGATGAATTGATTGCTTATTATCCTGACGTTAAGCGTTACCACAAGGCTAGAAAAACTGTAGAGGCGCGCGTGCAGATTCCATTTTATGAGTTTAAGGATGCAAGCTGCACTCGACAGATAGATATGTTGCTCGATGCGTTAGATCGTGCGGTGGCTATGATTGGTGAGATAAGAAGCCTGAAACTAACAGCCGCTGATTCTCATGTGCTATCGGAGGCGATTGGAAAAGCAAGAGTGCAATTAAGTTCTGCTTGAGCCGAGCTACACCTAGCCGCACCTCGCCCTGAGCAGCACCGGGCACACCAGCCTGGCCGCCGGCAAACGCCTGTTGGCCAGCGCCAGCCAAGGCATGCGCCTGTTCGTGCAGAGCCTGGGCTGGAAGCTGGTATCGGCCTCCGGCGACATCGACATCCGCGCCTTGAAGGACAACATCAACCTGCTGGCCAAGCTCGACTCATCAGGACGATCCGCGTGCCGGCAGTGGCTGGAACCAGATGCAACGCGCCAAGCGCTAACGTGAACTGAGCTGCGGCTACACCCTTTATGGCTGGGACGGCGATACCCTCGCCTGGGAAAGCTCGCCGCCGCAGGACGAAGGCGAGACCGGGCGCACGGTGCATTACCTGTACGAGCCGGGCAACTTTGTGCCGGTTGCTCAGGCGTTGCGCAAGGAGCCGATTCGCTTGCTGCGCCAACCGGACTGGAGCGGCCGGGAGTACGACTTCGATCAGGACCCGCTGTGGCAGCACGAGGTCAAACCGCAACCGATCGACGCCATTGCCTGGTACCAATGCGACCACCTCGGTACGCCGATGGAGCTTACCGACCACAACGGTGAGGTGGCGTGGGCCGGTCAATACAAGGCTTGGGGTGAAGTGCGCGAGGTGCGCTCGGAGTGGGCCAAGCAGGTTGGGATGACCAACCCGATTCGCTTCCAGGGGCAGTACCACGATCACGAGACGGGGCTGCATTACAACCGCTATCGGTACTATGATCCGATGGTTGGGCGGTTCGTGAATCAGGACCCTATAAGTTACGGCGGTGGTTTCAACCTATTCGAGTACGCTGGTAACCCAATAGCCTGGACTGACCCTCTTGGTCTAGCCAAAAGTAAATATAACGTGGGGGCCAACACCGCTGGTAAAGATGTGCTCGCTCGTGGTGTGCATGTGAATGTTGATGGGCCAGGTTTGCCCAGAAAAGGTGGACATATCACCTTGCAACCTGATGCGGATGGTAAAAGCGTAAAGCTTGCGCCTGCTGATAAGGCAACTAGAGATATGTCACCATCTCAATGGCGCAATGCTTGTGAATCCATCTCAGAGCATCTCGATGACTCAAAAAACGTAGATCGACTTGCCAAGTCAGCGCAGGCAGGTATCGATGAGAACCCTAAATCCAATCGAGTGGATGAGCTCACGAAGGTAAAGGGTATTCTACAAACGCACCACGGCAGTGGAACAAACCCTGTCAAGAGGTAAGGCAGATGAGTTACTTGAAATGTAATGTTTTTGAACTGTGCTTGAGCTATTTGATTGATGCGTCAAGCATCAAAGCTGAGACGTTTGGTTTGACAAGCTTTGGCGAGGCTGAGCTTAAAGCGGAAAATTTTGATATGGTTGGCGACGCAGATGATTTTTGTCTCTATGAGAAAGACTATCTCGCTACCCATTTCGTGCGTTCCGTGGATGTGACACTAAAGCGCTATTTTTTCAATGGGGGAGAGAGTGGTTGTGGTATTTCTCTCTCGCCGGGTGTTCGACTAGTTCCTTTGCTGAAAAGGATTCTTTCACGAAACCTAAGTGTGGAATTTTATTTGCACGAGGGTGCTCTTGATGGGGCGGTGGTGGTTGGAGGTAATTCGATAGTAAGATTCTCTGCGAACCGCTCAGGGACGGCATACGAGGTGCGGGATTTGGAGTCGGATCAGCTCCTGAATAATGAGGGGGCTGCTGTAAACTCAATTAGGAAATCGATGTCTCGCATTTTAGTTACAACGACGCAAGATAGGGGCAAGGTGGTGGCTCTTCACCGACTGCTCACGTACTTAAGAAGGCGAGATGTTTTACAGCCATGACGCACGGTTGCCTTTAGAGACAAAAGTGCGAGTCTCTCTCAAGGGCTCAAGCTGACCGGCATCT
>NZ_QKVM01000102.1 GCF_003231305.1 Pseudomonas sichuanensis | reverse complement strand
TCCCGCTGGGGAAGAGATCTACTGCGACGAGTTCGGCCGCATCAAGGTGCAGTTCTTCTGGGACCGCGAAGGCCAAGCCGATGACAAGTCCAGCGTGTGGATGCGCGTGGCCAGCAGTTGGGCCGGGCAGGGCATCGCCGGGCTGCAACTGCCGCGCATCGGCATGGAGGTACTGGTCAGTTTCCTTGAAGGGGACCCCGACCAACCGCTGGTGACCGGCTGCCTGTACCACGGCGTGAACATGCCGCACTACAAGCTGCCCGACCTCAAGACCCTGGCCACCATCAAGAGCAAGGAATACAAGGGCAGCCGCGGCAACGAACTGCGCATCGACGACACCACCAGCGAAATCAGCATCGGCCTGCGCAGCGACCACGGCGCCAGTGCGCTGAACCTCGGCTACCTCACTCACCCAAGACCGAGCGGCGGCGCCCCGCGCGGTGAAGGTTTCGAGCTGCGCACAGACCGCCACGGCGCCATCCGCGCTGCGGGCGGTTTGTTGCTCACCACCGAGCCCCGCGCCAACGAAGCCAAGCACCACAAGGACCTGCCCGAAACCGCCGAACGCCTGGCCACCGCCAGCGACCAGCAGGACAGCCTCGCCGAACTGGCCAAGCAGATGCAGGCCCAGGAGCCTGGCGACCAGGACGACGTCGCCAAGCGCCTGCACGAGCAGCATCAGGGCATCCTCGGCAGCGGCCCGGTCAACCAGAGCGCCAACGAATTCCCCGAGTTCGCCCAGCCGCACCTGGTGCTCTCCAGCCCTGCCGGTATCGCCCTGACCACCCCGGGCCCCAACCACATCACCACCGGCGAGCACCTGGCCCTGAGCAGCACCGGCCACACCAGCCTGACCGCCGGCAAACGCCTGTTGGCCAGCGCCAGCCAAGGCATGCGCCTGTTCGTGCAGAGCCTGGGCTGGAAGCTGGTGTCGGCCTCCGGCGACATCGACATCCGCGCCTTGAAGGACAACATCAACCTGCTGGCCAAGCTCGACGTCACCGCCAATGCCGACCGTATCGTGCTCACCGCCAAGACCGAATTGGTGCTGCAGGGCGGCGGCAGCGGCACGACTTACAACGCCGGCGGCATCACCCACGTCACCAGCGCCAACTACACCGCCAAGGCCGCGCAGTTCGCCCATATCGGCGCGGCGAGCAAGGCCGGCACCTTCCCCGAGCCGCCCAAACCGGGCAAGGGCAACCTCGAGCTGTTGTACCAGTACGCCAACAGCAAGGGCGTGAAGACCGGCGACTACGACGTGATCGATGCCTTGGGCAAGTCGATCAAGGGCAAGCTCGACGGCCAGGGTTTCAACATGGCCAGCGGCGCCGCCGCCGGCCCGTTGTGGGTCGACTTCGGCCTGGACCCGGCCGACACCTGGGCCGACGGCAGCCACTTCGGTGCTGGCGTCTGGCCGGCGAAGACCGACTTCAACGACATCGCCCCCGGCCAGCAGGCCGTGGTCGGCGAGGTGCTGAGCGCCGGCAAGGGCGCCGACGGCCTGCTGGGCAAGGGCCTGGCACTGGCACAGCAAGGCATGGACAAGGGCAAGGGCAAGGGATTGGTACAGAACGCGATGGCACAAGGTAAAGCGATGATGGGCCCCGGTGGCACGGGGATGCTGGAGCAGGGCAAGGCCCTGGCCGGCACTGGCATGCAACTGGCGAAAAGCGGCCAGGCCGCGCTTCAGAAGGTGCAGCAGGTCAAGGCCGCCGTCGGCGGCGACACCGGCGCCATGGCCCAGTTGGCCAGCAATGTTGTGCCCGGCGCGGCGCCGGCGCTCAAGGCCGCCAACGCGGCCCGCCAGCTGCCGAGCCTGCCCACGCTCACCCCACCGCTCAACCCGGCGAAAAGCCTGAGCAGTGAGGTGCTGGCATGACCGACGCCAAGCAGCGCGAACCGCAGGTCGCCGTCGCCCCCCTCAACACCATCGATGCCAAGGACGTCGGCCGTGGCGCCGCCGCCTTCGACGCCTGGCTGCAATCGGTCAGCGGTGGCTACGTCACCCTCGAACGGATCAAGACCGTGGCCGGCGCCTTGCCGGTGGTGGGCAACATCATGGCCCTGGTCGACGCCCTGGGCGACGTGGTCACCCTGGTCAAGAGCAAGAACCGCCAGTTGCTCGACTGGGTGAGCCTGGGCATCAACCTGATCGGCGTGCTGCCGGCGCCGCCGACCATGGCCGCGGCGCGCATGAGCCTGCGCCCGACCCTGTTCCTGGTGCGCCAGGAGCTGCGCAACAGCGCCAAGATGCTGCTGGGCGACTCGCTGATCACCGTCCTGATCGGCCACCTCAACGCCACCATCGCCGGCACCATCGACGACTTCGTCAAGCAGGCCCAGCCGAAGCTCGCGGGCATCCTCGCCGACGCCGGCGCGCTCGGCACCAAGATGACCAGTGAGATCGCCACGGGGCTGGAGAAGGTTGCCCTGAGCCAGTTGGACGCCAAGGGCGACATGTCGAAGGCGGGCAAACAGGCGTCTGCCGCCGCCGACAAGCTGCTCAACGATCCAAAGGCCGCCTTCAGCAACTTCTTAGGCGCGGTGCACAGCGCCTACAAGGCTGCCGGCAAGGGCCTGGCCAACAGCGCGACGAGCAAGCTGCTGCCGGACGAAATCAAGACCAAGGTGCTGGCCAACACCGGCCAGCTGCGCGCCCTGGGCCCGGAGATGGCCCGGCAGCTGAACAAGCTTGCCGACCCGGGCACGCAGATGAGCATCGGTTGGATGCTCAACGTGCTGGGCGGGGCGGTGAAGGGGTTCCGCAAGCGCAACAAGAACGGCCAGCCGGGGGTGAGCAAGCCGGGGACTACCACGCAGGTGGAGCGGGAGAAGGGCAAGGGGGAGTTGGCGGTCAGTGGGTCGCAAGCGAAGGCCGAAGGGGCCTCCAGCCCGGTGAAAAGAGGCTGCCCGGAAGAAACGATGGCATTCACGCCGCGCAGCATCAGTTTCGCGCTCGGTTCCGAATTCATCGTTCATACCGACTTCAGCCTGGCAGGCCCATTCCCGATCGAATGGCAGCGCATCTATCACTCGCGCCTGGCCGAATACGACCAGGGCAACCTTGGCGCGCGTTGGATCACCGAGTTCACCACGCGCATCGATGTAGTCGACAAGGGCATCCTGTTCCACGACTTCGATGGTCGCAGCCATGCCTTCGAGCTGCCCAAAGTGGAGCAGTCACAGTTCAACGCCATCGAAGACCTGCTGCTGATCCGCAGCCGTGAAAACGAGCTGGTGATCTGCCGTGGCTTCGACCGCAAGGAATACTACCTGCGCGTCGGCGATCGGTATTACCTGCAGAAGATCAC
Organism: Pseudomonas sichuanensis; assembly: GCF_003231305.1. GTDB lineage: Bacteria > Pseudomonadota > Gammaproteobacteria > Pseudomonadales > Pseudomonadaceae > Aquipseudomonas > Aquipseudomonas sichuanensis. The sequence goes on along the minus strand of NZ_QKVM01000102.1, from coordinate 1,492 downwards.
GTTCAACAACGGTGCCGGTTGCATGTTGCACTACGAGCACCGCCACGAGGGTCGCCCGGTGCTGTCGGACATCATCACCTTCCAGGGTGACGTGAAGGATGTGCTGTGCCATCTCGGTACGCTGATCGACGACCACGGGCATATCTCCGGCCTGTGGGAAATGCGCGACGGCCAGCCACTGCGTCAGCTGTGCGCCTACCACTACGATGACCAGGGCGATCTGACTGCCGCCCAGGACGAGAACGGCGCGGCCTGGCACTACCAGTACCAGAATCACCTGGTGACCCGGTATACCGACCGCACCGGTCGCGGCATGAACCTGCAATGGGATGGCAGTGCCTTCGACGCCAAGGCCATTCGCGAGTGGGCCGACGATGGCAGCTTCGACACGAAGCTGGAGTGGGACGAGAACATTCGCCTTACCTACGTCACCGACGCCCACGGTCAGGAGACTTGGTACTACTACGACATCCTCGGCTACCTGTATCGCATCCGTTATCCGGATGAGCGTTCGGAATGGCTGTTCCGCGATGAACGCAAGAAGCTGCTGCGCCACGTCCACCCGGATGGCAGCGAAGACCGCTATGACTACGACGAGCAAGGCAGCGTCATTCGCCATATTCGCCCTGACCACAGCCAGACGCATTTTGCCTACGACGGCCGCCGCAACCTGATCAAGATCTGCGACGCCGAGGGCGGCCTGTGGCTGCGGGACTACGACCAGAAGGGCAACTTGGTCGAGACCACCGACCCGCTGGGCAACAAGACCGAGTTTGCCTACACGCCTTCCGGGCTGGTTAAGGCGATCAAGGACGCCAACGGCAATGAGAAAAAACTGGCGTACAACGCGGCGGATCAGCTGACCGAGTACACCGATTGTTCGGGCAAGACCAGTGAGTGGGTATACGACGACCTGGGTCACTTGGTGTCGTTCATCGATGCCGCCGGCAACAAGACGGCTTTCGAGCATAAGGCCGGCCAGTTGGCCAAAGTCACTCATCCGGACAATACCGAAGAGCGTTTCGAGCGCGACGCCGAAGGCCGTCTGCTGGCCCACGTCGATGCGTTGGACCGCTGCACCACCTGGGCCTACAACGCCGCTGGCATGCTGGCTGAGCGGGTGGATGCCGATGAGCGCACCTTGCGTTATCGCTGGGACAAGCTCGGGCGCTTGATCGGGCTGGAGAACCAGAACGAAAGCAAGATCAGTTTCCTCTATGACCCCTTGGACCGCTTGCTGGAAGAGAAGGGTTTCGATGGTCTGACTACTCGCTACCAGTACGATCCGGACAGTGGTCGCCTGACCAGCACCCAGGTCGGCCAACGTCGGATCGAGATCACCTACGATGCCGTGGGCCGTATCACGTCCCGAGTCGCCAGCCAGGGCGACCAGCGTCAGGAAGAGACCTTCGCCTACGACCGCAATGGCAACCTGATCCAGGCGATCAACGCGGCCAGCAAACTGCAGTGGTTCCACGACGAGGCGGGCAAC
>NZ_QKVM01000101.1 GCF_003231305.1 Pseudomonas sichuanensis | reverse complement strand
AAGTCGACATCGCCGCTGAATGCGCATACATCTATAAAAACCAACACTCTGAAAGCCGAAGCCGAAGCCGAAGCCGAAGCCGAAGCCGAAGCCGAAGCCGAAGCCGAAGCCGAAGCCGAAGCCAAAATCAATGCGCCCCAGCCCCCTTACTCAAATCACTCTCCGCCCATTCGGTATAAACACAGGCATCCGCCACCGCCCACCGCACCTTGACCTTATCCCCCGCCCGCATCGGCATCCCCGCTGCCGACAGCGCCTTGACCGTCAGCTCTGTCCCGCCTTGGGTCACCACATGGCAGGTCTGGCTCTCCCCAAGGAACAGCACCTCACCGACCGTGGCAGCCACCTCGTTCCAGCCCGCCGGCAAAGGCTCGCGGGCAGCCTGTTCAGCCGTCAGGGCCAGGGCCTTCTCCGGCCTTACCATGATCAGCGCATCCTGCCCCGCAGCCAGCCCCGGCGTCAGGCGAATGGCCAGCTGCTGCCCCTCGAAGGCCCCGGCCCCATGGCCGCTGGCCTTGATCCGCAGGAAGTTGGAGTTGCCCAGGAACGACGCGACAAACGCGTTCGGCGGGTTCTGATACAGGTCATACCCAGTGCCCAGCCCGGCAATCTTGCCGTGGCTGAAGATGGCGATGCGTTGGGACAGGCGCATCGCCTCTTCCTGATCGTGGGTCACGTAGACGATGGTGATCCCCAGCCGACGGTGCAGCTGACGCAACTCGTCCTGCAGGTCTTCACGCAGTTTCTTGTCCAGTGCGCCGAGCGGTTCGTCCATCAGCAGGATGCGCGGCTCGTACACCAGCGCCCGGGCGATCGCCACCCGCTGCTGCTGCCCACCGGACATCTGCGAAGGCTTGCGATGGGCGAACTTCTCCAGCTGCACCAACTTGAGCATGGCGTCCACACGCTTGTTGGTCTCGGCCGCGCCGAGCTTGCGGATGGCCAGGGGGAAGGCGATGTTGTCGCGCACGTTCAGGTGCGGGAACAACGAGTAGCGCTGGAACACCATGCCGATGTCACGCTTGTGCGGCGGCACGTTGACCAGCGACTGGCCGTCCACCAGGATCTCGCCGCTGCTGGGGGTCTCGAACCCGGCCAGCATCGACAGGGTGGTGGACTTGCCCGAGCCGCTGGAGCCGAGGAAGGTGAGGAACTCGCCGTCCTGGATCTCAAGGTCGAGGTTGTCCACGGCGGTGAAGTCGCCGTAGTGCTTGTTCAGGCCGCGCAGGCTGACCAGGGTCTTGTTCGGCGCGTCGTCTTTGATCACTGCACTCATTGTTGTTTTCTCCGGGCGCTCAGGCGTTGTTTTCGGTGCGCCGGCGCAAGGCGGCGGCAATGACCATGACCAGCAGCGACAGGCCGATCAGCAGCGTCGAGGCGACGGCGATCACCGGGCTGAGGTCCTGGCGCAGGGTGGTCCACATTTTTACCGGCAGGGTCTGCAGGTCGGGGCTGGCCATCATCACGCTCAGCACCACCTCGTCCCACGACACCAGGAAGGCGAACAGGCCGCCGGCGATCATCCCCGGGCGGATCGCCGGGAAGGTCACCTTGACGATCGCCTGCAGGCGCGAGGCGCCGCAGATCACCGCGGCATCCTCGATCGACTGGTCGAACAGCTTCAGCGAGTTGATGATCGAGATGATGGTGAAGGGCAGGGCGACGATCACGTGGCTGACCACGAAGGCGAACAGCGTGCCGGTGTAGCCCAGCTTGAGAAACAGTGCGTAAACCGCCACGGCGATGATCACCAGCGGTACGATCATCGGCATGGTGAACAACCCGTACAGCAGCTCACGGCCCGGGAAGCGGCCGCGCACCAGCGCGAACGCGGTGGGCAGGCCAAGGGCCACGGCGGCGAAGGTGGTCAGTACGGCGACCTTGAGGCTGGCCAGCGCGGCGTCCATCCACTCGGGGTTGGAGAAGAACTGCACGTACCATTTCACGGTCCAGCCCGGCGGCGGGAACACCAGCCACTGAGACGAGCCGAACGACAGCAGGATGATGAACACCACCGGCAGCAGCAGGAACGCGGCGATGACCCCGGTGGTCAGGTACAGGCCCGTGCGCAACGGGCGGCTCATGGCATTGGGTGACAGCAGCATGGCGGATTACCTCGCGTTACCGACCGGGGATTCCGGCTGCAGTTTCAGGTACAGGTAGAAGAGCACCAGGGTGATCACCACCAACAGGGCGGCAGCGGCACTGGCCAGGCCCCAGTTCAGGAACGATTGCACCTGCTGGATGATGAACTCGGGTAGCATCATGTTCTGCGCACCGCCCAGCAGGGCCGGCGTCACGTAGTAACCGAGGGACATGACGAACACCATCAGCGCGCCGGAGAACAGCCCCGAGCGGCACAGCGGCAGGAACACCTTCCAGAAGTTGGTCCAGGGGCTGGCGCCGCAGATGGAGCCGGCCTGCAGCACCATCGGGTCGATGGCGTGCATGGTCGCCTGCAGCGGCAGCACGATGAACGGGATCATGATGTAGCTCATGCCGATCACCACGCCGGTGAGGTTGTGCACCATCTCCAGCGGCGCATCGATGATGCCCAGCGCCATCAACACCTTGTTGATCACCCCCGAACTCTGCAGCAGCACCAGCCAGGAGTAGGTGCGCGCCAGCAGGCTGGTCCACATCGACAACAGCACGATGTTCAGCAGCCAGCGGCCCCAGCCCTTGGGCACCAGGGTGATCGCCCAGGCCAGCGGGAAGCCCAGCAGCACGCTGATCAGGGTCACCAGGCCAGCTACCGAGAAGGTGTTGAACAGCACCCGGGCGTAGGCCGAGTTGGCAAACAACTGCTCGTAGTTGCCCAGCCCCGGCACTGGTTCCAGTACACCGCGCAGCAACAGGCCGATCAGCGGGGCGAAGAAGAACAGGCCAAGAAACAGCAGGGCCGGCAGCAGGTTGCGGCTGCCGCGCCAGCGTTGGCTCAGGGGCGGGCGGCGGTCGTCCGCCCGTGGCGCGCCGGTGCCGCTGGGGGCACCTTGCGCGTTGTGCAGGGCATTGATGGCGACTTTCATTTGACCAGCCACTCATTCCAGCGGGCCGCGATGGCCTGGCCGTTCTTGGCCCAGTAGGCGAAGTCCAGGGTCACCTGGTCCTGGGCATAGGCGGTCGGCAGGTTCCTGGCGAGGTCCTTGTCGAGCTTGGCCACGCTGTCGACGTTCACCGGGGCATAGGCGGTCTTGTTGGCGAATTCGGCCTGGCCTTCGGCGCTGCTGGCGTTGGCCAGGAACTTCATGGCCGCGTCCTTGTTCTTGGCGCCTTTGGGGATGACCAGGAAATCGGCCATGACCAGGTTCTGCTTCCAGCTCACGCCGACCGGCGCGCCGTCCTGCTGCAGGGCATACACGCGGCCGTTCCAGAACTGCCCGAGCGAGGCTTCACCCGAGGCCAGCAGTTGCTGCGACTGGGCGCCGCCGCCCCACCAGACGATGTCCTGCTTGATGGTGTCGAGCTTCTTGAAGGCGCGGTCCAGGTCCAGCGGGTAGAGCTTGTCGGGTGCTACGCCGTCGGCCAGCAGGGCCAGTTCGAGCACGCCGGGGCTGGGCCATTTGTACAGGGCGCGCTTGCCGGGGTAAGTCTTGGTGTCGAACAGGGCCGACCAGTCCACTGGCTTGTTGGCGCCGAGCTTGCCTTCGTTGTAGCCGAGCACGAAGGAGAAGAAGAACGAGCCGACGCCATGGTCGGAGACGAAGCGCGGGTCGATCTTGTCGCGCTTGATCTGGTTGAAATCGAGGGGTTCGAGCAGGCCTTCGCTGGCGGCGCGCAGGGCAAAGTCGGCTTCGACGTCGACCACGTCCCACTGCACGTTGCCGCTTTCGACCATGGCCTTGAGCTTGCCGTAGTCGGTGGGGCCGTCCTGCACCACCTTGATGCCGGACGCTTTGCTGAAAGGTTCGGCCCATGCCGCTTTCTGCGCATCCTGGGTGGTGCCGCCCCAGCTGACGAAGTTCAGGCTGTCGGCCGCCTGGGTGGCCTGGCAGGCCAGGGTCAGCAGGCTGGCGGACAGCACTGCGGTTACTCGTTTGCTCAACAGCATGGTTACGCCCTCGTTGCTTTTGTTATTCGAGGCGGGGCTGGTGGTGCGCCCGCCAATAGTGTTCGGGGAGCTGCTTTCACTGTGTGTCGCGTGGCCGTCTTGTGATTGTAGGTACGGCCGAAGAATTCAAGGTCTACGGGATATCATATTATGGTATTCCAAGCTTTTCGCAAGAGGGATGGGCGACCGGCCATCACTCTGTTGCCCGTGAAAACGACGCGGCCCCTGTGGGAGCCGGCTTGCCGGCGATAGGGCCAGTCAGGTATGCCGCGAAAGAAAGTGGCTAGGAGCCTGATGCGGGAAGGCATGGCGAGAACTGGCGGTCTTCCTGTGGGGCATCGGGTCGTTTGCAGTGGCCGGGTTACGCCTTAAGCGGAGCTGGACGAGGAGCGATCATGTTTTCCGGATCTAGCTGCCCGGATATACCCGACATCTAACCGAGAATCGTCCTACGAGCATTCGGAATAGTCCTGCATATTGCATTGAGAAACCCCGCTAGCTTGGCAGCTTTTCCCCTGGCGGGGCGACGCTGTGCAAGCCCTTGCCAGGCTGACCTGACAAGGGACAACGGATGTTCGACTCGACACTCACAGACCGCCTGCGCTTTCACGTGCCGGCGGTTCAGCATGATCTTCAGGTACTGGCGTTCAACGGCGACGACGCCATCAGCAGGCTCTACAGCTTCGATATCGAACTGGTCAGCGAAGATCCCCGCCTGCCGCTCGAACCCATGCTCAACCAGCCGGCCTTCCTCGCTTTCGATAACCG
>NZ_QKVM01000100.1 GCF_003231305.1 Pseudomonas sichuanensis | reverse complement strand
CGTAACCGTCCGGCCAACTCACCTTCCTGACCCCGACGCCAAAGGCGATGGTGTCCACCTAATTTAAGTGGACACCATTTCTAGCCTTTTAAGCGGGTCTTTCCATGCAGTCACAACGCCGTTCCTATTCAAAATCCTTCAAGGCCCAAGTTGTCCAAGAGTGCGCCCAGCCCGGCGCATCGATTGCCAGCGTCGCGCAGAAGCACAGCCTTAACGCGAACCTCGTACATAAATGGATTAGGGTACTCACGAACAAAACTATGGCGCTGCAACCTGCTTTCATTCCAGTGCCCTTGCCGCTAGCCGGAGGACATTCGCAGGCAGCTTCATCAAGTATCTGCATTGAAATCCAGCACCCGCGTGGCACCGTCAAAGTGAACTGGCCGACCGAAAGCGCTGTCGCCTGTGCCACCTTTCTGCGAGACCTGTTGGAATGATTCGGATCGATGCCATCTGGCTTGCCACCGAGCCTATGGACATGCGCGCCGGTACCGAGACCGCGCTGGCCAGGGTGATCGCGGTGTTCGGTGTGGCGAAGCCGCACTGCGCATACCTCTTCGCTAATCGCCGTGCCAACCGAATGAAAGTCTTGGTGCATGACGGTGTGGGCATTTGGCTGGCAGCGCGACGATTGAACCAAGGCAAGTTTCATTGGCCCGGCATCCGTCACGGATCGGAAGTCGAACTCGATAACGAGCAACTTCAAGCCTTGGTACTGGGTTTGCCGTGGCAGCGGGTCGGCGCAGGCAGCGCGATCACAGTGCTTTAGCCCCTGCCATTAGCCCATCGGTTTATCGCTGTTGACGACCTGCTCTGACACAATCAGCGGCATGACTTCCTCGCCCAATCTCGACCAGATGACACCGGAACAGCTGCGCGGCTTGGCCGAACAGGCTATGCAGTTGCTGTCCCAGGTCGACTCCATGAGCCAGAAAATCCAACGCCTCGAAACGGTCAACGAGCAACTGGCTCATGAAATCGCCATCCTCAAGCGACACAAGTTCGCCAAGCGCAGCGAGCAACTGAGCCCCGACCAAGGCAGTCTGCTTGATGATCTGCTCGATACCGATATCGCAGCTATCGAAGCCGAGCTGAAGGCAGCCAATCCGCCGGCCGCACCGGCCGAGCCACGTCATAAGCCCAAGCGTGCACCACTGCCGCCGCAGTTTCCGCGAACCGTGATCCGTCACGAACCAGAGAATACTCAGTGCGTGTGCGGCTGCCAGCTTCAGCGAATCGGCGAAGACGTCAGCGAGAAGCTCGATTACACTCCGGGCGTGTTCACAGTTGAGCGGCATGTGCGTGGAAAATGGACGTGCCGTCAGTGTGAAACACTGATCCAGGCGCCTGTACCGGCCCAAGTGATCGACAAGGGCATCCCGACCGCAGGCCTTTTGGCCCACGTGATGGTGGCGAAGTTCGCCGACCATTTACCGCTGTACCGGCAGGAGAAGATTTTTGGTCGGGCCGGACTGCCCATCGCCCGTTCGACACTGGCGCAATGGATCGGACAGACCGGTGTGCAGCTCCAGCCTCTGGTCGATGCGCTGCGTGAGCATGTGTTGGCCCAGGGCGTGATCCACGCCGATGAGACCCCGGTTCAGATGCTCGCACCAGGCGAAAAGAAAACCCACCGCGCTTACGTGTGGGCCTATAGCACCACGCCTTTCTCGGCCCTAAAGGCCGTGGTCTACGACTTCAGCCCCAGCCGTGCCGGCGAACATGCGCGTAACTTCCTGGGCACGTGGAACGGTAAGCTGGTCTGCGATGACTTCGCCGGCTACAAGGCCAGCTTCGAGCTGGGCATCACCGAAATCGGCTGCATGGCCCATGCACGCCGCAAATTCTTCGACCTGCATGCAGCCAATAAAAGCCAGTTGGCGGAGCAGGCGCTTCACTCGATTGGCGGGTTGTATGAAGTCGAGCGACACGCCAAGGAAATGAGCGACGAAGCCCGCTGGCGATTACGTCAGGAAACAGCGGTGCCCATCGCTGAAAAACTGCATGAGTGGATGTTGGCCCAACGCGAACTTGTGCCCGAGGGTTCGGCCACGGCCAAGGCCCTGGATTACAGCCTTAAACGCTGGGTAGCGCTGACGCGCTACCTGGAAGATGGTGCTGTGCCCATCGACAATAACCAGATCGAGAATTTGATCCGGCCGTGGGCGCTTGGGCGCTCGAACTGGTTATTTGCCGGGTCGCTGCGCAGTGGAAAAAGGGCGGCGGCAATCATGAGCCTGATCCAGTCGGCGCGTATGAATGGGCACGATCCGTATGCCTATCTCAAGGATGTACTGATGCGGCTTCCGACACAGCGGGCGAGCGAAATCACGCAATTACTCCCGCAGCATTGGATGCTTGCCTGAGGCAGGCTAAGTGGACTTCGCCAAATAGTCAGCTCAAAGGCTGATTGGCATCAACAATTCGGAAGCGACTTTTCTCAGCATGTAGGTTTCGCGCAGAATTGACTGCCCCATCGAAGACTCGTGACGCTGCATGACGGCTTCATTGTGTGCGATGGCTTCATGCAGGTTGATCCAGACAGGCCGCATACCATTAGCGATTTCGTGGCTTTCCATTCTCACCGGCTCTAGCTGGGGCGCTACTTCGCATTGATAAAAATGCGAGGTCATGTGCATCAGATCGTACTGTGGCTTTTGGTAGGGCCGGTACTCCTCGATGTAACCGTAGTGCTGGAGCACCTGTATTTCACGAGCACCAGTCTCTTCCTCAAGCTCACGCTTCAGGCCTGCGACAATGTCCTCGTCACCATCAAGGCCGCCTCCAGGAAAGCTGAAATCGTTATAGCGCTCGGTGAACAGCAACAGGATCTGTTCACCCCGCATCACGATGCCGCGAGCTGCATGTCGACGGAATACTCTGCCCTGCTTGGATTTCAGCTCGGGGTGAACAATTTCAGTTATGAGTTGCATGTGGTCTCGTAGCGGCAAGATCAGTTAGTCATCGTCCAGGGTGGCCACGGTATTTCCTCAGTTCTGGAAATACTGTGGCCAGTGGAACTGGCTCAGCGAAGCAGCAATAAGGGTACAGTGGATGTACGCAGCATCGTCGTGGTCGTGCTGCCTATCAGAAACTGCCTGATGCGTGAGTGCCCGTACGCCCCCATGACCAAGAGGTCAATGCCGTGCTCTGCCTGATACGCATGCAGTGTGGACTCTACTTCGCCTGGGCGGATCTCGGAATGCACCAGCGAGCCGGAAGACGCAAGCGTGGTTCGTGCCTTCTCCAGCGCGTTCTGGTTGTCTTCAGAATCCGTTCCAACCATGACGATATGAATTGGCAGGCCTTCGCACAGCGGGCTTGAAGCAAGCATCTGTAAGGTCTTGTGGCCTGTTGCGCTGCCGTCAAATGCCACCATGACCGTTTCAGGTTTCCTGAAATGGCTGGTTGTAATCAGGGTGGGGCGGTGGATAGTTCGGACTATCGCTTCAATCTGGCTGCCAAGACTTTGGGCACTGCGCGTGCTGTCCTCACCGACTCTTCCAATCACCAGTAACCGAATATCGTCTTGGAGATCGCTCAGGCTCTCGACGAGATGGCCATGGCGCTGCTTCATATCAGGTGACATGGCGCCAGAGTGAACTGTTCGCTCGCGAGCTTTTTCAAGCATGTGCTGCCCATGCTCCAACGCCAGTTTTGCCCGCTGCGCATCCAGCATGGCCAACTCTTCCAGCAGATGTTCTCTGCTACCGAGACCGATATTGCCGCTGAGGTCAGCGGATGCAGGATATTTCTCCTTATCCAGCACATGAAGCAAGGTCAGGGGAGCGCTGAGTCGTTGCGAGGCCCATGCTGCGTAATCGCAGACCGCCAATGAGGATTGTGAGTTATCAATGCATGCCATTACGCGGGTCATTGTCGTTCTCCTTAGTGGCTCATGAGCTTGTCGATGGCACCGGGTTTGTCATGCACGCCGAAGCGGTCAACGATTGTCGCGCTGGCTTCATTGAGACCGAGCACTTCAACCTCAGCGCCTTCGCGTCGGAACTTGATCACGACCTTATCCAGCGCTGCGACGGCGGTGATATCCCAGAAATGCGCCTGTGTGAGATCGATGGTGACCTTGTTGAGCGCCTCCTTGAAGTCAAAAACCTCAGTGAACTTGTCCGCAGAGCTAAAGAACACCTGGCCCACGACGCGGTAAGTCCGATGCGATTTCGTCTCTTCAAGAGTGCTCTTGATATCCAGGTAGTGCCCGACCTTGTTTGCGAAGAACAGGGAGGCCAGCAGCACACCTACCAGTACGCCGTAAGCCAGATTGTGAGTGGCCACGACGACCACGACGGTCGCCACCATGACGAGGTTGGTCGACAGCGGATGCTCTTTCAGATTACGCAAGGAATCCCAGCTAAAGGTGCCGATGGACACCATGATCATCACAGCCACGAGTGCCGCCATAGGGATTTTGGAGAGCCACTCGCCAAGAAATACCACCATCAGCAGCAGGAAAACGCCGGCACACAATGTCGAGAGACGGGTGCGGCCACCAGATTTCACGTTGATGATCGACTGGCCGATCATGGCGCAACCTGCCATGCCGCCAAGCATGCCGGCAGCGATGTTGGCCACACCCTGGCCTTTGCACTCGCGGTTTTTGTTGCTGGTGGTGTCGGTAAGGTCGTCGACGATGGTCGCGGTCATCATTGATTCGAGTAGACCCACTACTGCCAACGCAGCCGAGTACGGGAAAATGATGCGCAGGGTTTCAAAATTCAGCGGAACTTCAGGCCAGAGGAAGATCGGGAGCGTATCAGGCAGTTGGCCCATGTCACCGACGGTGCGGATATCCAAACCGAGGTAAATGGCGATGGCAGTCAGCGTCAGAATGCACACCAATGGAGAGGGAATCACCTTGCCGATTTTCGGTACATACGGGAACAGGTAGATGATTCCCAGGCCCGCAGCGGTCATGGCATAGACATGCCAGGTGACATTGGTCAGCTCAGGCAATTGCGCCATAAAAATCAGAATCGCTAATGCGTTTACGAAGCCGGTGACTACCGAGCGTGAAACAAAGCGCATCAACGAGCCGAGCTTCAGGTAGCCGGCAAGGATTTGAAGTACGCCACATAGTAGCGTCGCGGCCAGCAGGTACTGGAGTCCATGCTCTTTTACCAGCGTAACCATCAGCAGTGCCATGGCGCCTGTCGCCGCCGAGATCATTCCGGGGCGCCCGCCGACAAAGGCGATGACAGCACAGATACAGAAGGAGGCGTAGAGACCGACTTTGGGATCTACCCCGGCGATGATGGAAAAGGCGATGGCTTCCGGGATCAGCGCGAGTGCGACCACCAGCCCCGCGAGCACGTCGGCACGGACGTTGGAAAACCACGTTTGTCTAAGTTTTTGCAGCATATAAATATCCAAGGCAAAGCATCGCGCACGCCAAGGGAGTGGCGAGCGAATCGATACAAATTCAAATTTTGAGGATTTTTTGCTGTGTGCTTAAGGTGTAAAACCAGGCGTACAGCAGTGAGCACCCGCGAGCGAGGCTAGCGGAAGCAGGTTGTTGCGAGGGGGCGTAGCGCTAAGGCGGCGTAGGCTGCCAGTAGATCGTTTGGAGTACAGTCATGCTGATGTTCCTGTAGCTCAAGGGGTATGCGGAGCCGAAGTATACAATGAAGCCATCGTCGATTGCGACCCGCTGGCAGGCTCTGCATGACCTACGTCAGATACAGGCTTATTCAATGGGTATACCTGCGGGCAAGGCTTTGTTTTCCACCCGTTCTTGTCCGAGCTGGTCTGTGTGCTGAGGGGTGAGTTGGCCAGACGGTTAC
>NZ_QKVM01000010.1 GCF_003231305.1 Pseudomonas sichuanensis | reverse complement strand
GGCGATCCAAATGAATCCGACCACCACCGTCGGATTTGGTCAAAATTTGTGCTATATTCCGCGCCCGCGATTTCCCTGCACACCAGAACCGGTCACTGACATGCAAGCAGCCAAACCACTCTACGACTATCCCAAGTACTGGGCCGAATGCTTCGGGCCAGCGCCGTTCCTGCCGATGAGCAGGGAGGAGATGGATCAGCTCGGCTGGGATTCCTGCGACATCATCATCGTGACCGGTGACGCCTACGTCGACCATGCGTCGTTCGGCATGGCCATCATCGGCCGCCTGCTCGAGGCCCAGGGTTTCCGGGTGGGCATCATTGCCCAGCCGAACTGGCAGTCCAAAGACGACTTCATGAAGCTCGGCGAGCCGAACCTGTTCTTCGGCGTCGCGGCCGGCAACATGGACTCGATGATCAACCGCTACACCGCGGACAAGAAGATCCGTTCCGACGACGCCTACACCCCTGGCGGCTTGGCCGGCAAACGCCCGGACCGCGCCAGCCTGGTGTACAGCCAGCGCTGCAAGGAAGCCTACAAGCATGTGCCGATCGTGCTCGGCGGCATCGAGGCCTCGCTGCGCCGCATCGCCCACTACGACTACTGGCAGGACAAGGTCCGCCACTCGATCCTGGTGGACGCCAGCGCCGACATCCTGCTGTACGGCAACGCCGAGCGGGCCATCGTCGAGGTTGCCCAGCGCTTGTCCCAGGGCGAGCCCATCGAGCAGATCACCGACGTGCGCGGCACGGCGTTCATTCGCCGCGACACGCCCCAGGGCTGGTACGAGATCGACTCCACCCGCATCGACCGTCCGGGCCGGGTCGACAAGATCATCAACCCCTATGTCAACACCCAGGACACCCAGGCCTGCGCCATCGAGCAGGCCAAGGGCGAGCAGGACGACCCGAACGAAGCCAAGGTGGTGCAGATCCTCGACAGCCCGCAGATTACCCGCGAAAAGTCGGTGATCCGCCTGCCATCGTTCGAAAAGGTGCGCAACGACCCGGTGCTCTATGCCCACGCCAACCGCGTGCTGCACCTGGAGACCAACCCCGGCAACGCCCGCGCCCTGGTGCAGAAGCACGGCGAGGTGGATGTGTGGTTCAACCCGCCACCCATCCCCATGACCACCGAAGAAATGGACTACGTGTTCGGCATGCCCTACGCGCGTGTTCCGCACCCGGCCTACGGCAAGGAACGCATCCCGGCCTACGAGATGATCCGTTTCTCGGTCAACATCATGCGTGGCTGTTTCGGTGGCTGCACCTTCTGCTCGATCACCGAGCACGAAGGCCGGATCATCCAGAACCGCTCGCATGAGTCGATCCTGCACGAAATCGAAGAGATGCGTGACAAGGTGCCAGGTTTCACCGGCGTGGTCTCCGACCTCGGTGGCCCGACCGCCAACATGTACCGCATCGCCTGCAAGAGCCACGAGATCGAGAAGCACTGCCGCAAGCCGTCGTGCGTGTTCCCGGGCATCTGCGAGAACCTCAACACCGACCACAGCTCGCTGATCGAGCTGTACCGCAAGGCCCGTGCCTTGCCGGGGGTGAAGAAGATCCTGATCGCCTCGGGCCTGCGCTACGACCTGGCGGTGGAATCGCCGGAGTACGTGCGCGAGCTGGTGACCCACCACGTCGGTGGCTACCTGAAGATTGCCCCGGAGCACACCGAGCGTGGCCCGCTGGACAAGATGATGAAGCCGGGTATCGGCACCTACGACCGCTTCAAGCGCATGTTCGAGAAATTCTCGAAAGAAGCGGGCAAGGAGCAGTACCTGATCCCGTACTTCATCGCCGCGCACCCGGGCACCACCGACGAAGACATGATGAACCTGGCCCTGTGGCTCAAGGGCAACGGCTTCCGCGCCGACCAGGTGCAGGCGTTCTACCCGTCGCCCATGGCCTCGGCCACGGCCATGTACCACTCGGGCAAGAACCCGCTGCGCAAGGTCACCTACAAGAGCGAAGGGGTGGAGATCGTCAAGAGCGAGGAGCAGCGCCGCCTGCACAAGGCGTTCCTGCGCTACCACGACCCGAAGGGCTGGCCGATGCTGCGTGAAGCGCTGGAGCGTATGGGCCGCGCCGACCTGATCGGCCCGGGCAAGCACCAGCTGATCCCGCTGCACCAGCCGCAGACCGACACTTACCAGAGTGCCCGGCGCAAGAACTCCACGCCGGCCGGCAGCCACAAGGTGGGCAAGGAGCAGAAGATCCTCACCCAGCACACCGGCCTGCCGCCGCGTGCCAGCGATGGCAGCAAGCCGTGGGACAAGCGCGAGAAGGCCAAGGCCGAAGCGTTCGCCCGCAACCAGCAGGCGGCCAAGGAGCGCAAAGAAGCGGCCAAGGGTGGCGGCAAGGGCAAGAAACCGCGTCAGCCAGTCATCCCGCGCTGATGCAGTAACCGTGGGAGCGGGCTTGCCCCGCGATTGCGATGTCGGGATTCCCGACGCCATCGCGGGGCAAGCCCGCTCCCACGGGTGTTCAGGCCAGCCGTCCGGCTCAATCAGGTTTCTTGTCGACCCACTTCGGCAATACCAGTGATTCGAACCGGTCCATCCCGTCCAGCAACTCATCCGGCTGCTGCGCCAACTGCAGCATCGCCCGGTGCTGCGGCCGTACGAAGCCTTCCTCGACGATATGGTCGAGGAACCCGCCCAGCTTCTCGTAGAACCCGTTCACATCCAGCAAGCCCAGCGGCTTGGCGTGATACCCCAGCTGCCCCCAGGTCCACACCTCGAACAGCTCCTCCAGCGTCCCCAGCCCGCCCGGCAGGGCGATGAAGGCATCGCTGAGTTCGGCCATGCGCGCCTTGCGCGCGTGCATGCCGTCCACCACCTCAAGGCGGGTCAGGCCCTTGTGGCCGATTTCGGCGTTCATCAGGCTTTCGGGGATGATCCCGACCACTTCACCGCCCGCGGCCAGGGCGGCGTCGGCCACGGTGCCCATCAGGCCCACCGCGCCGCCGCCATAGACCAGCGTCAGGCCCCGGCGGGCGATGGCCTGGCCCAGGGCGATGGCAGCTTCACGGTAGGCGGGGTTGGCGCCGATACTGGCGCCACAGAACACACAAACGGAACGTACAGGCATGGCTTGTCTCCCTTCACAGGGGGCACAGGGTAAGGCTCAAGCCCGACACTTCCAAGGCTATTCACTCAGGGCGGGAGAATTCGCAGGCCGCGCCGGTGGCGCCCTGGGCGTAGGCGGCAAGCAGGCTGTTCATGAAACTTGAGAGGGACATTTCAGTTACTCCTAAATGAAAGGTTGTCCCATCGTCTATCAAGAGGGCATGATGTGCTCTTTGATTGGTTGTATACAATCCATTGAACAATTCAACTGGCTGGCCACTTGACACCCCTTGACCCACATCAGGGCTGGGTTGCATGGTTTCAGGCAGTCTCGCAATTGATAAAACCCTGCCAAGGAGATTCATGATGTTTGCGAAAGCTGTAGCGGTATCCCTGCTGACCCTCGCCAGCGCCTCTGTCTTTGCAGCCGAATGCTCGGTCACTGTCGAGTCGACTGACCAGATGTCCTACACCAGCAAAGAATTCACCGTCGACAAGAGCTGCAAAGAGTTCACCGTGAAGCTGACTCACTCGGGCAGCCTGCCGAAGAACGTCATGGGCCATAACCTGGTGATCAGCAAGACTGCCGACATGCAGGCGATCGCCACCGAAGGCATGAGCCAGGGCATCGACAAGGGCTACCTGAAAGCAGATAACGCCAACATCATCGCCCACACCGCGATGATCGGCGCGCCTGAGAAAGAAACTGAAGTGAAGTTCGACACCTCGAAGCTTGAAGCTGGTGGCGACTACAGCTTCTTCTGCACCTTCCCGGGCCACATCTCGATGATGAAGGGCAAGGTCGTAGTCAAGTAATCGAAGCCTGACGCAATACCCTTGTGGGAGCGGGCTTGCCCCGCGATGGCGATGGTGAATCCACCAAGGCCATCGCGGGGCAAGCCCGCTCCCACAGGTCTTTCTACAGCCTGATCAAGGCGCGAACGGCAGTTCGCGCTTGTGCTGGGTCTTGCGGTAAGTGCCGACGATGATGTCGAACGCCGCCTGATCGACCGGCAGGCCATGCAGGAAGGCATCGATCTGCTGGTAGGTGACGCCGTGGGACGCCTCGTCCGGCTTGCCCGGTTCCAGGTCTTCCAGGTCGGCGGTCGGCACCTTCTCCACCAGCGCCTCCGGCGCGCCAAAGCTGCGCGCTATGTCCCGCACCTGGTTCTTCACCAGCCCGCTCAGCGGCGCCAGGTCGCAGGCACCATCGCCGAACTTGGTAAAGAAGCCCATCACCGCCTCGGCGGCGTGGTCGGTGCCGATCACCAGGCCCGCGCGGGCGCCGGCGATGGTGTACTGCGCCACCATGCGCATGCGCGCCTTGGTATTGCCGACGACGAAGTCCACCAGGCTCGGCGAGCCGCCTTCCAGCGCTTTCACTTCAGTGGCCAGGGCGCGTACCGCCGGGGCGATGTCGACGGTGTGCACTTCGTCGGCCTTGATCACGTCCAGGCAGGCCTGGGCGTCGTGCTCGTCGTGCTGCACCTGGTACGGCAGGCGCACGGCGATGAAGGTGTAGGCCTTGTCGCCAGTCTCGGCGCGCAACTCGTTGATGGCGCGCTGGGCGAGCAGGGCGGCGGTCAGCGAGTCGACGCCGCCGCTGATGCCCAGCACCAGGGTCTTGAGCCGGGCATTGGCCAGGCAATCCTTGATGAACGCCACGCGCCGGGCCACTTCCTGCTCGAGCGCGGCGGTATCGGCGAAGGGGGGCTGCACCTTGAGCGCCTGGGCAATCTCCTGCTGAACGGCTTGCATGGGTTACTCCTTGCTGGGGATTTTGAATACGTGACGCAGGTAGGCGACGAAGTTCTGGTCGCGGCACTGGGTCTTGGCGGCTTCGTCGGAGATCTTCGCCACTGGCGAGCCGTTGCAGTCGGTCATTTTAAGCACGATGTTCATGGGCGCCACACCAGGGATATCGCACGTCAGGTTGGTGCCGATGCCAAAGCTGACGTTGATCCGACCGCGCAGGGCACGGAAGATTTCCAGTGAGCGGGTCAGGTTCAGGCCATCGGAAAACACCAGGGTCTTGGTCATCGGGTCGATGCCCAGCTTCTGGTAATGGGCGATGGCTTTCTCGGCCCAGGCCACCGGCTCGCCCGAGTCGTGGCGCAGGCCGTCGAACAGCTTGGCGAAGTACAGGTCGAAATCCTTCAGGAAGGCATCCATGGTGATGCAGTCGGTCAGGGCGATGCCCAGCAGCCCGCGGTACTCGCGCACCCAGCAGTCCAGCGCGGCGCTCTGGCTGTCGATCAGCCGTGGGCCGAGTTGCTGGTGGGCCATGAACCACTCGTGGGCCATGGTGCCCAGCGGCTTGATATCCAGTTTCCATGCCAGGTCGACGTTGCTGGTGCCGACGAAACGGGCCGGGAAGTCATCGCGCAGCACCCGTACCACTTCCGCCTGCACCCGGCTGGAAAAGCGCCGACGGGTGCCAAAGTCGGCCACCTGCAGTTCGGCCAGTTCGTCATCGCTGGCATGGGCGCGCAGCCAGTCGAACTTGCGGTGCAGCTGGTCACGCGCCTCGGCCAGGCGCATGTGCGGGTGCAGGTGGCGGTTGCGCACTTCGCTGATGATCGCCAGCAAGGGTATTTCGAAGAGGATCACGTGCAGCCACGGGCCACGCAGGCGCAGGCTCAGCTGGTCATTTTCGATCCCTAAGCGCACGTAGCGCAGGTTGAAGCGGAACAGCCGCAGAAAACGCAGGAAGTCGGGCTTGAGGAAGCTGATACGCTCGAGGAAGGCCAGCTGGCCATCATCCAGGGTGAGCTCGCTGAGCAGTTCCAGCTGGTGGCGGATTTCGCCCAGGTAGGGGCGCAGGTCTTCGCCATTGCGGCAGCGAAACTCCCACTCGACGTCGGCGTCCGGGTAGTTGTGCAGCACGCCCTGCATCATCGTCAGCTTGTAGAAATCGGTGTCGAGCAGGTTGTGCACGATGCGCTCGGCGAATGCGCTCTCGCTCATCAGGGGGAAGCTCCAAAGCGGGCAATGGCGGCTATTGTGCCAGCCTTTGAGGTGTTGTTGCGCCTGTGCCGGCCCCTTCGCGGGTAAACCCGCTCCCACAGGTCAGGTGCCATCCTGTGGGAGCGGGTTTACCCGCGAAGGGGCCGGCACAGGCAAAGCAGGTGTTTTTCCGTGCACCGGCTAGCCTTCAAACGGTGCTGCCTGTAGCAGTCGCGCACCAGCGGTGTGCAGTTCGGTGACGTCGGCTGTTACAGGGCGGTTGCACGTTAACACTTGCAAGGGTTGCAATGATGGCACTCGACGGTTGCTCCTTGTCTAGGCGTTTGGGTGGCGCTCACCCTGCGGCAGACGGTTGCACGCTCAATAAAGAAAAGGCCGTCGGTCGCCTCGTATCCCGCTGCACAGTGTGTTTTCCCGGAATGCAAAACCAATGGCACGGCCCTTGCTCGGAGCACAGGGTTGATGAAGTTGTAGTGCCAACCAAAAAAAACTCTAGGAGCACCACCTCATGTCGCAGACGTTTTACAAGAAAGGTTTCCTGGCACTGGCAGTAGCCACAGCACTGGGTGTTTCTTCGTATGTTCAGGCCGACGTCAAGATCGGTGTAGCGGGCCCCATGACCGGTGCCAACGCAGCGTTTGGCGAGCAGTACATGAAAGGTGCCCAGGCGGCAGCCGACAAGATCAACGCCGCCGGCGGGGTGAACGGCGAAAAAATCGTCCTGGTCAAAGGCGACGACGCCTGTGAACCCAAGCAGGCCGTGGCCGTGGCCAACCGCCTGGTGGACCAGGACAAGGTGATCGGCGTGGTCGGTCACTTCTGCTCTTCCAACACCATCCCCGCCTCCGAGGTGTATGACGAGGCCGGCGTGATCGCCATCACTCCGGGCTCCACCAACCCGCAGGTCACCGAGCGTGGCCTGTCTGCAATGTTCCGCATGTGCGGCCGTGACGACCAGCAGGGCATCGTCGCCGGCGACTACATCGTCGACGTGCTCAAGGGCAAGAAAGTCGTGGTGCTGCACGACAAGGACACCTACGGCCAGGGCCTGGCCGACGCGACCAAGGCACAGCTGATCAAGCGCGGCGTCACGCCGGTGCTGTACGAAGGCCTGACCCGCGGCGAGAAGGACTTCAGCGCCGTGGTCACCAAGATCCGCGCCGCCGGTGCCGACGTCGTCTACTTCGGTGGCCTGCACCCAGAGGCCGGCCCGCTGGTACGCCAGCTGCGCGAGCAGGGCCTGAAGGACGTCAAGTTCATGTCCGACGACGGCATCGTCACCGACGAACTGGTCACCACCGCTGGCGGTGCTCAATACGTCGATGGTGTGTACATGACCTTCGGCGCCGACCCACGTCTGCTGCCCGACAGCAAGGCGGTGGTCGAGGAGTTCCGCAAGAACGGCACCGAGCCGGAAGGCTACACCCTGTACGCCTACGCTTCGCTGCAGGCCCTGGCCGCCGGCTTCAACGGCGCCAAGTCGAACAAGGGCGAGGACGCCGCCAAGTGGCTCAAGGCCAACCCGGTCAAGACCGTCATGGGCGAGAAAAAGTGGGACAGCAAGGGCGACCTGACCGTGTCCGACTACGTGGTCTACCAGTGGGATAAAGACGGCAAGTACCACCAGCTCGAAAAACAAAAATAACCAGGGTGGGGCCCGGGCCTGCAAGCCCGGGCCAACGCCCCGCAGCTGTCTTTATTCGTAGATCTGCACGGTTCTGCGCCGCAACGGCCACTTCATCCGTGGCCCGCCGTGGTCGGCGCTCGTGCAATCTCAATCAGGTGAGATTGCGTTATGGATGGTATTTTCCTGCAGCAACTGGTCAACGGCCTGACCCTCGGGTCGGTCTATGGCCTGATCGCCATCGGCTACACAATGGTCTATGGCATTATCGGCATGATCAACTTCGCGCACGGCGAGGTGTACATGATTTCCGCGTACCTCGCGGCGATCAGCCTGGCATTGCTGGCCTACTTCGGCATCGAGTCGTTCCCCTTGCTGATGCTCGGCACGCTGTTGTTCACCGTCGTCGTCACCGGCGTCTACGGCTTCACCATCGAGCGCATCGCCTACAAACCCCTGCGCAACTCCACCCGCCTGGCACCGCTGATCAGCGCCATCGGCATCTCGCTGATCCTGCAGAACTACGCACAGATCAGCCAGGGCGCCCGCCAGCAGGGCGTACCCACGCTGCTCGAAGGCGCCATGCGCATCGACGTCGGCAGCGGTTTCGTACAGCTGACCTACACCAAGATCTTCATCCTGGTCGCCGCGTTCGTCGGCATGGGCCTGCTCACCTACGTGATCAAGTACACCAAGCTCGGCCGCATGTGCCGGGCCACGCAACAAGACCGCAAGATGGCCTCCATTCTGGGTATCAACACCGACCGGGTGATCTCCTACGTGTTCGTCATCGGCGCGGTGATGGCCGCACTGGCGGGCGTGTTGATCACCATGAACTACGGCACCTTCGACTTCTATGCCGGCTTCATCATCGGCATCAAGGCATTCACCGCCGCCGTACTTGGCGGTATCGGCTCGCTCCCGGGCGCCATGCTTGGCGGGATCATCCTGGGGATTTCCGAGTCGCTGTTCTCCGGCCTGATCAACTCCGACTACAAGGACGTGTTCAGCTTCTCGCTGCTGGTGATGATCCTCATCTTCCGTCCCCAAGGCCTGTTGGGTCGCCCGCTCGTGGCTAAGGTGTGAACATGTCCGCTGCCAATACTGCCCCTGCTGTTGCAAACAAAGGTTTCGATCTCAAACGCAGCCTGCTGGAGACCATCGTCGCCGGCCTGCTGGCCCTCATCGTGTTCGGCCCGGTAGTCGGCGTGGTGCTCGACGGCTACACCTTCAACGCCCAGCCGACCCGCGTGGCCTGGCTGGTCGGCGGGGTGATGGTCGGGCGCTTCGTGCTCAGCCTGTTCCTGCAGACCGCCACTGGCCTGCGCATGCTCCAGGGCTTCGACAGCGGTGGTTCGGGCGTGCACGTGCTGGCGCCGGACTACAAGTCGCGCCTGCGCTACATCATCCCGGCGCTGATCGTGATCGCCATCGTGTTCCCCGTCTTCGCCAACAAGTACCTGCTGACCGTGGTCATCCTCGGCCTGATCTACGTGCTGCTGGGCCTGGGCCTGAACATCGTGGTCGGCCTGGCCGGCCTGCTCGACCTGGGTTACGTGGCCTTCTACGCCATTGGTGCCTACGGCCTGGCGCTGGGCTACCAGTACCTGGGCCTGGGCTTCTGGAGCGTGCTGCCGCTGGCAGCCATCGCTGCCGCGCTGGCGGGGTGCATCCTCGGTTTCCCGGTATTGCGGATGCACGGCGACTACCTGGCGATCGTGACCCTGGGCTTCGGTGAAATCATCCGCCTGGTGCTCAACAACTGGCTGTCGTTCACCGGTGGCCCCAACGGCATGCCGGCGCCATCGCCGACCATCTTCGGCCTGGAGTTCGGTCGCCGGGCCAAGGACGGCGGGGTGCCGATCCATGAGTTCTTCGGCTTCGAATACAACGCCAACCTCAAGTTCGTGTTCATTTACGCGGTGTTGTTCCTGGTGGTGCTGGCCGTGCTGTACATCAAGCACCGCTTGACCCGCATGCCGGTCGGCCGTGCCTGGGAGGCGCTGCGCGAAGACGAGATCGCCTGCCGCTCGATGGGCCTGAACCATGTGTTGGTCAAGCTCTCCGCCTTCACCCTCGGTGCCTCCACCGCAGGCCTTGCCGGCGTGTTCTTCGCCACCTACCAGGGCTTCGTCAACCCGTCGTCGTTCACCTTCTTCGAGTCGGCGCTGATCCTCGCCATCGTCGTGCTCGGCGGCATGGGCTCGACCGTGGGCGTGGTGATTGCAGCCTTCGTGCTGACCGTGGCCCCCGAGCTGCTGCGCAGCTTCTCCGAGTACCGCGTGCTGCTGTTCGGCGTGCTGATGGTGTTGATGATGATCTGGCGACCACGGGGGCTGATCCGCATCAGCCGTACCGGTGTGGTCCCGCGTAAAGGAGTGGCGCCATGAGCGACGAAATCATTCTGTCGGTCGACAACCTGATGATGCAGTTCGGCGGGATCAAGGCGCTCAGCGATGTCAGCCTGAAAGTGAAGCGCAACCAGATCTTCGCCCTGATCGGCCCCAACGGCGCCGGCAAGACCACCGTGTTCAACTGCCTGACCGGCTTCTACAAGGCCAGCGGCGGGCGCATCGAGCTGAACGTGCGCGGCACCAGCACCAACGTCATCCAGCTGCTGGGCGAACGTTTCCGGCCCACCGACTTCGTGTCCCCTGCGCGTTTCGCCAACCGCATGTACTACAAGATGTTCGGCGGCACCCACCTGGTCAACCGGGCAGGGCTGGCGCGTACGTTCCAGAACATCCGCCTGTTCAAGGAAATGTCGGTGGTGGAGAACCTGCTGGTGGCCCAGCACATGTGGGTCAACCGCAACCTGCTGGCCGGGGTGCTCAACACCAAGGGCTACCGCCAGGCCGAGAGCGAGGCGCTGGACCATGCCTTCTACTGGCTGGAGGTGGTCGACCTGGTCGACTGCGCCAACCGCCTGGCCGGTGAGCTTTCCTATGGCCAGCAACGCCGCCTGGAGATCGCCCGGGCCATGTGCACGCGGCCCAAGATCATCTGCCTGGACGAACCGGCCGCCGGCCTCAACCCGCAGGAAACCGAGGCGCTCAGCCGTATGATCCGCGTGCTGCGCGACGAGCATGACATCACCGTGGTGCTGATCGAGCACGACATGGGCATGGTCATGAGCATTTCCGACCACATCGTCGTGCTCGACCACGGCAACGTGATCGCCGAAGGCGCGCCGCAGGATATCCGCCACAACCCGACGGTGATCGCCGCCTACCTGGGTGCCGACGAAGAGGAACTGGTATGACCGCACCCATTCTCGAACTGAAGGATCTCGAGGTGTTCTACGGGCCGATCCAGGCCCTGAAGAAAGTCTCGATGCACATCAACGAAGGCGAGACGGTAAGCCTGATCGGCGCCAACGGCGCGGGCAAGTCGACCTTGCTGATGTCGATCTTCGGCCAGCCCCGGGCGGCCTCCGGGCAGATCGTCTACCGTGGCACCGACATCACCCGCAAGTCGTCGCACTACATCGCCTCCAACGGCATCGCCCAGTCCCCCGAAGGGCGCCGGGTGTTCCCCGACATGACCGTCGAGGAAAACCTGATGATGGGCACCATCCCCATCGGCGACAAACATGCCGATGAGGACATGCAGCGCATGTTTTCGCTGTTCCCCAGGCTCAAGGAGCGGCGTAACCAGCGGGCGATGACCATGTCCGGCGGCGAGCAGCAGATGCTCGCCATCGCCCGGGCGCTGATGAGCCGGCCCAAGCTGCTGCTGCTCGACGAACCGTCGTTGGGGCTGGCGCCGATCGTGGTCAAGCAGATCTTCGCCACCCTACGTGAACTGGCGCAGAGCGGGATGACCATCTTCCTCGTCGAGCAGAACGCCAACCATGCGCTGAAGCTGTCGGACCGCGCCTATGTGATGGTCAACGGGCAGATCCGCATGACCGGCACCGGGCAGGAGCTGTTGGTCAACGAGGAGGTGCGTAACGCCTATCTGGGCGGGCACTGAGCAGCCAATCGCGGGGCAAGCCCGCTCCCACGACTGTGGACTGCCTCCCAGGATTGGATGGATTTCCAACTTTCCTGGAGGCAGTTCAACTGCGTGGGAGCGGGCTTGCCCCGCGATGCTTTTTGTGCTCGGTCCAGCATGTGGACAACTTGTCGCATATCTTTCTCGAAGCACTCTACAACCCCCTCGCAAGCCCTTGTTTCCACAGGTACAAAACTTTCCACGATTTATGTGGAACCGCCTGTGGAAAACATGGTGGCACCTCGCTGTGCGCCTTTGTTTTCAAGGTCTTCAAGGGCTTGTACGTTTTTTGATCATGTACGCTTTGTGGTTGATTCAACGACTGTTTTCGCCTGCGGGAGGGCGTGTCCACAAGGGCCGGATATCTGTGGATAACTCTGTGCAAAAACCTTGGACAGACTGCCACAGGCGGCATGGTTGAAAGCGTTGCGCCATCAGTGAGAGATTTCCACAGGGCCTTGGCCGTACAAAAGGTTCCGCGCAACCGACCAGTTGCCCCCAATCCGTGGGGAAAGGCTTGTGGATAAGGTGCGCATAGCTCTCTCAGGGCCATCTAACGCGGGGCTTTCAAGGCTTTGATCATTTTTTGATCAAGCATTGAAACGGTTGTCGCCAGAGCGTGCGCCGGGCATGCTGCGAGGCTTGCAGCAGGTAACCCACAGCCAAGGAGAAGAGCATGACATCCACCGTATTCATTACTGGCGCGACTTCCGGTTTCGGCGAGGCCACCGCCCGCCGTTTCGCCGAGGCCGGCTGGAAGCTGGTCCTCACCGGCCGTCGCCAGGAGCGCCTGGATGCCCTGCGCGCCGAGCTGTCGGCCAAGACCGAAGTGCACACCCTGGTGGTCGATGTGCGTGACCGCAAAGCCATGGAGGCGGCCATCGCCAGCCTGCCGCCGGCCTTCGACAAACTGCAGGGCCTGGTCAACAACGCCGGCCTGGCGCTGGGTGTCGATGCCGCGCAGAACTGCAGCCTGGACGACTGGGAAACCATGGTCGACACCAACATCAAGGGCCTGATGTACACCACTCGCCTGTTGCTGCCACGCCTGATCGCCCACGGGCGCGGTGCGTCGATCCTCAACGTCGGCTCGGTGGCGGGCAACTACCCGTACCCGGGCGCCAACGTGTACGGCGGCACCAAGGCCTTCGTCGGCCAGTTCTCGCTGAGCCTGCGTTGCGACCTGCGCGGTACCGGGGTGCGGGTGAGCAACATCGAGCCAGGCCTGTGCGAGAGCGAGTTCTCGCTGGTGCGCTTCGGTGGCGACCAGGCCAAGTACGACGCCACCTATGCGGGTGCCGAGCCGATCCAGCCGCAGGACATTGCCGAGACCATCTTCTGGATCCTCAACCAACCGGCGCACATCAACATCAACAGCCTCGAGCTGATGCCGGTGAGCCAGGACTGGGCAGGTTTCTCGATCGATCGTTCGGCCAAGGGCTGAATCATGTGATGGGGCCCGCTTTGCGGGCCATACGCGTAGGAGCGGCGGTTCGCCGCTGCGACATGCCCCGCGATTGCGTCAGCCCAGGCGCTGCAAACCTTCCAGGCAGGTCGCTAGGTGGTACGGCGTGGTCGAAGGCATGTCATGCCGGCTGACCGCGCCATTGCCATCCCGGCACTCATGCCAGCCGCCGTCATGCAGGAACTGCCCTTGCAGAGCCTGCAACTGCTCAAGCCATTTTTCATCGCTGGCCGAGCGCAGTACCAGCGCCCGCAGGTACTCCGCCTGGGCCCAGATCCGCTGGGTGGCGTCGAGCACCTTGCCGTCCACATCCAGCATCGCCAGCACCGCCGAATCCTTCACTCCGCACTGTTCGGCATAACCGAACGCACGGCTGATGGAGGCATGCAGCGGCGTGCCGCGCAGCAGCGGCGAGCTGTCGAGCAGGTAGAACCACTCGAACTGATGGCCAGGCTCGAACCAGTTATCCACAGCACCGCGCGGTTTCTCCAGCATCAGGCCGTGTTGCGGTTCGACGAATTGCGCCTGCAGCGCTTCGCACAGTTGCAGCAGCGACTGGCGTACGTGGTCGTCCTCGCGCACGGCCAGCACCTGCAGGAAAGCTTCGGCCAGGTGCATCTGTGGGTTCTGCAACGGGCCGCTGCCCAAGTCCGACCAGTCTTCACCGAGGCTGGCCTCATACAGGCCATCGTCACGGGCGAACTGCTCGGCCACCACTTCCAGGGCGCCATTGAGCGTGGCTTCTACCAAGCCTTCACCGACCTTGCCCCAGTAGTGGGCACAGGCGAAGACGATGAAGGCGTGAGTATAGAGATCCTTGCGCCGGTCCAGCGGCTTGCCTTCGGCGTCGATGCTGTAGAACCAGCCGCCGTGTTCGGCGTCATGAAAGTGCTTTTGCAGCGAACGGAACAGCGCCGCTGCGCGTTCGGCAGCGCCCGGTTGTTCGATGCGGCTGCTGAACAAGTACAGCTGGCGCGCGCAGGCCATGGCGCGGTAGCGCTGTACCGGCAGCGGGCGGTGTTGGGCGTCCAGGGCTTCGTAGGGGAGCGCTAGCTCGGCGTTCCAGCCCGGGCCTTGCCACAGCGGCACGATGCGTTGGGCGAAGTGCTGTTGGAAATGGGTCAAAGCGGGGCGGGGGTCGGACATGCTGGCGCTCATGGACGGTCGGGCAGGGCGCCATGGTAGCAGAACTGGGGGTATGGGATGCCTGTGCCGGCCCTTTCGCGGGGCAAGCCCGCTCCCACGCGGTACAACGTGGGAGCGGGCTTGCCCCGCGATTGGGTCTTAAAGGCGAAATCAGTTCAGCCCGGATTCCCCAACCCCTGCCAATGCCGCGCCCCCACGAAGATGAAGCGCAGCTGCTGGGTGATCTTCTCCTGCGCCGTCATCGCCTGAGGGTTGCCCGGCTCCGGGCTGTCGATCAGCTCCGGCAGGGTGGCGAACACGGTCTTGACCACCAGGTCGGCCATCACCGCCAGGGCGGCGCCGTCCAGGTGCTGCCAGCGCGGCATGCGCGCAAGGTCGGTGGCCAGGTCGCTGCTGATGTCCTGGCGCAGGCGGGCGATGGCCTGGCGTACGGCTTGCGAGCCGCCGTACTGTTCGCGGGCCAGGAACAGGAACTGGGCACGGTGAGCGTTGACCACGTCGAGGAAGATGCGCACCGAGGCGTCGGTGATACCGCCCAGCTCGAATTCGTTGTGCCGCACCAGGCGGATGGTTTGGCGGAAAGTGGTGTCGATTTCGGCGACCAGGGCCAGGCCCAGGGTGTCCATGTCGGGGAAGTGGCGATAGAAGCCAGTGGGCACGATGCCGGCAGCCTTGGCCACTTCGCGCAGGCTGATGCTGCCAAAGCCACGGCCGCTCTCCATGAGCTGGCAGGCGGCGTCCAGCAGGGCCTGGCGGGTCTGTAGCTTCTGTTCGGCACGCGGCAGCATGGGGCGGGATTCTGTGACTGTGAGGCCGGCCATTCTGGATAAAAAAACAAAGCCCGGTCAATGGACCGGGCTAGGTGGGGAGCATATACAGCGGGGCGGTTTGTAGTTTTCGGCCATGGCGATCAGCTCACACGGCTGAGTTCGACGAGGCGATCCGAGCCACCTTCGGCAACGCGGTTGTTGCGTTCGATCAGACGGTCCGAGCCACCTTCGGCAACGCGGTTGTTGCGTTCGATCAGACGGTCCGAGCCACCTTCGGCAACGCGGTTGTTGCGTTCGATCAGGCGATCCGAGCCACCTTCGGCAACGCGGTTGTTGCGTTCGATCAGGCGATCCGAGCCACCTTCGGCAACGCGGTTGTTGCGTTCGATCAGGCGATCCGAGCCACCTTCAGCGACGCGACCGGCACGTTCCTGCAGGCGTTCGGCGCCACCTTCAGCCAGGGTGTTCAGCGGCTGGGCAACAGTGGCTGCGCTGGAGCGCGATTCGGCGCTCAGGTGCTGGTCTTCAGCAGGCAGGGCGAAAGCGTTGGCGGCAAGTACGGACAGGGTCAGGCTCAGCAGCAGATGGCGTTTCATGATTCGGTGCTCCTCTCGGGGGCTGAAAAGTGGCTACGGAGGCAATGCTACGCCGCGTAACGCCAGAGAGAAGTTCATCAGGGTAATGGTAACAATCGATGCTATTGATACTCAGGTGCGACGGCTCTGGGTCAATGGTTTTGGCGATGATGACAACATTGTGCGCTGCCGATCTCGCAGTAACACCAAGGCCCGCGGCAGACCAATAGCGCAGAAAACAGCCTGGAAAACTTCGCTATCATGGCAACCCGGACTAAACCCTGCGGGTTTTCGTCAGTCCGACATGTTAAGTGCCATCGTTATGCCCGCCTCGTGCCCGGCAGTCAGGAGAACCCCGCAATGACGCGCCCCGCCAGAATCCTTGTCTGGACCTTCGCCACCCTGGCCACGCTGCTGGCGATCCTGGTGGTGGTGATCGCCACCTTCGACTGGAACCGCGTCAAGCCGCTGCTCAACGAGAAGGTGTCCGAGGCACTGCACCGGCCCTTCGCGATCAACGGCAACCTTGCCGTGCACTGGCGTACCGAACCGGAAGAAGGCGGCTGGCGCGCCTTCGTGCCCTGGCCGCATTTCACCGCCGAAGACCTCTCGCTGGGCAACCCGGACTGGCTCAAGGAGCCGCGCATGGTCGGCCTCGAGCGGGTCGAGTTCCGCCTGGCGCCACTGCCGTTGATCGTCCAGCGCATCAGCATCCCGCGCATCGACCTGGTCAAGCCCAGCGCCAGCCTCACCCGGCTGGCCGACGGCCGCGCCAACTGGACCTTCGACTTCGGGCCCAAGGACGACAACGAACCACCGTCGAAATGGGTGTTGGACATCGGCGCCATCGGCTTCGACCAAGGCAACGTCAGCTTCGACGACCAGACCCTCAAGACCAGCCTGAAGGTGCAGATCGACCCGCTGGGCAAACCGATCCCGTTCAGCGACATCGTCGGCAAGGCCCGCGCCGAGAAAGCCGGCAACGCCCAGGCCTACGCCTTCGGCCTCAAGGCCCAGGGCCGCTACAAAGGCCAGGCAGTGACGGCCACCGGCAAGATCGGCGGCCTGCTGGCGCTGCAGGATGCCAGCCAGCCGTTCCCGCTGCAGGCCGACGCCCGCATCGGCGACACCCAGGTGGCGCTGGCCGGTACCCTGACCGACCCGCGCAATCTGGGCGCCCTCGACTTGCGCCTGAAGCTGTCCGGCAGCAGCCTGGGCAACCTTTACCCGCTCACCGGCGTGACCTTGCCGGACACCCCGGCTTATGAAACCGACGGCCACCTCAACGCCAACTTGCATGCTGTGGACGGTGCGCAGTTCCGCTACGAGGGCTTCAACGGCAAGATCGGCGCCAGCGATATCCATGGCGACCTGGCTTTCGTCGCCAGCCAACCCCGGCCGAAACTGTCCGGCAACCTGGTGTCGAACCAGTTGCTGTTCAAGGACCTTGCACCGCTGATCGGCGCCGACTCCAACAGCCAGCAGCAGGCCCGTGGCGGCGCCAGCAAGCAGCCGGCGGGCAAGGTGCTGCCGGTGGAAGAGTTCCGCACCGAGCGCTGGCGGGCCATGGATGCCGACGTCTCGTTCGCCGGCAAGCGCATCGTCCACAGCGAGCAGTTGCCGTTCAACGACCTGGCCGCCCATGTGATCCTCGACGATGGCCTGTTGCGCCTGGAGCCGCTGCGCTTCGGCGTGGCCGGCGGCAACCTCGATTCCAACATCAGCCTGGACGGGCGCAGCACGCCGCTGCAAGGGCGTGCCAGGCTCACTGCCCGGGGCTTCAAGCTCAAGCAGCTGTTCCCCAGTTTCGCGCCGATGCAGACCAGCTTTGGCGAACTCAATGGCGATGCCGACCTGCGCGGCCGCGGCAACTCGGTGGCGGCGTTGCTCGGCACCGCCAACGGTGACTTGCGCCTGTTGATCAACGATGGCGCGATCAGCCGCAGCCTGATGGAGATCGCCGGGCTCAATGTCGGCAACTATGTGATCGGCAAGCTGTTCGGCGACGAGGACGTGAAGATCAATTGCGCGGCGGCCGATGTGGGTATCAAGGATGGCCTGGCCACTACTCGCCTGTTCGTCTTCGATACCGAGAACGCGATCATCTACATCAACGGCACGGCCAACTTCGCCAGCGAGCAGTTGGACCTGAAGATCACCCCGGAGTCCAAGGGCGTGCGGCTGTTCTCGCTGCGTTCGCCGTTGTATGTGCGTGGGCCGTTCGCCAAGCCGAATGCCGGTGTGCAGGCGGTGCCGTTGGCGCTGCGTGGCGCGGGGATGGTGGCATTGGGTGTGGTGGTGGGGCCGGCGGCAGGGCTGCTGGCGCTGATCGCGCCGAGCAGTGGCGATGCGCCGAACCAATGCACGCCGCTGTTGCAGCAGATGAAAGCCGGCAAGGCGCCGGCTGCGGTGAAGGCCAAGCAGTAGGGCCTCATCGCGGGGCAAGCCCGCTCCCACGACGTTTATCCCGTGGGAGCGGGCTTGCCCCGCGATATCGATCACAACCCCTGCAACAGATCCGACATATCGTCCGCGTGCTCTTCTTCCTGGGCCAGGATGTCCTCGAAGATTCGCCGTGTAGTCGGGTCGCTGTCGCCGATGAACTGGATGATCTCGCGATAGCTGTCGATGGCGATGCGCTCGGCCACCAGGTCTTCCAGCACCATCTCCTTCAGGTTCTTGCCTTCCACGTACTGGGCATGCGAATGCTTGCTCAGGTGGTCCGGGTTGAAGTCCGGCTCGCCGCCCAGTTGCACGATGCGCTCGGCCAGCTTGTCGGCGTGCTCGGCTTCCTGGGTGGCATGCTCGAGGAATTCCGCTGCAGCGACGCTGGCCTTGATGCCGCTGGCCATGAAGTAGTGGCGCTTGTAACGCAGCACGCACACAAGCTCGGTGGCCAGCGACTCATTGAGCAGGCGCAGGATCTTCTCGCGGTCGGCCTGGTAACCCTCGGTCACCGCGCCGTTTTCAGCGTGCTTGCGCGCACGTTCGCGCAGGGTCTTCACATCGGTCAGTTCAACGCTCATGTTCATCTCCGTAAGCATCAGGGTGGTCATGCGCCGTGGGCGGCGTCGCTGTCTTGCTGGCGTTGCTTGCACGTCTTGAAGCCCTTGGCGTCGACATGCCCGGTGGCGTCAAAGCGCACGTAGTAGGCCTGCTGGTGGCCGTCGCGGTTGAGGATGTAGTCGTTGCAGGTGCCGCCATGGGGCAGATCGATGACATTCGACGGGTTGCCGCCGATGGCGATGACCTTCTGCATGGTCATGCCGTTCTCCACCTGCTTGACCAGCGGCTGGTCGCGGTAGGTCACGTAGTCCACCGGGTTTTCCGGGCGGCTGCTGCAGGCGGCGAGGGTGGCGCTTGCCAGAAGAATGGCCAGGGTCTGCTTGTACATGGTCCCGCTCCTTGCTCGAGGGTCTGTTCAGCTTGGAACCGCGCGGCGCGCCAGGAGTTCGATTGCGCAGGGCTTTGGCGGCGCTGTAGTGTGGGCCGGTCGTCCATGGAAAGGGGCTGGGGCAATGACGCAGGCGTTGGCTACACGCTATCCACTGGTACTGGTGCCCGGCATGCTCGGGTTCGTGCGCTTGCTGCTCTATCCCTACTGGTTCGGCATCGTCCCGGCCTTGCGCCGGGGCGGCGCGCAGGTGTTCCCGGTGCAGGTCTCGCCCTTGCATGGCAGCGAGGTGCGCGGCGAACAGCTGCTGGCCATCATCGAGGACATCTGCCAGCGCACGGGTGCCGAAAAGGTCAACCTGATCGGCCATAGCCAGGGCGCGCTGAGTGCCCGCTATGCGGCGGCGAAACGCCCTGACCGGGTGGCCTCGGTGACCTCGGTGGCCGGGCCCAACCATGGCTCGGAGCTGGCCGACCACCTGGAGCGTACGGCGCCGGGCGACTCGCCCCAGGGGCGCATCCTCAAGGCTGTGCTGCATGGCCTGGCGGTGTTGCTGGTGTGGCTGGAGACCGGCTGGCGCCGCGATCCGCTGCCGATCGACGTGCATGCCTCGCATCAGTCGTTGACCTGCGCCGGGGTGGCGCTGTTCAACCAGGCTTATCCGCAGGGGCTGCCCGAGGTCTGGGGCGGGGAGGGGCCGGCTGAGGTGAACGGGGTGCGCTACTACTCCTGGTCCGGCACCCTGCAGCCAGGGCTCACCGACCAGGGCCGCAATCGCTTTGATGGCAGCAACCGCTTCTGCCGCCTGTTCGCCCGCAGCTTCGTCAGGGAGAAAGGCCAGTGCGATGGCATGGTCGGGCGCTTCAGTTCGCACCTGGGCCAGGTGATCGGTGACGACTATCCGCTCGACCACCTGGACATCGTCAACCAGTCGCTCGGCGCGGTGGGCAAGGGCGCCGAGCCGGTGCGGCTATTTACCGAGCATGCCGCCCGGCTCAAGGCGGCGGGGTTGTGATCAATCGCGGGGCAAGTCGCAGCGGCGCACCGCCGCTCCCACGTGTCAGCAGGCTCTCTAGTGTTGGCAGGCTCGCAGCGTGGGAGCGGGCTTGCCCCGCGATCATGTGCAGGCGCTACCGACGCACCGGCGTAGTCCAGCGCTCGGCCAGCAGCACCCCAACCAGGGTCAGCAACCCGCCAACCAGGTGATAGCTGGCCAGCTGTTCATCCAGCACCACAGCGGCAATCACCGCCGTCACCACCGGCAACAGGTTGAAGAACAGCGTGGTCCGGCTCGGCCCCAGCCGGTGCACCGCCTGCATCCACACCCGTGGCGCGACCATCGAGGCCAGCACGCAGGCATACACCACCAGGCCAATGTTATGGCCGTTCAGCCCGGTCTTGGGCGACAGCAGGAACAGCGGCAGCAGCACCAGGATCGCCACCAGGATCTGCAGGTACAGCAGCTGCATCGGCGGCAGGCGCAGTTGCCATTTCTTCAGCAGGAAGCTGTACAGCGCATAGGCGAAGGTGGCCACCAGCATCATCAGGTCGCCGCTGTTCAGGCCCTGGTGCAGCAGCGCCGAGGGCTGGCCGGCCGAGACCACCTCGAGCACGCCGAAAAACGACACCAGCGCGCCGAGCAAGGCGCCGTAGCTCAGGCGCTGGCCCAGCCAGGCGATGGACAAGGCCAGCGACATCAGCGGCATCAGCGACAGGATGATGCCCATGTTGGTGGCGCTGGTGATGCCGGCGGCGAAGTAGGCCAGGCTCTGGTAGATGGCCATGCCCAGCACGCCCAGCACGAAGACCTTGCTCAGGTGCGGGCGGATCGCCGCGCGGTTGCGCCATACCTGGGGCAGCAGGAAGGGGGTGAACAGCAGGCCGGCCAGCAGCCAGCGGTAGAAGCCGATCTCGGCCGGGAAGATGGCACCGGCGGACAGCTTGGTGACCACGGTGTTGCCGGCCCAGATGAGGATGGCGGTGAGGGGGAAGAGGTAGTTCATGCAACGGGTACTCGCAGTGACAGACTGGGGCCGCTGTGCGGCCCTTCGCGGGTAAACCCGCTCCCACAGGATCTGCGCAATCTTCTGTGGGAGCGGGTTTACCCGCGAAGGGCTGCGTAGCGGCCCCTGATGGGTCGGTATTATCGGTTGTCTGTTGCAAAGCCTATACTCCCATCCAGACAACCCGCCCCGCGAAGCAGCCAACATGCCCCGCCAGTACCTCGACATCCCGCAATTCGACCAGCTCCCCGCCCCGGTCTACTTCCGCTACGACGAATTCGGCGCTGGCAGCCAGAGCGCGCCCCATCGTCACCCCTGGGGCCAGCTCAACTACGCCTCCCACGGCGTCATGCACCTGGATGTCGAAGGCCAGCGCTTCATCTCGCCTCCCCACTACGCCGTGTGGGTGCCGCCGGGCACCGAGCACGGCTGCTACAACCCCCAGGCCATCGTCTACCGCTCGGTGTACCTGGAGCGCAGCCTGTGTGCCGAGCTGCCAGCCCAGCCCTGCAGCCTGGTGGTCAGCGACATCCTCAAGGCGATCCTCGGCGACTTCGCCCGGCGCGACCTCAAGGTGGCCCGGGACGGCTGCGACCAGCGCCTGGTCCAGGTGTTGCTCGACCAGCTGCACCAGGCGCCGAGGCAAACCTGCTACCTGCCGTTCGCCCGCAGCGAGAGCCTGGGCCAGGTGCTCGCCGGGCTGCAAGCCGAGCCCGGCGACAACCGCCCACTGGCCGACTGGGCCGCGCAGGTGCATGTCAGCGAGCGCACCCTGGCCCGGCACTTCCTGCGCGAGCTGGGCATGAGCTTTGGTGAGTGGCGCCTGCGCCTGCGCTTTCTGCGGGCCATCGAGGCGCTGGAGGCCGGCACGCCGATCCAGGCCATCGCCTTCGACCTAGGCTATAGCAGCGGCTCGGCGTTCATCGCCATGTTCCAGCGCCAGGCCGGCTGCACGCCGGAGCAGTACCGGCGGCAGGCCCGGGCAGAGATGTAAGAATTGTTGTCTACACTCAGCTCGACACGCGCGCATCGGGCGCGCCGACAAGGAGACCACTCCATGAAGCTGCTGCATGTGCCACTGCTGGTGCTGGGCATGTTGATCGCCGGGCAAGGATTCGCCGCCACCGCGCAACAGGAAAAGATGAAGACCTGCAACGCCGACGCCACCACCAAGGCGCTCAAGGGCGACGAGCGCAAGGCGTTCATGAGCACCTGCCTGAAGAAGGATGTGCCGCAGACCCAGCAGGACAAGATGAAAACCTGCAACGCCGACGCCACCACCAAGGCGCTCAAGGGCGACGAACGCAAGGCGTACATGAGCGACTGCCTGAAGAAGAAATGACCTGCGCCTATGCCTGTGCTTTGAAGGCTGGCAGACTGCGGGACTTTCCGCTGTCTGCCGTCGAGGCTGTATGACCTTCACCCCCCGCCAGATCTCCCTTGCCAGCCTGGTCATCGTCATCGGCGGCCTGTTGCTGGCATTGCCCCTGAAGTTGCTCCCCAGCTTGCTGGCCGGGCTGTTGGTGTTCGAGCTGGTCAACATGCTCACCCCGCGCCTGCAGCCTTTGATTGCCGGGCAGCGCGCCCGCTGGCTGGCGGTCGCCCTGCTGGGCACGCTGGTGGTGAGTACCCTGACCCTGCTGTTTGCCGGTGCCTTCAGTTTCCTCCTGCACGAGGCCGAGAACCCCGGCGCCTCGCTGGACAAGTTCATGGCCCTGGTCGAACGCGCCCGTGGTCAGTTGCCGCCGTTTATCGAAGCCTACCTGCCGGCCAGCGCGGCCGAGTTCAAGGTGGCTATCGGCGACTGGATCAAGAGCCACCTGAGCGACCTGCAGCTGGTGGGCAAGGGCATGGCGCACATGTTCGTGACGCTGCTGATCGGCATGATCCTCGGCGCCATCGTCGCCTTGCAGCGCATCCCTGACATCTCTCGGCGCAAGCCCCTGGCCGCGGCCTTGTTCGAGCGCCTGAGCCTGCTGGTGCAGGCGTTTCGCAACATCGTCTTTGCGCAGATCAAGATCTCGCTGCTCAACACCGCGTTCACCGGCATCTTCCTGGCCGTGGTGCTGCCGCTGTTCGGCGTGCACCTGCCGCTGACCAAGACGCTGATCGTGCTGACCTTCCTGCTCGGCCTGCTGCCGGTGATCGGCAACCTGATGTCCAACACCCTGATCACCATCGTCGGGATGTCGCTGTCGATCTGGGTGGCGGCGGCGGCGCTGGGCTATCTGATCGTGATCCACAAGGTCGAGTACTTCCTCAACGCGCGGATCGTCGGCGGGCAGATCAGTGCCAAGGCCTGGGAGCTGTTGCTGGCGATGCTGGTGTTCGAGGCCGCGTTCGGGCTGCCGGGGGTGGTGGCGGGGCCGATCTACTACGCGTACCTGAAGAGTGAGCTCAAGCGGATGGAGTTGGTCTGACAGATTGCTTGAAGCTGTACCGGCCTCTTCGCGGGTAAACCCGCTCCCACAGGATTTACGGTGAACCTGTGGGAGCGGGTTTACCCGCGAAGAGGCCGGTACAGGCTAAGGCAAAGGATCAGATTGTCCCGTAGCGCTTGCGCGCCTCGATCGCCAGCCCGCTACCGATGCTGCCGAAGATATTCCCTTCCACATGCCGCGCATTGGGCAGCATCGCCGCCACGCTGTTGCGCAGTGCCGGGATGCCGCTGGAACCGCCGGTGAAGAACACCGTGTCCACCTGGCTTTCATTCACCCCGGCCCTGGCCAGCAGCTCGGTCACGCTGCCACGCACACGCTCCAGCAGCCCATTGATGGCATCCTCGAACAACGCGCGGGTCAGCTCGGCGCAGAGCCCCGGTTCGATGCGGCCAAAGTCGACGCTACGGCTGTCACGCTCGGTCAGCTCGATCTTGCTGGCCTCCACTTCCATCGCCAGCCAGTGCCCGGCGCGCTCCTCGATCAGCTTGAACAGCCGGTCGATGCCTAGGGTGTCCTCGATGTCGTAGCGCATGTTGCCCAGCGCCAGCTGCGACTTCTGCGAGTACAGGGCGTTGATGGTGTGCCAGGTGGCCAGGTTGAGGTGGTAGCTGGTGGGCATCAGTGCGCCGCTCTTCATCCGGCTGCCGTAACCGAACAGCGGCATCACGCCCTGCAGGCTCAACTGCTTGTCGAAGTCGGTACCGCCGATGTGCACGCCGCCGGTGGCGAGGATGTCGTCCTGGCGCTCGTCCACCAAGTGACGCTCGGGCGACAGGCGGATCAGGGTAAAGTCCGAGGTACCGCCGCCGATATCGACGATCAGCACCAGCTCTTCACGGCTGATGCCCGACTCGTAGTCGAACGCCGCGGCGATCGGCTCGTACTGGAACGACACGTCCTTGAAACCGATCTTGCGCGCCACCTCGGCCAGGGTGTCCTCGGCCTCCTGGTCGGCAGCGGGGTCTTCGTCGACGAAGAACACCGGGCGGCCCAGCACCACCTGGTCGAATTCGCGGCCGGCGGCGGCTTCGCCACGTTTTTTCAGCTCGCCGATGAACATGCCCAGCAGGTCCTTGAACGGCAGGGCACTGCCCAGCACGCTGGTATCGTGCTTGATCAGCTTGGAACCCAGCAGGCTCTTGAGCGAGCGCATCAGGCGGCCTTCGTAGCCTTCCAGGTACTCGTGCAGGGCCAGGCGGCCGTACACCGGGCGACGTTCCTCGATGTTGAAGAAGACCACCGAAGGCAGGGTGATCTTGCCGTCTTCCAGGGCGATCAGCGACTCGACGCCCGGGCGGTGCCAGCCGACCGTGGAGTTGGAGGTGCCAAAATCGATGCCGAGGGCGCGGGCCGGGGATACGTCAGACATGAGGGGAAAGCTTCCGGAGGCAAAACGGCCGCGCAGTGTATGCCAGTTGGCTACAGAATCAAGACCGGTCGTCTGCCGTGAGGCAAAGCCAAGCGCACCTTGAAAGGCTATGCTTGGCCCCTATCTTCAGTTGCAACCTGCACTTTCACATTGGTGATCCACAGATGGACTTCAAAGACTATTACAAGATACTCGGCGTCGAACCGAGCGCGGACGAGAAGGCGATCAAGGCCGCGTACCGCAAGCTCGCGCGCAAGTATCACCCCGACGTCAGCAAGGAGCGTGACGCCGAGGAAAAATTCAAGGAGGCCAACGAGGCCTACGAAGTGCTTGGCGACAAGGACAAGCGCGCCGAGTTCGACGAAATCCGCAAGTACGGCGGCCAGCACGGCCGGCCGTTCCAGGCCCCGCCTGGCTGGCAGAGCCGCGGCGGCAACGGCGGCGGCGGTTTCGAGGGCGGCGACTTCTCCGACTTCTTCAGTTCGATCTTCGGCGCCCGGGGTGGCAACCCCTTCGGTGGTGGCGGCCGGCAACAGCGCAGTACCGGCAGACGAGGGCAGGACGTGGAACTGGAACTGGCGGTCTTCCTCGAAGAGACCCTGAACAACGAATCCAAGCAGATCAGCTTCCAGGTGCCGCAGACCAACGGCGCCGGCCAGCGCACCGGGTTCACCACCAAGACCCTGAACGTGAAGATTCCCGCCGGGGTGACCGACGGCGAGCGCATCCGCCTCAAGGGCCAGGGCGCGCCAGGTGTGGGCGGTGGGGCCAACGGCGACCTGTTCCTGACCCTGCGCATGGCACCGCACCCGCTGTTCGATGTCGAAGGCCATGACCTGATCATCACCGTGCCGCTGGCCCCGTGGGAGGCTGCGCTGGGCGCCAAGGTGGCAGTGCCGACCCTGACCGGCAAGATCAACCTGACCATCCGCCCCGACAGCCAGAGCGGCCAGCGCCTGCGGGTCAAGGGCATGGGCCTGTTGAACAAACAGGGCGAGCGCGGCGACCTCTATGCGCAGTTGAAAGTGGTAATGCCCGCCCAGTCCGACGCCGCCGCGCGCGAGTTGTGGACCCAGCTCTCCGAGAAAGCTGCGTTCAACCCGAGGACTCAATGGAGTAAGTGACCATGAGCAGCACCCTGATCGTTCAACTGGACATGCGTACCCTGTGCCAGGAGGCCGATGTCACGGCCGACTGGGTGATCGAGATCGTCGAGCACGGCATTGTTGAACCGTCGGGGCGAACGCCCGACGAATGGCTGTTCGATGACCGCGCGCCGGTTACGTTGAAGCGCGCGGTGAAGCTGCATCAGGAGCTGGAGCTGGAGTGGGAAGGGGTGGCGCTGGCACTGGAGTTGCTGGAGGAGGTGCAGCAGTTGCGCAGCGAGAACAGCATGTTGCGCCAGCGCCTGGGCAGGTTCACCCAGATGTGAGAGCTACAGCATCGCGGGGCAAGCCCGCTCCCACGAAGCACCTCGGTACATGGCGTGGGAGCGGGCTTGCCCCGCGATGGCGTCAACGCCGTTCTGAGGCGGCAGCCAGCACCTTGAAATACAACGCCGTCGCCCGATACACCCCATCCGGCCCACAGGCGTAATCCGGGATCTCCCCCGCCTTGCTGTACCCCTGCGCCCGATAGAACGCCTCCGCGCCGGAGCCGGCCTCGGTATCCAGGTACAGCATCCCCCGCCTGATCCGCCGGGCATCGGCCTCCAGCGCATTCATCAGTTGCTGCCCCAACCCCCGTCGCCGCGCATCGCTGTGCACCAGCAGCTTCTGCACCTCGGCCCGGTTCAGCCCGTTGGGCTTCAGGCACAGGCCCAGCTGCACGCTGGCCAGCACCTCATGGCCCTGGGCGATCACCCATAACAGTTGCTCGCCACTGGCCAGGCGCGCCTTCACCTCATCGAAATAGGCATTGGCCTGCTGCTCGTCGATATCCGCCAGAAAGCCCACCGAAGCACCCTGTCGCACCGCATCCAGCAGCAGGGCCACCAGGCCCTCGCGGTAATAGGCCAGGCCTTCGTGGGTGACGCGTTGCAGGTGGGCGGCGTTCATCGGGTTCAGCTCCTTGAGGGGGGAAGGGCGTTGTCGTCCAGATTCAGCTGCATGAAGGTCAGGTCCAGCCAACGGCCGAACTTCACGCCCACCTGAGCCATCTGCCCGGTGATGGCGAAGCCCAGGCGTTGGTGCAGGCGGATCGACGCGGCGTTGCCGCTCTCGATGGCGGCGACCATCACATGTTTGTCGCAAGCGCGCGCACGTTCGATCAGGGCCGCCATCAGGATCGGCCCCAGGCCTTTGCCACGCTGGTCGCCACGGATGTACACCGAGTGCTCGACGGTATGCCGGAAGCCTTCGAAGGGCCGCCAGTCGCCGAACGAGGCGTAGCCCAGCACCCCGGTTTCATCCACCGCCACCAGGATCGGGTAGCCCTGCTGCGCGCGGGCCTCGAACCAGGCCTGGCGGTTGGCCAGGTCGACCGGGGTTTCGTTCCAGATCGCCGTGGTGTTGCGCACGGCGTCGTTGTAGATGGCGAGGATGCCCGGCAGGTCAGCGGCCAAGGCATCGCGAATCGGGTAACTCATGACAGCGTCTCGCAAGGGAAGTGGATTCAGATTAAATGGTAACCAGGCCACGCACACCTTCGGCCTGCATGTTTTCGCCGCGCCCCTGCTGGACGATCTCGCCACGGGCCATCACCAGGTACTGGTCGGCCAGTTCCTCGGCGAAGTCATAGAACTGCTCCACCAGCAGGATGGCCATGTCGCCACGGTCGGCGAGTTTGCGAAT
Organism: Pseudomonas sichuanensis; assembly: GCF_003231305.1. Lineage (GTDB taxonomy): Bacteria > Pseudomonadota > Gammaproteobacteria > Pseudomonadales > Pseudomonadaceae > Aquipseudomonas > Aquipseudomonas sichuanensis. The sequence continues at coordinate 96,665 of NZ_QKVM01000010.1, read as the reverse complement.
CACCGCGCCGATCTCCTTGATCACCGACGGCTGGATGCCTTCGGTCGGTTCGTCGAGGATCAGCAGGCGCGGGCGGCTGGCCAGGGCACGGCCGATGGCCAGCTGTTGCTGCTGGCCGCCGGACAGGTCGCCGCCACGGCGCTGTTTCATCTGTTCCAGCACCGGGAACAGCTCGTAGATGAACGCGGGTACCTCCCGTGCCTCGCGGGCCGGGAAGCGCGACAGGCCCATCAGCAGGTTTTCCTCCACCGTCAGGCGCGGGAAGATCTCGCGGCCCTGGGGCACGTAGGCGATGCCGGCCTGTACCCGTTGCTGCGGCTTGAGTGCGGTGATCGCTTGGCCTTCCCATTCCACCCGGCCCTCGCGGGCTGGCAGCAGGCCCATCAGGCAGCGCAGCAGGGTGGTCTTGCCCACGCCGTTGCGCCCGAGCAGGCAGGTGACCTCGCCGACCTTGGCCTCGAAGGTCAGGCCGCGCAGGATGTGGCTGCCGCCGTAGTATTGGTGCAGGGTGTCGATTTTCAGCATGTTGTGCCCTTGTGTGATTTGAGCGTGGGAGCGGGCTTGCCCCGCGATGGCGTCAGGCCTGGAAGTGATGTTGGCCGGGCTGGCGCAATCGCGGGGCAAGCCCGCTCCCACGCAACCCCCGCAGGCCTATCTACCGAGATACACCTCGACCACCCGCTCATCCGCCTGCACCTGCGCCAGCGATCCCTCCGCCAGCACGCTGCCCTGGTGCAGCACCGTCACATGGTCGGCAATGCTGCCCACGAAGCCCATGTCGTGCTCCACCACCATCAGCGAATGCGTGCCTGCCAGCGTGCGGAACAGCTCGGCCGTGAACTCGGTCTCGGCGTCGGTCATGCCCGCCACCGGCTCGTCCAGCAGCAACAACTGCGGCTCCTGCACCAGCAGCATGCCGATCTCCAAAAACTGCTTCTGCCCGTGGGACAACAGCCCGGCCGGGCGCTGGGCCAATGGCAGCAGGCGCAAGGTGCTCAGCACCTGGTCGATGCGCTGGCGCTGCTCGCCACTCAAGCGCGCCGCCAGGCTGGCCCACACCGACTTGTCGGCCTTCAAGGCCAGCTCCAGGTTCTCGAACACCGTCAATGCCTCGAACACCGTGGGCTTCTGGAACTTGCGGCCGATCCCGGCCTGGGCGATCTGGTATTCGCTCATGCGGGTCAAGTCGAGGGTGTCGCCAAAGTAGGCGCTGCCGCTGTCGGGGCGGGTCTTGCCGGTGATCACGTCCATCAGCGTGGTCTTGCCCGCGCCGTTGGGGCCGATGATGCAGCGCAGCTCGCCCACGCCGATGTACAGGTTCAGCCCGTTGAGCGCCTTGAAGCCGTCGAAGCTGACGCTGATGTCCTCCAGGCTCAGCACCGTGCCGTGGCGGGTGTCGAGCCCGGCCTTGCGCGGCTGGCCCAGGCCGATGGCGTCGCGGCCGGCACCGAGTGGGTCGAACACCGGTTCCAACATGAATTCCGGATGCACCGGGGGCACGCCTCTCATGGCTGGCTCCTTTTCTTCACAAGCCCGACCACGCCCTTGGGCAGGTACAGGGTGACGACGATGAACAGCGCACCGAGGAAGAACAGCCAGTACTCGGGGAACGCCACGGTGAACCAGCTCTTCATGCCATTGACCAGCCCGGCGCCGAGCAGCGGCCCGATCAGCGTGCCGCGCCCGCCCAGGGCCACCCACACGGCCGCCTCGATGGAGTTGGTCGGCGACATCTCGCTGGGGTTGATGATGCCCACCTGCGGCACGTACAGCGCCCCGGCCAGGCCGCACAGCACGGCGCTGAGCACCCACACCAGCAGTTTGAAGCCACGCGGGTCGTAGCCGCAGAACATCAAGCGGTTCTCGGCATCGCGCACGGCGGTGAGCAGCCGGCCGAACTTGCTGCGGGTGAGCTGCCAGCACAGGCACAGGCTGGCCAGCAGCAGGCCGACCGTGAGCAGGAACAGCACCGCGCGAGTGCCTTGCGCGGTGATGTCGAAGCCGAGGATGGTGCGGAAGTTGGTGAAGCCGTTGTTGCCGCCAAAGCCGGTCTCGTTGCGAAAGAACAGCAGCATGCCGGCGAAGGTCAGGGCCTGGGTCATGATGGAGAAGTACACGCCCTTGATCCGCGAGCGGAAGGCAAACCAGCCGAATACCAGTGCCAGCAACCCCGGCGCCAGCACCACCAGGCACAGGGCCCAGGCGAAGTGCTGGGTGCCGGCCCAGTACCAGGGCAGCTCGTTCCACGACAGGAAGGCCATGAACCCCGGCAGGCCGTCGCCGGCTGCCTGGCGCATCAGGTACATGCCCATGGCGTAGCCACCGAGGGCGAAGAACAGCCCGTGGCCCAGGGACAACAGCCCGGCGTAGCCCCACACCAGGTCCAGCGCCAGGGCGACGATGGCATAGCAGAGGATCTTGCCCACCAGGGTCAGGGTGTAGGCCGAGACCTGCAGCGCGTGCCCGTCGGGCAACAGCGACAGCAGCGGCAAGGCCAGCAGCACCAGAACCACGGCGGCGCCCAGGGCCAGCGAAACCCGCGGCCCGGCCTTTTGTGCGGCAGTGACAAGCAGTGGCTGGTTCATCAGTCGATTACCCGTCCCTTGAGGGCGAACAGGCCTTGCGGGCGCTTCTGGATGAACAGAATGATCAGCGCAAGGATGAGGATCTTGCCGAGCACCGCACCGATCTGCGGCTCCAGCAGCTTGTTGGCGATGCCCAGGCCAAAGGCGGCCCAGAGGCTGCCGGCCAGTTGCCCGACACCGCCGAGCACCACCACCAGGAACGAGTCGATGATGTAGCTCTGGCCCAGGTCAGGCCCGACGTTGCCGACCTGGCTCAGGGCCACGCCGCCCAGCCCGGCGATACCCGAGCCCAGGCCAAAGGCGAGCATGTCGACGCGCCCGGTGGGCACCCCGCAGCAGGCCGCCATGTTGCGGTTCTGGGTCACTGCGCGCACGTTCAGGCCCAGCCGTGTGCGGTTGAGCAGCAGCCAGGTGAGCAGCACCACGGCCAGGGCGAACAGGATGATGACGATGCGGTTGTAGGGCAGCACCAGGTTGGGCAGCAGCTGGATGCCGCCGGACAGCCAGGCCGGGTTGCTCACCTCGACGTTCTGCGCGCCGAAGATCAGGCGCACGGCCTGGATCAGGATCAGGCTGATGCCCCAGGTGGCCAGCAGGGTTTCCAGCGGGCGGCCGTACAGGTGACGGATCACCGTGCGTTCCAGGGCCATGCCGACCCCGGCACTGACGGCGAAGGCCACCGGCAGGGCGATCAGCGGGTAGAACTCGATCGCCCCTGGCGCGTAGCGCTGCAGCAGCACCTGGACCATATAGGTGCTGTAGGCGCCGAGCATCAGCATCTCGCCGTGGGCCATGTTGATCACCCCGAGCAGGCCGAAAGTGATCGCCAGGCCCAGGGCCGCCAGCAGCAGGATCGAGCCCAGCGACAGGCCACTGAAGGCCTGGCCCAGCAGTTCGCCTACCAGCAGTTTGCGTTGCACCTGGGCCAGGCTGGTTTCGGCGGCGGTGCGCACGGTGGCGTCGGTTTCGGCGTTAGGTTGCAGCAGCGCTTCGAGGCGGGTGCGGGCCAGCGGGTCGCCGGTTTCGCCCAGCAGGCGCACGGCGGCCAGGCGCACGGCGGGTTCGCTGGCGCCCAGTTGCAGGTTGGCCAGGGCCAGGCCCAGGGCGGCGTGGACGGCGGCGTCTGGCTCGGCGGCGAAGCGGCGGTCGAGGAAGGCCATCTGGGCGGGCTGTGCACTCTTCTGCAATTGCTGGGCGGCGGCCAGGCGGGTGTCGGCCTGATCGCTGAGCAGTTGGTGGCTGGCCAGGGTGTTGTCGAGCAGCCCGCGCAGGCGGTTGTTCAGGCGCAGCTTGCGGGTGTCGCCCTCGGCGATGCGGCCTTGGCGCAGGTTTTCCAGCAGCGGCAGGCGCGCGGCATCGGGTTGTGCGGCCCAGGTTTCGAGCAGGCTGGCCTGTTCGGCTGGCTTGGCGCTGAGGAAGAATTCGCCCTCGCTGGCTTGGGTGGCCAGGGGTAGAAGCAGCAATAGTGTGAGCAGAAGTCTAAGCATGCGGGCCATCCTGGAAATCGGCGGTGGATTCATCGCGGGGCAAGCCCGCTCCCACGCTGTCCCTCATTCACGTGGGGGCGGCGTGGGAGCGGGCTTGCCCCGCGATGGCGTCAGTTGCCCTTCACCGCATAGTCAGGCCGCTTGTCATTCCCCGGAATGAACGGACTCCACGGCTGCGCCCGCAGCGGCTGCTCGGTCTGCCACACCACGCTGAACTGCCCGTCATCCTGGATCTCGCCGATCATCACCGGCTTGTGCAGGTGGTGGTTGCTCTTGTCCATGGTCAGGGTGAAGCCCGACGGCGCCTTGAAGCTCTGCCCGGCCAGCGCCTCGCGCACTTTGTCCACGTCCGTGGACTTGGCCTTCTCGGCGGCCTGCGCCCACATGTGGATGCCCACGTAGGTGGCTTCCATCGGGTCGTTGGTCACCGCCTTGTCGGCGCCCGGCAGGTTCTTGGCCTTGGCGTAGGCCTTCCAGTCGGCGACGAACTTCTGGTTGACCGGGTTATCCACCGACTCGAAGTAGTTCCACGCCGCCAGGTGCCCCACCAATGGCTTGGTGTCGATGCCGCGCAGCTCTTCCTCACCCACCGAGAACGCCACCACCGGCACCTCGGTGGCCTTCAGGCCCTGGTTGGCCAGCTCTTTGTAGAACGGCACGTTGGAGTCGCCGTTGACCGTGGAGACGACCGCCGTCTTGCCGCCGGCGGAGAACTTCTTGATGTTGGCGACGATGGTCTGGTAATCGGCGTGGCCGAACGGCGTGTACACCTCTTCGATGTCCTTGTCGGCCACGCCCTTGCTGTGCAGGTAGGCGCGCAGGATCTTGTTGGTGGTGCGCGGGTAGACGTAATCGGTGCCCAGCAGGAAGAAGCGCTTGGCGCTGCCGCCGTCTTCGCTCATCAGGTACTCCACCGCCGGGATCGCCTGCTGGTTCGGCGCGGCGCCGGTGTAGAACACGTTCGGCGACATCTCTTCACCCTCGTACTGCACTGGGTAGAACAGCAGGCCGTTGAGCTCCTCGAACACCGGCAGCACGGATTTGCGCGAAACCGAGGTCCAGCAGCCGAACACCACCGCCACCTTGTCCTGGGTCAGCAGCTGGCGGCTCTTTTCGGCGAACAGCGGCCAGTTGGACGCCGGGTCCACCACCACCGCTTCGAGCTGCTTGCCGTTGACCCCGCCCTTGGCGTTGATCTCGTCGATGGTCATCAGCGCCATGTCCTTGAGCGAGGTCTCGGAAATCGCCATGGTGCCCGACAGCGAATGCAGGATGCCGACCTTGATGGTCTCGGCGGCCTGGATGCTCCAGCTCAGGCCCATCGCCGCGATCGATGCGCTGAGGGTGAAGGCCTTGATCAGACTGCGTCGCTTCATTTGGTCACTCCGATGTGAGGGTTGTGGTGCTGGCAGGTCGGAGATTGCAAAGGCTGTGCCGAGCGGCGTAAGGCTTGTAGTAGAGCGGTTGTGCGACGATTCGGGGCGTTTGGGGCGTCCAGGATGGTGCTTGCAGGTTGGGCCTGCACAGGATTGGGGCCAGTGCCCGTGAACACTTTTGACACATAAGCGGTACTTGAGTACCGTGCCCCACCGCAGTAGTTTCTGCGGTTCGGGATTGGCGTCCCGTAATCAGAGAGATCGAGCACTGACGCACCTTGTGGCGGTGTTCTGCATGGCTGCACCCGTTATGGGCGGAGTCGTGTGTGGGAGCCTTCGGGCTCACCGGTTCTCTCTGCCGGCACGCCAACCCGCACGGCTTCGCCCACCCATATTGGCGTGTGGGAGCGGAGCTTCATAAAGAGAGAGCTGCAAGGAGATGCACCATGCTCAAGAAGATCGTTCCAGATCCCCCGTTCGCGCCTGTCGCTGGCGCACCTCTCATCGATGCCCTTCAGCGAGAGGTGCACCTATGAACCCGGAATCGCGGGTCAATCCCGCCATTTGCAAACCCCGCCCCGTTACCGCCTGTTCACAGTTCGGCACCTGCAATCACGCCCACGCTCCGATGCTTTCGGTGCATGCCGGGGTGGATAGCGAGGATGCGCTGGTGTGCGCCGTGGCGGCGTTGAAGGCGGCGTATGAGACCAATGCCGCCGCGTTGGAGAAGGCCGGGGAGCCGTTGCGCAGTTTGCTGACGGCTACGGAGAATTCGCTGGAGAAAGGGTTGGCGCTGGCCGAGGCCGTGCTTGAGGGGTTGGAGCAAGGCTAGCGGGCCCCATCGCGGGGCAAGCCCGCTCCCACGCCTGCTGTGTGAGGTCGGCGTGGGAGCGGGCTTGCCCCGCGATGGGTTCAGGATCAGTTGTTCGATGCCCCACGCACGGTGGCACGCGGCTGGCGCTTGCTGCGCACGAACTGATAGGTCACCGCCAGCAGCACAAACCAGATCGGCGTCACCACCAGCGCCTGGCGGGTGTCGTCACGCAGGCTCAGCAGCACCAGGATGCCGGCGAAGAACACCAGGCACACGTAGCACATGAAGCGCCCGCCGGGCATCTTGTAGCTCGACGCTTCATGCAGCGCCGCACGGTTTTTGCGGTAGCTCAGGTACGACAGCAGGATCAGCGTCCAGACGAACATGAATAGCACCGCCGACACCGTGGTCACCAGGGTGAACGCCTCGACCACGTCGGGCACCAGGTAGATCAGCACCGCCCCCAGCAGCAGGCAGGCGCAGGAGAAGTACAGGCCGTTGGCCGGCACCGCACGGCGCGAGAGTTTTTCGAAGGCCTTGGGCGCATCGCCTTCCTGGGCCAGGCCGAACAGCATGCGGCTGGTGGAGAACACCCCGCTGTTGGCCGACGAGGCCGCGGAGGTGAGCACCACGAAGTTGATGATGCTCGCCGCCGCCGGCAGGCCGGCCAGCATGAACAGCTCGACGAACGGGCTCTTGCCCGGCACCACGTCGCGCCATGGCGTGACCGCCATGATCGCCACCAGGGCCAGCACGTAGAACACGATGATGCGGATCGGGATCGAGTTGATCGCCCGGGGCAGGGTGCGCTCGGGATTCTTGGCTTCAGCGGCAGTGGTGCCCACCAGCTCGATGCCGACGAAGGCGAACACGGCAATCTGGAAGCCGGCGAAGAAGCCCATCAGCCCGTGGGGGAACATGCCGCCGTCGTTCCACAGGTTGGCCAGGCTCGCGGTGTCGCCGCCGGGCGACTGGAAGCCGGTGATGACCATGTACAGGCCGGTGACCACCAGGCCGAGGATGGCGACGATCTTGATCAGGGCGAACCAGAACTCCATCTCGCCGAACAGCTTCACCGTCACCAGGTTCAGCGACAGCAACAGCGCCACGCAGCTGAGCGCGGGGATCCACTGCGGCATGTCGGGGAACCAGAACTGGGTATAGGCGGCGATCGCCACCACGTCGGCGATACCGGTGACCACCCAGCAGAACCAGTAGGTCCAGCCGGTGAAGTAGCCGGCCCAGGGGCCGAGCAGGTCGGCGGAGAAGTCGATGAACGACTTGTAGTTGAGGTTCGACAGCAGCAGCTCGCCCATGGCGCGCATGACGAAGAACAGCATGAAGCCGATGATCATGTAGACGAAGATGATCGACGGGCCGGCCAGGCTGATGGTCTTGCCCGAGCCCATGAACAGGCCGGTGCCGATGGCACCGCCGATGGCGATGAGCTGGATGTGGCGGTTGGTCAGGTTGCGTTGCAGGTGCTGGTCTTCAGCAGGGGTGGAGGAGGTCCGGGTCATAGGCTGCATTCCATTGAGGGTCAGTCTTCTTGTCAGAGGTAGCCGGCTAGGCTAACACGCCCGTTCCAGATGGGGGCGCGACAGATCGACACGATTTTGGCGATGCAGCCTGGTGCTCGGCATGACCGGAATCAATGGTTGCCGGTGCCGGCCTCATCGCGGGGCAAGCCCGCTCCCACGCCTGCCCTGTGAGATTGGCGTGGGAGCGGGCTTGCCCCGCGATTGCGATGTCAGGCCCTGACCATCACCTGGCGCCTCACCACCAGGCTATCCACCACCCACATCACCACCATCGACACCCCCACCAGCGGGAACGCCACGCCCAGCACCACCATCACCCCCACGGCGGTCTTCCAGCGCGGCAGGTCATGGCGCAGCGGCGGCACGCCCAGGCCACTGGCGGGCTTGCGCTTCCACCACATCACCAGCCCGCTCACCGAACCCAGCAGGATCATCAGGCACACCAGCAGGATGACGATCTGGTTCAGCGGCCCGAACATCTTGCCCTCGTGCAGCATCACGCCAAGCTCGGTGGCGCGGGCCACTGGGCTGTAGTCCTGCCAGCGCACGTCGGCCAGCACCTTGCCGGTGTACTGATCGACATGCAGGGTGGCGTCGTTGCGCGGGTCGTCGGCAAATACCGCGATGGTGAACACGCCGTCGGCAGTGGTTGGCAAGGTGATGCTGTAGCCCGGCGCGACCTGGCGCAGGGTGGCGACATCCTCGACCTGCTGCAGGCTGACCTGCGGCGCGGCAGGCGCCTGGTCGGCCATGTGATGGCCGGCATGCTCGGCATGCGCGCCGGACACCGGCATCGGGGTGTTTTCCAGCGCCCAGGGCACGGTCTGGCGGTGGGCGTCGTTCAGCTCGCCCGCCTGCTTGTCCGACTTCGGCACGTCGTTCCACATGGCCGCCGGGAAGCGGTTCCACAGGTCGGCGTACTGCTTGCCCCACAGGCCGGTCCAGGTCATGCCGCTGATCAGCATCAGCAGCAACAGGGCCGAGCCCCAGAAACCGGTGACCGCGTGCAGGTCGCGCCACAGCACCCGGCCGCGTGCGCTCAAGCGTGGCCACAGCACCCCGGCGCTGCTGCGCCCGCGTGGCCACCACAAATAGAGGCCGGACACGACCAGGACGATGCCCCAGCCGGCCGCCAGTTCCACCAGCCGGTCACCGACCGTGCCGACCATCAGCTCGCCATGCAGGGCGCGGGCGATGGCTTGCAGGTTCTGCTTGCCGTCCTGCTCGCCCAGCACCTTGCCGCTGTACGGGTCGACGAACACATTGAGTTCGCGCCCGCCGTCGTGCACCACGAACTGCGCGCTGCGCTCGGCGTCCAGCGGCGGCAGGTACTGGCCCACGTGCCCCTGTGGATAAGCCTGGCGCACGTTGGCCAGCAGGGTGTCGGCGCTTTGCCGGTGGTGGCCGGCCTCGACCACCATCAAGTCGCGGTACATCAGCGGGTCGAGCTGTGGCTTGAACAGGTAGATGATCCCGGTGATCGCCAGCAGGATCATGAACGGCGCGACGAACAGCCCGGCATAGAAATGCCAGCGCCAGGCCAGGTTGTAGAACGATACGTTTGGTTTGCTCATGGGAGCCTCCCGTAGACCTGAGTTGGGCGCGGTCAGGCCCCGCGCCCGTTTGTTGTTGTCAGAAGCTGAAGTCGACCTTGGTCCAGAAGGTCCTGCCTGGCTCGTTCACCGGCTGCGTCGAGTTCGCCGGATAGCCGAACCCGGCATTCCCTGCCAGGTTCAGGTGCTCGGCGTAGGCCTTGTCGAACAGGTTGTCGACGCCCGCGCTGAGCTTGAGGTTGTTGTTGATCTTGTAGGCGCCGTTGAGCGAGAACACGCCGAAGCCGGCGCTCTTGCCGTAGTCCTTGCCCACCACGTTGCCCTGGTTCTCGGCGATGCGGTTCTGCTCGGCCACCAGCCGCCACAGCGTGCCGACGCTCCAGGCGTCACGGCTGTAGCTCAGGCCCAGGCGGCTTTCCAGGGGTGGCATCTGCGGCAGCGCCTTGCCGTCGCTGCTGTTCTTACCCCAGGCGTAGGCCAGGGTGGCGTCGGCCTTCCAGTTTTCCGTGAGCTTGTAGGCCGCACCCAGTTCGCCGCCCATGATGCGGGCGTCGATGTTCTGTGCCTGGGAGGTGTAGCCACCCATCATGGTGCGGCGGTAGTCGAACAGGATGTAGTCGCGCACCTGGCCGACGTAGCCCGAGGCCCAGGCTTCGAGGCGTTCGCCCTGGTACTGGATGCCGAAGTCGAGCTGGGTGGTCTTCTCCGGCTTGATGCCGTCGAAGGCGTTCGCTGCGCCGGCCGGGGCCAGCTTGGGCGAGAACAGCTCCCAGTAGTCGGGGAAGCGCTGGGCATGGCCGAGGCCGATGTAGGTGGTCGCGGGGATTGCCGCCAGGTCATGCTCGTAGCGCACGAAGCCGCTGGGCAGGGTGTCGGCCCGGGTGTCGCCCTGGGTCGGGCTGGCCTTGCGGAAGTCGCGGGCCGAGGCGCGGTCCAGGCGGGCGCCGGTGATCAGGCGGTCAACGCCTGTGGCATACCAGGTCAGTTCGCCGAAGGCGCCGTAGTTGTGGAAGTCGGCGTCCTTGGTCCAGGGTTGTCCTTTGTGCGCGTCGATGCCCATGCCGCCGCGCTGGCGGTGCTCGTTGGTCTGTGCGTCGATGCCGCTGATCAACTGCACGTCGGCCCAGCGCCAGGTGGCCTTGATCCGTGCGCCCATGGTGCGGCGGTCGACGTTGCTGACCATGGGCATGCCCATCATGCCGGTGCCCGACGGGGTGCGCAGGCTGTAGTTGTCCATCACGTGGTCGGCGTAGTTGTAGTAGACCTGCGCCTCGACCTTGTCGAGTACCTCGCCGAGGTTGGACTTTTCAAAACGCAGGCCGAGGCTTTCGCGCTTGAACTGCGAGCCGTCCATGCCGCGCCCGGCGGAACGGGCCTCGCCGTCGCCCTTGCCGGCGGTCAGCTCCAGCAGGGTGTCGGCGTCCGGGGTCCAGCCGACGGTGGCATCACCGTTCCACTTGTCCCAGCGCGAGGGCACGGTGTCGCCGTTGCCGTCATCGAAGTCGTCGGAATGCGACTGGTTGCCGATGAAGCGCACGTAACCCAGCGAGTTGCCGGCGGCGGCGTCGAGCACCTTGTCGAAGCGGCCGTTGGAGCCGACCAGCACACTGGCGTTGACCCGGCTGCCGAGCTCGCCGAACTTTTCCGGTTCACGTTCGAAGAGGATGGTCCCGGCGGAACCGCCGGGGCCCCAGATCACGCTTTGCGGGCCCTTGATCACGGTGAGGCGGTCGTAGGTTTCCGGCGAGATATACGACGTCGGCGCATCCATGCGGCCGGGGCAGGCGCCGAGCATCATGCCGCCGTTGGTGAGGATGTTCAGGCGCGAGCCGAACATGCCGCGCAGCACCGGGTCGCCGTTGGTGCCGCCGGCACGGATCACCGAGAACCCGGGGATGGTCTTGAGGTAGTCGGCGCCGTCGCTGGCCGGCACCGGCTGGCGTGGGTCCTTGGGGTTGGTGACCACGGTCAGTGGCGAGCTGGGGGCGATGGCGGTGATCACCGTCGGGCTCAGCTCGGCAGTGTCGTGGGCGTGGCCTTCGTGGCCGGTTTCGGCGGCCACGGCCAGGGGGGCGAGCAGTGAGCCGCACAGCAGGGCGATGGTCCCGCGCAGGGAAAGGGCGAAAACAGGGGTACAGCCGGACATAGTGATTCCAGTCGATCAGTCGTGAGTCGGCGCGAAGCCTCCTGGCTTCGGGCAGTAGAAAAGTGGTTTCAGACGACGATCGAGGTGGGTGGCGCGCGGCTGCGCGCGCCGGGGAATACAGCCTGCCGGGCATGGCCCTGGCGCGTGGCGACGGGCAGGTGGACGGGGGGGAGTACGCTGCCCGCGGTAAGCGGGCTGAGGGTCTGGGGCAGGGCGGGGCAGTTGAACAGCAGGCTGCAGTAGCCGCACTTTTCCCACATCACATGCAGCTGGCCATCGTTGCCGTGGCCCTGGTGATGATCGTGGCCATGCTCCATGGGCATGGCCATCGACATGTCCATCGGCATGGCCATGCCGGCGTGGTGCTCCATCGGCATCGACTGGGAAACCAGTGGGCCGATGAAGATCATCCACATGGCGAACAGGCTCAGCCAGCCGCCACCGACGCGCCTGCGATCAGGGCGGGTGCTGCGGGTCGAGCTGTTGCGCGGCAGGCTCATGGCGAGCGCCTGTCAGCTGATCAGTGTGCGTGCTCGTGCGACGCGGGCTGGTCGGTCGGTGGCTGCTTCTGCACGGCCACGTCGACGGTGACGTCACCGGCTTTTTCGAAGTGCAGGGTCAGCGGGAAGCGCTTGCCGTCGGTGAGCAGGCTGCGGTCCTTGGGTTGCATGATCATCACGTGGTAGGCGCTGGGGGCGAACACCACGTCCTTGCCGGCCGGCACCACGACGCTTTGCACGTGTTGCATCTTCATGGCGCCGGCGGCGCTCATCACGTGTTCGTGCAACTGGGCGTCATCGGTGATGGGGCTGTCCACCGAGAGCAGGCGGTCATCGGCCTTGCCGTTGTTGTGCACGACGAAGTAGGCCGCCACGTTGGGCGCGTTCGGCGGCAGTTCCAGTGACCAGGGGTGGGCGATGTGCAGGTCGCCTGCCGTGTATTCATGGGCATTGGCATAGGCGCCGGGCAGCAGCAGGGCGGCCAGGACAAGGGCTTGCTTGAGCATGGGTGAATCTCCGGTCTGTTCAGGTTCTGATGGACAGCGTAGTGAACATCAGGCCAGCGGAGAGGCACGGGGATTGAGCGCAGGCCATAACTGGCGCGGCGTGGGCTGGTAGTCGGCGAGGTGCGCAACGTGCCCGGTGAGCAGCAACGGCGGGTTGTGCAGTTGTGGCGGGTAGCCGGGCAAGGCCAGCAAAGGCGCGGCGCCCGAGCAGCACCAGCAGTTCATCATGCTGGCGCTGTCATCGCTTTGCGGGCCTAGGTCGATCTTGGCCAGGGCCTGTACATCGACTTTGGCCTTGTTCGCCATGCTCGAACAGAACGCCCCCCACAGCAGCTGTTCGGCCGGGCCCTTGGGCGCGGCAGAGGACAGCGGCATGGCCAGCAGGTTGAACAGCACTGCAAGGCAGGCTATCCAGGCGATGTGCCGACGTGGGGGCATGGAGAGATCCGGTCAGGAATCGTGATGGCTATTGTACGGCGGAGTATAGGTAAAAATGCCGGGGTGCGGTGAAGTGCCGCACCTGGGGCAGATCGTGGGAGCAGGCTTGTGGGAGCGAGCATTGTGGGAGCAGGCATTGTGGGAGCGGGCTTGCCCCGCGATGGGGCCCGCCCAGGCAACATCACTCCCAGGCATGGCGCTATCGCGGGGCAAGCCCGCTCCCACAATGCCTGGCATCCACGATGCCCGCACCCGCAGGGCTTGGGGTATCAGGCCTTGGCGCGGCCCATCAAACCGCGCACGGTCTCTTGCAGGTCGGCCGGCAGCACCACGACTTTCGAATTGTCGCTGCTCGCCAGGTTCTCCATCGCGCCGATGTAGCGTTCACCCAGCAGGTACATGGCCGGCACCGTCTCGCTGCCCACCGCTTCCTTCACCAGGGTGATCGCCCGTGCCGAGGCCTCGGCCAGGTTGACCTGGGCTTCGGCATCCAGCTTGGCCGCCTGCAACCGCGCCTCGGCTTCGAGAATGGCGGCCTGCTTGTTGCCTTCGGCGCGGGTCACATCGGCTTTACGCTCACGCTCGGCGGCGGCCTGGCGCTCCATGGCGGTCTGCATGCTCGGCGATGGCTTGATGTCCTGGATCTCCACCGAGCGCACGGTCACGCCCCAGTCTTCGGTCTGTTCGGACATCGCCTCACGCAGGCGCGCCTTGATCTGCTCGCGGCTGGACAGCGCTTCGTCCAGGTCCATGGCGCCGACAATGGCGCGCAGCGAAGTCATGGTCAGGCTGGTGACGGCGAACGAGAAGTTCTGCACACCGTAGGACGCTTTCTGTGGGTCGACGACCTTGGCGAAGCACAGGGCGTTGGCGACGATCACCGCGTTGTCCTTGGTGATGATCTCCTGCTGCTGCACGTCGAGGATGATGTCCTTGGTCGGCAGGCGGTAGGCAACCACGTCCATGTACGGGATGACGATGTTCAGGCCGGGCTTGAGGGTGCTGTGGTAGCGGCCCAGGCGTTCGACGATCCATTCCTCGCCCTGAGGCACGATGCGCACCCCCTTGAACACGGTGATCAGGACGAATACGGCGAGGGTGGCGACGACGATGAGGCTGGTCATGTTTGCGAACTTCCTTTTAGTGCGGATTCAAGCCCGGGTGACCCGGGCGGTGTTGCCTTCGACGGCGGCCAGGCGCACACGCTCGCCGGCGGGGATGTCGCTGTCGGCGACGCAGGTCCATTCTTCGTTGCCGAGGATCGGCTTCTGGAAGCGCACGCGGCCTTTCTGGAACTGCGAGACGCTGGCGGTCAGCAGGCCGACCTCGCCGATCACGCTGTCGGCGGTCCAGCGTACGTCCGCTTTCTTGCGGCGGAACACCTTGAACCACAGCACTGTGGTGATGGACGAGAACACGACCCACAGCAGCCCTTGCATATCCAGTTGCAGGCTGGGGGCGAGCAGCGCGATGAGCGACACCAGCACGGCGCCGATGCCGAACCAGAGAATGAAGAAGGTGGGGAGCACCAGTTCCAGCAGGATCAGGGCCACGCCGAAGACGAGCCAGATCCACCATTGCATTTCCATATGGGTGGGGCCTTCCAGTAGAGGGGGGGTGAGTTTACGGCAAGAGCGGCGGGTGGGGCCATCGGTTGGATGTGTCTCTGGGTTTCACGGAGTTTGTGTCAGGGCTGACAGGTGTTCGGCGATAGATATGCAGCGCAGCCAGGTGTTCGCCGAAGGTTTTACAGCGCCTGTGAGATCGAGCGCCGCCCGCGCGGCGCATCGCGGCACAAGGCCGCTCCTACATCTGTTTCGGGCCAATTATTCCTGTGAAAGTACCAGCGCCTGCCTTGGTGCATGCCTTGAGTCATGCGGGGCGGCGGCAACGCCCACACTGAAACCGCGTCGTACCAATAAGGCGGACCAGGTGATGGCACAGGAGGGATTGTCCCGAAACAGATGTAGGAGCGGCCTTGTGCCGCGATGCGCCGCGCGGGCGGCGCTCGATCTCAAGAGCGCTGCATATCTTTCGGCGAACACCTGTCAGCCCTGACGCGATGTGCCTCCAGCGCCTCCAACAGCACCTCAGCCCTTTCGAAAACCCGCTCCACCTCCGGCAACACCGGCCGCTTGAGCACCAACACCGGCACCCCCCGCTCCCGCGCCACCTCCAGCTTCGGCTCGGTGGCCACGCTACCGCTGTTCTTGCTCACCAGCACATCGATCTGCCGACGTTCGAACAGCGCGCGCTCATCGTCGATACGGAACGGCCCACGCGCACCGATCACCTCGCAGCGCTCATTACCCGGGCAAGCGTCGAGGGCACGAAGGGTCCAGAACTGATGCAAAGGAATCTCGTCCAGATGTTGCAACGGCTCACGCCCGAGGGTGAACAGCGGTCGCTGGAACGGTGCCAGTGCCTCGATCAATTCATCCCATCCCGCCACCTCGCGCCAGTCGTCCCCCGGCTGCGCCTGCCAGGCCGGGCGCCTGAGCGCCCAACAGGGAATGCCGGCCATGGCCGCAGCCTGCGCGGCGTTCTGGCTGATCTGCGCGGCATAGGGGTGAGTGGCGTCGATCAGCAGCTCGATGCCTTCCTCACCCAGGTAGCGCGCCAGGCCTTCGGCGCCGCCGTAGCCGCCAACCCGCACCTGGCAGGCCAGGTCCTGGGGCACGCGGCCGATGCCGGCGAGGCTGTAAACATGCTGCGGCCCGAGTGTGCGGGCGATGGCCAGGGCCTCGGTCACCCCGCCCAGCAGCAGGATGCGCCCCTTCATTGCACGCCCGCCTTGCCGACGATGCCGCCCTGGCGGTCGATGGCGAACACCTCCACCTGCACCTGGGCCGGCACCACGCTGCGGGCGAAGGCCAGCGCATGGCGGCAGACTTCGTCGCCCAGGGCGATACCGGCGGTATGGGCCAGGGCGAGGGCCTGCTGACTGGTGTTGGCGCCGACGATGGCCGTTTGCAACGCTGCGTCGGCGCCAATGTCGGCGGCCCAGCCGGCCAGCTGTGGCAGGTCGATGCTCGAATGGCGGCTGTGCAGGTCCATGTGCCCGGCGGCCAGCTTGCTGATCTTGCCGAAGCCGCCGCACAGGCTCAGGCGCGGCACCGGCACCTTGCGCAGGTGCTTGAGCACGGCGCCGACGAAGTCGCCCATCTCGATCAGGGCGATTTCGGGCAGGCCGTACACCCGGCGCATGGTGTCTTCGCTGGCGTTGCCGGTGCACGCGGCGATGTGGGTGTAGCCGTTGGTGTGGGCAACATCAATGCCTTGGTGGATCGAGGCGATATAGGCCGCGCAGGAGAACGGCCGGACGATGCCGCTGGTGCCGAGGATCGACAGCCCGCCGAGGATGCCCAGGCGCGGGTTCATGGTCTTCAGGGCCAGGGCTTCACCGTCGCGGACATTGACCGTGACTTCGAAACCGCCGGCGTAGGCACATTCGTTTGCCAGCTGCTGCAAGTGCTCGCTGATCATCCGCCGCGGCACCGGGTTGATCGCGGGCTCGCCGACACCCAGTACCAGGCCCGGACGGGTCACGGTACCCACGCCTTGCCCGGCGACAAAGCGGATGCCGGGTTCGGCGCGCAGGCGCACCTGGCTGTAGAGCAGCGCCCCATGGGTGACATCCGGGTCGTCGCCGGCATCCTTGAGCGTGCCGGCCTCGGCGCCGCCTGCGCAGGCGCGGCAGAACTCCAGGCGCATCTCTACCACCTTGCCCTTGGGCAGGGTGATGTGCACCGCATCATTGGGCTGGCCGGTCAGCAGCAGGCGTGCTGCCGCAAGGCTGGTGGCGGTGGCGCAGCTGCCGGTGGTCAGGCCGCTGCGCAGGGGCGCGGGTTGTTCGCGGGTTTCTTCACGCATCGAGAGGTTTGACCACGTCGAGCAGGGTGATCGGCAGCGCCTGGCGCCAGGTGTCGAAACTGCCCAACGGCTGGGTGTGGGCGATATGGATGCGGGTCAGTTCGCCGCCATGCTGCTGGCGGAACTGCGCCAGGGCGACTTCGCTCTGCAAGGTCACGGCATTGGCCACCAGCCGCCCGCCAGGGCGCAGGCGCTCCCAGCACAGCGCCAGCACGCCTTCGCGGGTGACGCCGCCGCCGATGAAGATCGCATCGGGGCGCTCCAGGTCGTGAAGTGTCTGCGGGGCCTTGCCGCGAATCAGCTGCAAGCCGGGTACGCCCAGGGCATCGCGGTTGTGTTCGATGAAACCCTGGCGGCCTTCGTCGGCCTCGATGGCCAGGGTGCGGCAGCTGGGGTGGGCACGCATCCACTCGATGCCGATCGAGCCGCAGCCGGCGCCCACGTCCCACAGCAGCTCGCCCGGTTGCGGCGCCAGGCGGGCCAGGGTGATGGCGCGTACATCGCGTTTGGTCAACTGGCCGTCATGTTGGAAGGCGCTGTCCGGAAGGCCGGCGACGCGGGGCAGGCGTGGGGCATCGACGCTGGCCTGGCAGTCGATGGCGACCAGGTTCAGCGCGGCGATATCGGCGTGCGGCCAGTCTTCGGCCGTGCCGCTCAGTTGGCGCTCCAGTGGCCCGCCGAGATGCTCGAACACCTGCAGGCGGCTGGGGCCGAAGCCGCGTTCGCGCAGCAGCGCGGCGATGGCGGCCGGGCTGTGTTGGTCGTTGCTCAGCACCAGCAGGCGCAGGCCGCTGAACAGGTGGGCATTGAGCGTGGCCAGCGGGCGGGCGACCACCGAGACCACCTGCACGTCCTGCAGCGGCCAGCCCAGGCGGGCGGCGGCGAGGGCGCAGGAGGAGGGCATCGGCAGCACCTGCATCTCGCTGCTGGGCAACTGGCGCGCCAGGCTGGCGCCGACGCCGTAGAACATCGGGTCGCCGCTGGCCAGCACGCACACCGGCTGGCCGCGCAGGGCCAACACCGGCTCCAGCGAAAACGGGCTGGGCCAATGGACCTGCTCGGCGTTCGTGCAGTGGGGCAGCAGGGCCAGCTGGCGCGGGCTGCCGACGATGTGCGTGGCCGCCAGCAGGGCGCGTCGGGCTTGCTTGCCCAAGCCGCTGAAGCCGTCTTCGCCGATGCCTATAACTGTGAGCCAGGGGGCCATGTGGTTCGTTCCGCCAATGTTGGAGCCGCTTCGCGCCTCTTCGCGGGTAAACCCGCTCCCACAGGTACAGCACCGCCAACAGGGGCCGCGTAATTCTGTGGGAGCGGGTTTACCCGCGAAAAAGGCGACGCGGTTCAGGATTTCTAATCAATCGCAGCAGATGCTCGACCACCGGCTTTTCATGCCGCCGAGCAAAGCAGGCATAATACCGCGCCTTCTACACTGAAGCGCACCTTCACGATTGCCGGATGCCCCTTTGAAGCAGGCCCAGCCCCCCAACATTACGCCTCGTCCCTCGGCCTGCCCGGGGTTGTGGCGCGTCGTCGCCGCGCGCGATGGCGGCATCTGCCGGATCAAACTGCCCGGCGGCCTGCTGCTGGCTGACCAGGCCGAGGCGGTGGCCGACGCCGCCGAGCGCTTCGCTGGCGGCGTGATCGAGGCTACCAACCGCGCCAATCTGCAGATCCGTGGCATCGGCAACGACCACCGCGGGCTGGTCGAGTACCTGCTGGCGGCGGGCCTGGGCCCGCGCGAGGCGGCCGGCGACGATGTGCGCAACCTGATGCTCAGCCCGCTGGCCGGGCTCGACCCCAGCATGCTGTTCGACACCCGGCCATTGGCCGGGCAGATCCTCGACCTGCTTGAAGGCACGCCACGCTTCCATGAGCTGTCGGCCAAGTTCGCCGTGCAGCTCGACGGCGGCGAAGGGCTGGCGATGCTCGAACACCCCCATGACCTGTGGCTGTCCGCCGCACGGCTGGAGCAGCGCACCTGGCTGATGTTCGGCCTGGCGGGCTGCCCGGTCGACCCACCAGTGGGCGCGGTGCCGGTGGAACAGGGGGTGGCGCTGGTCTGGGCAGTGCTTGCGCGCTTTCTCGACCTGGCCACGCCCGAGCAGTCGCGCATGCGTCAGTTGCTGGCGACTTGCAGCGTCGAGCAGTTCATCGACGGGCTGGACATCCGCCGCGACGCTGCCGTGTCGAGCTGGCGGCGCGCCCAGGCACCGGATGCCTGGCTGGGCGTGTTGGCGCAAGGTCAAGGCGTGGCCCTCGGCGTGGCCCCGCCGTTGGGGCGCCTGACGCCGGCCATGCTGCGTGGCGCTGCGCACATCGCCCGGCAGTGGGGTGACGGTAGCCTGCGCCTGAGCCCCTGGCAGAGCCTGGTGCTGACCTCGCTCGCCCAGGAATCCATCGGCCAGGCCCGCGATCAGCTCGCGGCGCTGGGCCTGCTCTGCGCCCCTGACCAGCCACTGGCCCGTGTCACCGCCTGCACGGGCTCCAGCGGCTGTGCCAAGGCCCTGGCCGACACCAAGGCCGATGCCGTTGCCCTGGCCGCCCGCCTGCAGCGTGGCGCCCCTGCCAGCGTGCACCTGTCCGCCTGCCCCCGTTCCTGCGCCGTGGCCCATGTCGCCCCGGCCACCTTGCTGGCCTGCGCCCCGGGCCGCTACGACCTTTACCTGCGCGATGCGCGCCTGCCGGGTTTCGGCAGGCTGCGCGCCGCCAACCTCACCCCAGAAGAAGCAGGCGCCATGCTCGACCTGCCGACGGAGCACCTTGATGATTGATTACATCCGCGATGGTCAGGAGATCTATCGCAATTCCTTCCGCATCATTCGCGAGGAGGCCCGGCTCGAGCGCATTCCTGCCGACCTGGAGAAGCTCGCCGTGCGCGTGATCCATGCCTGCGGCATGGTCGAGGCCATCGACGGCCTGCAGTTCTCCGAGGGCGCCGGCACCGCCGGGCGTGAAGCCCTGGCCAAGGGGGCGCCGATCCTGTGTGACGCGCACATGGTCGCCGAAGGCATCACCCGCGCGCGCCTGCCGGCGAACAACCCGGTGATCTGCACCCTGCGCGACCCCAGCGTGCCGGAGCTGGCCAAGGCCGAGGGCAACACCCGCTCGGCGGTGGCCCTGGAACTGTGGCGCCCGCACCTGGAAGGCAGCGTGGTGGTGATCGGCAACGCGCCGACCGCGTTGTTCTACCTGCTGGAAATGATCGATGCCGGTGCCCCCAAGCCTGCGCTGATCCTTGGCTTCCCGGTCGGCTTCGTCGGTGCCGCCGAGTCCAAGGCCATGCTCGCCGCCGACAGCCGCGGCGTGCCCTTCGTGATCATGCAGGGCCGCCTGGGCGGCAGCGCCATGGCCGCCGCAGCGGTCAATGCCCTCGCCACGGAGGTGGAATGATGCAGGCTCGCGGACGACTGCTGGGCCTGGGCGTGGGCCCGGGCGACCCCGAACTGATCACGGTCAAGGCCCTGCGCCTGCTGCGTGAAGCGCCGGTGGTGGCGTACTTCGTGGCCAAGGGCAAGCGTGGCAACGCCTTCGGCATCATCGAGGCGCACCTGCAGGCCGAGCAGACCCTGCTGCCGCTGGTGTACCCGGTGACCACCGAAGCGCTGCCGGCACCGCTGTCCTACGAGCAGGTGATCAGCGACTTCTACGACGAAGCCAGTGTGCAGGTGGCCGAACACCTCGACGCCGGCCGCGATGTGGCGGTGATCTGCGAGGGCGACCCGTTCTTCTACGGCTCCTACATGTACCTGCATGACCGCCTGGCGTCGCGCTACGAGGCCCAGGTGATCCCGGGTGTCTGCTCGATGCTCGGGGGGGCCTCGGTGCTGGGCGCGCCGCTGGTGTATCGCAACCAGACCCTGACCGTGCTCTCCGGCGTGCTGCCTGCCGACGAACTCAAGCGTCGCCTGGCCGATGCCGATGCGGCGGTGATCATGAAGCTGGGGCGCAACTTCCCCAAGGTTCGCCAGGCCCTCACCGAACTGGGCATGGATGGCCGCGCGCTGTACGTCGAGCGTGCGACCATGGCCAACCAGAAAATCGTGGCGCTGGACGAGGTGGACCCACAGTCCTCACCGTACTTCTCGCTGATCATCGTGCCGGGTGAAAAATGGCAGGGATGAACAACGCACCGGCCATCGTCATTCTCGGCCCCGGCAGCCTGGCGACCGCGCAGCGCATCCAGCAACGTTATCCACAGGCCGTGATCCATGGTCTGCAAGGGCGCGTTGAGGGGGCAGACTGTTACTACAGCGCATTCGGCGACGCCCTGCGGGCCCTGTATCGGCAGGACACCCCGATCATCGCGCTGTGCGCGGCCGGTATCGTGATCCGCACCCTGGCGCCGCTGCTCGACGAGAAAGGCAGCGAGCCGCCGGTGCTGGCCGTGGCCGAGGACGGCAGCGCCGTGGTGCCGCTGCTCGGTGGGCTGGGCGGGGTCAATGTCATGGCCCGGGAAATCGCCGAGGCACTGGGCGTTAATGCCGCGATCACCACCAGCGGTGAGCTGCGTTTCGGCACCTGCCTGCTCAATCCGCCAGAGGGCTATGCCTTGGCGGACCTGGAGCAGGGCAAGCGCTTCGTCTCCGACCTGCTGGCCGGGGAAACGCTGCGCATCGAAGGCGATGCACCCTGGCTCGACCGTGCCCAGCTGCCCGTCAGCGACAACGCGCAGCGCACCCTGCATGTGGGCAGTGCGGCGCGCCCGGCCAACCGGGATGAGCTGGTGATCCATGCCCGTTGCGTGGTGGTGGCGGTTGCCGCCGGTGGCGCCGACCTGGCCCGGCAGGTGCGTGAAGCCTTGCAGGCGGCGGGTATCGCCGAAGCGGCGCTGGCCTGCTTGCTGGCAAGCGAAGCCGACATGGCCGCGCCGGCGTTGCACGAGGCTGCGCAAAGCCTGAACCTTGCCCTACGCTTCGCCCCTGCTGCCAGCAGCCTTGAACAGATGCTGGCCGATACGCTGCCACAGGCACGGGTCGAAACCCATGCCGGGTTGGCTGTGGCGGTGGCTGCCATGCCGGTCGACAGCGCGCAACTGGGGCGCCGTCGTGGCCGCCTGGCCGTGATCGGCCTGGGCCCTGGCGCCGCCGAGTTGATGGTGCCGGCGGTCAAGGCCGAACTGGCGCGGGCCCAGGACGTGCTGGGCTATGAAACCTACGTGCGCATGGCCGGCCCGTTCCGCGACGACCAGGTGCTGCACTGCACCGACAACCGCGAAGAAATGCAGCGTGCCCGCCATGCGTTCGAGCTGGCGGCGCAAGGGCGCTCGGTGGTGGTGGTGTCGTCGGGCGACCCGGGCGTGTTCGCCATGGCTGCCGCGGTGCTCGAGGCGCTGCACGAATCCAGTGACCCGGCCTGGCAGCGGGTCGACCTTGAGATCCTGCCGGGCGTCTCTGCCTCCTTGGCCACCGCCGCACAAGCCGGGGCACCCTTGGGCCACGACTTCTGCGTGATGTCGCTGTCGGACAACCTCAAGCCGTGGTCGATCATCGAGAAGCGCCTCGACCTGGCGGCCCAGGCCGACCTGGTGCTGGCGTTCTACAACCCGATCTCCAGGTCGCGGCCGCATCAGCTGGGCCATGCACTGGAAGTGGTGCGCCGCCATCGCCAGGCGCATACGCCGGTGGTGCTGGGGCGTGACATCGGGCGCCCGGGGCAGACCCTGAGGACGGTCACGCTGGGCGAGCTGGTGCCCGAGATGGTCGACATGCGCACCATGGTGCTGGTCGGCTCGTCGACCACCTGCACCTTCCCCCGTGCCGACGGCAACCAGTGGGTCTACACGCCACGCTGGTACCCCGCCAAAGCCTGACCTGCTGAACGGCACATTCTTGCCTGCATAGTCTTCGAGTCTCACCCGGCATCTGCCGGGTTCTGACTCAAGGATATCTTCGAGATCCGAGGCGCGTTACGGCAGCATGTAGCCCTTGATCCCGGTGAAGATGATCTGCGCCGCCAGGGCGCAGACGAACAGGCCCATCAGCCGGCTGACGATCTGCAGGCCCTGGTCGCCGAGCAGGCGTTCAATGCGGTGCGAGAGGTACAGCACCAGGCCGACGGTGAAGCTGGCCAGGGCGATACTGACGATGGCCAGCAGCTTATCGTCCCAGTGCGGTTGGCCCACTCCCATCACCAACAGCGCACCGATGGTGCCCGGGCCGACGGTCAGCGGGATGGTCAGCGGCACGATGGTCACGTCCTGCTGCACATTGTCGGTCTGGATCGCCGACTTGCCCTGGGCCATGGCCAGCGCCGAGATGAACAGCACCGAACCTGCGCCGATACGGAAGGCGTCGGCGGTGATGCCGAACACGCCGAAGATCACCCGCCCGAACAGGTACAAAAGCACGCTGGCGATGAGCGTGGCGATGGCCACGCGCCAGGCCAGTTGCTTGCGCTCTTTGCTGGAGTGGCCACGGGTCAGGCTGATGAAGCACGACAGCACGAAGAACGGGCTGTAGAGCACGAGCATTTTCAGGTAGACGCTGAACAACTCATGGAGCATGGGGGAGGGTCCGTGGCGGGAGCAGGTGCGGGCAAGTGTATCAGCAGGTTTGACGGCTGTTGGGGCCGCTTCGCGCCCCTATCGCCGGCAAGTCGCAGCGGCGAACCGCGGCTCCGACAGGAACAGCACAAGGCTTGAGGTCGGCGCGGCCAGTGTGGGAGCAACTGTCTTTTGTTGTCAGTGCTGGCCTCATCGCTGGCAAGCCAGCTCCCACAGGGACGATGCTTGCCTCGAGGTTGGCGCGGTCAGTGTGGGAGCCGGCTTGCCGGCGATAGGGCCTGCCGCATCACTCGAGAGGCGCGGTGACCACCTGGCGCTGCCCCGCCCAGAACTGGATCAGCTCACGCAACTGCGACAGCTCCACCGGCTTGGCCATGTGCCCGTCCATGCCGGCCAGGCGTGCGCGCTCCTTGTGTTCGGCGAGGATGTGCGCGGTCAGCGCCACCACCGGGGTGCGCGGGCGCTGGTTGGCGGTTTCCCAGGCACGCAGCAGTTGCGTGGCGGAGAAACCGTCGAGCACCGGCATTTCGCAGTCCATCAGCACCAGGTCGTAGCGCTTGGCTTTCATCGCCTGCAGGGCCTCTTCACCGTTGCTGGCGGTGTCCGGTTCGAGGTTGAGCTTGCCAAGCATGCCGCGGATGACCTTGGTCGAGATGCTGTTGTCCTCGGCCACCAGGACGCGGAAGTCGTGCGGCAGGTCCAGGGGCTGCTGGATGCCCGGTGGCATTGGCGGCGCGGCCAGTTCGCGGCCGCGCAGGGCCAGCTCTTCGGCCAGGGTGGTCTTGAGCGTGTAGCCGGCCACGGGCTTGGCCAGGATGCGCTTGACCCCGGCATTGCGGGCGATGACCTTGCTCGGCGCGTTGCTGATGCCGGTGAGCATGACCACCAGGATGTCGTGGTTCAGGCTTGGGTCTTCCTTGATCTTCGCCGCCAGCTGCATGCCGGTCATGCCGGGCATGTTCTGGTCGAGCAGCACCACGTCGAAATAGTCGCGCAGGTGCGCCTTGGTGCGCAGCAGGGCCAGCGCCTCCTTGCCGGAAGGCACGGCGCTGACGTTCATGCCCCAGGCGCTGCATTGCTGCACCAGGACCTTGCGGCAGGTGTCGTTGTCGTCGACCACCAGCACCCGCGCGTCGCGCAGCGGGCTGTCGAGGTCGGTCGGCGGTTGCTCCAGGCGGTGCGGGTCCAGCGGCAACGTCAGCCACAGGGTGTTGCCCATGCTGGTGCTGGTCTTGATGCCGAACTCACCCTGCATCAGGCCGATCAATTGCTTGGCGATCACCAGCCCGAGGTGGCCGCCGAGCTTGTTGCTGGAGAGGAAGTGGCGGCTGTGCAGTTCTGCCTGCAGCAGGGCGTCGCGCTCGGCCGGCGCCATGGGGGCGCCGCTGTCCTGCACGGCAATGCGCAGGCGCGGGGTGTCGCCGCGCTGGTCGAGGGCCACCACCAGCAGGATCTCGCCCTGTTCGGTGTTCTTCAGGGCATTGTCGAGCAGGCTCGACAGGGCCTGGCGCAGGCGGGTCGGGTCGCCGCTGACCACCCGTGGCACCTGTGGCTGGGTGAAACTGATCAGCTCGATGTTCTGCTGCTCGGCCTTGGCCCGGAAGATGTTCAGGCAGTCTTCGATCAAGGCGTTGAGGTCGAACTGCACGTCGTCCAGTTCGATCTGCCGCGATTCGAGCTTGGAGATGTCGAGGATTTCGTTGATCAGCGTGAGCAGTTCGTTGCCGGCGCTGTGGATGGTCTGCACGTAGTCGCGCTGCTTGACCGACAGTGGCGTGCCCAGCAGCAGCTCGGTCATGCCCAGCACGCCGTTCATGGGGGTGCGGATCTCGTGGCTGATCTTGGCCAGGAACTCGGCCTTGGCGTTGATCTCGGCGTCGCTGGCGGCCAGGGCACGGCTGGCGCGGAAGCGCTCTTCGCTGATGCGCCGCAGGCGCTCGCTGACGGCCAGGTTGAGCAACAGGCCGCTGACCACCGTCAGCACCATCAGGATGCACAGCAGCCAGGGTGTGGAGGTACGCGTGAGGCCGAGCAGTGCCGGCAGCAGCACCAGGCCGCCGATGTTGTACACCAGCATGGCCAGGGCAAACAGCCGCGCCGGCCCGTAGCCCTTGTACCAGTGATAGCTGCTGACCAGCAGCATGCTCAGGCTGCCCAGGGCCATCAGGGCGTAGGTCATCAGGTTCAACGGCAGGGTGTCGACGAACAGCAGCACCAGGCCACTGACAGCGGCCACCAGCATCTCTGCGTGCAGCAGGCGGTTCACCCGTGCCGAGCTGCAGGGCGCGAAGAAATGCAGGGTGAAGTAGAGCCCGGAAAGCCCGGCCAGCACCAGGGTCAGGTAGGCGGCTGGGGTCTGGGCGCTGTACCACAGGTGCCACCAGGGGCCGCTGAGGTTGAGCAGGATGAGTGCGCTGAGCAGCATCAGGGCGTGGTAGAGCGCCAGCAGCAGGGTGGTGCTGGAGCGGGTGTAAGCGAAGCGGATCAGGTTGTGCAGGATCAGCATCACCAGGCCGCCGAACAACAGGCCGAACAGCAGCGGCTGGCGCTGGTCGGCGGCGGCCTCGGCGGCAGGTTCCAGGCTGATGGCCGGGCGCAACTGGTGTTCCGACACCAGCCGCAGGTATACATCCACCGCCTGGCTGCTGCGTGGCAGTGGCAACACGTGGTCGCTGCCATTGACCGACAGCGTGCTGGTCTCGCCCTGGCGCCCGTGGTGCAGCTGGCGCAGCAGCTTGCCGCCTTCGAGGGCGTAGAGGTCGATGCGTGACAGGTCGGGGGCGAAGATGCGCAGCAACTGCTCCTGCTCGCCAGGTTCCAGGCGGTAGTGCAGCCACAGGGCCTGGTCGGGGAGGGCGGCGTCCAGTTCGTCCAGCGGCAGGGGGCTGAACTGGTTGCGGTAACGCTCGGAGCGCACGTCGGAAAGCTGCAGATTGGCCTGTTCGTCGAGCAGCACCGACCAGCCGCCGGCGTCTTCGGCCGCAGCCGGGAGCAGGCAGAACAGGGTCAGCAGGCTGATGATCAGGGCTGTGGCAATCCGAAGCCGACGCACGACGAAATCCCTTCTTAGCTAATGTGCCGGATAGCAACTATGCGCGGCGCGCCAAGGCGAAGGCAAGGCCCCGCAGGGCCCTGCCGACGAGCCGAGGGCCGTGCGCGACGGCCCTGGGCTTGAGCATTACTGCTGGTGTTCACCGCGCTCGCGGGCAATGGCCCGGTAGCCGATGTCGCTGCGGTAGAAGCTGCCTTCCCACTTGACCTCCTTGGTCAGGCGGTAGGCCTGTTGCTGGGCGGCCTCGACGGTATCGCCCATGGCGGTGGCGCAGAGCACGCGGCCACCGGCGGTGACCACCTGGCCATCCTTGAGCGCGGTACCGGCATGGAACACCTTGCCTTCGAGCTTGGCGGCAGCGTCCAGGCCGCTGATCGCAGCGCCCTTGGCGTAGTCACCCGGGTAGCCACCGGCAGCCAGCACCACGCCCAGGCTCGGGCGCGGGTCCCACTGCGCTTCGACTTTGTCCAGGGCCTTGGCGAAGGCGGCTTCGATCAGCAGCACCAGGCTCGACTCCAGGCGCAGCATGACTGGCTGGGTTTCCGGGTCGCCGAAGCGGCAGTTGAATTCGATGACCTTGGGGTTGCCCGCCTTGTCGATCATCAGGCCCGCGTAGAGGAAGCCGGTGTAGACGTTGCCTTCTTCGGCCATGCCGCGCACGGTCGGCCAGATCACCTGGTCCATCACGCGCTGGTGCACGTCGGCGGTGACCACCGGGGCCGGGGAATAAGCGCCCATGCCACCGGTGTTCGGGCCGGTGTCCTGGTCGCCGACACGCTTGTGGTCCTGGCTGGTGGCCATCGGCAGCACGTTGTGGCCGTCGACCATGACGATGAAGCTGGCTTCCTCGCCGTCGAGGAACTCTTCGATCACCACGCGCGAGCCGGCTTCACCGAAGGCATTGCCGGCGAGCATGTCGCGCACGGCGTCTTCGGCTTCCTGCAGGGTCATGGCGACGATCACGCCTTTACCGGCGGCCAGGCCGTCGGCCTTGATCACGATCGGTGCGCCTTTTTCACGCAGATAAGCCAGGGCCGGCTCGATCTCGGTGAAGTTCTGGTAGTCGGCGGTCGGGATCTTGTGGCGGGCCAGGAAGTCCTTGGTGAAGGCCTTGGAGCCTTCCAGCTGGGCAGCGCCCTTGGTCGGGCCGAAGCAGTCCAGGCCGCGGCTGCGGAACAGGTCGACCACGCCGATGACCAGCGGCGCCTCGGGGCCGACGATGGTCAGGTCGACGTTCTTTTCGGCGAAGTCGGCCAGTTGCTCCAGGGCGGTCACGTCGATGGCGACGTTTTCGCACTTGGCTTCGGTGGCGGTGCCGGCGTTGCCTGGCGCCACGAAGACTTTCTCGACCCGTGGGTCCTGGGCGACTTTCCAGGCCAGGGCGTGCTCACGGCCGCCGCTGCCGATGATCAAAACTTTCATGTCAAAACCTCTGTTTGTCGGCGACCCCCCCGGCCTGTGGGAGCGGGTTCACCCGCGAATACGGCGGTGAACCCAGCATCGCATTCGCGGGTAAACCCGCTCCCACAGGGGATGGGGTCAGCCAGGCATCTGATTAATGGCGGAAGTGGCGCATGCCGGTGAATACCATCGCGATACCAGCTTCGTCGGCAGCGGCGATGACTTCGGCATCGCGCATCGAGCCACCCGGCTGGATAACCGCGCTGATACCCACTTTAGCCGCGTTGTCGATGCCGTCACGGAACGGGAAGAACGCATCCGAGGCCATGACCGCACCCTGTACCTGCAGGCCGGCATGTTCGGCCTTGATGGCAGCGATACGCGCCGAGTTGACGCGGCTCATCTGGCCGGCGCCAACACCGATGGTCTGGCGCTGCTTGGCGTAGACGATGGCGTTGGACTTGACGAACTTGGCCACTTTCCAGGCAAACACCAGGTCGTGGACTTCCTGTTCGGTCGGCGCGCGCTTGGTGACGATCTTCAGGTCATCGGCAGTGATCATGCCGATATCGCGGCTCTGCACCAGCAGGCCACC
Organism: Pseudomonas sichuanensis; assembly: GCF_003231305.1. GTDB lineage: Bacteria > Pseudomonadota > Gammaproteobacteria > Pseudomonadales > Pseudomonadaceae > Aquipseudomonas > Aquipseudomonas sichuanensis. The sequence goes on along the minus strand of NZ_QKVM01000010.1, from coordinate 68,299 downwards.
GTTGACGCGCTTGAAGTCCCAACCGGCGGCACGCTCGGCTGGCCACTCGCCGCACTCCAGCAGGCGTACGTTCTGCTTGGCGGCCACGACGTCGCGGGCGGCCTGGGAGATTTTCGGGGCGATGATCACTTCGACGAACTGGCGGTCGACGATGGCTTGCGCCGTTTCGCCATCCAGCTCGCGGTTGAAGGCGATGATGCCGCCGAAGGCCGATTCGGTGTCGGTGGCGTAGGCCAGGTCGTAGGCCTTGCGGATGCCGCCTTCGTTTTCCGGCACCACTGCGACGCCGCACGGGTTGGCGTGCTTGACGATGACGCAGGCCGGCTTGACGAAGCTCTTCACGCATTCCAGCGCGGCGTCGGTGTCGGCCACGTTGTTGAACGACAGCTCCTTGCCTTGCAGCTGGATGGCGCTGGAGATGCTGGCTTCGCCTTTCTTCGCTTCAACGTAGAACGCCGCGCTCTGGTGCGGGTTCTCGCCGTAGCGCATTTCCTGGGCCTTGACGAACTGGCTGTTGAAGGTGCGCGGGAACTCGCTGCGGCCTTCGGTGGACAGGGTGTCCTGGGTCTGGTCGATGCTGCCCATGTAGTTGGCGATCATGCCGTCGTAGGCGGCGGTGTGCTCGAACGCCTTGAGCATCAGGTCGAAACGCTGGGCGTAGGTCAGGCCGCCGGCCTTCAGGCCTTCGACGATACCGGCGTAGTCGCTGGCGTTGACCACGATGGCCACGTCTTTGTGGTTCTTGGCTGCCGAACGGACCATGGTCGGGCCGCCGATGTCGATGTTCTCGATGGCGGTCGGCAGGTCGCAACCCGGCTTGCTGATGGTGGCTTCGAACGGGTACAGGTTGACCGCGACCAGGTCGATCGGCTTGATGCCGTGCTCGTTCATGATGGCGTCGTCGGTGCCGCGACGGCCGAGGATGCCGCCGTGGATCTTCGGATGCAGGGTCTTGACCCGGCCGTCCATCATTTCGGCGAAGCCGGTGTAGTCGGCCACTTCCACCGCGTTGACGCCGTTGTCCTTGAGCAGCTTGTAGGTGCCGCCGGTGGACAGGATCTCGACACCGAGCTGTTGCAGCTCACGGGCGAATTCGAGGATCCCGGTCTTGTCGGAGACGCTGATCAAAGCGCGGCGGATCGGCAGGCGGGTAGTCTGGTCGGTCATTTCAGATTCCATAACGCGGTGGAGTCAGCAAAAAAGGCGCCTCGTTACGAGCGCCTTTTTGGTTGGGGTTCTGGCCTTACAACAGATCGTACTGCTTGAGTTTCTTGCGCAGCGTGCCTCGGTTGAGCCCGAGCATCTCGCTGGCCTTGGTCTGGTTGCCCTTGACGTAGTTCATCACGCTTTCGAGCAGGGGCGCCTCGACTTCGGAGAGCACCAGGTTGTACACGTCCGTGACGGTAGCGCCTTCCAGGTGGGCGAAGTAGTTGTGCAGCGCCTTCTCGACGCTGTCGCGCAGGGTCTGGCCCTCCTCGCTCGGCGTGTTCAGGTGCTGCTTGAGGTTGGCGTTATCGCTCACGGGCGTTGTTCCACTCACTAATGTCTCGGTCATCATCGTCATGCGGCCACCCCTTGTTCGTCCTCTGTCCCAAGGCTCTGTCGACGTTCGGCGAAATAAGCCTGAACGTTGGCGCACTGCGCTTGTGTGTCTTGCAAAGCGTTGAACTGGCTGCGGAACTCCTTGCCGCCAGGTCGGGTTGCCAGGTACCAGCCAACGTGCTTGCGGGCGATCCGCACGCCCATCACATCGCCGTAGAAGGCATGCAACGCGGCCAGGTGTTCCAGCAGAATGCGTTCCACTTCATCCAGCGCAGGGGCGGGCAGGTGCTCGCCAGTGCGCAGGTAATGCTCGATCTCGCGGAAAATCCACGGCCGCCCCTGGGCGGCACGGCCGATCAGCAGGCCGTCGACCCCGGTGGCGTCCAGCACCGCCCGGGCCTTTTCCGGCGAGGTGATGTCGCCGTTGGCGAATACCGGGATCGACACCGCCTGCTTGATCGCGGCGATGGTGTCGTACTCGGCGTCACCGGTGTACAGGTCGGCGCGTGTGCGGCCATGCACCGCCAGCGCCTGGATGCCGGCCTGTTCGGCGATCTTCGCCACGTTCAGGCCGTTCTTGTTCGCCCGGTCCCAGCCGGTGCGGATCTTCAGGGTCACCGGCACCTCGACAGCGCCGACCACGGCGTGGAGGATCTCGCTGACCAGCGCTTCGTCTCTCAATAAAGCAGAGCCGGCGGCCTTGTTGCAGACTTTTTTCGCCGGGCAACCCATGTTGATGTCGATGATCTGGGCGCCGGCTTCGACGTTGGCCCGTGCAGCGGCTGCCATCATCTGCGCATCACCGCCGGCGATCTGTACCGAGCGCGGCTCGGGATCGCCTTCGTGGATGCGGCGCAGGCTCGACTTGCGGCTGTTCCACAGGCTCATGTCGCTGGATACCATTTCCGACACCACCATGCCCGCCCCCAGGCGCTTGCACAGCGTACGGAAAGGTTGGTCCGTGACCCCGGCCATTGGCGCAAGGATCAGGTTGTTGTGCAGTGTGTATGGGCCGATGCGTACCGCCGACATAGGTGTTCCCTGTTGTGGGGCCGAATCATTGGAGTCGAAAAAGGGTGGGCATAATACCCGCTCTCGATGACCGGATAAAGATGAATCTGGATAAAATCTGAACAGTTGCGGCGTTATGCCCAGGGGTTTGGGACAGCCGGTTGGCGCCGGTGACCCGGCGCCGGGCAGGGCCGGATCACTCCGGCGAGCGGAAGCTCAGGCTGTAGTTCACCGCCTTGGGCCCCGGGTCGAGGATGTCCAGGGCGATGTGGATCGGCGTCTGGCTGGGCATCTCGCCACGGCCTGCCAGCTCCCCCGACAGATACTCGCTGGGCTTGAAGCGCCGGCTGGCGATCAGCTGGCCATTGAGGTCGGCGAAACGCAGCTCCAGCAGCGGGAAAGGCTGGGCGAAGGGGGCGCGGTTGTAGATGATCGCATCGACGATCAGCGCGCCTTTGAAGTCAGGGTGGCTGCGCACCACCAGGTTGCTGCTCTTGATCCGCGAGATGTCGACGCGGGTCGGCACCTGGCAGCCGACCATCGGGCACAGCTGCTGGAACCACGGGCGGTACTGGTCCTGGCGAGCCATTTCGTCGAAGTGGTACCAGATGTACTGGAATGCCAGCAAACCGGCCGCCAGCAGCGTCAGCAGCCCCCACAACAGGCGCTTGCCCCAGTTCGGCGCGGGTTTTTCCCAGCCCAGTTGCAAGGGGTCGTCGACTACATCGACCAGCGGTTCCTTGCGCGCGCGCTCGGGTTTGAGCGCCAGGCTCGGCTCCACACGCTCGCCGGGCTGTTCGTCCAGTTCGTCTGCATCGCGGGCCGACAGGCGTTCGCTGCGCAGGTCGTCGTCCCGTGCCGACAGGCCTGGCTCGGGGAGCGGCTCGTCGCGGCTGGACAAGCGCTCGACCGGCGTGTCGAGCTCATCATCGAGTGGCGGGCGGCTGACGGCCGGTTCGTCGTCCAGGTCGAGCTCGGCGCTGCCCAGGGTCGGTTCGGTGCGCTCGTCGGCAGCCGGCTCCAGGTCCAGCGGCTCCTGTTCGACCAGTACCGGCGCCTCGGAGTGCTGCGCCACGGGCTCGACAGGGTCGTCGGTGGCGGTGCCGAATGGCTCGTCGCTGTGTTCGTCGACGCCGTGCTCGTCACGGCTGGCATGCAAGGTGGGCGCTGGCGAGGCGGCCCGCCGGTCGCCGGGGCTGCGCCGTTCCAGGCGAGCCAGCTCCTGATCGAGGTCGAAGTCTTCCAGCGCCTCGGCGGTGCTGGCCCAGTCTTGCTTGACCGGCGGCACCGGCTCGATGGCCGGCGCCGCAGCCTGTGCCACGACCGGCTCGGGCGCCTGCTCAGGCTCGGCGGCCGGGGCGGCTGGCTGCCCCGTCGCCGCGCGATTCTGCTCCAGCAACTGCTTGGCGGCGTTGAACACCTGCAGGCAGTTGCCGCAGCGCACCACGCCCCGCGCCACGCTCAACTGGTGATGGGTGACGCGAAAGCTGGTCTGGCAATGTGGGCACTGGGTGACGAAACTGTCGGTCATGCGGCGATCCGGGGGGGCTGTGCAGGTGTTGAGTCTAGGCGCGCTTAGCGGCGACGACCACTGATCCGTACCCAGCCATCGCGCACGACGATCGGGTCCAGGTCGAAGTCGGCGGCGTAGGCCGCGGCCACTTCCTCGCCCTGTTCGGCAAGGATGCCCGACAGTGCCAGCAGGCCGCCGGGGCGTACCAGACCGGACAGTTGCGGCGCCAGCGCCACCAGGGGGCCGGCCAGGATGTTGGCGACCAGCACGTCGGCCTGCATGGCCGGCATGTGTTCGGGCAGGTACAGGGGGAACCTGTCGTCGGCGATGCCATTGCGCTGGGCATTGTCGCGCGAGGCTTCCAGCGCCTGCACGTCGATGTCGGTGCCGACCGCTTCACGGGCGCCGAGCAGCAGCGCGGCGATGGCGAGGATGCCCGAGCCGCAGCCGAAGTCCAGCACCTGGGTGCCTTGCAGCTGTTGGCCGTCGAGCCATTCCAGGCACAGGGCAGTGGTCGGGTGGGTGCCGGTGCCGAACGCCAGGCCCGGGTCGAGCAGCAGGTTGACCGCGTCCTTTTCCGGCGCCTCGTGCCAGCTCGGCACGATCCACAGGCGCTGGCCGAAGCGCATGGGCTGGAAACCGTCCATCCAGCTGCGTTCCCAATCCTGGTCCTCGATCACCTCGGCCTGGTGCTCGGGCAGTGCGGCGCCGGTCAGCAGGCTCAGATGGGCGAATACCGCGTCGGGCTGGGTGTCAGCCTCGAACAGCGCCAGCAGGTGGGTGTGCGACCACAGCGGGGTGGTGTTGAGGTCCGGTTCGAAGATCGGCTGGTCTTCGGCGTCCATGAAGGTCACCGATACAGCCCCCACTTCCAGCAGGGCGTCTTCGTAGGTTTCGGCTTGTTCCGGGCTGATGGCCAGGCGTACTTGCAGCCAGGGCATGGCGGGCACCTTTGGTAAATCGACAGGGGCAGCCCGAGGCTGCGCGAAAGGGCGCCAGTTTACGTCAGGCGGGCGCTAAAAGGGAGTGAGGTGGCGAGTGGGGCATAGCAATAGATACCGCGGATACGTCCTTGGTCAGCGTCAGGCAGCAGGTACCCGCGCAACTGCTGGCCTGGCAGAAGCAGCCGGTCGTAGTCGCCTGGCCGTTCACGTCCAGGCATAGGTGCCTTGTGCGGCCTATCGCTGGCAAGCCAGCTCCCACAGGGTCATGCGATCTTCTGTGGGAGCCGGCTTGCCGGCGATTGGGGCGCGCAGCGGCCCCGGGTTTTCTCGGGCCATAAAAAACCCCGGCACTGGGCCGGGGTTCTTTCATCTCGCTAACGCGATCACTCCTGGTTGGCCAGTTTGTGCTCGAGGTAGTGGATGTTGACGCCGCCTTTGCAGAAACCTTCATCACGCACCAGGTCGCGGTGCAGCGGGATGTTGGTCTTGATGCCGTCGACGACGATCTCGTCCAGGGCATTGCGCATGCGCGCCATGGCTTCGTCGCGGTCCTTGCCGTAGGTGATCAGCTTGCCGATCAGCGAGTCGTAGTTCGGCGGAACCGAATAACCGCTGTACAGGTGCGAGTCGACGCGAACGCCGTTGCCACCCGGGGCGTGGAAGTGCTTGACCTTGCCTGGGCTCGGGATGAACTTCTTCGGGTCTTCGGCGTTGATCCGGCACTCCAGCGAGTGACCGCGGATCACCACGTCTTCCTGGCGGAACGACAGCTTGTTGCCAGCGGCGATGCTCAGCATCTCCTTGACGATGTCGATGCCGGTGACCATTTCCGAAACCGGGTGCTCGACCTGGACGCGGGTGTTCATCTCGATGAAGTAGAAGCGGCCGTTCTCGTACAGGAACTCGAAGGTACCGGCACCGCGGTAGCCGATCTCGATGCACGCGTCGACGCAACGCTTGAACACTTCCTGGCGGGCCTTCTCGTCGATGCCCGGGGCCGGCGCTTCTTCGAGAACCTTCTGGTGACGGCGCTGCAGCGAGCAGTCACGGTCGCCCAGGTGCACGGCGTTGCCCTGGCCGTCGGACAGTACCTGCACTTCCACGTGACGTGGGTTGGTCAGGAACTTCTCCAGGTAGACCATCGGGTTGCCGAACGCAGCACCGGCTTCGGTGCGGGTCAGCTTGGCCGATTCGATCAGGTCTTCTTCCTTGTGCACCACGCGCATGCCGCGACCACCACCGCCACCGGCGGCCTTGATGATCACCGGGTAACCCACCTCGCGGGCGATTGCCAGCGCGGTTTCTTCGTCTTCCGGCAGCGGGCCGTCGGAGCCCGGAACGGTCGGCACGCCCGACTTGATCATGGCGTCCTTGGCCGACACCTTGTCGCCCATCAGGCGGATGGTGTCGGCTTTCGGGCCGATGAAGATGTAGCCGGAGTTTTCCACCTGCTCGGCGAAATCGGCGTTTTCCGCGAGGAAGCCGTAACCCGGGTGGATGGCAGTGGCGCCTGTCACTTCAGCAGCGGCGATGATCGCCGGGATGTGCAGGTAGGATTCCTTGGACGGCGCAGGGCCGATGCAGACCGTCTCGTCCGCCAGGCCCAGGTGCATCAGTTCAACGTCGGCCTTGGAGTAGACGGCGACGGTCTTGATGCCCAGCTCTTTGCAGGCACGCAGGATCCGCAGGGCAATTTCCCCGCGGTTGGCGATCAGGACTTTTTCGAGCTTCCCAGACATCGTTGGCTCTCCGCGGTTCAAACGATGGTGAACAGCGGCTGGTCGTATTCAACCGGCTGACCGTCTTCTACCAGGATGGCGTCGATCACACCGCCGATTTCGGATTCGATGTGGTTCATCATCTTCATGGCTTCGACGATGCACAGGGTGTCGCCCTTCTTCACGGTCTGGCCCACTTCGGCGTAGTTCGGCGAGGTCGGCGAAGGCTTGCGGTAGAAGGTGCCGACCATCGGCGAGCGCACCACGGTGCCTTTCAGGGCCGGGGCGGCAGCGGCGGCTTCGGCAGCCGGGGCAGCAGCGGCAACCGGGGCGGCGACTGGCGCGGCTACCGGAGCAGGTGCGTAGTACTGTTGAGCGGCCGGGGTCTTGCTGTTACGGCTGATGCGAACGGACTCTTCGCCTTCCTTGATCTCCAGTTCGTCGATACCGGACTCTTCCAGCAGTTCGATCAGCTTTTTGACTTTACGGATATCCATTAATCAGCAACTCCCAAGGTTCGGTCGGGGACTTAATTTGAAAACGTGTCGAAAACGTTTCTTCTGAGCCTTGGCCGGTGGGCCAAGGCCTTGTGTCATCAGGGCTGTGCGTTGGCAGCCAGGTGTTCCAGCGCAGACTCCAGGGCCAGCCGGTAACCGGTGGCGCCCAGGCCGCAGATCACCCCTACGGCAACATCGGAGAAGTAGGAGTGATGACGGAACGGCTCGCGTTTGTGCACGTTGGACAAGTGCACTTCGATGAATGGGATGCTCACCGCGAGCAATGCGTCACGTAATGCGACGCTGGTGTGGGTGAAAGCGGCCGGATTGATCAGGATGAAGTCCACGCCTTCGTTGCGCGCGGCGTGGATTCGGTCGATCAATTCATATTCGGCATTGCTCTGCAGGTATTGCAGATGGTGGCCGGCGGCGCGGGCGCGCTGCTCCAGGTCCTGATTGATCTGCGCCAGCGTGGCTGCGCCATAGTGGCCCGGTTCGCGGGTGCCGAGCAGGTTCAGGTTGGGGCCGTGCAGCACCAGTAGGGTTGCCATCTGCGATTCCTTGGTTTTGTAGGGCAATTCGACATAGCGCGGCGACTATGCCGCAAGCAGCGATGAGTGTCCAGTTCCCGGCAATAGCCAGCACGATGACCGAGATTCGCGCAAAGTATGTGACCAGATGATTAACTCTGGTCACTTGTTACCGGTTTTTTCACCGGTCGCGGGAAGTTATAGACCGAGTTGGTCGCGCACGCGCGCCAAAACCTGCGCAAAATCGCCGGCGTTTATCTCGCCAATCACCCGATCAGTGGTTATTTCGCTGCCGTTCGCCGCAAAAAACATCAGCGCGGGCGGGCCGAACAGGCGGTAGCGGTCGAGCAGGGCGCGCTGTTCGGCGTTGCTCTGGGTGATGTCGAAGCGCAGCAGGCGGAACGCGCCCAATTGTTTGACCACAGGCTCGGCGTTGAGCACTTCGTGCTCGATCACCTTGCAGCTGATGCACCAGTCGGCGTACCAGTCGAGCAGCACCGGTTGGCCTGCGGCCTTGGCCTCGGCCAGGGCCGCGTCGAGGGCGGCCGGGGTGCTGAGGGTCTGCCAGGCATCGGCCTTGGCCTGGGTTGGGGCCGTGGCCGCGACCGGTGCCGGCAGCGGGCGCAGCGGGTCGCCCTGGCCGCTCAGGGCGCCGTACCAGCAGGCCAGTGCGTACACCAGCAGTACCAGGCCGAGCAGTTGCGCCAGGCGTTGGCGCGGTGACTTGACCACGAACTCCAGGGCGCCCAGGAACAGCGCCACGCCAGCGGCCAGCAGGCCGACCAGTAGCAGGGTCAGCGGCCCCGGCAGCACGCGGCTGAGCAGGCCGATGGCCAGGCCCAGCAGCAGTACGCCAATGGCGTTTTTAACGGTGTTCATCCACGGGCCGCTTTTCGGCAGCCAGGCCGCACCGCCGGTGGCCACCAGCAGCAGCGGGGCGCCCATGCCCAGGCCCAGGGCGAACAGTTTCAGCGCGCCGCCCACGGCGTCGCCGCTGGCGCTGATGTACAGCAGCGCACCGGCCAACGGCGCCGAAACACAGGGTGAAACCAGCAGGCTCGACAGCACGCCCAGCACCGCCGCGCCCAGCAGCGAGCCGCCGCGGGTGTGGTTGGCGACCTTCTCCAGGCGGTTGCCCAGTGCCTGTGGCAGCTTGAGCTCGAACAGGCCGAACATGGCCAGGGCGAACAGCACGAAGAACCCGGCGAACGGCACCAGCACCCAGGCCGACTGCAGGCGTGCCTGCAGGTTGAGGCCGGCGCCGAACAGGCCCATCAGTGCCCCCAGCACGGCGAAGCTGGCCGCCATCGGCAGCACATACGCCAGCGACAGCGACAGGCCGCGCAGGCCGCCGACCTGGCCGCGCAGCACCACCCCGGACAGGATCGGCAGCATCGGCAGCACGCAGGGGGTGAAGGTCAGGCCAAGGCCGGCCAGGAAGAACAGCGCCAGGGATTTCCAGTTCCAGCCCGGTTCACCGCTGGCCGGCAGCGCGCCGCCCTCACCATCGATGCTCAGCCGCGCGGTTTCCGGCGGGTAGCACAGGCCCTTGTCGGCACAGCCCTGGTAGCCCACCAGCAGGGTGAAGGCGCGTTGATCGGTGCGTGGCAGCTCGATGTCCAGGACGCCGTGGTACACCTCGACGTCGCCGAAGAACTCGTCGTGCTTGGCCTCGCCCTTGGGGATGTTCGGTGCGCCCAGGGTGATGTCTGCAGGCTCGGTGCGGAACTGGAAGCGGTGGCGGTACAGGTAGTAGCCGTCGGTGGCGACGAAACGCAGCTTGATGCTTTGCGCGTCGGCCTGGATCAGGCTGAGCTTGAAGGCTTCGTGTACCGGCAGGAAGTCGGCGCTGTTGGACAGCGAGGCGGCGCCGAGGGTGGCGCTGGGGCGGTTGTCGAGCAGGCCGCTGGCGAAGGCGGGGCTGGCCAGCAGCAGGAACAGCAGGAAAAACAGGCGGCGCATGGCGGACTCGCGAGGTGGAACTTGGCGGGCATCATAGCGGAGTTGGCGAGGCTATGGGCCATCGCGGGGCAAGCCCGCTCCCACGGGACCGGTGTTCACCTCGTGGGGCAAGCCCGCTCCCATAGGGCCGGTGTTCACCTCGTGGGAGCGGGCTTGCCCCGCGATGCTTTCAGAGCCTGAACGCGCGTACCGCCGTGTTCAACTCTCCACCCAGCTTGAGCAGCTGCTCCCCCTGCTCGCGCCCTTCACCAATACGTTGCAGGTTGTCCTCGCCCAGCTCGTGAATCCGCTCACTGTGCCCGCGAATCTCGCTCACCGCGCCGGTCTGTTGCGCGGTCACATCGGCAATCCGCACGGCGGTGTCGGCAATGGTGCGGATGGCGCTGACGATTTCGTCCAGCGCGCCATCGGCCGATTGCGCCTGGTTGGCGGTGGCCTCGGCATGCTCCAGCTGCGTGCGCATGCCGTCCACCGAGTCGCGGGCGGCCTGCTGCAGGCGGTCGATCAGTGCCTGGATCTCGCCGGTGGCGCCGGTGGTGCGCTGGGCCAGCGAGCGCACTTCGTCGGCGACCACGGCAAACCCCCGGCCCATTTCACCGGCCCGGGCGGCTTCGATGGCGGCGTTGAGGGCCAGCAGGTTGGTCTGTTCGGCAATCGCGCGGATCACCGTGAGCACGCCGCCGATGGTGGCCGACTCCTCGGCCAGTTGTTCGATCATGCGGGCGTTGCCCTGCACCTCGTCGACCAGCGAACGCAGCCCGGACAGGCTCTGGCCGATCACCGTCTGGCCCTGTTCCACCGCACGCCCGGCGTGGTGGCTGGCCTCGGCGGCGGCGCTGGCATCCCCGGCCACCTGCTGGATGGTCGCCTCCAGCTCGCCCAGGGCATCGCGGATCTGCGCGGTGTCGCCGGCCTGGCGTTCGGCGCCGTCGTGCAGGGCGCTGCTCATGCCGGCCAGGGCGTGGCTGCTGCCGGCCACCTGCTCGGCGTTGTGGCGCAGGGTGCCCACCAGCTCCACCAGGTACTGGCGCAGGCGGTTCAGCGACTCCTGGATGTCGTGCAGTTCGCGGTTGGTCTTGCCCAGCTCGATGGTGTGGGCGAAGTCGCCCTCGGCCCAGCGCGACAGGGCCGGCACGAGGCTGCTCAGGGTGCCTGCCAGGCGCCGTTGCAGGGTGTCGATCAGCAGGGCGATGAGCAGGATCAGGCCGATCATCAGGCCCTGGAGGATACGCACTTCGCCCGCAATCTTGCCGTGCTGGGCGCGCACTTGTGGCTCCAGCCCGGCGATGGCCTGCTGCACGGCGTCAAGACGCTCGCCAGTGCTGGCGGCGAGGGCGGCGCGCCGCTCGATCTGCTCGCGGGTGCGTTGCAGCTCGGCGGGGTAACGGTTGAGCAGGCTTTGCAGCTCGCGCTTGAGGCCGACCGCGACGTCTTCCTGCTGGGCGCTGGTTTGTGCGTCCAGGCCCATCATGGCGGCGAAGTCGTCGGCGTTGGATTCGGCGGCGCGGGTCACTCCCAGCAGCGGCAGGCCGTCGAGGATCTGGGCCTGGGCGGCGATCAGTTGCAGTTCGCGCAGCACTTCATCGGCCAGTTCCGCACGGCCACTGCTGACCAGCTTGTCGCGGGCCAGCGACAGCCGGCCCAGGTGCAGGGTGGCGTCCATCAGCGGGGCGAGGTAGCGACTGGCCTCGGCGCTGCCGCTGTCGCGGGCGTAGCCTGCCAGTTGTTCAAGGTTGGCGCCCAGTTCGCGCTCGGCCTGCAACAGCAAGGCCTGCGGGTCGCCGGCCAGCTTGCCGGCGGCCAGCAGTTCGTTGGCGGTGAAGGCCTGCAGGCTGTCGAGGCTGGGGCGCAGTTCGCCCGACAAGTCCTCGGGCCATTCAGCCAGGGCGGCCTGGAGTTGCTTGTTGGCTTCCACGGCGGCGGCATGGCGCAGGGCGTCACCGCTGGCCAGGTAGGCCTGGGTGTTGCGCGCGGCGTCGTTCTGGAACTGCTGCGACAGGCCCAGGTAGCGCTCCATCAGTTGATAGGGGCGCTCCAGTGCACGTTGCGACCACCACAGGGTCGCGCCCAGGGCGATGCACACGGTTACCAGCAACAGGGTGTTGAAATTGGTCAGCCACTTCAGGCGCATAGCCGCGGACTTCCTGCGGGGAGTGGAGGTAGGTGCCTGAAGTTATTGCGGTTTTATGACGAGGTGATGACGACGCAGCGTTGGCGCCAAAAATAAGTGGCACAGTGCCGGTATCGGGATTACGGATCGACCCGCACCACGCAATTGCGCCCGGCATGCTTGGCCCGGTACAGCGCTTCGTCCGCCGCGCTGGCCATGGTCAGCGCATCGAGGCTGTCGTCCAGCTGCACCACGCCGCCGCTGAAGGTGCACTGCAGGTCGTGCGGCTGCGCCGGGTAATGGATTTCGGCAAAGCGCCGGCGGATGTCGTCGAGCACCTTGTGCGCGGCAGCCAGCCCGGTGTTGGGCATGACGATGGCGAATTCCTCGCCGCCATAACGGCCGATGTAGTCGGTCTTGCGCAGGCGTTGCTTGAGGAACAGCGCCAGGCTCTTGATCACCCGGTCGCCCATGGGGTGGCCATGGCGGTCGTTGATCTTCTTGAAATGGTCGATGTCGAGCATGGCGAAGCACAGCGGCTGCTCCTCGCGCCGGGCGCGGAAGCTGCAGTCTTCGAGCAATTGCAGGATGTGGGTGTGGTTGTACAGCCCGGTGAGGCTGTCGCGGACCATGCGCGCCTTGAGGTGGCGGGCGCGGGCGGCGCGGTTGCGCACGGTGGTGATCAGCTGGCGCGAGCGGATCGGCTTGGTGAGGAAGTCGTCGCCACCTTCGCTCATGGCGTCGAGCTGCTTGTCCAGGTCGTCCTCGGCCGACAGGTAGATGATCGGCACGCTGACGTAGCGGTCGTTGTGGCGGATCACCTTGGCCAGCTCCGGGCCAGTGCAGGCGGGCATGTACAGGTCGAGGATGATCAGGTCGGGCTGGAAGTCGGCCAGCTCGCTCATGGTGCGGATCGGCTCGGTGAGCGTGCGGGTGATTATCCCGGCGCTGTTGAGCAGGCGCTCGGTGTGCAGGGCCTGGGCGCGTGAATCGTCGATCACCAGTACGCGGAACGGGTCGTACTGGGTGGCGCTGGTCAGCAGTTCGACTTTTTCCAGCAGGCTGGAGGCCTCCAGGGTGCCGGTGAGGAATTCCTGGCCGCCGGCGCGCACGGCGGCCAGGCGGGTGGGGGTATCGGTTTCGTGCAGGCTGAAGAACAGCAGCGGGATGTGCTGCTCCAACCCTTGCTGGGCCTGGGCCGCCAGTTGCAGGCCGACGCCGGGGCCGGTGAAGTCGACGTCCATGATGATGGCCGCCGGCAGGCGCTCGCTCATCGACGCCTGGAAGGCGTTGGCGCTGAACAGGGCCTGCACGGTCAGGCCGAAAAACTCCAGTTGCTGGGCCAGGCGCTCGGCGCGCTCGTGGTCCTGCAGGACGATGTACACCGGTTTGCGCAAAGGCGGCAGCGGTACGTTGTCGAGCTGGTCGCCCTTGCGCAGGCCGGTGCGCGACAGGCGCTGCATCAAGCGGTTGAGTTCGGCGATCAGTTCCGAGTTGAGCCGCGCGCTGTTGGCTTCGATCGCGCGCAGCGTCTGGCCGATGGCCGTGGACAAGTTGCCGTGCTCGGGTTGTTCGAAGCGTTCGGCGTAGCGCTGCAGCCGCAGGTTGGCCTCGCCCAGCTCGCCCAGGCCGGCGCTCGACCATTCACCACGCTGCAGGCGCTGCCAGATTTCGAGGATCTGCCGGGCCTGGTGGATGACCCGCTGGGCAAAATGCTGCTTGAGGCGCTCGTGGCTCGGGTCGGCTGGCTGGGTCATGTCCTGACTGCTTGTTAGTAGAGGAGGTGCAGGTTCAGTGATGGCTCTATGCTAGCACCGCTTTTCCGACTAGCGAGTGCCCAGGGTCAACAAAGTGTTCAGGGACGATTATTCAGTTGCCGACCCGTTGGTCGCTTATACGAATGGCGGCGTCTGCTTTATAGTGCTGCCACGCGGGCTTGCCGTGGCACCCTGGCGCCAACCAGAGGTCCAAGCCCTGTACCGTCTCCACTGATCAAGGACAATGCCATGCTGGATTGGAAAAACCGCGAGGCCAAAGCCGAGCCTCGCGAGCGGGTTGAAGCCCGTGGCTCGGCCACCCGTAGCTATCTTGGCGGCCTCTGGAGCCGCGCCTTGGGGACCCTGATCGGTCTGTACCTGCTGGTCTGCCTGGGCCTGGGTTGGTACTGGAGCGAGGAGCCGGCACTGTTCCCGGTGCAGCAGAATGCCCAGGCCGCCGCCGAGCGCAACGGCCAGCAGATGGTGGTCGGCTACACCACCGTCGAAACCCTCAAGACCGTTGCCGGCACCCTGCTCGACAAGCCGGGTGGCTACATCTCCAACGACCGTTTCCCGCCCGGGCTGTGGATGGACAACATGCCGAGCTGGGAATATGGCGTGCTGGTCCAGGTTCGCGACCTGTCCCGTGCGTTGCGCAAGGACTTCGCCCGTTCGCAGTCGCAGTCCACCGAAGACGCCGACCTGGCCAAGGCCGAGCCGCGCTTCAACTTCGACAACAAGAGCTGGATCCTGCCGTCGAGCGAGTCGGAGTTCGAAGAGGGCATCAAGTCGCTCAGCCGCTACCAGAACCGTCTGGCCAAGGGCGACCAGGGCGCGATCTTCTACACCCGTGCCGACAACCTCAACAACTGGCTGGGTGACGTCGCGACCCGCCTGGGTTCGCTGTCGCAACGGCTGTCGGCCAGCGTTGGCCGGGTCAAGCTCAACAACACCCTGAAGACCGAGTCGGTGGCCCCGGGCCAGGCGCCTCAGGTCGATGAAGAGGTGGTCGAAACCCCATGGCTGCAGATCGACAACGTGTTCTACGAGGCCCGTGGCCAGGCGTGGGCGCTGTCGCACCTGCTGCGCGCCATCGAGGTCGACTTTGCCGACGTGCTGGCGAAGAAGAACGCCACGGTCAGCGTGCGCCAGATCATCCGTGAGCTGGAAGCGTCCCAGGAAGCGCTGTGGAGCCCGATGGTGCTCAACGGCAGCGGCTTCGGCATGTGGGCCAACCACTCGCTGGTAATGGCCAACTACATTTCCCGGGCCAACGCCGCGGTCATCGACCTGCGCCAACTGCTGTCCCAGGGCTGACATGGCCATCAGCCCTGCCGAGGTCGCGCACCGCGCGGCCTCCGATGCCGAACGGGTGGCCTGGGTGGATGACCACGACCTGCCGCTCGGCGCCTTGCCGCGGGCCGAGCTGCGTGAGCGCGGCCTGATCGGGCGCTGCACCTTCATCCTGCTGTTCAACAGTGCCGGCGACTTGTGCGTGCACCGGCGTACCCTGAGCAAGGCGCTGTATCCCGGGTATTGGGATGTGGCGGCGGGCGGCATGGTCGGGCATGAGGAAAGCTATGCAGATTCGGCGGCGCGGGAGCTGGAAGAAGAGCTGGGGGTAAGCGGCGTTGCGCTGCGCTTCCACGAGAGGTTCTACTTCGACCAGCCGGGCAATCGGCTGTGGTGCGCGGTGTTTTCGGCGGTGTGGGACGGGGCGTTGCGCTTGCAGCCCGAAGAGGTGAGCGAGGCGCGGTTCATCCCGGTCGAACAGGCCGAGCTGGAAAGTGCGTCACTGCCCTATTGCCCGGATTCGCTGGCGGCGTTGCAGCGGTACCAGGCTAGCCTGATCTGACCGATCGCGGGGCAAGCCCGCTCCCACGCAATTGCACTTCATATCGTGGGAGCGGGCTTGCCCCGCGATGAGGTCGCAAAACATTCGTAAATTGGCGCAATCCTGTACTTAGCAACAGCCCGATTTATCGTTACACTGCGCGCCCTTTTCGGGCTGCCGCACAACCTTGCGGCAGTAGCGCCGCCCCTGCCAGAGTGGGGCTTCGCGGTCGGCTCCCGTCGGCCAGTTTTTGTCCTCAGCACAGAGGCACAAAAGTGACCAAGAAAGCTTCTTCCTTCGCCGCCCTTGGCGGTCTCGTTTACTCCACCGATGCCGGTCGGCACTGCCCTGACTGTGGCAAGCCGGTGGACGCCTGCATCTGCAGCCAGCAGGTCATCCCGGAAGGCGATGGCATCGCCCGCGTACGCCGCGAAAGCAAAGGCCGCGGCGGCAAGACCGTGACCACGGTCACCGGTGTGCCGCTGCCCCTGGACCAGCTCAAGGAGCTCGCCACCGCCCTCAAGCGCCGCTGCGGCACCGGCGGCGCGCTCAAGGACGGGGTCATCGAGATCCAGGGCGACCACGTCGAGCTGTTGCTCGGCGAGCTGACCAAGCAGGGTTTCAAGGCGAAAAAGTCCGGCGGCTGAGGCCGTCACGGGATTTTTGCCCAAGGCTTTCTAAACTCGGTTCTGTGCGCGCGGTCTACCTGCGGGCACGGACGAATCGTCATTTTCAGCTTCTACACTGCGCCCGCCCCTTGCGGGGCAGTGTCTTCGACTTATCCATAGGGGACTTGAATGTCCGTACGACGCACACGCAAAGACGATGGTAGCCAATGGACCGTGGCGGACAGCCGCAGTGTTTACGGCATCCGCCATTGGGGCGCGGGTTATTTCGCCATCAATGAAGCCGGGCGCGTCGAAGTGCGCCCCAACGGCCCGGGCAGTGCCCCGATCGACCTGTTCGAGCAGGTCGATGAACTGCGCCAGAGCGGCCTGTCGCTGCCGCTGCTGGTGCGCTTCCCGGACATCCTGCAGGACCGCGTGCGCCAGCTGACCGGCGCGTTCGACGCCAACATCGCGCGCCTGGAATACCAGAGCCAGTACACCGCGCTGTATCCGATCAAGGTCAACCAGCAGGAGGCGGTGGTCGAGAACATCATCGCCACGCAGAACGTCTCCATTGGCCTGGAAGCCGGCTCCAAGCCCGAGCTGCTGGCGGTGCTGGCGTTGGCACCGAAAGGCGGCACCATCGTCTGCAACGGTTACAAGGACCGCGAGTTCATTCGCCTGGCGCTGATGGGCCAGAAGCTCGGCCACAACGTGTTCATCGTGATCGAGAAGGAGTCCGAGGTCGCCCTGGTGATCGAAGAGGCCGCCGAGCTCAAGGTGAAGCCGCAGGTTGGCCTGCGCGTGCGCCTGTCGTCGCTGGCGTCGAGCAAGTGGGCCGACACCGGTGGCGAGAAGTCCAAGTTCGGCCTGTCCGCCGCCCAGCTGATCTCGGTGGTGCAGCGCTTCCGTGACGCCAAGCTGGATCAGGGCATCCGCCTGCTGCACTTCCACATGGGCTCGCAGATCGCCAACCTGGCCGACTACCAGCACGGTTTCAAGGAAGCGATTCGCTACTACGGCGAACTGCGCGCCCTGGGCCTGCCGGTCGATCACATCGACGTCGGCGGTGGCCTGGGCGTCGACTATGACGGCACCCACTCGCGCAACGCCAGCTCGATCAACTACGACATGGACGACTATGCCGGCGTGGTGGTCGGGATGCTCAAGGAGTTCTGCGACGCGCAGGGCCTGCCGCACCCGCACATCTTCTCCGAGAGTGGCCGTTCGCTGACCGCGCACCACGCCATGTTGGTGATCCAGGTGACCGACGTCGAGAGCCACAACGACGAAGTGCCGCGCATCGAGAACAAGGAAAGCCTGCCCGAGACCGTGCAGTGGCTGGCCGACCTGCTGGGCCCGACCGACATCGAGATGGTCACCGAGACCTACTGGCGCGCCACCCACTACATGGGTGACGTGGCTGCGCAGTACGCTGACGGCAAGCTGACCCTGGCCGAGAAAGCCCTGGCCGAGCAATGCTACTTCGCCGTTTGCCGCCGCCTGCACAACTCGCTCAAGGCCCGCCAGCGCTCGCACCGCCAGGTGCTCGATGAGCTGAACGACAAGCTGGCCGACAAGTACATCTGCAACTTCTCGGTGTTCCAGAGCCTGCCGGACACCTGGGCCATCGGCCAGGTACTGCCGATCATCCCGCTGCATCGCCTGGACGAAGAGCCGCTGCGCCGAGCGGTGCTGCAGGACCTGACCTGCGACTCCGACGGCAAGATCAACCAGTATGTCGACGAGCAGAGCATCGAGACCAGCATGCCGGTGCATTCGGTCAAGGAGGGCGAGGACTACCTGCTGGGCGTGTTCCTGGTCGGTGCCTACCAGGAAATCCTGGGTGACATGCACAACCTGTTCGGTGACACCGACTCGGTGAACATCTACCAGAATGCCGATGGCAGTGTGTACCACGCCGGTATCGAGACCCACGACACCATCGAAGACATGCTGCGCTACGTGCACCTGTCGCCGGAGGAGTTGATGACCCACTACCGCGACAAGGTCGCCAGCGCCAAGATCAGCGCGCGCGAGCGGACCCAGTTCCTGGATGCCTTGCGCCTGGGGTTGACCCGGTCTTCGTACCTGTCTTCTTGAGGTCCATTGGGGCTGCGCTGCAGCCCTTCGCGGGTGAACCCGCTCCCACAGGGCTAACACGCAACCGTGGGAGCGGGTTTACCCGCGAAGGGCCGCAAAGCGGCCCCAGTTCATCGCGCACCGTCAGGCATGGCGTAGCCACAGGTCCTGCTGCTGCATCCGCCACCCCACCCACCCCAACGTCACCGCCCGCAGCGCCATGAACAGCAAAAAGGCCAGCCACAAGCCATGGTTGCCCATCCCGCTCAACCCCAGCGCAAAGGGCAGGGCGATCAGCACCGATACCAGCATTGCATTGCGCATCTCCCGCGCCCGCGTGGCGCCAATGAATAACCCATCGAGCAAGTAACTCCACACCGCGATCAACGGCAGCAGCGCCAGATACGGCAGGTACGGGTACGCCGCCTCACGCACGCTGGCGATATCGGTTTGCAGGTCAATGAACACATGCCCGCCCAGCAGGAACAGCACGGCAAAGCCGAGGCTGACGATCAGCGACCAGCCGCAGGCCACCACCAGTGCACGGCGCAGGCTGTCCCGGTCGCGCGCGCCAATGGCATGCCCGCACAGGGCCTCCACCGCATGGGCCAGGCCGTCGAGCGCATAGGCGGTGAGCAAAAGGCCGTTGAGCAGCAGGGCATTGGCCGCCACCGTCGCCTCACCCAGGCGCGCGCCCTGCAGGGTCAGCAGCAGGAACACCAGTTGCAGTGCCAGGCTGCGCAGGAAGATATCGCGGTTGACCGCCAGCAGCGGCCGCCAGGCCTGCCAGCGTTGCAGCGCGGCCCAGGCAATATGCCCGGGGTAGGCGCGCAGCGCCGGGCGGGTGAGGGCCAGGCCCAGCAGCGCACCGCTCCATTCGGCGATCACCGAGGCCCGGGCCGAGCCGATCACGCCCCAGTCCAGGCCCAGCACGAACCACAGGTTCAGGGCGATGTTGAGCAGGTTGGTGGTCAGCAGGATCGCCAACGGTGCCCGGGCGTTCTGGGTGCCGAGGAACCAGCCGACCAGGGCGTAGCTGGCCAGGGCTGCCGGCAGGCCGAACAGGCGGGTGTGGAAGAAGGCTTCGGTGGACGCGTGCAAGGCGGCGCTGGGCTGTATCGCCTGGAGCGCCAACTGGCTGAAGGGCAGGGCCAGCAGGCCGATCAACACGGCGAAGGCCAGTGCCAGCAACAGCCCTTGCACCAGCACCTGGCGCAGCGCGGCGCCGTCGGCACGGCCGGCGGCCTGGGCGGCGAAGCCGGTGGAACCCATGCGCAGGAAGCCCATCAGGCCGACCATGAAGGTGAACAGCGTGGCGCCGACGGCCACCGCGCCCAACTGGTGGGCATGGGGCAGGTGGCCGATCACCGTGCTGTCGACCAGCGCCACCAGCGGCACCGAGATGTTGGACAGGATCATCGGCGCGGCCAGGCCCCAGACCTTGCGGTGGGTGGGGCGGTGGTGCCAGGCAGTGGACAGTGAAGACATGTGGGCTCCAGCGGGGGTGCAAATAGGGCAATCGCGGGGCAAGCCCGCTCCCACGGGTGAGATCATGGCGTGGGAGCGGGCTTGCCCCGCGATTGCCCAGCGGATTGTACCGGCCCGGCAACCAATCGGCGCGAACAGGGTCTCACTTGCCGCGCGCGGTCGGGTAACCCTGGCAGCGTTGCGCTATAGTTGCCCCCCTCACGTACACGCTGCCAAAGAGTTCACCCTCAAAATGCTCAACAAAGGATTGTTGCTGGCCTGCGCGCTGGCCCTGCTCAGTGCCTGTGATTCCTCCACACCGGAGAAACCACCGGCGCCCGCCGAGAAACCCGCCGCTGCCGTCGAGCAACCGGCGGCCAAGCGCGAAGACCCCGCCGCGCTCGCCAAGCGCTACGCCGGCCGCGAGCTCGCCGTGCTGGATGTCTCGGAAGTGCAGCTCGACGGTGCCAGCACCCTGTCGGTCAGCGTGTCCGCGCCGCTGGACGCCAACCAGGACTTCGCCGCCAAGCTGCACCTGGTCGACACCGTCAAGGGCAAGGTCGACGGCGCCTGGGAACTCTCCGACAACCAGATGGAGCTGCGCCTGCGCCACCTGGAACCGCAGCGCAAGATGGTCCTGACCATCGACAAGGGCCTGCTGGCGGTGAACGGCAATACGCTCCAGAGCGAATCGGTCAGCCGCTTCGAAACCCGCGACATGCAGCCCACCGTGGGCTTCGCCAGCCGTGGCTCGCTGTTGCCGACCCGCCTGGCCGAAGGCCTGCCGGTGATTGCCCTGAACGTGCCCAAGGTCGATGTCGAGTTCTTCCGGGTCAAACCCGAGATGCTCTCGACCTTCCTGGCCAACTGGGGCCGCAACAGCAGCCTGTACTACTACCAGTCCAAGGAAACCCTGGACATGGCCGAGCTGGTCTACGGCGGCCGCTTCGACCTCAACCCTGCGCGCAACACCCGCGAGACCGTGCTGCTGCCGATCGCCGGGATCAAGCCGTTGCAGGAGCCAGGGGTGTACCTGGCGGTGATGCGTGCCTCGGGCACCTACGACTATTCGCAGCCGGCGACCCTGTTCACCTTGAGTGACATCGGCGTCTCTGCCCACCGCTACCGCGACCGCCTGGACGTCTTCACCCAGGCCCTGGAAGGCGGCAAGGCACTCAAGGACGTGACCCTCGAGCTGCACGACGACAAGGGCAAGTTGCTGGCGCAGGCCAAGACCGACGGCGACGGCCACGCGCAACTGCCGATCACCGCCAAGGCCGACACCCTGATCGCCACACAGGGCGTGCACACCACCCTGCTGCGCCTGAACACCGCGGCCCTGGACCTGGCCGAATTCGACATCACCGGCCCCCAGGCCAACCCGCTGCAGTTCTTCATCTTCGGCCCACGCGACCTGTATCGCCCAGGCGAAACGGTGTTGCTCAACGGCCTGTTGCGCGACCAGGACGGCAAGCCGGTCAAGGCCCAGCCGGTCAGCGTCGAAGTGCGTCGCCCGGATGAGCAGGTGAGCCGCAAGTTCGTCTGGGAGGCCGACCAGAACGGCCTGTTCCAGTACCAACTGCAACTGGCCACGGAAGCACCGACCGGCCGCTGGCAACTGCTGCTGGACCTGGGCGGTGGCCGCAAACAGGTCTACGAATTCCTCGTCGAGGACTTCCTCCCCGAGCGCCTGGCGCTGGAGCTCAAGGGCAGCAGCAAACCGCTGTCGCCCGAGCAGACCGCCACCATCCAGGTCAATGGCCGTTACCTATACGGCGCCCCGGCGGCCGGCAACCGCCTCAGCGGCCAGGCCTACGTGCGCCCGCTACGTGAAGCGGTGAAGGCGCTGCCGGGCTACCAGTTCGGCGCGGTCACCGAGACCGAGCTGAACCAGGACCTGGAGCTGGACGAAGTCACCCTCGACCAGGCCGGCAAGGCCCGAATCGATATCGAAAGCCGCTGGAGCGAAGCGCGTTCACCGCTGCAACTGACCGTGCAGGCCAGCCTGCAGGAGTCCGGTGGCCGGCCGATCACCCGCCGCCTGGAACAGCCGATCTGGCCCGCCGAACGCCTGCCGGGCCTGCGTGGCTTGTTCGACGGTGAAGAGACCGACGGCGACGGCCCGGTGGAGTTCGAGTTCCTGGTCGCCGACCAGAACGGCAACAAGCTGGCCGCCAACGACCTCAAGGTGCGCCTGATCCGCGAGCGCCGCGACTACTACTGGAACTACTCCCAGAGCGACGGCTGGAGCTACAACTACAACGAAAAATTCCTCACCCAGAGCGAAGAGACCCTCAGCGTCAAGGCCGGCTCCACCGCCAAGCTGAACTTCCAGGTGGAGTGGGGCCCATACCGCGTCGAGGTGGAAGACCCGCAGACCGGCCTGGTGTCGAGTGCGCGCTTCTGGGCGGGCTACCGCGCCCAGGACAACGCCGAAGGCGGCGCGGTGCGCCCCGACCAGGTGAAGATCGCCCTGGACAAGCCAGCCTTCAAGGAAGGTACCACCGCCAAGGTCACCGTCACCCCGCCGGCCGCAGGCTCCGGCTACCTGATGATCGAGTCCGCCGACGGCCCGCTGTGGTGGCAGGAAATCGACGTGCCGGCCGAAGGCAAGACCTTCGAGGTCGAGCTGGACAAGAAGTGGGCACGCCATGACCTGTACATCAGTGCCCTGGTGATTCGCCCGGGCGAGCGCAAGGCCAACGCCACCCCCAAGCGCGCCGTAGGCGTGTTGCACCTGCCGCTGGACCGCGCCGAGCGCAAGCTCGCGGTGAGCCTGCAGGCACCGGAGAAGATGCGCCCGAAACAACCGTTGACCGTGAAGTTCAAGGCCGTCAACGCCGACGGCAGCGTGCCCAAGCAGGTGCATGTGCTGTTGTCCGCGGTGGACGTGGGCATCCTCAACATCACCGACTTCAAGACCCCCGACCCGTTCGCCAGCCTGTTCGGCCGCAAGGCCTACGGCGCCGACCAGCTGGACATCTACGGCCAGCTGATCGAAGCCGGCCAGGGCCGCCTGGCCAGCCTGGCGTTCGGTGGCGACGCGGCCATGGCCAAGGGTGGCAAGCGCCCCAACACCACGGTGACCATCGTTGCCCAGCAGAGCCTGCCGGTGACCCTGGATGAGAAAGGCGAAGGCCAGGCCACGGTCGACATCCCCGACTTCAACGGCGAACTGCGCCTGATGGCCCAGGCCTGGACCGAAGAGCACTTCGGCATGGCCGAAGGCAAGACGGTGGTGGCCGCGCCGCTGATTGCCGAGCTGTCGGCGCCGCGTTTCCTTGCCGGTGGCGACCGCACCAGCCTGGCGCTGGACCTGGCCAACCTGTCTGGCCGTGCCCAGCAACTTACGGTGCAGGTGATCGGCGAAGGCCAGTTGAACCTGTTGGGCGGGGCCCAGCAGAACATCGCGCTCGGCGAAGGCCAGCGCACCACCTTGATGATCCCGGTGCAGGCCCAGGGCGGCCTCGGCCAGGGCAAGGTGCGGGTGCAGGTTAGTGGCCTGCAATTGCCGGGCGAGCCAACCAACGCCTTCGAACGCGAATGGACCCTGGGCATCCGCCCGGCCTACCCGGCGATGCTCAAGCACTACCGCGTGGCCCTCAAGGACCAGCCGTGGAGCCTGCCGGGCAGCGACCTGGCCGAGTTCGAGCCGGCGGGCCTGGAGGCCACGCTGGCCTTGTCGAGCCGCCCGCCGCTGAACCTGGCCGAGCAGATCCGCGCCCTGGAAGCCTACCCCTATGGCTGCCTGGAGCAGACCACCAGTGGCCTGTACCCTTCGCTGTACGCCGATGCCGACAGCCTCAAGCGCCTGGGCATCAAGGGCGAGCCGAACGACGTGCGCAAGCGCAAGATCGAGATGGGCATCGAACACCTGCTGGGCATGCAGCGCTACAACGGCAGCTTCGGCCTGTGGAGCTCGGACAGCGAGGAAGAGTACTGGCTGACCGCCTATGTCACCGACTTCCTGCTGCGCGCCCGCGAGCAAGGCTACGGGGTGCCGGCCGAAGTCCTGAAGAAGGCCAGCGAACGCCTGCTGCGTTATGTGCAGGAGCGCAACCTGATCGAGGTCGACTACAGCCAGAACGCCGAACACACCCGTTTTGCCGTGCAGGCCTATGCCGCGCTGGTGCTGGCGCGCAGCCAACAGGCGCCGCTGGGTGCCCTGCGCAGCCTGTTCGACCGGCGCAGCGATGCCCGCTCCGGCCTGCCGTTGGTGCAGCTGGCGGTGGCGCTGGACAAGATGGGCGACAAGCCGCGTTCCCAGCAGGCCTTGCAGGCGGGCCTGGCGGTCAGCCGCAGCCAGGGCTGGATGGCCGACTATGGCAGCGCGCTGCGTGACCAGGCGCTGATCCTTGCACTGTTGCAGGAGAACAACCTGGCGGGTAACCAGGTCGACCAGCGCTTGTTCGCGCTGTCTGACGAGCTGGCGGCCAACCGCTGGCTGTCGACCCAGGAGCGCAATGCCCTGTTCCTTGCCGGCCGTGGCCTGCTGGGCAAGCCGGAGGGCAGCTGGAAGGCACGCCTGGACAGCGCTGGCGAGGTTCGCGAGTTCAGCAACAGCGATTCGGGGATGAAACTCGAAGGCCCGCTGCTGGCCTCGCCGCTGACGGTGCAGAACGAAGGCAGCGACACCCTGTACCAGCAGCTGACGCTGTCGGGCTACCCGCGCCAGGCCCCGGCCGCCAGCGGCAATGGCCTGGAAATCCGTCGCGAGTACCTGGGCATGAATGGCCAACCGCTGGATGTACGCAGCCTGCGCAGCGGCGACCTGGTGCTGGTGCACCTGGCGCTCAAGGCCCGGGACCGCGTGCCGGATGCTCTGGTGGTCGACCTGCTGCCGGCGGGGCTGGAGCTTGAAAACCAGAACCTGGCGCAGAGCGCCGCCAGCCTGGACAACGCCAGCAGCGCAGTGAAGCAGTGGCGCGAGTCGATGCAGAACGCCAGCGTGGTGCACCAGGAGTACCGCGACGACCGCTACGTGGCGGCGCTCAAGCTCGACAGCTACGGCACCACCCACCTGCTGTACCTGGCGCGTGCGGTGACCCCGGGCAGCTACCGCATCCCGCCGCCGCAGGTGGAGTCGATGTATCGGCCGAACGTGCAGGCGGTTGGCGAGAGCCAGGGCGAGATGGTAGTGCGCGCCCGCTGAGGCAGCACAGGCAGTGACACGTGGGAGCGGGCTTGCCCCGCGATGGCGTAAGCAGGAGCGGCATCGTCGCCTGATATCACGCTATCGCGGGGCAAGCCCGCTCCCACAGGTGTATCGCTAGTGCACCACCCAACTCAACACCCACAACCCCAGCAACGCCCAGATGATCCCGAGAATGATCGATGCCCGCATGAACGCGCGCACCGCCGAGTACAGCAGCATTAGCCCGACGATCAAGGCGAGGATGCTGACCAGCGAAGTGTCCATGCCCAGGGTGCGTGCCAGGCCATCGATGAAGTTGCCGCCGGCATTGGCCAGCAGGTTGAACAACCCGCCAAGGCCATCGACGATGAAGCGGATCACCGACCCCAGTACCTGGCCCAGCCACTCGAAAAAACCTTCTACATGCATAGTTGCTTCCTGATGAACGAATCGGTGGTTCCAAGCCTTTGGCCATCACCCGGCCCGGTCGGTTCCCGATGCCAAGCTTAGCCCGCCCACGCCTGATGAGAGCCCTGCGGCGCGGCGCCGTTGGCCTGTTGCTGGCCATCGCCCTGTTGTGGTTGGCCGACCGCATCTGGCCGCTGCCGATGCCGGGCGACGACCTGGCGCGGGTGGTGCTGGCCGAGGATGGTACACCGCTGTGGCGCTTCGCCGATGCCGATGGCGTGTGGCGTTATCCGGTCAGCCCGGACGAGGTTTCGCCGCTCTATCTGGAGGCCGTGCTCGGCTACGAGGACCGTTGGTTCTATCACCACCCGGGGGTCAACCCCATGGCCTTGGCCCGTGCGGCCTGGCTCAACCTGCGTGGCGGGCGCGTGGTGTCCGGCGGCAGCACCTTGTCGATGCAGGTGGCGCGCCTGCTCGACCCGCATGACCGTACCCTGCCGGGCAAGCTGCGCCAGCTGTGGCGCACGGCGCAGCTGGAGTGGCACCTGTCCAAGCGCGAAATCCTGCAGATCTACCTCAACCGCGCACCGTTCGGCGGTACCTTGCAGGGCGTGGCGGCCGCCAGTTGGGCTTACCTGGGCAAATCACCGAAACACCTGACGCCGGCCGAGGCCGCGTTGCTCGCGGTGTTGCCGCAGGCACCGAGCCGCTTGCGCCCCGACCGCCATCCGCAACGCGCCCAGCGTGCCCGCGACAAGGTGCTGCAGCGCCTGGCCGAGTACCAGCTGTGGCCGGCACAGCGCATTGCCGAGGCGCGTGAGGAACCCTTGCTGCTCGCCCCGCGCCAGGAGCCGGCACTGGCGCCGCTGCTGGCCCGGCGCCTGAACACGCCGGGCAGCCCGCCGTTGATCCGCACCACCCTCGACGCCACCTTGCAGCGGCGCCTGGAAGACCTGCTGCTGGGCTGGCGTGCGCGCCTGCCCGAGCGCACCTCGGCGGCGTTGCTGGTGGTGGAGACGCAGAGCATGGCGGTACGTGCCTATCTTGGCTCGATCGACATCGGCGACGAGCGCCGCTTCGGGCATGTCGACATGATCCATGCCCTGCGCTCGCCCGGCTCGACCCTTAAACCCTTCCTCTATGCCATGGCCATGGACGATGGCCTGATCCACTCCGAGTCGTTGCTGCAGGATGTGCCGCGGCGCTATGGCGATTACCGCCCGGGCAACTTCTCCATGGGCTTCAGTGGCCCGGTGTCGGCCAGCTCGGCACTGGCGTTGTCGCTCAACCTGCCGGCGGTGCAGTTGCTCGAAGCCTACGGGCCGAAACGCTTTGCCGCGCAGATGCGCATGGGCGGCGTGCCCTTGGTATTGCCACCCTTGGCCGAGCCGAACCTGTCGTTGATCCTGGGTGGTGCCGGCAGCCGGCTGGAAGACCTGGTCGGCGGCTACGCCGCCTTCGCCCGCGAGGGGCGCAGCGCGAAGATCCGCCTGCAACCGCAGGACCCGCTGCTGGAACAGCGCCTGCTGTCACCGGGTTCGGCATGGATTACCCGGCGCATTCTCAGCGGCCTGGCACGCCCCGACCGCGACCCCCACGCCGAGCTGGTGCAGCGCCCGCAACTGGCCTGGAAGACCGGCACCAGCTATGGCTTTCGTGATGCCTGGTCGGTGGGCGTCGGCCCGCGTTACCTGATCGGTGTCTGGATCGGTCGCCCAGACGGCACGCCGGTACCGGGCCAGTTCGGCCTGGCCTCGGCGGCGCCGCTGATGCTGCAGGTGCACGACTTGCTGAGCAACCGTGATGCCCAGCGCGGCATCCGCCTGCCGGTGGATGCCGTGCCGGACTCGGTGGGCGTTGCCGCGATCTGCTGGCCGCTGGGCCAGCCGATGAACCGCCAGGACCCAAACTGCCGCCGCCAGCGCTTCGCCTGGACCCTCGACAACACCACGCCACCCACCTTGCAGGCCGCCGACCAGCCGCTGGGCCTGGGCCTGCGCGATACGGTATGGGTCAACGACCAGGGGCTACGTGTCGATGCCGGTTGCCCGGGCGCCAGGGCCCGTGACATTGCCCTGTGGCCGGCACCGCTGGAGCCCTGGCTGCCGCGCGTCGAACAGCGTGCGGCGCGGCTGCCGGCCGTGGACCCGAGCTGCCCGCCGCAGGTAGCGGCCAGCGCACCGCCGCTGTCGATCGTCGGTGTGCGCCCGGGTGACAACCTGCGTCGCCCGGCCAGCAACAGCGAGCCGCTGCAGGTGCGGGTGTCGGCGCTGGGCGGTGGCGGGCAGCGCTGGTGGTTCATGAATGGCCAGCCGCTGGGCGAAACGCGCGGGCAGGACAGCCTGCTGGTGCGTTTCGAACAGGCCGGGCGCATCGAGCTCAGTGCGCTGGACGAGAGCGGCGAAACCGCGCGGGTGGAGTTCCAGGTCAGCGAGTGATCCAGCGGGGCCGTGGCCTGGTGGCTGATTGCAATCCCGGCACCTACGCTTGCTGTGGCGGGGGTGAGCAACGGGCACTCGCGTACCTTCGGGATCAGGGAGCGTCCGCATGCGTCCACTGCTGGTGATGTTGCTGGTGTGCTGGGGCGGCCTGGTCCACGCTGCCCCGCTGCCGGGTTTCCTCGACAGCAGTCAGATCGAAGCACAGCTACCCACGGCGAATCTGCCGGTGGATGCCTACCGCCCCGCTGCGCCGGCCCTGCAATTGCCCGCGCCGAGTGCGGTGCAGCAGCCAGCGCTGTCGATGAGCACGCCGGTGCAGGTGCACAAGGTGCGTTTCGAAGGGGGCACCGTCTACCCCTTGAGCGACTTGCGCGAGCACTATCAGCCGTTGATCGGCCGGCAGGCCAGCCTGGGCGAACTGGTCGAGCTGACTGACAGGCTGACCCAGCGCTATCGGCAGGACGGCTACCTGCTTTCGTACGCCTTTCTGCCGCCCCAGGACTTCAGCGAGGGGCGAGTGCGGGTGGTGCTGGTGGAAGGCTACATTGGCGATTATCAGGTCGAGGGCGACATCGGCCCGGCGCGCGGCTACCTGGCCCAGTTGCTGGACAAGCTCATGACCGAGCGGCCACTGACCCGGGCGAACCTGGAGCGCTATACCGGCCTGATCGGCCGCATCCCCGGTGTCACTGCCCGGGCGCAGGTCCTTGCGCCGGGCACTGCCGACGGGCGCGCGCGGATGGTGGTCCGGGCCGTGCGCAAAGCGTTCACCGGCACTGCCCAGCTCAACGACGGCAGCCGCGATGACCTGCAGGCACTGCTGGGTGCCGGCAGCAATGCCCAGACCCGTTACGCCGAGCAACTGAGCGCCAGCGTGCTGCTGCCGCCGGGTGAGGACGAGGCCCACTACTATCGCCTGGACTACGCCCAGTTCGTCGACGGTGAGGGCTCGCAGTTGCTGCTGTCGGCCTCGCGCTATCGCAGTGATCCGCGCACGCGAATTCGCCTGGACAATGGCGATGACTTGATCCAGCAGCGCGAGAGTGAGCGCTATTCGGTTGGCCTGAGCCAACCGCTGATCGTCTCTGCCAACGAGTGGCTGGAGGCGGTGGGGCGCATCTACATGGTCAAGGACCGTACCGACTACCAGTGGCTTGGCGCGCCCCGGCAGATGGACAGCGAGACCGATGTCCGCGCGCTGTCGTTCGAGGTCGATTGGCGCAAGGCGGAGGCTCGGCGCCTGCGCATCGTGAGTGGCGGGGTGTATCAGGGCCTGGACCATTTCGGCGCGCGCAGCAACGCCGACCACGACCTGGATTTTCTACGCTTGCGCCTGTCCGGGCTGCAGAGCGACGACTTCACCGACCGTTGGCAGGGCGTGGCCTCGGCGGCGGGTTACTGGAGCAATGACAGCCTGCCCGACAGTGAGCGGGTGGTGTTCGGCGGGCAGAACTACGGGCGTGGCTACCCCCGTGACCAGGCCTACGGTGACAAGGGTTGGGGGTTGGCGTACGAGCTCAACTACAGCTTCAGGCGTGAGGGGGATTGGTTTCGAGTGCTGCAGCCGTATGCCGTGCTGGATGCTGCGCGGGCCTGGTTCAACAGGCTGGAAGTGCAGTCGGCGCGTATGTCCTCTGCCGCGATTGGCCTGCGCTTTGGGGATGGGCGGGGTTACAACATCGCTGTCGAGGTGGCCAAGCCGATGGCGGACATTGCGCTGGACAGCTTGAGCCGGCAGCCACGGGTGACGGTGAGCTTTAGTTATCGACTGTGAGGGGGGAGAGACTGGGCTTGGGGGCGTCCCGATCAAGATGGTCGGGGGGCTGACAGGTGTTCGCCGCAAGGATTGTGTCGTCTATGAGATCGAGCGCCGCCCGCGCGGCGCATCGCGGGACAAGCCCGCTCCCACATTTGTTTCGAGCCAATTACTCCTGTGAAAGTACCGGCGCCTGCCTTGGTGCATGCCTTGAGTCATGTGGGGCGGCGGCAAGGCCCACGCTGAAACCGTGTCGTACCAACAAGGCGGACTAGGTGATGGTCCAGGAATAATTGGCCCGAAACAAATGTGGGAGCGGGCTTGTCCCGCGATGCGCCGCGCGGGCGGCGCTCGATCTCATAGGCGCCACAACCCTTACGGCGAACACCTGTCAGCCTTGCCCCCCTTTCGCGACGGATGCTTCGCTGTGTCGCCCTAATTCACCGCATGCAGCAACGGTTTGGGGAACAGGTTCTCCAGCGTCTCCAGCAACCTCGCGTGGTAGATCGGCTTGCGGAACAGGTCCAGCACCTGCAGGCGCAGCAGATCGCTGCAGTCGTCCATGTCGGCGTGCCCGGACATCACGATCACGGGCAGGTGCTGGCGAGCAGTGTGGTCGCGCAGGCGTTTAATCAGGCCGATGCCGCTCTCTTCGGGCATGCGCAGGCCGGTGATCACCAGGGCGACATCCGGGTGGCGGGTGAGCAGTTGCAGGGCCGTCCTCACCGAGACGGCGGTATGGCAGCAGAAACCCTGGTTTTCCAGCAGTTCGGCCAGCTCCAGCAGGGCCTCCTCCTCCTCGTCATCGACCAGCAGTATCTGTTGACGCAAGGAAGAGGTCGGCATGGTCGGCTCCCGAAGGTCTGGATCAATCGGCATGCACGCAGCGCGAGGTTACTGGGTGATCGCGGTCTGGATCGTGGTCATGATGGCTTTTACCTCGCCCGAGATGGGGGTGACGAACCCGGCCAGTACGACTGCGACCATGGCCGCGATCACCGCGTATTCGATACCGGAGGCGCCGTCCTTGCGCTGAAGGAAGTTCTTGCAGTGGAGGATGATCAGGTGCAGCAGCATGGCACGTCTCCTTGCGCACGGTCGGCGCCGGTCACGGGGCTTGAAATGTGACACCCCTTTGCCATCACAGGATCGCCAAGCCATGGCAGCCTGCAAATGTAACAAAGCATTAATTCGAAAGTATTAACTTTAATCAGCGTGGCTAAGTTCCTGTTTTCTTTATGCGTCAATTTCATGGCTTAAAAAACGTAGCCGGACAAATGGCGATTCGACAGGGCTGCGCTAACTTGCAATAGCGAAATAGTTACTTTTTGCCAGCATTGGTCCCCGGCGCAGGGAGTGCGGAAATGAGCAGTCGCTTGACCATGGTCCTCGCTGGCCTGTTTCTGTTGGCTGCATTGCTGGCCGGCTATTGGGGCCTGCGCCTCAGCCGCCCGGCGCAATCCGCGCCAACGCCTATCGTCGCCGCCCCCTCCGAGGCGTCGGCCCCCGCACTTGCCCCGGCGCCTGTCCAACCTCCGGAACCGCCTCGCACACCCATCCTGGTGCTGCGCAGGGCTGTGCCGGCCAATACCCCGTTGACCGCCGACGACGTGCTGGTCGAGCGCTTGCAGGTGGTGCCCGCCGGCGCTTTCCAGCAGCCTGAACAGGTGCTGGGGCGCAGCAGTTCGCGGCCGCTGGAGGCCGGCAGTTGGCTCGATGAGTCGAGCTTCCAGGCGGGCGGCCCGCTGGCGCGGATGATCCGCAGCCACGAGCGCGCGGTGGCGGTGGCGGTGGACGATGTGGTGGGCGCAGCCGGGCAACTGCGGCCCGGCGACTATGTCGATGTGCTGCTGTTCCTGCGCGAAGAAACCAACAACCCGCAATCCTCCGCCCAGGTGGTGCTGCCGGCCCTGCGTGTGCTCAGCGTCGACCAGCAGACGGGCCTGGCCAATGACGGTCGCCCGGCGCAGACCGCCGAAGAACAGAAAGCCCGCCGTGACCAGCAGATGATGGGCGGCACCGTTACCCGCACCGTGGGCTTGGCCGTGCCCCAGGCCCTGGCCAGCCGCCTGCTGCTGGCCGCCCAGGCCGGCACCTTGCGCCTGGCAGTACGCAGCGCCGACGAACAGTTGCTGGCGCGTTACTGGTCCGGCCAGGACGCAAGCGCTCAAGTGGACGCCGCCAACCGAGAACTCTACCGCTTCAGCCAGCTGTCCCAGGTGCCGCTGGCCGGCCCGGCCGCGGTTGCGGCAGTGCCCACCATGCAGATCATTCGTGGCGCTGCCCAGGCCGCCGACACGAACAAGACCCCCTGACCCGGCAAGGATGCATTGCATGCGTAGTTCTTTGCGTAGTTCCTGGCGTCATACGCCGCGTCGCTCCGCGCAGCGGCCCTGGCTGTTGTGTCTCGCCTTTTGGTTGTTGATGCCGGTGGCGCAAGCGGCTGGCAAGGGGTGTGCGGCATTCGACCAGTTGCCTTCGGTGATCGAGATGGACCAGGGCCTGCAGCAGGAATTGCGCCTGCCGGTGACCATCATCCGCGCCGCGGTGGGTGACCCCAAGGTGGCCGATGTGCAGCCCAGCGGCGAACGCGGCGTGCTGCTGACCTCGGTGGGGCAGGGCAATACCAGCGTGATGCTGTGGACCGACTGCGCCCCGCGACCGCACCGGGCCATGCTGTTCGTCAAGGGCCGGGCCAGCGCCGACATGGCCGAGGTGGCGCAACCCTTGGCCGGGCAGGACGCCCTGCCGATCCAGGTGCAGGCCGATATCCGTTTCGTCGAGGTGCGCCGGCAAAAATACAAGGAGGCCGGCGCCAGGCTGTTCTTCAAAGGCTCCAACAACAGCCTGTTCGGTTCGCCCGGCACGGTACCCAACACCTTCGTGCGCCCTGGCTATGTGCCAGGCATTCAGACCGGTAGCAACCCGGTGACCTACGCCGATGTGCGGCCGGGCATCCCGCTCGACAACAACGTCTTCAACATTGTCTGGGGCGGCGGTAGCAGCCGTTTCCTGGCGATGATCAACGCCCTTGAGAACAGTGGTTTCGCCTACACCCTGGCGCGCCCCAGCCTGACCGTGCTCAGTGGCCTGACCGCAAGCTTCCTGGCTGGTGGCGAGGTGCCCATCCCGGTGCCCAGCAGTGGCAGCGACAACGTCTCGATCGAATACAAGGAATTCGGCGTGCGCCTGGCGTTGACCCCCACCGTGGTCAGCCGCAACCGTATCACCCTCAAGGTGGCCCCCGAGGTCAGCGAACTGGACTACAGCAACGCGGTGACCATCGCCGGCACCCAGGTGCCGGCCCTGAGCGTACGGCGCACCGACACCAGCATTTCCCTGGCCGATGGCGAGAGTTTCATCATCAGCGGGCTGGTCAGCAGCAACGTGCGTTCTTCCGTGGACAAGCTGCCGGGGCTGGGCAACCTGCCGATCATCGGCGCGTTCTTCCGCCAATCGGCGCTCAACCGTGAAGAGACCGAACTGCTGATGATCGTGACCCCGCACTTGGTCCAGCCGCTGGCCGCCGACGCGCGCCTGCCGGAGTTGCCAGGCGAGGCGCTGCGTACCTACGACCCCAGTTGGGGTCGCCTGTTCTTCATGGAAAACGGCAGCTTCGAAGGCCAAGGCGGGTTGTCCCGATGAGCGAAAGCCACAACCAGACTTACCTGGCACTGACCCGCAACCAGGACGACCTGCAATGGCTGCAGGGCGCCCTGGCGCCGCTGGGGCAGGTGATCGGCGCCAATGGGCCGAGCCTCGACGAGTTGCTGGCGCTGGTCGACATGACCTTCAGCAACCTGGTGTTCATCGGCCTCGACCGCGAGCAACTGATCGCCCAGTGCGCGCTGATCGAAGGGGTACTGGAGGCCAAGCCGATGCTGGCCATCGTCGCGCTCGGCGATGGCATGGACAACCAACTGGTACTGCATGCCATGCGCGCTGGCGCCCGCGACTTCGTCGCCTATGGTTCGCGTGCCAGCGAGGTGGCCGGGCTGGTGCGGCGCCTGGGCAAACGCCTGCCGACCGTGGCCAGCAACCCCAGCCTGGGTGGGCTCAGCGTGCTCTACGGTGCCCAGCGCGGGGCCGACGGTGCGCTGTTGACCACCCACCTGGCGCGGGTGGTGCAGGACAGCGGCCAGCAGACCCTGCTGCTCGACCTCGGCCTGCCCCGTGGCGACAGCCTGGCGCTGCTGGGGCTGGAGGCGTCGTTCCACTTCGGCGATGCCTTGCGCCATCTGCGCCGGCTCGACGCCACGCTGATCGACAGCGCCTTCACCCGCGACAAAGGCGGCCTGCGCATTCTCGCCTACGCCGCCAACGACGAGGCGCTGGAGCAGACCAGCGCCGCCGAGCTGTACATGCTGCTCAGTGCCTTGCGCCAGCATTTCCAGCACATCGTGCTGAACCTCACCGGGCAGGCCGACAGCGAAGCGGTGCGCACCCTGGTCAGCCATTGCGACAAGCTGATCCTGTACACCGATCAGAACATCCTCGATTGCCGGCGCAACCTGGAACTGCTCGAGCAGTGGCGTGATCGCGGCATCAAGCTCGACCATGCCAGCCTGCTGGTCGACCGCTTCATGCGCCATGTGGCGCCGGATGCCGAGGCCCTGGCCAAACGCTATGGCTTGAAGCTGCTCAAGGTCATGCCCTACAGCCCGGAGCTGCGCCTGAATGCCAAGAACCAGGGCCTGAGCCTGTTCGAGCTAGCCCCGCGCGAAGCGCTGAGCCAGGCACTGCGCGAACTCGGCGAGCGCCTGGCGCGGCGCTCGGAAAACCTGGCGCCCCCCACCCACACCTGGCTGCGCCGCCTGTGGAGCAACCGATGAGCAGCGAAGAACCCTTTGGTGGGCAGCGCCAGGCGGCAAACGACCCGCAGGTGCTCAAGCGTGCCCTGCACCGGCATGTCATCGATGCCATCGAGGACACTGGCCGCAACCTGCTCGAAGGCGCGCGCCCGGCCCTGGCGCAGTTCGTCCTGGAGCAGGTGGGCGACTATGTGGCGCGCCTGCGCCTGGCCCTGTCGCGTTACGAGATGGAGCGCCTGGCCGAAGAGATCGTCGACGAGCTGACCGGCTACGGCCCGCTGGAAGTGCTGCTGCGCGACCCGAGTGTCACCGAGATCCTGGTCAATGGCCCGTACCGGGTGTTCGTCGAACGGGGCGGGCTGCTGCAGCACACCGACTTGCGCTTTATCGACGCACACCATGTGCAACGGGTAATGCAGCGCATCCTGGCGCCCTTGGGGCGGCGCCTGGACGAATCCTCGCCGATGGTCGATGCGCGCATGCCCGACGGCAGCCGGGTCAATGCGATCATCCCGCCGGTGGCGCTGGACGGGCCGTGCCTGTCGATCCGCAAGTTTCGCCAGGACATGCTCAAGAGTGCCGACCTGCTGGCCACCCGGGCCATCGACCAGGCCATCTACGACTTCCTCGAACGCGCCGTGGGCCGGCGCTGCAACATCCTCGTCAGTGGCGGCACCGGCACCGGCAAGACCACCTTGCTCAATATCCTCAGCCAGATGATCGCGCCCCAGGAGCGGCTGGTGACCATCGAGGATGTCGCCGAGCTGCAATTGCACCACCCGCACGTGGTGCGCCTGGAAACCCGTCCGCCCAACGCCGAAGGCCATGGCGAGATCAAGGCCAGCGAGTTGATTCGCAACGCCCTGCGCATGCGCCCCGACCGCATCATCCTCGGCGAGATCCGTGGCGCCGAAGTGGTCGATGTGATGACCGCGATGAACACCGGCCACGATGGCTCGATGAGCACCGTGCACGCCAACAGTGCGCAGGATGCCCTGCTGCGTCTGGAAACCCTAGTCGGCCTGACGGGCCGCCAGGTGGCCGAGAAGACCCTGCGCCAGATGATCTGCGCGGCGCTGGATGTGGTGATCCAGCTGACCCGCCTGGCCGATGGCCGCCGTTGTGTGAGCGAAGTGCTGGAGGTGGTCGGCGTGCGTGACGACGTGTACGTCACCAATACCTTGTTCCGCCTCGACCGGCGCGGCGGCGATGTGTTCCTCAGCGAGGCGCCGCACCCGGCAGGGGCCAAGCTGCGCCACGAGGGCCTGCTGTGATCGGCCCGCTGCTGCTGGCATTGGCGCCGCTGTGCCTGGGCATGGCGCTGCTGCTGTGGCGTGTGGCCCTGCACAAGCGCGGTGAGGAGCGCATCCTGCAGCGCCTGGGGCGGGCCTACCGCGCGGTGCGCGGCGCCAGTGCCAGGCGTGACTGGCTCGACCCGCTGTTGCAGCGGGCTGGCCTGGCGCCGGGCGAGCGTGGCCTGCACTACGGGTTGCTGGCCTGGCTGGGCCTGGTGCTGGTCGCCGGCCTGGCCGCGGGCTGGGTGGCGGCGTTGCTGATGCTGTTCGGCCTGCCGTTGCTTGGCCATGCCTACCTCAGTTGGCGCTGCCGCCGACGGGTGCGGCAGATCGTCGAGCAATTGCCTGGGCTGCTGGACTACAGCGTGCGCAGCCTCAAAGCCGGGCGTACCTTGAACGACGCGGTGCTCGGGGGGATCGATGGCACGCGCGAGCCACTGCACTCGGCGATGCTGCGGGTGCGGCGCAACGTGCGCATGGGCGTGCCGCTGGAGGATGCGGTCAGTGAACTGGCCGAGTTGTACCGCCAGGACGAGCTGCGCCTGTTCGCCCTGGGCCTGCGCATCAACCAGCGCCATGGCGGCAATGCCAGCGAATTGATGGAGAACCTGATCAAGCTGATCCGCGAGCACGAGCAGGGCGACCGCCAGTTGCGCGCGATGACCGGCGAAACGCGCA
This sequence comes from Pseudomonas sichuanensis, assembly GCF_003231305.1. Lineage (GTDB taxonomy): Bacteria > Pseudomonadota > Gammaproteobacteria > Pseudomonadales > Pseudomonadaceae > Aquipseudomonas > Aquipseudomonas sichuanensis. Next base: position 32,201 of record NZ_QKVM01000010.1, on the reverse strand, counting down.
TCACCGCGTGGATCCTGGGAGCGTTGCCGTTGGGCATGGTCGGTTATTTCCTGCTCGCCAACCCCGGTTACCTGCTGGCCATGTGGCGAGACAGCCATGGGCAGACCATGCTGCTGCTGGCTTTCGCCCTCCAGGCCGTCGGTTGCCTGGTGCTGTGGCGCATGATGAGGCGCCTGTGAACGGGGCCATGCTGTTCAGCGCCCTGTGCCTGTTGGCCGGCTTCGCCCTGCTGGCGCTGCAGGCCGCGCGGCAGCTGCGCGCCCGTCAGCGGGTGGCGCGCCGCCTGCAGGGGCGGCTGGCCCCTGACGAACGGCTGGGCGACTGGCTGCAGTGGCTGGGCAGCAGCCCGCTGGGGCGACGCCTGCAGCGACTCGACGGCGAGACCCAGGTGCTGTTGGAGCGCCTGGGCTGGCGGCGCAGCCGGCAGCGGGCGTTGTTCGCCGCGTTGCAGCTCGGGCTGCCGTTGCTGGCCGCCGGCCTGGTGCTGGTGATGGTGCATGGCTTGCCGGGTGAGCGCCGGGGCAACTGGATGGTGCTGGTGCTGTGTGCGCTGGGTGCCGGCTACCTGGTGCCCAAGCGCCTGCTCGCCGCAGCGGCGGCGCGGCGCCAGCGCAAGATCGCCCAGGACGTCAGCCTGATGATCCCGCTGCTGCGCATTCTGTTCGAGACCGGCCTTGCGGTGGAGCAGGCCTTGCGCGTGCTGGCCCTGGAGGGGCGCAGCCTGGTGCCGAACATCTGCGACGAGTTGCAATTGGTGTTGCAGCGGGTCGACTCGGGCCTGGCGCTGGGGCCGGAACTGGAAAAGACCGCACGGCTGCTGGCGGTGGACGAGTTCATCGACACCTGCGTGATCCTCCAGCAGTTGCTGGTGCAAGGCAGCGGTTCGATGAAGTCGTTGCTGGCGCTCAAGGAACTGCTGGATGACCGGCGCTTGACCGGCCTGCAGGAGCGGGTGTCGAAGATGTCGGCAAAGATGTCGGCGGTGATGATGGTGTTCCTGTTCCCGGCCTTGCTTATCGTCCTGGCCGGGCCGGGCTTTTCCGCCTTGGCGCGGGCATTGGGATCCTGAGGGGGAAAGGGATGAAAGCGATCATGCTGATGACGGGCCTGTTGCTGCTGACCGGTTGTGCCGGGCAGCCGCCCGAAGGCCTGGCCCGCCTGCTCGGTGGCGGCAGCTGCGGCAAACCCGCCGCCGACCAGCAACTGAGCCTGGACATGGCCGACCAGATGATTGGCGAAGGCCGCCCGCATGCGGGGTTGGCGCACCTGGAGCAACTGCCGGAAACCCTTGACCAGGTGCGCCTGCGCAAGGCCAAGGTGCTGCGCCTGCTGGGCCGCAGCGAGGCCGAACCCCTGTACCGCAGCCTGCTGGGGGGCTGCCTGGCGGCCGAGGGCGAGCATGGCCTGGGGCAGATAGCCGCGGCGCGGGGCGACGACACCCAGGCCCTGCGTAACCTGCAGCGCGCAGCGCGCCTGGCGCCGACCGATGAAAAAGTGCGCAACGACCTGGGCGTGGTGCAGATGAAACTGGGCAACGATGAGCAGGCGCGCTTCGAGTTCCTCACCGCCCTTGAACTGAAGGATGACAACCCATTGCCGGCGGTCAACCTGGTGACCCTGTCACTGCTGCAGGACAACTGGAACCAGGCCGAGGATCTGGTCAAGCGGCTGCGGCTCAAGCCTGAGCAGTTCGCCGAAGCCCAGGCCCGGGCTCAGCAGCTCAGGGCCGGCGGGCGCGGCCCGCTCGCCGCCCGCACCACGCCGACGGCGGCCATCAATTGAACGGGAGGTAAGCATGTTCAAGCCCTGGATAGCCCTGGCCTGCCTGGCCGCACCACTGCTGGCACAAGCCGAGGAGCCTGTGCGCCAAGCGCGGGCAGAAACCGCCACCGAGGCGCTGTTGCAGGTGCAGGCGAGCAATCGGCAGGCCTCGCCGGTGCGCCAGCAGCAGACCGACAAGGAGCGCGACCAGTCCATGCAGCGCTGGCTGGACAGCTACAAGTACGAGATTCCGGACTTCTATCGCTGGACCAAGATCAGCTCGTCGAACAACGGCGGTTGATGGCCGTCAATGGGTGGTGAAGCGCTGGTGCAGCGGCGACGAGCTCGGCGCCAGCGCCAGTGCCAGCTGCGTGCGGTTGTGCATGTGGGTCAGGCGCAATACCTGTGACACATAGAGCTTGACGGTGTTCTCGGTGATGCCCAGCTCGCAGGCGATCTGGTAGTTGGTCTTGCCCTTGCTCACCAGCTTTGCCACTTCCATCTGGCGCGGGGACAGCTTCTCGAATGCCGACGGCAGTTCCGGCTCGGCCTCCTCGATGTCCGTGGCGCGGCGATGCACGCCCTGGCCGCGGGCTTTTTCCAGGTCCTGGTAGAGTTCGTCGATGGACTCGGCCAGGCCCTGCAGGCGCTGGTTGAGGTTGCCCAGTTCGCGGAAGTTGCGCTGGCGCTCCAGCAAGGCAAGCTCCTGGCGCCGCACGCCTTCGAGCAGCTCAGCCAGGTCCATGGGTTTCTGGTAGTAGTCGGCAAAGCCTTCACGCAGGGCGCGGATCACATCCTGCTTGTCGGCGCGGCCGGTCAGCATGATCGCCTCGAACAGCCGCTGGTTGCCGGCGATCTGCTTCAGCGCACGGACCAGCTCGATACCATCGCGCTCGGGCATGTGCAGGTCGCAGAGCACCAGGCCGATGGCTTCGTCGGCGATGTATTGCTCGATGGCCTGGTCCGTGGAATGGGCCGGGACGCAGCGATAGCCTTCACTTTCCAGCCAGTCGCACAACTCTTCGACAATCAACGGCTGGTCGTCGACAACCAGCACTTTCACTTCACTGACGGACTTGTTCACGATCAACTCCCTGTCGTATCGGTCTTGCTGCCGGGCCGCGGGCACCGGCAGCAAAAAAGTAGTCGCACTTTGCAATCAAGTACATGGACTGTACACCTTATCCGAACGTTCAGTCTTCATTGGATCCAGACTGCCGTCAGGAGAAAGCCGGCCAGTACGTAAGGCGCAAAGGGCTGCTTGTCGCCGACTTCTTCAGCGAGTTTCTGCAGGCGTTTTTTCAGTTTTGGGTTGAGCAAGGTCCACAGCCGGCGCCGGCCCAGCAGCCAGGCCAGCACGGTGATGCCGGCGCCGATGAAGGTACCCAGCACATACTGCGGGCTGGTGGCCAGGGCCAGGGCGGCCATCAGCTTGACGTCGCCGGCACCGAAACGGCCGAGCATGTAGCCGGGCAATGTCAGCAGCATGACGATGGCCAGGGCCCAGCCGGCATCGCTGGCATCGGCGCCGATCCAGGTATGACCGGTGGCGAACAGCCAGGCCAGGGCGCAGGTCGCGACACCCAGGGTGAGGGCGTTGGAAATCTGCCGTTCACGGACATCTTGTTCGGTGCACAAGGCAAGCCACATCAGGAGAACAATGCTTTGCATTGGCAAATTGCCATCCCTATTCGTTGAACGGTTCTATGCTGTCAGACAGGTCTCACAGTCAGGGTAGACGCGATCATGCAAGCAAGCCCGGCGGGACGGCAAAAAGGCGCGGCAGCCATTGAGTTTGTCGCAGTGTTCATGATTTTTTTCGCGGTGTTCTATGGGCTGGTCAGTTACGCCCTGCCGATGCTGATGCTGCAGTCGTTCAACCAGGCCAGCAGCGAGGCGGTGCGTCGCTGCGTGGCCGTCGACCCGGCAAGCGCCACCTATGCCCTGGACGTGCAAGGCGTGGCGCACCAGGTAATAAGCCGGCAGTTGGCCTGGATGCCCGACGCCCTCGGCTTCAATGTGGCGGGCGACACCCGGGTTGTGGTGGGGGCGGACAAGCTGCTGACGGTCACCATCGACTACCCCCGTGATCGGCTGGAGCGGGTATTGCCTGTGCTGGTGCTGCCGCTGATCGGCGAGGTGCCCAAGCTGCCTGCACGCCTGCAGGCCCAGGCGAGCCTGCAGCTGTGACGGGCGGCCTGTTCGACCGTTGGCGCATGGCGCCGTCCCCTGCACCCGAGCTTGCCAACGTGCCGGCGGTGGGCCTGCAACTGTGGCTCGACGATCAGGCTCGGGTGCTGCGCCTGGCGGGCCCGCTGCGGACCTTGCTGGCCTTGCCCGGGCGTTCCGCCGCGCGGGTGCACGACTACCTGCAACGCCACAGCTTGCTGGTGCTCGAAGGCGAGCCCGGCGATTGGCAGGGGCAGCCGCTGGATCTGGACTTCCACACCGTCATGGGCCAGGCGCTGCATACCCGTGGCTGGTTGCAGCGCCACGGCGAGGCCTGGCTGCTGCAACTGTTCGATATTGGCGACCTGCTGCGCGAGCAGCGCTGGGACCGCCAGCGGCCACTGCTGGTGGAGATTGGCCATGCGCTGCGTGAATGCGGCGCCGAGCGCTTGCTGCAGACCACCCGCGAGCAGTTGCAGGCGTTGGCCGAACACTGGCAGGCCTCCTCGCTGCGGCTGATGCTGCGTGAGCCGGGTGGTTGGCGCCATTACGCCAGCAACGAGAACCAGTGGCCCTGGCCGGACGATGGCCGGCTGCAGCCCTGGCTGCGGCAACTGCCTGCGCAGACCTTGATCGAGGTCACCGATGACCCCGAGCTGCTGGCGCGCTGCGGGGGGCTTTCGCTGTTCCTGGTGCCCTATCGCCAAGGGCGGGATGCCGAGGCCTGGCTGCTGTGCGCCGGGGCCACGCAGACGCCCCCGGCCGACATGGCGCTGGCGTTGGCGCGGACCTTGGTCGAGCCGCTGCTGGCGCGCCATCGACACCAGCAGTTGCAGCGCCAGGCCAGCCACCTCGACGACCTCCAGCAGCAACTGGGGGCGGGCTGGTGGGAGTGGCCGCTGGACGGCCAGTTGCAACTCGATCCGGCGCTGGCCACGACGCTGGCGTTGCCGTGCCAGGTCGGTGAAGGGCAATGGTTGGCACGCCTGCACCCGGCCGACCGTGAGCCCGCGCAATTGGCGCTGCAACAGGCGCGCGAGGGGTTGGCGCTGAACCTGAGCCTGCGCCTGGGCGAGGCCGATGGCATGGGGGCGCAGCGCTGGTTCCAATGGGTCGGCCAGTTGCAGGGGCAGCAGTTGCGCGGTTTTCTGCTCGACATCAGCGCGCTCAAGACCCAGGAGCATCAGGCCGGCACTGCCCGTGCCCGCCTGGAGAACCTGATCGCCAGTTCGCCGGCGGTGATCTACGTGCAGCGCTACGCCGACGGCGCGCTGCACAGCGAGTTCTTCAGCGCCAGCCTGGCGCCGTTGCTGGGCTGGCCGGCCGACGGCGAACTGGCGCGCCAGCCGGGCCTGGCCGTGCACCCGGATGACCGGCCGCTGTGGCTGGCGCGCACCCGCGACCTGTTGCGCGACGGCCAGGTGCGCTGCCGTTACCGCCTGCGCGACCAGCTTGGTGGTTACCACTGGATGCACGATGAAGCGCGCCTGCTGCGTGACGACCTAGGCCAGCCGCGGGAGGTGGTCGGGCTGTGGCTGGATGTCAGCGAAGCGACCGAGGCCGCCGAGCGCACGCGCCAGAGCGAAGAGCGCTACCGCGTGCTGGTGGAGGACTCGCCAGCGATGATCTGCCGCTACCGCCCGGACCTGAGCCTGGTGTTCGGCAACCGGCCCCTGGCCGACTACCTGCACTGCACGCCGGAGCAGTTGGTGGGCGCGAACCTGGGCCAGTGGCTGTCCGCCAGCCAGCGTGAAGACTTCCTGCAGCGCTTGCAGGCGCTGACCCCGGAGCAGCCGATGAGCAGCGCGGAAATTTGCCTGCAACTGCCTGGCCGTGAGCAGGCCTGGTGGGTGTGGGCCGATCGCGGGCTGTTCGATGCCCAGGGCCGCCTGCTGGAGATCCAGGCAGTCGGCCGCGACAACACGGCGGTGCGGCGCAGCCAGCAGCAATTGCTGCAAGGGGCGAAAATGGCCACGCTGGGCGAGCTGGCGACCGGGCTGGTGCACGAGATCAACCAGCCGCTCAACGTGATGCGCATGGCGGTGGTAAACGCGCTGCAACGCCTGGAGAGCGGCATTGCCGAGCCTGCGTACATGGAGCAGAAGCTGCGCCGGATCGAGGCCCAGATCGAGCGCGCCGCGCGGCTGGTCGAGCACATGCGCGTGTATGGCCGGCGTTCGGCGCCCGAGCGCGAGTGCTTCAGCGCCTGGGGCGCGGTCGAAGGGGCCCGTGCCTTGCTGGAGGAGGGGCTGCGCGGCAAGGGCGTGAACCTGTGCATCGAGGCGCCCGCCGAGCAACCGCAGGTGTTCGGCCATCAGGACCAGCTGGAGCAGGTGTTGATCAACCTGATGGTCAACGCCCGTGACGCCTTGCTCGAACAGCGCCGCGCGCAGCCCTGGATCCGTGTGCGCCAGACCTTGCAGGGCTCGCGCCTGTGCCTGGTGGTGGAAGACAACGGCGGCGGCATCGACCCGCATCTGCTCGAGCGTATCTTCGAGCCTTTCTTCACCACCAAGCCGGCCGGGGTCGGCACCGGCCTTGGGCTGTCGGTCAGCCATGGGATCGTCAGCCATATGGGCGGCAGCCTGTCGGTGGCCAACAGCGACGAAGGCGCGTGTTTCCGGGTGGAACTGCCGCTTCACAGCAGCAGTTGAGCATGCCCGCTGCTGCAACTGAGGTTGGCGCCGACCTGGGCGTTGGCCAGGTCGATGCCCAGGGTCTTGAGCAGGCCATTGACCAAGGGGTCGAGCAGCGTGCCCAGCAGGTTCTTGAGCAGCGGCTCGAGGATGGCTTTCACGCCGTCTAGCAAGCCGGCCGTAAGCGTCATGATCTGGCCCAGGCCACTGCCGCTCGTGGGTTTGTAAGCTTCCAGATGGATGCCCATGAGCGTGTTCGAAAGGCTGGAAACCACCTGTGCCTGGTCGCTGTCCATGTTCTGGTAAACCGGCGCCTGGCCTATCTGTGCAGGGGCCGAGCTACCGCTGAACACCAGCCTTTTTTCAATTGGATTGACCCCTAGCAGCGTGCTGTCGATGCGCACGCCTATGCCGCCGCCGGCGAATGGTACGCGGGTGCCGCACGAAGGTGGCAGGAACAGCAACCGGCTGCAGACGTTGGTGCCGATATCGATCAGGGGTAACGCCTTGACTTGATTGGGTGGGTCGCTGCCCTGGGTGAGGAAGGTCTGCGCCGAGTCGAATTTGCCGACGGAGATTTTTGCCGCGGAGCGTTGGGTGAGTGTCGTGAGGGTCTTCGGCGAGCAACTGTAGTTGTCAGGTGGCGCAGGTTGCAGGCGGCTGCTGGCCTGGGCCACCTCCAGGCCGACCTGTAGGCTGACGGTGCCCGGCATCAGGATGATGTCGCTGACTTTGCAGGGCACGGCCAGGGCACAGGTCAGCGACTGTACCGTTCCCAGCAGGTTCAGGCTGAGCAGGTTGCTGACTACGTTGGTCAGCGGCGCCGCCAGGTCGAGCACCGCGTTGAGCAGCCCGGTGACAAGATTGAGTACGGGCAGGTCGAGGGAGATCAGTGCGCGGACCTGGGCGGTATGGACACGCAGCGAGTCGGTACGTGGGTCGCCGATGGCCGAGACTTGCGCAGGCTCTATCACCCGTAGCTGCACGCGGCCATTGACCAGCCCCAGCAGGCTGATGGGCAGGTCGGCAGTGACCGCCCGTTGTTGCGCCGCCACCAGGATGACGCCCTGCACCAGTTGCAACAGTTGGATGCTGGTGTCCAGGCCGGCCATGGCGGTGCCGGTCTGGAGGTTGAGCAACTTGCCCACGCTGATGCTGTCAGGCAGGTCCACTGCCAGCTTGAGCAGGTTGCTGACCACATCGGCGGTAGCACCGCTTTGCTGCAGTACCTTGCCCGCCGCCTTGAGCAAGGTGGTGGCGTCGGTATTGAAGGCCAGCAGTTGCTGGTAGTCCCCTGCATTCAGGTGCAGGTCCACGGCCAGTTGGTCCATGTACTTGAGCAGGTTCAACTGAGTGTTTGCGATGCCTTGCCAGCCCAGCAGGTCGAGTTGTGTGTTGCCCCCGAGCGCCTTGGTCAAGGCATTGAGCAGAGCCCCTTGGTTCGAGTTGACCGTGGCCAGGGTGCTGCGGATGCTCAGCATCGCCTGTGGCGCCGCAGACTTGGCCGCCACCGCGCTTGCATGCAGCGTGGTGGTGCGCAAAAAATTGCCATCGATCAGGCTGAACAGGCCACCGGCGGCACTGGTGTTCACCTGCTCGCGGACTTCGACCTTGATCGCTTCAGGGCGGCTGTTGTCGGCGGTGAATACCCGCAGGTTGTCAGCGCCGGTGCGCAGGTAGCCACAACTGGCGATCAGTGGGTTGTTGACGGAATGGCCGTTGCGGGTGGCGGCGTTGCGGGCCAGCACCGAGGCCTGGACGCCGGCGCCGCTGCACACGCCTGCATGCTCGGCGGCCTCCAGCGCGGCCATGTCGGCGATGCGCTGCAGCTTGCGTTGTTCCAGGTACAGGCGCCCGCTGTCGACGGCGAGCAGCATGAACAGCAGGGCCAAGCCAAGGGTCAGTGCGGCCATCAGGCCGATCGCGCCGCGTTGGCGTATTGCGGGATGGGCAACCACAGGCACTCCTTTGCCGGCCAGTGGCCTGGCAGCACGGCGGCGGTGCAGGGAGTGTAGTCAAGGTGGTGGCAAGTTGCCTTGATTGGCAAGCGGGTCATGCGGTCCCTGTAGGAGCGGCCTTGTGCCGCGAAAGGGCCGCAGAGCGGCCCCGGCAATCTGTGCACCTGGGCAAAAACCTGGGGCCGTTGCGCAGCCCTTTCGCGGCACAAGGCCGCTCCTACAGGAATCGTGCAGGCCCATCGGGCTCAATGGGGTGGGTAGTTGCTCAGTACCTGGGTCACGGTTTTCTGGATCGCGGCGTTGCGCTCCTGTGGGCTGGGCGGGTAGTTGTTCATGATCTGCTCGGCGCTGCCGCGCCAGACCAGCTTGCCGTCGCGGCCATCGAACATGTCGACCTGGATGGTCGCCACCTTGTAGTCGACGCTGCGGGTTTCGTTGTACATCGGGCCGCCCCAGTAGCCCCCCCAATAACCGCCCCAGGCGCCACCGTAGTTGGTGGTGACCTGCTGCTGGCGGTCCTCGACGATCAAATAGGCGCGCACTTTCACATCAGCCTTGGCGTTGCCCTGCACGGGGCGCAGGCCACGCTGGTCGAGCTGGCCGGCGACGGCCTGGCGGATGCGCTGTTCGGTGAGGTCGCTCTTGATCCGCGGGTCGTCCGGCCGGTACTGCAGGCCGGGCTCCTGCCAGGCCCAACTGCGGTAGGCGGCGAAATCGCGGCTGGCATCGAAATCCTGCTGGACGTTGTTGCTCGCACAGGCACCGAGCAGCAGCGCGAAGGACAGTACAACGAGACGTCGCAACATGATGGTTCTCCGTCAAAAAGTTAACTGGGAGGATAGCCGCTCAGTGCCTTGCTCACCGATTCGCGCAGGGCGCTCTCGCGCTCGCGCGGCGAGTCCTTGTCGCTGCCGCTTTCGGCGCTGGCGCTCCACACGGGCTGGCCGTCGCGCGCATCGAACAGGTCGATGCGCACCACCATGACCTCGACCTGGTAGGTGCGCACGATCGGTACGCTGCCATAGGCGCCGTAGCCGTTGCGGTAGCCGCCGTAGCCGACGCTGCCGTAGGGGTAGGGCCCGTAGTAGGGGTCGTAGCTGTCGTAGTCGCGCACTTGGCGCAGGCGCCGTTCCAGGCGGATGTCGGCGCTGACCAGCAAGTCTGGCGCGCCACCCCGGGCCGGGCGCAGGCCTTGTTGATCAAGGGCGCTGCTCACCGCGTCGGCCAGTTGGCCCGGTTCGCCGTTGGCCAGGCCGATGGGCTGCTGGTTGTCGCGCCAGCTCCAGCTGCGGTAGCGGCCATAGTCGCGCGGTGGCGTCGGGTAGGCGCTGGCATCGAAGGTGCTGGCGGCCTGGGGCGGGGCCGGCGGGATGGGGTTGCCACTGGCCACGTAGGGGTTGCTGCTTTGGCAGGCGGCCAGGGCGAAGGGCAAGAGGGCCAGGCAGAGCAAGCGGTACGGCATGGTTCCTCCTGGCCGTTGGGGTCAGTGCGGGCGGCAGATCCAGTGCAGGTAGCGGCCGAGCCCGGCAAAACTCGGGTGACGGCGGTGCGCCAGTTCCATTTCCAGCAGGTCGAGCAGGTCGGCCTTGTCCTGGAATTCCTTGGGCATGTAGTCGTGGAACACGCGCACGCCGCTTTCGCTTTCGACCTGCCACAGAGGTTCAAGTTGCGCCCGCAATTGGCGTGGATCAAGTGGTTTTTGCGGGGTCAGGCTCTGCTTTTCACCGGCCAGACGGTTGCTGCGCAACTTGCGGAAATGGCCCTTGAGCAGGTTGCGGTAAACCAGCGCGTCGCGGTTGTAGAACGCCAGCGACAGCCAGCCGCCGGGGGCGGTCAGCTGGTGCAGTACCGGCAGGATGCTTTCCGGTTCGGCCAGCCATTCCAGCACCGCGTGGCACAGCACCAGGTCGTAGGGTTCGGTCAGCTGGCCGAGCAGGTCCTGCCACGGCGCCTGGATGAACGTGGCCTGTACGCCGGCCTCGGCGAAGCGGGTACGGGCGCCTTCGAGCATCGGCTCGGCGGGCTCGGCCAGGGTCAGCTGGTGGCCGCGCTGGGCCAGCCACAGGGCCATGTGGCCGAGGCCGGCGCCGATGTCGAGGATGCGCAGCGGGCGGTCGGGCAGGGCGTCGGCGAGGTCGGCCTGGAGCACTGCCAGGCGGATCGCACCCTTGGCGCCACCGTAGATCTTCTCGGCGAAGCGGGTGGCCAGTTCATCGAAGTGACGGTCGTTCATTTGCCGAAGCGCCTCTCGCTGTCGGCCAGCTTGGCCCGTACCACTTCGTTCATGTCCAGGCCCAGCTCGCTGCACAGCAGCAACAGGTACAGGACGATGTCGCCGACTTCCTGGCCGGCATGGGCGAGCTGCTCCGGGGGCAACTGGCGTGACTGGTCTTCACTCAACCATTGGAAGATTTCCACCAGCTCGGCCATTTCCACGCTGGCGGCCATGGCCAGGTTCTTCGGGCTGTGGAAGCCGCGCCAGTCGTTGGTGTCGCGGATCCGGTGCAGGCGTTCGGTCAGTTCTTGCAGGTTCATCGGGGTTCTCCTCGTGGCGCATAGCTTCCGGCGAGGTCGAGGGTAAAGCAAGTGACATCAGTGGTGGCCTCATCGCGGGGCAAGCCCGCTCCCACGCCCCGCGATGATCAGAGTGAACGCCAGAGGCCCACCATGTGCAGCAGTCCGCCATGCCCATCCAGTCGCAGCTCACCGGTTGGCGCCGCCGCACTGGCGCTGAGTACCACTTCCGACGGCAACCGCACCGGCTTGTGGAAATCCACTTCGAAGCCATAGCCGGCCTTCGGCAGATGGCCCTGCAGCGCCGCCAGCGCCATGGCTTTGCTCCACATGCCGTGGGCGATGGCCCTGGGGAAACCGAACAGGCGTGCGCTGGCCGCGCTCAGGTGAATCGGGTTGTAGTCACCGCACACCCGAGCGTAGCGCCGGCCGATATCGCTGTCGGCGTACCAGCGCGTGGCCTCGGGCAGCTCAGCGGGTTCGGCTGCGCTGGCTGGCTGCGCGCTGGCGTCGAGTTTCAGCCCGCGTACCAGCATGCGGCTGGTCTCGCGCCAGAGCAGGCCCAGGCCATCCTCGGCCTCGGTGATCAGGTCGAAAGTGCCGCCTTTTTCGTGCGCCTGCAGGTTCTGTGCATGCACGGCGAACCGCAGCCCGTCGATGCCGCCGAGCGGGCGCAGCACTTCGATGCTGTTATGCACATGCACCATGCCCAGCAGCGGGAAGGGGAAGGCGTTGGCGGTCAGCAGTTGCAACTGCAGGGTGAACGCCATGATGTGCGGGTAGGTACCCGGCAGGCGGCCATCGTCGGGGAAGTGACAGAGCCGGCGGTAGGCCGCCAGGTGGTTCGGATCGACCCGCAGGAAGCAGCGCAAGCCTTGCTCGGGGAGCTGCGTGGCGCTGATCTTGCGTTTGCGCAGGGCGCGCAGGTACAGGTTGGCCCGTGCGTCGGGGCTGTGCAGGTCGTGCCAGGTCAAGGTCATGTCAGGCTCCTATCAGTGCCTGCCCGCAAACGCGCAGGACCTGGCCGTTGACCGCCCCCGAACCCGGCTGGCTGAGCCAGGCGATGGCTTCGGCGACATCCTGGGGCAGCCCGCCCTGGCCCAGCGAGCTCAGGCGCCGCCCGGCCTCGCGCAGGCCCATGGGCATGGCGGCAGTCATGTGGGTTTCGATGAACCCGGGGGCCACGGCGTTGATGCTGGCGCCGTGTTTGGCCAGTGTCGGTGCCCAGGCCTGGGCAAAACCGATCAGCCCGGCCTTGCTCGCCGCGTAGTTGGCCTGGCCACGGTTGCCGGCGATGCCGCTGACCGAGGCGAGCAGGGTGATGCGTGCGCCATCGTGCAGCTTGCCGGCCGCGAACAGCGCCTGGGTGAGCACTTGCGGTGCCTTGAGGTTCACCGCCAGCACCGCGTCCCAGTATTCCGGGGTCATGTTGGCGAGGGTCTTGTCGCGGGTGATGCCGGCGTTGTGCACGAGGATATCGAGGCCATCGGGCAGCGCCTCGACCAGTTGCGCGGCGGCGTCGGCGGCGCAGATGTCCAGGGCCAGGGCGCGGCCACCCAGGCGCTCGGCGAGGGCGTCGAGGTCTTTTTGCGCCTGGGGCACGTCCAGCAAGGTCACCTCGGCGCCATCACGGGCCAGGGTTTCGGCGATGGCCGCGCCGATACCGCGGGCGGCGCCGGTGACCAGGGCCCGGCGCCCGGCAAGCGGGCGGGTCCAGTCACCGACCTGGGCGGCGCAGGCGCCCAGGTGCAGGACCTGGCCGCTGATGAACGCGCTTTTGGGCGACAGGAAGAAGCGCAGCGCACCTTCGAGCTGGTCCTCGGCATCGGTGCCGACATACAGCAAGTTGGCGGTGGCGCCGTTGCGCAGCTCCTTGCCCAGCGAACGGCTGAAGCCTTCGAGGGCGCGCTGGGCAACGCCGGCCTGCGGGTCGTCGGTGGCCTGCGGGGGGCGGCCGAGGATCACCACGTGGGCGCAAGGCGCCAGGCTGCGCAGCAGCGGCTGGAAGAATTCGCGCAATTGCTTGAGCTGGTCGCTGTCGGCCAGCGCGCTGGCATCGAACACCAGCGCCTTGGGTTTTGGCCCCAGGCCGGCGACCCAGGCCGGCGATTGCAGGCTGTCGTCATTGAAGCTGTAGCATTCGCCGGTCAGGCGCGGGGCAATGCTCTCCACCTGCCTGGCCAGTGGCCCGCCGCCCAGCACCAGGGCACCTTCCACCGGGCGCAGGCGGCCTGGCTGCCAGCGCTCCAGCGGGGCCGGGCGTGGCAGGCCGAGGGCATCGACCAGGCGCCGGCCGAGGTTGGAGTTGGCAAAGCCGAGATAGCGGTCACTCATGTACGGATCTCCCTGAAGGCAAGCATGCAAGTGTGGACCATGTTTGTGGCAGGGGCGTTCGAGCAGGCGAAAAGAACTACGCTTACGGATCAATTTGCTTCTGGAGGTACAGGCATGCGTTCAACTCGCCGGGTCGCGATCCTGGGTGGTAACCGGATCCCTTTCGCACGCTCCAATGGCGCCTACGCCCGGGCCAGCAACCAGGCGATGCTGACGGCGGCGCTGGAGGGCCTCATCGAGCGTTACCGCCTGCACGGCCTGTGCCTCGGTGAAATGGCGGCGGGGGCGGTGCTCAAGCATTCCCACGACATGAACCTGACCCGCGAATGCGTGCTCGGCTCGCGCCTGTCGCCGTGCACCCCGGCCTACGATATCCAGCAAGCCTGCGGCACGGGGCTGGAGGCCGCGCTGCTGGTGGCCAACAAAATTGCCCTGGGGCAGATCGACAGTGGCATTGCCGGCGGCGTCGACACCACCTCCGATGCACCGATCGCGGTCAACGAGGGCCTGCGCCAGATCCTCCTGCAGGCCCACCGTGGCCGGACGCTGGGCGAGCGCCTCAAGCCCTTCCTCAAGTTGCGCCCACGGCACTTGAAACCCGCACTGCCGCGCAACGGTGAACCGCGTACCGGGCTGTCGATGGGTGAGCATTGCGAACGCATGGCGCAGCGCTGGCACATCGAGCGGGCGGCGCAGGATGAACTGGCGCTGCAGAGCCACCAGAAACTGGCCGCCGCCTACACCGAAGGCTGGCACGACGACCTGCTGACGCCCTACCTGGGCCTGACCCGTGACAACAATTTGCGCCCCGACCTCAGCCTGGAACAACTGGCCAGGCTCGAGCCGGTGTTCGACCGTAGCGGCCAGGGCAGCCTGACGCCGGGCAATTCCACGCCGCTGACCGATGGCGCCTCGCTGGTGCTGCTGGGCAGTGATGACTGGGCGCAGGCCCATGGCCTGGAGGTGCTGGCGTATCTGGTCGATGGCGAAAACGCCGCCGTCGATTTCGTCCACGGCCAGGAGGGCCTGCTGATGGCGCCGGTGTATGCGGTGCCACGGCTGCTGGCGCGCAACGGCCTGCGCCTGCAGGACTTCGATTTCTACGAGATCCATGAAGCCTTCGCCGCGCAGGTGCTGTGCACGCTCAAGGCCTGGGAAGACGCCGACTACTGCCGCACGCGCCTGGGGCTGGACGCACCGCTGGGGGCCATCGACCGCAGCAAGCTCAATGTGAAGGGCAGCTCGCTGGCCGCCGGGCATCCGTTCGCGGCGACCGGCGGGCGCATCCTGGCCAACATGGCCAAGCTGTTGGCCGGGCGCGGTAAAGGGCGTGGGCTGATTTCGATCTGCGCGGCGGGTGGGCAGGGGGTGACGGCCATCGTCGAGCGCTAAGCCGGCGCGGGGCTGTTAGTCTTGTCCGATCAGAAACAACAGGCTCAGCCATGTCGACCGTCGGACAGACCTCCGCCCCGCGCCCCATCCCCGCCCTGGACCATCTGCCCAGGCCACTCTACGCCCGTGCCGAAAGCCTCGGCGCCGGCTCCTGGACCACGCGCCACCAGCATGACTGGGTGCAGTTCTCCTACGCCATCAGCGGCGTGCTTGGCGTTTACACCCGTGACGGCAGCTACTTCGCCCCGCCGCAGTGGGGTGTGTGGATACCGGCGGGGGCCGAGCACGAGGTGGTGACTTCGATGCAGGCCGAGATGCGCAGCCTGTATGTGCGCCGCGATGCCTGCCCCTGGGCCACGCAGGAGTGCCGGGTGCTGGAGGTGACGCCGCTGGCGCGGGAGCTGATCAAGCAGTTCTGTACCTTTGCCGTGGACTACCCCGAAGGGGACAGTGCCGAGGCGCGCCTGGTGGCGGTGCTGCTCGATCAGTTGCGCAGCTTGCCGCAAGTCGCGTTCTCCCTGCCGTTGCCCCGCCATCCAGGCCTGCTGGCGCTGTGCAACGGGCTGATCGCCGCGCCCGACCAGGCGCAGACCTTGCAGCAATGGGCCGTGCAGTTGGGAGTGTCGGAGAAGACCTTGATGCGTTTGTTCCAGCGTGAGACGGGGTTGAGCTTTCGCAACTGGCGCCAGCGCATGCGCCTGTTGTCATCGCTGGCGCTGCTGGAGGCGGGAGAGAGTGTGACAGACGCGGCGTTGGGCTGTGGCTATGACTCCACGTCGGCCTTCATTGCGGCGTTCAAGCAGTTGTTCGGGGCGACGCCGGGGGAGTTGAGGTTGTAAGACACCTGCCGGCCTTGTGTCGCCTTTCAGGGCCTCATCGCGGGGCAAGCCCGCTCCCACGTTCGACTGCCCCCAAAAGGTTCGAAACCAATCGAACCCTTGGGGGCATTGTGGGAGCGGCGGTGCGCCGATGCGACTTGCCCCGCGATGCGGTCAGGTGCGGAAGCGTCGCACCAGTGCATCCAGCTCGTTGGACAGCCCGGCCAGGCTCTCGGAGTCCTGTCGCGCGGCCTGGGCCAGCTCGGCCACCAGTTGCGCATCGCCATGGATCTGGCTGATGTGCCGGTTGATGTCCTCGGCCACCTGGTGCTGCTCTTCGGCGGCGGTGGCGATCTGGGTGTTCATGTCGCGGATCACATCCACCGATTCGCGGATCTGGCCGAAGCTGTCGCGGGCCAGGCCGATGCGGCTGACCGACTGCTGCGACACCTCGATGCTGGCGTGCATCTGTTCGGCCACTTCGGCGGTGCGGCTGGCCAGGTTGCCCAGCAGGCCGTCGATTTCGGCGGTGGAGTCGGCGGTGCGCTTGGCCAGGGCGCGGACTTCGTCGGCGACCACGGCAAAACCACGGCCCTGCTCGCCGGCGCGGGCGGCTTCGATGGCGGCGTTGAGCGCCAGCAGGTTGGTCTGCTCGGCGATCGAGCGGATGGTGCCGAGGATCGACTGGATGGCGTTGCTGTCGCGTTCCAGCTGCTGGATCGACTGCGCCGACTGCTCGATTTCACGGCTCAGGCGGTCGACGCTCTGCACTGCGGCGTCGATCTGCTGCTGACCATCGCGGGCCTGCTGCTGGCCGCTGTCGGCGGACTGCGCGGCCTGGCTGCACGAACGCGCCACTTCGTTGGCGGTGGCGACCATTTCGTGGAAGGCGGTCGAGACCATGTCCACCGCTTCGCGCTGGCGCCCGGCGGCTTCGCTCATGTCGGCGGAGACCCGGGTCGAACTGCTGGAGGTGCTGAGGATCTGGCTGGCCGCGGTGCCGATGTGCTGGATCAGGCTGCGAATGGCGCCGAGGAACTGGTTGAACCAGCTGGCCAACTGCGCGGTTTCGTCGCGGCCGCGGATTTCCAGGTTGCGGGTCAGGTCGCCTTCGCCTTGGGCGATGTCTTCCAGGCCATGGGTGACGCTGTTGATCGGGCGCACGATGAGCTTGGCGAAGGCCGCGCCGACTACCGCGAACACGGCGGCGAGGATCAGCGCCACGGCGCCGATCAGCCAGGTCAGGCGGGTGGTGGTCTGCATCACTTCGCTTTCGTGGATCAGGCCGATGAAGGTCCAGCCCAGTCGCTCGTCAGGGTAGACGTTGGCCATGAAGCGCTCGCCGTTGATCTCGACCTCGACCAGGCCTTTGCCGGCCTTGGCCAGGTCGGCATAGCCATCGCCAAAGCTGGAAAGCTGTTTGAAGTTGTGGCTGGCGTCGCGGGGGTCGACCATCACGTTGCCGTTGTTTTCCATCAGGATCAGGTAGCCGCTTTCGCCCAGCTTGATCTGCTTGACGATCTCGGTCAGGCCCTTGAGCGACACGTCGATGTTGACCACGCCGCCGGGGTTGCCCAGCTGGTTGGCCACGGCGCGCACGGTGCTGACCAGTACGGCGTCGTCACCGGCCCAATAGTAAGGCGCGGTACGCAGGGTCTTGCCAGGGTTGGCCATGGCGGCCTGGTACCAGGGGCGGGTGCGCGGGTCGTAGCTGGCCATTTTCGGATCGCCGGGCCAGAACGCGTAGCCGCCGTCCTTCAGCCCATAGGACACATAGGCGTAGTCCGGGTGGCTCTGGGCCAGGCGGCTGAACAGGTCGAACAGGACCTTGTCCTGCTCGCCGGGGGCAATGTTGGCGGCATCGGCGCTGATGTGCTTTTTCACGTTGTCGGCGCTGGCGGCCACCAACGGCTGCGCGGCCAGGTAGTCGACGTTCTGGGTGATGCCCTGGAAGAACAGGTTCATGGCGTTGCCGACCTGGCGGATTTCCCGGCTGCTGTTGTCGAGGAAATCGTCGCGGGCTTCACCGCGCAGGTTGACCACTACCAGGGTGGCGACGATGACGATGGGCAGGCCGGCAATGACGGCGAACGCCCAGGTCAGTTTTTGCTTGATGTTCATCCACGCTCCCAGATTATTTTTTTCGATACACGAGGCAGGTACTCAGGGCATCGGCAGCATCTGGGTTTCTTGAAGGAAAATTCCCGTATTTATTGGATGAAACGGGTGTTTGAGGGGGAATCGGTCGGGGTTGGCTAATATGGCATACCAAGCGCAGCGATTGAGAGGCAAGGAGGCGTGGGAGCGGGCTGCCCCGCGATCGGCCGGTTTGGCACGATCGCGGGGCAAGTCGCGGCGGCGCACCGCCACTCCCACGCACTGGCCTGGGCTCAGTGGCAGCAACCATTGGCCAGGTCCTTGAGGATCGGGCAATCCGGGCGGTCGTCGCCCTGGCAGTGGGCGACCAGCTCACCGAGCGTGTCGCGCAGGCTGATCAGCTCCTCGATGCGCCGGTTGAGCGCATCGATGTGCTGGGTGGCCAGCGCCTTCACGTCGGCGCTGGCTCGTTGCCGGTCCTGCCACAGGGTCAACAGTTTTGCCACTTCATCCAGCGAGAAGCCCAGGTCACGCGAGCGCTTGATGAACGCCAGGCTGTGCAGGTCTTCCGGGCCGTAGAGGCGGTAGCCGCTGTCGCTGCGCGTGGCCGGGCGCAGCAGGCCGATGGACTCGTAGTAGCGGATCATCTTGGCGCTGAGCCCGCTGTGGCGGGCGGCCTGGCCGATGTTCATGGCGCCTCCTGGTCGGTGCTGGTGGGTTTCCAGGTTTTCAGCCACAGGGCATTGCTCACCACACTGACGCTGGACAGGGCCATGGCCGCGCCGGCCAGCACCGGGTTGAGGTAGCCGAAGGCTGCCAGGGGAATGCCGACCAGGTTGTAGATGAAGGCCCAGAACAGGTTCTGACGGATTTTCGCGTAGGTCTTGCGGCTGATCTCCAGTGCGGCGGGCACCAGGCGTGGGTCGCCGCGCATCAGGGTGATGCCGGCGGCCTGCATGGCCACGTCGGTGCCGCCGCCCATGGCGATGCCGATATCGGCGGCGGCCAGGGCGGGGGCGTCGTTGATGCCGTCGCCGACCATGGCCACCACGCCATCCTGCTTGAGCCTGGCAACGGTGGCGGCCTTGTCGGCCGGCAGCACTTCGGCATGCACATCGTCGATGCCCAGGGCGTCGGCGACGACCTTGGCGCTGCCACGGTTGTCGCCGGTCAGCAGGTGGCTGCTGATGCCACGGGCGTGCAGGGCGTCGATGGCCTGGGCCGCGCCGGGCTTGAGGCTGTCGCCGAAAGCGAACAGGCCGAGCACGCGGGGTTGGCTGCCGCGTTCGATCAACCAGGACAGGGTGCGGCCCTCGGCCTCCCAGGCCTGGGCATTGGCCGCCAGCCCACCGGGCAGCAGCTGGCTTTCGTCGAGCAGGCGGCGGTTGCCCAGCGCCAGGTCGCGGCCGCCCACCTGGCCGGCGATACCGCGGCCGGTCAGGGACTGGCTGCCGTTCACCTGCGGTACTTGCAAGCCTTGTTCGGCGCAGGCGTCGAGTACCGCTTTGGCCAGTGGGTGTTCGCTGCCACGTTGCAAGGCCCCGGCCAGGCGCAGCAACTCACCCTTGTCGCCACTGGCCGCCTGGCTGTGGACGATGCGTGGGCTGCCGGAGGTAAGGGTGCCGGTCTTGTCGAATACCACGCGGTTGACCGCATGGGCGCGTTCCAGCGCTTCGGCGTCCTTGATCAGGATGCCGTGGCGGGCGGCGACACCGGTGCCGGCCATGATCGCGGCGGGCGTGGCCAGGCCGAGGGCGCAGGGGCAGGCGATCACCAGCACGGCGACGGCGTTGATGAGCGCGGTTTCCAGCGGCGCGCCGGCCAGCCACCAACCGACCAGGGTGAGCAGGGCCAGCACCAGCACGGCGGGGACGAACACCTGGCTGACCCGGTCGACCAGTTTCTGGATCGGTGCCTTGGCTGCCTGGGCATCCTCGACCAGGCGGATGATGCGCGCCAGCACGGTTTCGGTGCCCAGTGCGCGGGTCTGCACCAGCAGCCGGCCCTCGCCGTTGATGGCGCCGCCGGTGACGGTATCGCCGGGTTGTTTGGGGACGGGCAGGCTTTCGCCGCTGATCAGCGCTTCGTCGGCATGGCTACTGCCTTCGAGCACTTCGCCGTCGACCGGGAAGCGCTCGCCAGGCTTGACCAGCACCAGGTCGCCCAGGCGCAACTGGCTGATCGCCACGTCTTCTTCATGGCCATCGACCACCCGCACCGCCCGCTCCGGGCGCAGTGCTTCAAGGGCGCGGATGGCGCTGGCCGTCTGGCGTTTGGCGCGGCTTTCCAGGTACTTGCCGAGCAGTACCAGGGCAATCACCACCGCCGAGGCTTCGAAATACAGGTGCGGCTCCATGCCGGCATGGGCGTTGGCCCATTGGTACAGGCTCAGGCCGTAACCGGCGCTGGTGCCCAGGGCGACCAGCAGGTCCATGTTGCCGGCCCCGGCGCGCACGGCCTTCCAGGCGGCGACGTAGAAGCGTGCGCCGAGGATGAACTGCACCGGTGTGGCCAGCAGGAACTGCGCCCAGGCCGGCAGCATCCAGTGCAGGCCGAACGGCTGCACCAGCATCGGCAGCACCAGTGGCAGCGCCAGCAGCAGGGCGGCACCGACGGCCAGGCGTTCGTTGCGCAAGCGGCGTTGTGCCTGGGCCAGGTCATCGTGCGCGGTGCGCGGCAGGGTGGCGCTGTAGCCGGCTTGCTCGACCGCCGCGATCAGCGCGGCGTCATCGACGGCCTGCAGCACTTCGAGGTGAGCGCGTTCGCTGGCCAGGTTGACGCTGATCTGCTCGACCCCCGGCACTTTGCCGAGGGCGCGCTCGACACGGCCCGCGCAACTGGCGCAGGTCATGCCGCCGATCTGCAGTTCGAGGGTGCGGGTGGGCACGCTGTAGCCCGCCTCGCGCACAGCGTCGACCAGCGCCGGCAGGCTGTCGGCCGGGGCCTGGACCCGGGCCTGTTCGGTGGCGAGGTTGACGCTGACCTGTTCTGCGCCGGTGACCTTGCGCAGGGCGCGCTCGACCCGACCTGCGCAGCTGGCGCAGGTCATGCCGGCGATCGGCAGGTCGAAGGTGGTGGATGCGGGCATGGCTCTTTCCTCCGTGGACAAGCCAGCAGCATCAACCTTGCCATGCTGGCAAGGTCAATAGCCCAGGCTGGCTCGCTTGAGCACCAGGCCACTGTGCCCCATGGCAATGCGGTATTTGTTGATCTGGCCCGCCTGCAAGGTCAGGCGCGTGCTGCGTTGGTCCTCGATGCCGGGGGCGCAACCGGGGCTCTGCCCGGGCAACAGGCGCAGGCGCACATCGATCGGGCCGGCGGGCAGGTTGAAGGAGGTCGACTGCTCCTGGAACACCCGGCCGGACAACTGATCGTTGAGGTAGATGCCGATCTCGCAATTGGTGGCCACTTCCAGGCGCTCCCGGGAAATGATCAGCACGCTGTAGTCCGAGTTGCCCTCGGCGCTGGCCGGTGGCACCGTGGCCAGCGCGCCCAGCAATACGGCGAGGGTCAGTGCTGTCCTGATCATGAAGAATCTCCTGCTGGCAAAAACGTCAAAGGCGCAGCTTGGCCGAGCCGCGCGTAGATTTCCAGCCCGGCCGTTGCAGGCAGAACTTGACCTTGCCCCGAGGGCAAGGCTGAGACTGCGAAAAACCCTGAAGGAGGCAACCTCGATGCAAGTGTTCAATGTACAAGGCATGACCTGCGGCCATTGTGTGAAGGGCGTTACCCGGGCGGTGCAGGCGCAGGATGCGGCGGCGCGGGTGGAGGTGGACCTGGCGGCGCGGCAGGTGCGGGTGGAGAGTGCACTGGCCGTCGAGCAGATCATCGCGGCGATTCGAGAAGAAGGTTACCAGGCCGAGGTGGCCTGACGGCTGCCAGGGGGCGTTTGACGCCCCCAATTATTACAAAGGTTTTCAACGTTGGATGATTCACAGCAGGTAGACTAACGCACTTGCTTAGCCTGCTATGGATTCTTCATGAACCTGCGAACCTTGCTGATCCTCGGCGCCCTCAGTGCGTTCGGGCCTTTGGCGATCGACTTCTATCTGCCTGCCTTCCCAGCCATGGCACACGCTTTCGCTACCGACGAGAAGCACGTGCAGACCACCCTGGCGGCCTACTTCCTCGGTCTCTCGCTGGGCCAGCTGGCCTACGGCCCGGTGGCCGACCGTTTTGGCCGACGCATCCCGCTGTTGTTCGGGGTCGGCCTGTTCACCGTGGCGTCGCTGGCCTGTGCCTACGCGCCCACGCTCGACAGCCTCATCGTGGCGCGCTTCGTCCAGGCGCTGGGTGGCTGCGCCGGCATGGTGCTGTCGCGGGCGATCGTCAGCGACAAGTGCGACGCGGTGGCGTCGGCCAAGGTGTTCTCGCAATTGATGCTGGTGATGGGATTGGCGCCGATCCTGGCGCCGATGCTCGGTGGCGTGCTGGTGAACGTGGCCGGCTGGCAATCGATCTTCCTCGCCTTGAGCCTGTTCAGCGGCGTGTGCCTGCTGGCCGTCGGCCTGGGCTTGCCGGAAAGCCTGCCGACGCATGTGCCGCGCCAACCCTTGTCTGGCGCCTTGCGCCAATACCTGCGGTTACTGGCTGACCGGACTTTTGTTGGCCATGCGCTGACCGGTGGCATTGCTATTGCCGGGATGTTCGCCTACATCGCCGGTTCGCCGTTCGTTTTCATCAAGCTGTACGGCGTACCGCCGGAGCACTACGGCTGGCTGTTCGGCAGCAACGCCGCAGGGTTCATCCTCATGGCCCAGGTCAATGCCCGCTTGTTGGCCAAGCGTGGGCCGGCCTTCCTGCTGGCCCGTGCGGTCTGGTTGTACCTGGCGGCTGCCCTGGTACTGCTGGCGGTGGCGGCACTGCACCCGGTCGCGCTGTGGCCGTTGCTGGTACCGCTGTTCGTGTGCATTTCCAGCCTGGGATGCATCATCCCCAACGCCTCGGCCTGCGCCATGAGCGGGCAAGGTGCACGGGCCGGCAGTGCCTCGGCGCTGATGGGCTGCCTGCAGTTCAGCGTCGCCGCCGGTGCGGCCGCGTTGGTCGGTGTGCTGCACGACGGCAGCGCGGTGCCCATGGCGCTGGTGATCAGCCTGTGCGGCGTGCTGGTGGTCAGTGTCGCAGTGCTGACCCGGCGCTTGCAGGCCAAGCGCTCGGCGGGAGTGCGTGGGGGGCATTGAGCCGCGTTTCCAGCAGGGCGACGAAGGCACGCGCTTCGCTTTCGCTGCGAAAGCTCACGACGTGCTGATCGAGCTGGACCTGCCACGGGCAATTGGGGTTTCGGTTCGACGTACAGACGACGATCTTCATCGCGATCCACCTCCAGTGAGCGAGCGCCGATGAAGTTTAGCGCCGCCCAAGGCGCTCGCCATGACCGACATCAGTACTCGGACTGACGGTCATGGCGGGCAGGAGCCGGGAAGCTTTCTGGTTTGATGCACGAAAGTCATGTAGGAGACTGTCGGTATTGTCGGGCGCTGCAACTGGGGCGAATAACCGTTGCAGGCTTTGGGCGCCGTTACGCGGGGGGAAAGGCCTTGCCAAGTGCCTGCCGCCGACCGTGACAGCCAGTTGCCCCCCTTATCGGCTGGGCTCCATCAGTGGCAGGGCGCATGCTTTCACGCGGCTTATACTGCTCCCGGCAGCCAGTGCCAGCCAGAGATACTTCCCTGCCAGAAGGGCGAACCAGCGCTCAGGGATGCGCAGGGGTATCGCACCATTCGCCGATCATTCATCGACACCCTCGTCTGGGCCACCTTGATGAGACCGGCAGGTTCGCTCTGGTTGTTCAGACGAGAACTTTCAGGGAGCTTCAGGTTGATGAACGCAGTCCACAGTATCAGCCAGGCCGCCGGCCTGATGGCAGACCCCAAACGCAGTGCCATGTTATGGGCACTGATCGATGGTACTCCGCGTGCGGCGGACGAGCTGGCGAGCATGACCAGCCTGAGCGTCTCCTCGGCCTGTTCGCACCTGACCCTGCTGGCCGGCGCGGGCTTGCTGAGGCTGGAAATTCGCGGGCGCAAACGCTTCTACCGTCTTGCCAACCCGGAGGTGATAGCGGCGGTGGAGGCGTTGGCCAGCGTGCAGCTCGAGAGCCGTGCGCGAGCCCGCGCCGGGACTCCACTGCAGATACCACTGTCCATGCGCAAGGCACGCCTGTGCGGCGATCACCTGGGCGGCGAGGTGGTCGCCGAGCTGTACCAGCGCCTGCTTGCCGCCGGATGGCTGGAAGGCAGCGAGCAGCACCTGTTCGTGAGCCAGGAAGGCCGGCTAAGGCTGCAGGCGATGGGGCTCTACATCGATGCGCTGGCACCGGCGCAGCCACGCGATTGCGTGATCTGCCATTGCAGCGAATGGAGCGATCAGGGGCCGCACCTTGGCGGTAGCCTGGGGCAGGCCCTGCTCAAACTGTTCGTGCAGTCGGGCTGGGTGCGTGAACAGGAAGGTAGCCGGGCGGTGCATATCACCCCGCTCGGCCTTCGGCAGATCAACGCTATCGCCAGCCTTCCTGCCCGGCAGGTGGGTTAGACCGCCAGGCGGGCGTCCAGGCTGTTTTGTGCCAGGCGGCGCGCCTGGTCCTGGGTCATGCCCAGGTGCTCATGCAGGGCGTGGAAGTTTTCAGTGACGTAACCACCGAAGTAGGCCGGGTCGTCGGAGTTGACCGTGACTTTCACGCCGCGCTCGAGCATGTCGAGGATGTTGTGCTGGCTCATGTGGTCGAACACGCACAGCTTGGTGTTGGACAGTGGGCAGACGGTCAGCGGGATCTGTTCGTCGATGATGCGCTGCATCAGGCGCTCGTCTTCGATGGCGCGCACGCCGTGGTCGATGCGCTTGATCTTGAGCAGGTCGAGCGCTTCCCAGATGTACTCGGGTGGGCCTTCCTCGCCGGCATGGGCCACGGCCACGAAGCCTTCGTTGCGGGCGCGGTCGAACACGCGCTGGAACTTGCTCGGCGGGTGGCCTTTTTCGGAGCTGTCCAGGCCGACGGCGATGAAGGCGTCGCGGAAGGGCAGGGCCTGGTCGAGGGTTTTCTGTGCTTCGTCTTCGCTCAGGTGACGCAGGAAACTGAGGATCAACCCGCTGCTGATACCCAGCTGCTCACGGCCATCCTTGAGGGCCTGGTTGATGCCGGCCAGCACCACTTCGAAGGGGATGCCGCGGTCGGTATGGGTCTGCGGGTCGAAGAAAGGTTCGGTGTGGATGACGTTCTGTGCCTTGCAGCGTTGCAGGTAGGCCCAGGTCAGGTCATAGAAGTCCTGCTCGGTGCGCAGTACGTCGGCGCCCTGGTAATAGAGGTCGAGGAATTCCTGCAGGTTGTTGAACGCATAGGCGCTGCGCAGGGTTTCCACGTCCGCCCAGGGCAGGGCGATCTTGTTGCGTTCGGCCAGGGCGAACAGCAGTTCGGGCTCCAGCGAGCCCTCCAGGTGCATGTGCAGTTCCGCCTTGGGCAAGGCGTTCAGCCAGTCATACATGTGTGCAATCTCGATCAGGTACGGTTGGCCGCTATTCTACAGGGCCCGGCCGGGCAATGCGCCCACCCGGGCCTGTATCGCCCGGGGCCTACCAGATAAGTGCTTCGCCCTTGTAGTTGATGAAGCGCAGGCCGCCGTTGCCGCTTTGGGCCTTGATCTGCTCAAGCATGCCACGGGTGCTGGTGAGCACGTCGATCTCGGCGTTCTCGCCGCCCATGTCGGTCTTCACCCAGCCTGGGTGCATGGCCAGCACGCACAGGTCGGGGCGCTGCAGCTCGACCACGAAGCTGTTGATCATCGAGTTGAGCGCGGCCTTGCTGGCCTTGTACAGGCAGATCTCGCCGCCGTCGGGGATGGTCACGCTGCCCAGGATCGAGCTCATGAACGCCAGCACGCCGGTGCCTTCACGCACTTGGCCGGCCAGGCGCCGGGCGACGCGGATCGGTGCCACGGCGTTGGTCATGAACAGGTCGCCGATCTGCGGCACCTGGACGCTCTCCAGGTCCTGCGGCAGCGGGCCCATTACGCCGGCGTTGACGAACACCAGGTCGAAAATCTCGCCCTGCAGCCGATTTTTCAGGCCATCGAGCTGGGCGGTGTCGTTCATCTCCAGGCGCTCGATACGCACGCCCGGTACCTCGCCGAGGGCGCCGGGCCGCTGTGGATCACGGACGGTGGCGACGATGTTCCAGCCATCCTCGCGCAGGCGTTGCACCAGGCCCAGGCCGAGGCCCCGGGAGGCGCCGATGATCAGGGCGGTCTTGTTCGCGGTCATTGCGATGCTCCTTGATTGGGCGAAACCTGTGGCTGCTCGCCCCATGGCAAAGTGTGGGCGCCCTCAAACGTGCAGGGCGTGGATGAGGAGCATATCCCAGTACTGCGTCGGCGGCCTGTGCGGCTGATGAAGTCTGTACAAAAAACGAACAGCTCGCTGCGAAGCCGATGGAATCAGGCTTTGGCTGACTGGTTAACGGGTTATCCACAAGCTGCTCCACAGTAATTGTGCGCAAGCGAATTGCCGCTGAAACGCTGGTTTCAGCGCATGCCGGTGTTCAAGGCTGGGGATAACTCACCGGGTTTCAGTGACTTGGATCACCGTCACATGATTGTGATCAAATTATGATCAAAGCGCTGCAGGCCTTGGAGCGCAAGGCCTGGGCAAGAGTGCCCCAAGCTTATCCACAGGCGGGCCCACAGCAGCTGTGGGCAACGCTCAGCGGCGCTCCAGCAGGATGCGCCCGCGGCTCAGGTCGGCCAGTTGTTGTTGCAGGGTGTGCTGGTGTGTATCGCCCAGCGCGATGTGCAGGTCGACGCCATTGGCAGTGAATTGCTCGTCCAGCACCAGGCCGTCTGCCTCCGCCAGGCGCAGCTTGACCAGTGCCAGCTCACTGAAGGTACAGCTGCAGGTGAATTCGCTGCGTTGCACCA
Source organism: Pseudomonas sichuanensis (assembly GCF_003231305.1). Classification (GTDB taxonomy): domain Bacteria; phylum Pseudomonadota; class Gammaproteobacteria; order Pseudomonadales; family Pseudomonadaceae; genus Aquipseudomonas; species Aquipseudomonas sichuanensis. The sequence continues at coordinate 5,616 of NZ_QKVM01000010.1, read as the reverse complement.
GCAGCCGTTTGGGAGCCTGCTGCAGGCATTTGTTGGCGCCGCCGCCGTAAGCGCGGGCCAGGCCACCGGTGCCCAGTTGGATCCCGCCGTACCAGCGGATCACCAGGACCACCACCTGATCGCAATCCTGCGCCTCGATGGCGGCGAGGATAGGGCGCCCGGCGGTGCCGCCGGGTTCACCGTCGTCACTGCTGCGGTACTGGCCACCGAGCTTCCAGGCCCAGCAGTTGTGGGTGGCTGCCAGGTCGCTGTGGCGTTCGATGAAGGCCATTGCCTCGGCAGGGCTGGCGATCGGGCCGGCCAGGGTGATGAAACGGCTCTTGCGGATTTCCTCGCGGAACTCGCAGAGCTCGAGCAGGGTAGAAGGCATAGGTCCGGGTCAGGCGGGCGCGTTGATGCCGCAGCCTTTGAGAATGATGTGGATAAGATTGTTGCTCGCGTCTTCCATGTCCTGCTTGGTCAGGCGGCTGCGGCCGGTGACCTGGCAGATCTGGGTGGCGAAGTCGGCGTAGTGCTGGGTGCTGCCCCACAGCAGGAAGATCAGGTGCACGGGGTCGACCCGGTCCATCTTGCCGGCCTCCATCCAGGCCTGGAACACCGCGGCGCGGCCACGGAACCATTCACGGTAATCGGCGCTGAAGTATTCGGTGAGGCACTCGCCGCCGCTGATCACTTCCATGGCGAAGATCCGCGAGGCCTGCGGGTTGCGCCGGGAGAACTCCATCTTGGTGCGGATGTACTGGCTCAGTGCTTGGCCGGGGTCGTCGTCGACGCTCAAGGCGTTGAAGGTGCTGTCCCACAGCTCGATGATGTTGCTCAGCACCGCGATGTACAGGCCCAGCTTGTTGGTGAAGTAGTAGTGCAGGTTGGCCTTGGGCAGCCCGGCCTTGAGCGCGATGGTGTTCATGCTCGTGCCCTTGTAGCCGTGGCGGGCGAATTCGTCTTCGGCGGCCTGGATGATGGCCTGTTCGTTCTTCTGGCGAATGCGGCCGGCGGGCTTGCCCGAGGCGGGGGAGCGATGCGCAGGGACTTCTAGGGTCATGGACGATTCCGGACGGGTCGTTACGAATGTTCGACAGATTACCTGCCTGCGCCGAAGTGACAAGCATTTGCGGCCTGGATAAGTATCAACGTGTCGCAGCCAGGCTCTCGAGGAAGCTTTCCAGTACCAGGTTGGGACGTCGGCCTTTGCGCGTGACCCAGCTCAGGCCCAGGTCATAGAAGCGTTGCGCGGGCTTGAGCGCGCGCAGTCGGCCTTGCTGCACCCAGAAGCTGGCGTAGTGGTCGGGCAGGTAGCCGATATAGCGCCCGGTGAGAATGAGGAAGGCCATGCCTTCGCGGTCCGAGGCACTGGCGGTGCAGTGCAGCGCCTGGTAGTGCGCCTGGATGTCGGCGGGCAGGCGGAAGGTCGGGGCGATGGCGTCCTGGCTGTTGAGGCGCTCGTCGTCGATCTGCTGGTCATCGGCGTAGAACAGCGGGTGGCCGACGGCGCAGTAGAGCAGCGAGCGCTCGCTGTACAGCGGTTGGTACTCCAGACCCGACAGCGGGCTGGTCTGGGGCACCACACCGACGTGCAGGCTGCCGTCGAGCACGCCCTGCTCGACCTGGCTCGGGGCGATCATGCGGATCTGGATGCGCACGTCGGGGCCGCGGTCCTTCAGTTCGGCCAGGGCGTGGGTGATGCGCATGTGCGGCAGGGTCACCAGGTTGTCGGTGAGGCCGATGTTCAGCTCGCCGCGCAAATGCTGGTGCAGGCCGTTGACCTCGGTGCGAAACGATTCCAGGGCGCTGAGCAGCTGCAAGGCCGAGTGGTAGACCTCACGGCCCTCTTCGGTGAGCGAGAAGCCAGCGCGCCCGCGCTGGCAGAGGCGCAGGCCCAGGCGCTGCTCAAGGTCGTTCATCTGCTGGCTGATCGCCGAGCGGCCGATACCCAACACGTTTTCTGCCGCGGAGAAGCCGCCGCATTCCACCACGCTGCGGTAGATCTTCAGCAGACGAATATCGAAATCACTGACTTGGGCGAGGGGATCGGGGCGTCGGCTCATATGTTTAGTTATCTGCTGACTGAAGATTAGAAATGTTGGGTTTTCCGGACTTTATCCCCGTGCGAATTTAGCTGCAACAACATCCATCGTTGCCTAATCGTCTTCCGAGGAACCGCCGATGAACATGCCCGAAACCGCCCATTCCGGCCTGGCCAGCCAGCTCAAGCTGGATGCCCACTGGATGCCCTACACCGCCAACCGCAACTTCCAGCGCGACCCGCGCCTGATCGTGGCGGCAGAAGGCAACTACCTGGTCGATGACAAGGGTCGCAAGATCTTCGACGCTTTGTCGGGGCTGTGGACCTGCGGCGCCGGGCACACCCGCAAGGAAATCAGCGAAGCGGTGGCCCGTCAGGTGGCCACGCTCGACTATTCCCCGGCCTTCCAGTTCGGCCACCCGCTGTCGTTCCAGCTGGCCGAGAAAATTGCCAACCTGGTGCCAGGTGACCTGAACCACGTGTTCTACACCAACTCCGGCTCCGAATGCGCCGACACCGCGTTGAAGATGGTCCGTGCCTACTGGCGCCTGAAAGGCCAGGCCACCAAGACCAAGATCATCGGCCGTGCCCGTGGCTACCACGGCGTGAACATCGCCGGCACCAGCCTGGGCGGCGTCAACGGCAACCGCAAGATGTTCGGCCAGCTGCTGGACGTCGACCACCTGCCTCATACCGTGCTGCCGGTCAACGCCTTCAGCAAGGGCATGCCGGAGGAGGGGGGTATCGCCCTGGCCGACGAGATGCTCAAGCTGATCGAACTGCACGATGCTTCGAACATCGCCGCGGTGATCGTCGAGCCCCTGGCCGGTTCCGCCGGCGTGCTGCCACCGCCGAAGGGTTACCTGAAGCGTCTGCGTGAGATCTGCACCCAGCACAATATCCTGCTGATCTTCGACGAGGTCATCACCGGCTTCGGCCGCATGGGCGCCATGACCGGTGCCGAGGCCTTCGGTGTGACCCCAGACCTGATGTGCATCGCCAAGCAGGTCACCAACGGCGCCATCCCGATGGGCGCGGTGATCGCCACTGGCGAGATATACCAGACCTTCATGAACCAGCCGACCCCTGAGTACGCGGTGGAATTCCCCCACGGCTATACCTACTCGGCGCACCCGGTCGCCTGCGCCGCCGGTATCGCCGCGCTGGACCTGCTGCAGAAAGAGAACCTGGTGCAGTCCGCCGCCGAGCTGGCGCCGCACTTCGAGAAGCTGCTGCACGGCGTGAAGGGCACCAAGAACATCGTTGACATCCGCAACTACGGCCTGGCCGGCGCAATCCAGATTGCCGCGCGTGACGGTGATGCCATCGTCCGTCCTTACGAGGCCGCGATGAAGCTGTGGCAAGCCGGCTTCTATGTGCGCTTCGGGGGCGACACCCTGCAGTTCGGGCCAACCTTCAATACCCAGCCGCAGGAGTTGGACCGCCTGTTCGATGCGGTGGGCGAAACCCTCAACAAAGTCGACTGATCTTTCTGATTCTGATGCCAGGCGCGAGAACGTCACGCGCCTGGCACTCCCTTCTTTATCTGGAGTTTTGCATGAGCATTGTTCAGCACCTGATCCACGGCGAGCTGGTCACCAAGGGCGAGCGCACCGCCGATGTCTTCAACCCGTCCACCGGCCAGGCCGTGCGCAAGGTCGAACTGGCCAGCCGCGCCACTGTCCAGGAAGCCATCGATTCGGCCAAGGCTGCCTTCCCGGCCTGGCGCAACACCCCACCCGCCAAGCGCGCCCAGGTGATGTTCCGTTTCAAGCAGCTGCTTGAGCAGAACGAAGCGAAGATCTCGCAGATGATCAGCGAGGAGCACGGCAAGACGCTGGAGGACGCCGCAGGCGAACTGAAGCGCGGTATCGAGAACGTCGAGTTCGCCTGCGCTGCACCAGAAGTACTGAAGGGTGAGTACAGCCGCAACGTTGGCCCGAACATCGATGCATGGTCCGACTTCCAGCCGCTGGGCGTGGTGGCTGGTATCACCCCGTTCAACTTCCCGGCCATGGTGCCGCTGTGGATGTACCCACTGGCCATTGCCTGTGGCAACGCATTCATCCTCAAGCCGTCCGAGCGTGACCCGAGCTCTACCCTCTATATTGCCCAGCTGTTGCTGGAGGCCGGCCTGCCCAAGGGCATCCTCAATGTCGTGCATGGCGACAAGGAAGCGGTCGATGCGCTGATCGAGGCGCCGGAGGTGAAAGCCCTGAGCTTCGTCGGTTCGACCCCGATCGCCGAGTACATCTATGCCGAGGGCACCAAGCGCGGCAAGCGCGTCCAGGCCTTGGGCGGTGCGAAGAACCACGCCGTGCTGATGCCGGATGCCGACCTCGACAACGCGGTCAGCGCGCTGATGGGGGCTGCCTATGGTTCTTGCGGCGAGCGCTGCATGGCCATTTCGGTGGCCGTGTGCGTGGGTGACCAGGTGGCCGACGCCCTGATCGCCAAGCTCGAGCCACAGATCAAGGCGCTGAAGATCGGTGCCGGCACGTCCTGTGGCCTGGACATGGGGCCGCTGGTGACGGCTGCAGCGCGTGACAAGGTGCTGGGTTACATCGACGACGGCGTCGCCGCTGGCGCCCGGTTGGTGGTCGATGGCCGTGGCTTGCGTGTGGCGGGTAACGAAGATGGCTATTTCGTCGGTGGCACCCTGTTCGACAAGGTCACCCCCGAGATGCGCATCTATAAGGAAGAGATCTTCGGGCCGGTACTGTGCGTGGTGCGGGTGAACAGCCTGGAGCAGGCCATGCAACTGATCAATGATCATGAGTATGGCAACGGGACCTGCATCTTCACTCGTGACGGTGAAGCGGCGCGGCTGTTCTGCGACGAGATCGAAGTGGGCATGGTTGGGGTCAACGTGCCGCTGCCAGTGCCAGTGGCTTATCACAGCTTTGGTGGTTGGAAACGTTCGCTGTTTGGTGACCTGCATGCTTACGGCCCGGATGGTGTGCGCTTCTACACCCGTCGCAAGGCGATCACCCAGCGTTGGCCGCAGCGGGCCAGCCACGAGGCGTCGCAGTTCGCGTTCCCGAGCTTGTAAGGCACAGGGATGAAAGCGGGGCGGCCGAGAGGCCGCCCCGCTTTGCTTTTTGGGGCTTCTTTATATAGGTGTCAGGGCAGCTGAGAGTCGGTCTTGAAATTGTGTTGCGCGCGCGGTGTTCGCCGAGGGATTGTGTTGTGTCTTAGAAGGGTTCGCCGTGGGTCTTGCAGTGCCTATCAGATCGAGCGCCGCCCGCGCGGCGCTTCGCAGATAAACCCGCTCCCACAGGGTGAGGCGGGGGTAGCCTTTCGTTATTTGTTTCGGGCCAATTATGCCTGTGAGGGTACCGCGGCCCGCCTTGGCGCATGCCTCAAGTCAGGTGAGACGCCAGTGGCGCCCACCTCCTTACCGCGTCGTGCCCACAAGGCGGACCAGGTAATGGCACAGGAGAGACTCGCCCGAAACAGATGTGGGAGCGGGTTTACCCGCGAAGCGCCGCGGGGGCGGCGCTCGATCTCATAGGCGCTGCAAGTGCTGTGGCGAACACCTGGAGGCCCTGACGCGGTCTTTTTCCCCGATATTTCAATTTAATGAAATTAAC
>NZ_QKVM01000001.1 GCF_003231305.1 Pseudomonas sichuanensis | reverse complement strand
TTGCCAGGACGAAATCAGTGCTCCTCGGCAGTGAGCAGTGCCAGCCGCAGGTGCTGGCATACAGTCCCTCACAATAGTCGTCTCCCACAATTCGAGTCAGAACACTAGAATAGAGCCGACGCATCCATTCAGAACCCTCTTATGCCCAACCCTGTCGATACGCAAGCGCTCGCACAGTTGCCCCTGGACGAACTCGTAGCCTGTCACGAGTGCGACCTGCTGATGCGCAAGACGACGCTGCAAAACGACGAGAAGGCCCATTGCCCGCGCTGTGGCTACGAGCTGTATGCCCACCGGCATAACGTCGTTGCTCGCAGCCTGGCACTGGTCCTTACCGCCTTGCTGCTCTATGTACCTGCCAATTTCCTGCCGATCATGCAGCTGCATCTGCTTGGCCAGACCTCGGACGATACCGTCTGGAGCGGCGTGCTCGGCTTGTACAATTCCGAAATGCGCGGCGTCGCCGTGGTGGTGTTCCTGTGCAGCATGGCCATCCCGCTGCTCAAGTTGTTGTGCCAGTTGCTGGTACTGCTGAGCATCCGTTTTGACGTCGGTCGCAGTTACGGTTTGCTGATCTATCGTATTTACCACCACTTGCGCGAGTGGGGCATGCTCGAGGTGTACTTCATGGGTGTGCTGGTTGCCATCGTCAAGCTGGTCGACCTGGCTGAACTGAGTATCGGCCTCGGCCTGTTCTGTTTCATCAGCCTGTTGCTGGTGCAGGTGTGGCTGGAAGTGGTGATGTCGCCGCACCAGATCTGGGTAGCTTTGTCCGGGGAGGATGTCCATGCGGGCGATTGATGCAGGCATTCTGGTCTGCGGTGAATGCCATGAGCTCAACCGCCGCGAGGCAGATACCACCTCGCAGACATGCACCCGTTGCGGGGCCATTGTCCATGAGCGCCGCCCTAACAGCATCGTGCGCACCTGGGCGCTGCTGCTCACTGCGATGGTGCTCTATATCCCTGCCAACGTGTTGCCGATCATGACGGTCAGTGCGCTGGGGCAGGGCAGCCCCGACACCATCATGTCGGGGGTCATTACCTTGCTCAAGCACGGCATGTTGCCGATCGCCGCCGTGGTATTCATCGCCAGTATCCTGGTACCCACCTTCAAGCTGGTGGGCATTGCCCTGCTGTTGTACTCGGTGCAGCGTCACCAGCCGCTGTCGGCGCGCCAGCGCATTCTGATGTACCGCTTCATCGAGTTCATCGGGCGCTGGTCCATGCTCGATATCTTCGTCATTGCCATCCTGGTGGCGGTGGTGAATTTTGGCCGCATTGCCAGTGTCGAAGCCAACCTGGGCGCTGTCGCCTTCGCCAGTGTGGTGATCCTGACGATGCTCGCAGCCTTAACTTTCGATCCCCGACTGATCTGGGACAACACGGAGTCGGATGACGACCATGAGTGACTTGCCTACGGCTAAAACCCGCCCTGCTTCGAATTGGTCGGCCATCTGGATCCTGCCGCTGATCGCGCTGGCCATCGGTGGCTGGCTGGCCTGGCAGGCCTACCGTGACGCCGGTATCGAAATCCAGGTGCGCTTCGAAACCGGCGAGGGCATCGTCGCCAACAAGACCGAGGTCATTTTCAAGGGCATGTCGATCGGCAAGGTGACGGGCCTGGTACTGGATAACAAGGGCGACAATCGGGGTGTTATCGCCACCATTGAAATGAACAAGGCGGCCGGGCCGCATTTGACCAAAGGCACGCGCTTCTGGCTGGTGAAGCCCAGCGTCAGCCTGGCAGGCATCTCCGGGCTTGAAACGCTTGTCTCAGGCAATTACATCGCGGTGGAGCCAGGAGAGGGCGAACCGACCAAGCGCTTCACCGCGCTCAAGGAAGCCCCGCCGTTGTCCGATGCCGAGCCCGGTTTGCACCTGACCCTCAAGGCCGAGCGCCTGGGTTCGCTCAACCGTGACAGCCCGGTGTTCTACAAGCAGATCCAGGTGGGCCGGGTGAAAAGCTATCGCCTGTCCGAGGATCAGGGCACTGTGGAGATCAAAGTCTTCATCGCGCCCGCCTACGCCAGCCTGGTGCGCAAGCACACGCGTTTCTGGAACGCCAGTGGCGTCAGCATCGATGCCGACCTGTCCGGCGTGAAGGTGCGCACCGAATCGCTTTCCAGCATCGTCGCCGGCGGTATCGCCTTTGCCACGCCAGAAAATCGCCAGGACAGCCCGCCCACTGATCCAAGCCTGCCGTTCCGGCTGTACGAGGATTTCGATGCCGCTCAGGCGGGTATCCGGGTGAAGGTCAAACTGAGTGATTTCGAGGGGCTGCAGAAGGGCCGTACCCCGGTGCTGTACAAGGGGATCCAGGTAGGCTCGCTCAAGGACCTGAAGATCGAAGGCGACCTCTCCAGCGCAATGGCGGAATTGACCCTGGACCCACTGGCAGAGGATTACCTGGTCGAAGGGACCCAGTTCTGGGTGGTCAAGCCTTCCATCTCGCTCGCGGGTATCACTGGCCTGGAAGCGCTGGTAAAGGGTAACTACATCGCTGTTCGCCCGGGCGAGCCCGGCGCCAAGCCCTTGCGTGAGTTCGAGGCACGGCCCAAGGCGCCACCGCTTGATCTCAAGGCGCCTGGCTTGCACATGGTGCTGTTCGCCGAAACCCTCGGCTCGCTGGAAGTGGGCAGCCCAGTGATGTACCGCCAGGTACGCGTGGGCAGCGTGCAGAGCTATCAGTTCGCCCGCAACAGCAAACGCATCCTGATCGGTGTACACATCGAGAAGGAGTACGCCAACCTGGTCAACGGCTCCACGCGCTTCTGGAATGCCAGCGGTATCACCCTGACCGGGGGCCTCTCGGGGATTCAGGTCAAGAGTGAGTCGCTGCAGACCCTTATGGCTGGTGGTATCTCCTTCGACACACCAAAACCCGATGTGCCGCTCAAGCGGCGTATCCCGCGTTTCCGTCTGCATGAGAGCCAGGAGGCCGCCAACCGTGCCGGCACCCTGGTAACCATTCGCGTGGAACGTGCCGATGGGCTGAAGCCGGGTGCCTCGATCCGCTTCCGCGGGCTGGACGTAGGCAGTGTCGAGAGCGTGGATCTGACCAGCGACCTGCAGGGCGTACTGCTCAGGGCGCGTATTACCCAGGCCGCGGATCGTATTGCGCGGGTGGGGACACAGTTCTGGGTGGTCAAGCCGGCCCTGGGTCTGGTGCGCACCGAGAACCTCGATACCTTGGTGGGAGGGCAGTACCTGGAAGTGTTGCCGGCGCTCAAGGACAAGGGGCCGCAGCGTGATTTCATTGCCTTGGCCGATGCGCCGCAGGTGAAGGGCGAGGAAGTCGGCCTGCCGCTGACCCTGAGTGCGCCGCGGCGTGGCTCGATCAAGCCCGGGGTGCCGGTCACCTACCGTGAAGTCGCGGTGGGCAAGGTGGTCGGCTTCGAGCTGGGCCAGACTGCCGACCGGGTACTTATCCACATCCTTATCGAGCCGCGTTATGCAGGCCTGGTGCGCGGTGGCAGCCGCTTCTGGAACAGCAGTGGGTTCGGTTTCGACTGGGGCCTGTTCAAAGGCGCCACGGTACGTACCGAGTCACTGGAGACCCTGATCGACGGTGGTATTGCCTTCGCCACGCCGGATGGCGAGCAGATGGGCAACCCGGCACGGCCGCAGCAGACCTTCGCCCTGTTCGACAAGCCGGAAGATGCCTGGCTGCAGTGGGCGCCGAAGCTGCAGATCGGCAAGTGATGAAGGGCAGGGCCGTCATGCGGCCCTGCCCTCTGTAGGAGCGGCTTTAGCCGCGAACACCCGCGCAGCGGGTGCCACGCACCGCGTTGCTTGCTTCGCGGCTGAAGCCGCTCCCACGGCATGAGTGATCTACCAGCGTGGCCCACTAAATCGCAGGCATAAAAAAACCGACCCTAGGGTCGGTTTTTTCGACAAGAACGTCGCTTAGGCAGCTGCAGCTTCTTTCAGCGCCTTGATGTGGCCATTCAGACGGCCTTTGTGGCGAGCAGCCTTGTTCTTGTGGATGATGCCCTTGTCGGCCATACGGTCGATTACAGGCACAGCCAGAACGTAAGCGGCTTGCGCTTTTTCAGCGTCTTTTGCGTCAATGGCTTTGACTACATTCTTGATGTAGGTGCGAACCATGGAACGCAGGCTGGCGTTGTGGCTGCGACGCTTCTCAGCCTGTTTTGCACGTTTCTTGGCGGAAGGTGTGTTGGCCACCGTCGAGCTCCTCGAAAGACTTTAGGTAAATAGCAAACAAAATAGGCCGCGAATCATGCCGACGAGTCGAACGGATGTCAAGGCCACCTGCAAGGTTCCGCCGAGTGGTGGGTCAACAGGCAGGAAAGATTCCTTTCTGCTACGCGACCTGTAAACTCGGGAATTTTTGGCTCCCCTGCGAAGGCGCGGGAGTATCGCACATTCGGATGCCAACTGGCAGCGTCCTCCGTCCTCTGGCGTGAATCTTTTCGATGAACCTGCTCAAATCCCTGGCTGCGGTCAGCTCCATCACCATGATTTCCCGGGTGCTCGGCTTCGTGCGCGACACCATCCTGGCGCGGATTTTCGGCGCTGGCGTAGCCACCGACGCCTTTTTCATCGCCTTCAAGTTGCCTAACCTGCTGCGGCGGATCTTTGCCGAAGGGGCGTTTTCGCAAGCCTTCGTGCCGATCCTGGCCGAGTACAAGACCCAGCAGGGCGAGGAGGCCACCCGAACCTTCATTGCCTATGTCAGCGGCCTGCTTACCCTGGTCCTGGCGCTGGTGACGGTCGTCGGCATGCTTGCCGCGCCCTGGGTGGTCTGGGCCACGGCGCCGGGGTTTGTCGACAATGCCGAGAAATACGAGCTGACCACTTCGCTGCTGCGGGTGACCTTTCCTTATATATTGCTGATCTCGCTGTCTTCCCTGGCAGGCGCCATCCTCAATACCTGGAATCGCTTCAGCGTTCCGGCCTTCACCCCGACCCTGCTCAACGTGGCGATGATCGCCTTCGCCGTCCTGCTCACACCCTACTTCGACCCGCCCATCATGGCCCTGGGCTGGGGCGTGCTGGCCGGTGGCCTGGCGCAACTGTTGTACCAGCTGCCCGCGTTGAAGAAGATCGGCATGCTCGTGCTGCCGCGCCTGAACCTGCGCGACGCCGGCGTGTGGCGGGTGCTCAAGCAGATGCTGCCGGCCATCCTCGGGGTATCGGTGAGCCAGATCTCGCTGATCATCAACACCATTTTCGCCTCCTTCCTGGTGGCCGGCTCGGTGTCGTGGATGTATTACGCCGACCGGCTGATGGAGCTGCCTTCGGGGGTGCTGGGCGTGGCCCTGGGCACCATCCTGTTGCCGACCCTGGCCAAGACCTACGCCAACAAGGACCGTGAAGAGTACTCGCGGATTCTCGACTGGGGCCTGCGCCTGTGCTTCCTGCTGGTGTTGCCGTGCACCCTGGCCCTGGCGATTCTTGCCGAACCGCTGACCGTGGCATTGTTCCAGTACGGCAAGTTCACCGCTTTCGACGCGGCCATGACCCAGCGCGCCCTGATCGCCTATTCGGTGGGCCTGCTGGCGATCATCCTGGTCAAGGTGCTGGCTCCAGGCTTCTATGCGCAGCAGAATATCCGCACGCCGGTAAAGATCGCGGTGTTCACCCTGGTCTGCACCCAATTGCTCAACCTGGCGCTGGTCGGCCCGCTGGCCCATGCCGGGTTGGCCCTGGCGATCAGCCTGGGGGCCTGCCTGAATGCCGGCTTGCTGTACTGGAAGCTGCGCAGCCAACGGCTGTACACGCCGCAACCCGGCTGGCTGCTGTTCCTGCTCAAGCTGGTGTTGGCGGTGGGGCTGATGTCGGGCGTGCTGCTGTTGGGCATGCACTACCTGCCGGCCTGGGCGCAGGGCGATATGCTGGCGCGTTTCCTGCGCCTGGGCGGCCTGATCGCGGCGGGTGTGGTTACTTACTTCGGTTGCCTGTACCTGTGCGGTTTCCGCCCGCGGCATTTCGCCCGCAAAGCGCTGCACTGAGGCGCAAAAGGGTCAGGCGTCGGTTTTTCACATTCCACACACCCGGGTGGCGCTGCTGCCTGTCGTCAGCGCCCGGGTGTGGTTATAATCGGCCACTTTATGAGCAAGAAGCGCGTTATGCAGCTGGTTCGAGGTCTTCACAACCTGCGCCCCGAGCACCGGGGCTGTGTCGCCACCATTGGCAACTTCGACGGGGTCCACCGGGGTCACCAGGCGATCCTCGCGCGTCTGCGCGAGCGCGGCCAGGCACTCGGCATGCCCACTTGCGTGGTGATCTTCGAGCCGCAGCCGCGCGAATACTTCGCCCCCGACACCGCCCCGGCCCGCCTGGCGCGCCTGCGCGACAAGGTCGAGCTGCTGGCTGGCGAAGGTATCGACCGGGTGTTGTGCCTGGCTTTCAACCAGCGCCTGAGCAAGCTCAGCGCCGATGAGTTCGTCAAGGCGATTCTGGTCGATGGCCTGGGTGTGCGCCATCTCGAAGTGGGTGACGACTTCCGCTTCGGCTGTGACCGCGCCGGCGACTTCGATTTCCTGGTCGATGCAGGCGAGCGCTACGGCTTTACCGTCGAAGCCGCCAACACCGTGATCCAGGACGGCCTGCGGGTCAGCAGCACCGAAGTGCGCAAGGCCCTCGGCGAAGGCAACTTCGAACTGGCCGCGCACCTGCTGGGCCGCCCTTACCGCATTACCGGGCGCGTGCTGCACGGCCAGAAACTGGCCCGTCAGCTCGGCACGCCCACCGCCAACATCCAGCTCAAGCGCCGCCGCGTACCGCTGTCCGGGGTCTACCTGGCCAGCATCGAGATCGACGGTAAGCAGTGGCCGGGTGTCGGCAACATCGGAGTACGCCCCACCGTCGCCGGTGACGGGCGTCCCCACCTGGAGATTCATCTTCTGGACTACGCCGGTGACCTCTACGGCCGGCGTCTGACGGTGGAGTTCCACCACAAGCTGCGTGAAGAGCAGCGTTTCGCCTCCCTGGAGGCGCTGAAGTCGGCGATCGACGCGGACATCGCCGCCGCACGTGCCCACTGGCACGCTCAACCGCTAACGAAGAGCCTGAAATGACCGACTACAAAGCCACGCTAAACCTTCCGGACACCGCCTTCCCGATGAAGGCCGGCCTGCCTCAGCGCGAACCGCAGATTCTGCAGCGCTGGGACAGCATTGGCCTGTACCAGAAGCTGCGCGAAATTGGCAAGGATCGTCCGAAGTTCGTCCTGCACGACGGCCCGCCCTATGCCAACGGCAAGATCCATATCGGTCATGCGCTGAACAAGATTCTCAAGGACATGATCGTCCGCTCGAAAACCCTGTCGGGCTTCGATGCGCCCTACGTGCCGGGCTGGGACTGCCACGGCCTGCCGATCGAGCACAAGGTCGAAGTCACCCACGGCAAGCACCTGACCGCCGACCGTACCCGCGAGCTGTGCCGCGAGTACGCCGCCGAGCAGATCGAAGGGCAGAAGACCGAGTTCATCCGCCTGGGCGTGCTGGGCGACTGGGACAACCCCTACAAGACCATGAACTTCGCCAACGAGGCCGGTGAAATCCGCGCCCTGGCCGAGATGGTCAAGCAAGGTTTCGTGTTCAAGGGCCTCAAGCCCGTGAACTGGTGCTTCGATTGCGCATCGGCCCTGGCCGAAGCCGAAGTCGAATACGCCGACAAGAAATCCCAGACCATCGACGTGGCCTTCCCGATCGCGGACGACGCCAAGCTGGCCGCCGCCTTCGGCCTGGCCTCGCTGGCCAAGCCAGCGGCCATCGTGATCTGGACCACCACCCCGTGGACCATCCCGGCCAACCAGGCGCTGAACATCCACCCCGAGTTCAAGTACGCCCTGGTCGATACCGGCGAGCGCCTGCTGGTGCTGGCCGAAGAGCTGGTAGCGTCGTGCCTCAAGCGTTACAACCTCGAAGGTTCGGTCATCGCCACCGCGCAAGGTTCGGCGCTGGAACTGATCAACTTCCGTCACCCGTTCTACGACCGCCTGTCGCCGATCTACCTGGCCGACTACGTCGAACTGGGCGCCGGTACCGGTGTGGTGCACTCGTCGCCTGCCTACGGTGAGGACGACTTCGTCACCTGCAAGCGCTACGGCATGGTCAACGACGACATCCTCACCCCGGTGCAAAGCAACGGCGTGTACGTCGAGTCGCTGCCGTTCTTCGGCGGCCAGTTCATCTGGAAGGCCAACCCGGCCATCGTCGACAAGCTGAGCGAAGTCGGTGCGCTGATGCACACCGAAACCATCAGCCACAGCTACATGCACTGCTGGCGCCACAAGACCCCGCTGATCTACCGTGCCACCGCGCAGTGGTTCGTCGGCATGGACAAGCAGCCATCCACTGGCGAGCCGCTGCGTGAACGCGCGCTCAAGGCCATCGAAGACACCAAGTTCGTTCCGGCCTGGGGCCAGGCGCGTCTGCACTCGATGATCGCCAACCGCCCGGACTGGTGCATCTCGCGTCAGCGCAACTGGGGGGTACCGATCCCGTTCTTCCTCGACAAACAGACCGGCGAGCTGCACCCGCGCACCGTCGAACTGATGGAAGAAGTGGCCAAGCGCGTCGAGAAAGAAGGCATCGAAGCCTGGTTCAAGATGGACGCCGCCGAACTGCTCGGTGACGAAGCCGGCCAGTACGACAAGATCGCCGACACCCTCGACGTCTGGTTCGACTCCGGTACAACCCACTGGCATGTGCTGCGTGGCTCGCACGACATCGGCCACGCCACCGGCCCGCGCGCCGACCTGTACCTGGAAGGTTCCGACCAGCACCGCGGCTGGTTCCACTCCTCGTTGCTGACCGGCTGCGCCATCGACAACCACGCGCCGTACCGCGAGCTGCTGACCCACGGTTTCACTGTGGACGAGAGCGGCCGCAAGATGTCCAAGTCCCTGGGCAACACCATCGAGCCGGAAAAGGTCAACAACACCCTGGGTGCCGACATCCTGCGCCTGTGGGTCTCGGCCACCGACTACTCCGGTGAGATGGCGGTTTCCGAGCAGATCCTGCAGCGCAGCGCCGACGCCTACCGCCGTATCCGCAACACCGCGCGCTTCCTGCTGTCCAACCTGTCCGGCTTCGACCCGGCCCGCGACCTGCTGCCGGCCGAAGACATGCTGGCGCTGGACCGCTGGGCGGTGGACCGTACCCTGCTGCTGCAACGCGAGTTGGAAGAGCACTACGGCGAATACCGCTTCTGGAACGTCTACTCGAAGATCCACAACTTCTGCGTGCAGGAGCTGGGCGGCTTCTACCTCGACATCATCAAAGACCGCCAGTACACCACCGGCGCCAACAGTGTCGCCCGCCGTTCCTGCCAGACCGCGCTGTACCACATCAGCGAGGCGCTGGTGCGCTGGATCGCGCCGATCCTGGCCTTCACCGCCGACGAAATCTGGCAGTACCTGCCAGGTGAGCGTAACGAGTCGGTGATGCTCAACGGCTGGTACCAGGGCCTGAGCGAACTGCCGGCCGACGCCGAGCTGGACCGCGCTTACTGGGACCGCGTGATGGCAGTCAAGGCAGCCGTCAACAAGGAGCTGGAGAACCAGCGCAGCGCCAAGGTCATCGGCGGCAACCTGCAGGCCGAAGTCACCCTGTTCGCCGAAGAGGGCCTGACTGCCGACCTGAACAAGCTCGGCGACGAGCTGCGCTTCGTGCTGATCACCTCCGCCGCCAGCGTGGTGCCGTTCGTCCAGGCTCCGGCCGATGCCGTGACAACCGAAGTCGAAGGCCTCAAGCTGAAGATCGTCAAGTCCGGCCATGCCAAGTGCGGCCGTTGCTGGCACTTCCGCGCCGACGTCGGCAGCCACCCGGAGCACCCGGAAATCTGCGGCCGTTGCGTCGACAACCTGAGCGGTGAAGGTGAGGTGCGCCACTATGCCTAATGCAGCTGGGCGCTTCGGGCGCCTTGCCTGGCTCTGGCTGAGCCTGGTGGTACTGGTCGTCGACCAGGCCACCAAGGTCTACTTCGAAGGGGCGTTGAGCCTGTACCAGCAGATTGTGGTCATTCCCGACTACTTCAGCTGGACCCTGGCCTACAACACCGGCGCGGCCTTCAGCTTCCTCGCCGACAGCTCCGGCTGGCAGCGCTGGTTGTTCGCCCTGATCGCCGTGGTGGTCAGCGCCGTGCTGGTGGTCTGGCTCAAGCGTCTGGGGCGCAACGAGACCTGGCTTGCCGTGGCCCTGGCCCTGGTGCTGGGTGGCGCGCTGGGCAACCTGTACGACCGCGTGGTGCTTGGCCATGTGGTCGACTTCATCCTGGTGCACTGGCGCAACACCCATTACTTCCCGGCCTTCAACGTGGCCGACAGCGCCATCACCGTGGGTGCGGTGATGCTGGCGCTGGATATGTTCAAGAGCAAGAAGTCCGAGGAGCCTGTCCATGACTGAGACACGTATTGGCCAGAACACCGAAGTGACCCTGCACTTCGCCCTGCACCTGGAAAACGGCGATACCGTCGACAGCACCTTCGACAAGGCCCCGGCCACCTTCAAGGTCGGCGATGGCAACTTGCTGCCAGGCTTCGAAAGCGCCCTGTTCGGTTTCAAGGCCGGTGACCAGCGCAAGCTGAGCATCGCCCCAGAGAACGCCTTCGGCCAGCACAACCCGCAGAACGTGCAGGTGATGCCGCGCTCGCAGTTCGAAGGCATGGAGCTGTCCGACGGGCTGCTGGTGATCTTCAACGATGCCGCCAACACCGAGCTGCCGGGTGTGGTCAAAGCGTTCGACGACAACCAGGTGACCATCGACTTCAACCATCCGCTGGCTGGCAAGACCCTCAACTTCGAGGTGCAGATCCTCGACGTGAAGGCCCTGTGAGCCTGGAGCCGAGCATGCAAATCAAACTCGCCAACCCGCGCGGCTTCTGCGCGGGGGTCGACCGGGCGATCGAGATCGTCAACCGCGCCCTGGAAGTCTTCGGCCCGCCGATCTACGTGCGCCACGAAGTGGTGCACAACAAGTTCGTCGTCGAAGACCTGCGCAGCCGTGGCGCGATTTTCGTCGAAGAGCTGGACCAGGTGCCGGACGACGTCATCGTCATCTTCAGCGCCCATGGTGTGTCGCAAGCGGTGCGCCAGGAGGCCGCCGGCCGTGGCCTGAAAGTCTTCGACGCCACCTGCCCACTGGTGACCAAGGTGCATATCGAGGTTGCCAAGTACAGCCGCGACGGCCGTGAGTGCATCCTGATCGGCCACGCCGGGCACCCGGAAGTCGAAGGCACCATGGGCCAATACGATGCCAGCAATGGCGGCGCCATCTACCTCGTCGAGGACGAGAAGGACGTTGCCGCGCTGCAGGTGCGCAACCCCGAGCACCTGGCCTTCGTTACCCAGACCACCCTGTCGATGGATGACACCAGCCGGGTCATCGACGCCCTGCGCGCACGCTTCCCGAGCATCGGTGGGCCGCGCAAGGACGACATCTGCTACGCCACCCAGAACCGCCAGGACGCCGTCAAGCAACTGGCCGACGAGTGCGACGTGGTGCTGGTGGTCGGCAGCCCCAACAGCTCCAACTCCAACCGCCTGCGTGAGCTGGCCGAGCGCATGAGCACCCCGGCCTACCTGATCGACGGTGCCGAGGACCTGCAGCGCAGCTGGTTCGACGGTGTCGGGCGGATCGGCATCACCGCCGGTGCTTCGGCCCCCGAAGTGTTGGTGCGTGGCGTGATCGAACAGCTCAAGGCCTGGGGCGCCACTGGCGCCGAAGAACTCGATGGCCGTGAGGAGAACATCACCTTCTCCATGCCCAAAGAGCTGCGGGTTCGCTCGCTGATCTGATCAGTCGCCTGCGCAGCGACGTTTTTCGTCGTTGAGCAGGCGGATTCTTCCACTGGGGCTCAGCACCACCTGATACAGGCTGGCCCCGGTGTTGCGCTGGCAGATATGCAGTGTGATGCCACCGAAGCCAGATCCCAATGGCGCGCCGCGCCCGCTGAACCTCATTTCCCTTGGATCGCTGGCGACAATCCAGATTGGCCTGCCCAGGCGATGTTCGCGCAGCAACTGGCCGTCGTGCTCCAGCGACAGGCGCCAACCCTTGCCCCAGTCTCCCTCTACCGGCAGTACCAGCACCGCCTGTTGGCGCAGCAGCGCCTGGTTGCGCGCGTCACGTAGCGCCTGTACCAGCTCCCGCGCAGTCGCAGACTGATACAGCTCTTCGTTGACCTTGCTGTAGGCAGATATTCCCAAGTGCGTCAGAAGGCCGGCCACGGCCAGCGCGCACATCATTTGTATCAGTGTTACGCCTTGTTGCCTCACCGTGCATTCCTCCCAGCAAGTGCTTCGCTGAAGCTTCGCGGTCGTTTGGCAGGCGTGCCAGTCGGCCACTTCAGGTAGTGGGCGGGGAAAGATCCGGGGAGTGCATGGAATGTGGGCCAGGGAAGGTGGCATGACGTTGTTGGAGGTGCTGGTGGCCATGACGGTGCTAGCGCTGGGTGTGTTCATGGCAGCGGCACTGCAGGTGCGTGCTTTGCAGGCAAGCGACAATACCCAGCGTGAAAGCCAGGCGCTGCAGTTGTTGCAGGGCATGCTGGAGCGGGTGAGGGCGGCGGGTGCGCTATCGCCTGCCGACCAGGCGGCCTGGCAGGTACAGGTACCTGCCGTGCTGGGCGCTTCAGCTGAGGGCAGGGTCAGCCACAGCGCTGGCCGGCTGATGCTGGAGGTGCACTGGTCAGTGGGCGCTGAGCGGCAGGTGCTTGGTTTGCAGGGCTGGGTGCTGCCATGACGCGCCGGCAAACAGGCGTCGGCCTGACCGAAACGATGCTGGCGCTGGCGCTCGGGCTGATGCTGCTGGCAGCGGCAAGCCAAGTGTTCGCTTCGGTCTATCAGGCCTGGCGCCTGCAAGGCGCGACCGCGAGTATGCAGGATGACGCCCGGCTGGTGCTGCAGCGCATGGCCGAGGATATCCGCATGGCCGGCATGTTCGGCTGCTTGCGCCTTGAGCCCGAGGACTTCCGCGCGTCCGACGCTGCCCAGGCCTTTGCCAACCCGATCCAGATCACCCCTGGCAACATCACCCTGGTCGGCGCTGCGCTACCCGGCCTGGCTGGCCCATCGGATTGGACAGTGCTCAGCGATTGCAGCAGTTGGGCGCACGTGATGGGCAGCCAGCATGTGTCGGCGGGCGATTTGTTCGCCTTGCCCGTACGTCGGCTGACCTACCATTTACGCGATGGCAGCCTATGGCTCGCCACCAGGTTCCAGAACGCCAGGCTGATAGAAAATGTGCGGGCGCTGGAGGTGTCCAGGGTGGGTGAGCGTGTGGATATCCGTCTTACCCTGTACGACCGCCAGCACCAGCTTGAGCAGCAGCACCAGATAAGCGTGGCCGTGCGCAACCCGCTGGGTGACGCATGAAGCGCCAGCGCGGTGTCGTCCTGCTGTTGGCGTTGAGCCTGAGCCTGCTGTTGGGTTTGCTGGCGGCTCAGGGGTTACGTGAGGCTCTGGTGCAGCAGCAACTGATGAGCGAGCAACTGGCGGGTGCGCGCGCTTTTGAGCAGGCGGAGGCCAGCCTGATTGAGGGCGCAGCATTGTTTCCGACCCATTTGCCCGAGCAGTGCTCGGCGTGCCTGCCCCCCAGTCTTCCAGGCGACAATCCTGTTCCGCCCTGGCAAGCCACCGACAGCGGCTACGTCCTGCTGCAGAACCTTGGCGAAAGCATCAAGGCTGCCGGTATGCCGGCAGGCGAGCAGGTGACGCTGGTCCGGGTAACGGCCGTCAGCCATCAGGTGCGCGGCCGTCGGGCCCTTGAAGTAATGTACGCGCTGGATGGCGCGGCCGTGGCGCGACGCATCAGCTGGCGCCAACGCCTGGAGGACGACTGACATGCAGCGTGGCCTGAGCCTTATCGAGTTGTTGATTGTCATGGCGCTGATCGGCATGCTGGCAGCCATTGCCTACCCCAGTTACAGCGAACAGCTACGGCGTGCCGCGCGCAGCGAAGTGGTCGGCCTGCTGCAGGATGCGGCGCTGCGCCTTGCGCGCCACCACACCCGCGTCGGCGGCTACGCCGACAACGAACAGCTGGTGACGCCATTGCCCATGGGTAACCGCTACTACCGCCTACAGGCACGCCGCGAGAGCGACAGCTTCACGCTGCTGGCCATGCGCCTGCCCGACGGGTTGATGGCGCACGATCGCTGTGGCGACTTCCAGCTCGACCAGGCAGGTGTGCGCAGCAACCCAGGTGCTGGCGACAATGCCGAGCTGTGCTGGGGAAGCTGAAGATCATAAGGTGCCACGGCACCGTGGAATTACTTCAGGTGTTGGATCGAACGATGAGCAAGCAAGTAGTAATTGTCGGCGGTGGCGTCATCGGCCTGCTGACGGCGTTCAACCTGGCGGCCGAGGTCGACCGGGTGGTGCTGTGCGACCAGGGCGAGGTCGGCCGCGAGTCGTCGTGGGCGGGGGGCGGTATCGTCTCGCCGCTGTACCCGTGGCGCTACAGCACGGCGGTGACCGCGCTGGCGCACTGGTCGCAGGATTTTTATCCACAGCTGGGCGAGCGCCTGTTCGACAGCACCGGCGTCGACCCCGAGGTGCACACCACCGGCCTGTACTGGCTGGACCTGGACGATGAAGCCGAGGCCCTGGCCTGGGCTGCACGCGAACAGCGCCCGCTGAGTGCGGTGGATATCTCGGCGGCCTACGACGCCGTGCCGGTGCTGGGCCCGGGCTACCGCCACGCGATCTACATGGCCGGTGTGGCCAACGTGCGCAACCCGCGCCTGGTCAAGTCGCTCAAGGCCGCGCTGCTGGCGCTGCCCAACGTCACCCTGCGCGAGCACTGCCAAGTCACCGGCTTCGCCCAGGAAGGCGGGCGCATCGTCGGTGTACAGACCGACGACGGCGTGCTGGCCGCCGATGATGTGGTGCTCAGCGCCGGTGCCTGGAGCGGCGACCTGTTGCAGACCCTGGGCCTGGCATTGCCGGTGGAACCGGTCAAAGGCCAGATGATCCTGTTCAAGTGCGCCGAAGACTTCTTGCCGAGCATGGTCCTGGCCAAGGGGCGCTACGCGATCCCGCGCCGCGACGGGCACATCCTGGTGGGCAGTACCCTGGAACACGAAGGCTACGACAAGACCCCGACCGCCGAAGCGCTGGCCAGCCTCAAGGCCTCGGCCATCGAGTTGCTGCCGGCATTGGCCGATGCCGAAGTCGTTGGACACTGGGCGGGCTTGCGGCCGGGCTCGCCGGAAGGCATCCCGTACATCGGTGCGGTGCCGGGGCATGAAGGGCTATGGCTGAACTGCGGCCATTACCGCAATGGCCTGGTGCTGGCGCCCGCATCGTGCCAGCTGTTCAGCGACCTGCTGCTGGGGCGTGAGCCGATCATCGACCCTGCGCCGTATGCACCGGCGGGGCGCCTGGCCTGAAGTCGCCGGGAGCGATTCGCTCTGTAGGAGCGGCCTCGTGCCGCGAAAGGGCTGCAAAGCAGCCCCAGCAATTTCAGTCTGGAACCAGGGCCCGCTTTGCGGGCCTTTCGCGGCACAAGGCCGCTCCTACAGTTACCGAGCTCACTGCAGGGTGGGCTTAGCCTTGGCGGCCCGGCCCTTGCTGCAAATGCTGTTGGCTGCAATACCACTCCTTGCCCTGCTGCAACGCCCGGTCATTGGGCAGGTGCACGCCGCAGTGGGCGCAGCGCACCATCCTCAGCGGGTCGTCGAGGCGCGGCTCGGCGGGGGATTGCTGACTGGTCTTGAACTTGCGCCACAGCCAGAACGCGGCGGCGATCAGGGCGATCCAGAAAAGTAGGCGAACCATGGTGTCCAGCTTGTCGAGAGAAGAAGGCGACAGTCTAGGATGCGGCCAATAAAAAAGGGAGGCCTTGGGCCTCCCTTCTTTGTCTCGCGCAGCGTCAGTCGAACATGCCGAAGGTCATGTAGCTGAACCACGAGCGGTCTTTCTCGGCTTCTTTCGGGCCTTCCGGCAGGATCGGGTCGCCATTCTCGTCCTTGGGCAGCAGGTCTTCCGGCATCTCGGAGCGAGCGTCCTGGAACTGGCGCACCACGTCCTGGTTGGCGCGGGTCTCGCCCGGTGGCAGCGGCGTCTCGGTCTCGATCAGGCCCAGGGTGGCCTTGGACAGCCAGGAGCGGTTGCCGTTTTCATCCTGGGTGGCGACGAACTGGCCATCGACCAGGCTCGGGTGGTTCGGGTAGTTGAGCTTGAGGGTTTCCAGGCTGGTGGCGGCCAGTTCGTCCAGGTGCATGTGCTGGTACGACTCGACCATCACCGCCAGGCCGTCGCCGACCGATGGGGTTTCCTGGAAGTTCTCGACCACGTAGCGGCCACGGTTGGCGGCGGCCACGTAGGCCTCGCGGCTCAGGTAGTAGTTGGCCACGTGGATTTCGTAGCTGGCCAGCAGGTTGCGCAGGTAGATCATGCGCTGCTTGGCGTCTGGCGAGTAACGGCTGTTGGGGAAGCGGCTGGTCAGCTGGGCGAACTCGTTGTACGAGTCACGCGCGGCGCCTGGGTCACGCTTGGTCATGTCCAGCGGCAGGAAGCGCGCCAGCAGGCCACGGTCCTGGTCGAAGGAGGTCAGGCCTTTCAGGTAATAGGCGTAGTCGACGTTCGGGTGCTGCGGGTGCAGGCGGATGAAGCGCTCGGCGGCGGACTTGGCGGCCTCGGGCTCGGAGTTCTTGTAGTTGGCGTAGATCAGCTCGAGCTGGGCCTGGTCGGCGTAGCGGCCGAACGGGTAGCGCGACTCCAGGGCCTTGAGCTTGTTCACGGCGCTGGTGTAGCTGGAGTTGTCCAGATCAGCCTGGGCCTGCTGGTAAAGCTCGGCCTCGCTGAGGTTCTCGTCAATGACTTCCTTGTTCGAGGAACAGGCAGCGGTGAGCCCGAGGATGGCGATCAGCAGCAGGTGTTTCACTTGCATGGCGGCTTGCGTCCCTTTGACGGCCGCTGTCTTGGGCGGAGCCGTCCTGTTATGATGAGCGCCCCCGGCCAAACCCCGGGGCAAAAGAAGCCGTATTTAACCACAAGCACGCAGCCGAAACCAAAGGCTGTACGCCCGCCGAATTGAGCATGTCCGAGATCATTCAACTTAGCGCAGAGGTCCCGTCCGAACTGGGCGGCCAACGCCTCGACCAGGTCGCCGCCCAACTGTTCGCCGAGTACTCGCGTTCGCGCCTGACTTCGTGGATCAAGGATGGCCGCCTGACCGTCAACGACGCGGTACTGCGGCCGCGCGACACCGTTCACAGTGGCGATATCCTGGCCCTCGAGGCCGAACAGGAAGCCCAGGGTGAATGGGTGGCCCAGGACATCGAGCTGGACATCGTCTATGAAGACGACCAGATCCTGGTGATCAACAAGCCTGCCGGGCTGGTGGTCCACCCGGCGGCCGGCCATGCCGATGGCACCTTGCTCAATGCCCTGCTGCACCATGTGCCGGACATCGTCAATGTGCCGCGCGCAGGTATCGTGCATCGCCTGGACAAGGACACCACCGGCCTGATGGTGGTGGCCAAGACCCTGCAGGCACAGACCAAGCTGGTCGAGCAGCTGCAGAGCCGCAGCGTCAGCCGCATCTATGAATGCATCGTGGTGGGCGTGGTGATTGCCGGCGGCAAGATCGACGCGCCGATCGGCCGTCACGGCGGCCTGCGCCAGCGCATGGCGGTCACCGACGGTGGCAAGCCGGCGGTCAGCCACTACCGGGTGCTCAAGCGCTTCCGTTCGCACACCCATGTGCGGGTCAAGCTGGAAACCGGCCGTACCCACCAGATCCGTGTGCACATGGCGCATGTCGGCTATCCGTTGGTCGGCGACCAGACTTACGGCGTGCGTTTCCGCATTCCACCCGCTGCCAGCGTGACCATGGTCGAGGCGGTGAAGAACTTCCCGCGCCAGGCCCTGCACGCACGCTTCCTGGCCCTGGATCACCCGACCACCGGTGAGCGCATGGAGTGGAAATCGGAGCTGCCGGACGACTTCAAGTGGCTGCTGTCGCTGCTCGAACAGGATCGCGAGAGCTTCATCGGATGAGTGGCCTGACGCAGTCGCTGATCTTCCCCGACTGGCCGGCCCCGGCCTCGGTACGCGCCTGTGTCACCACCCGCGAGGGCGGCGTCAGCCTGCCGCCCTATGCCGCCTTCAATCTTGGCGACCATGTGGGCGATGACCCGCAGGCCGTTGCCGAGAACCGTCGTCGCCTCAGTGATGAATTCGCCATCCAGCCCGCCTGGCTCAAGCAAGTGCATGGGCTGGTGGTGGCTGACGCCAACCCGGCGCTGGTTGCCGAGGCTGATGCCAGCTGGACCGACCAGCCCGGCATTGCCTGCACCGTGATGACCGCCGATTGCCTGCCCGCGCTGTTCTGCGACCGTGCCGGCACCCGCGTGGCCGCCGCCCATGCCGGCTGGCGCGGGCTGGCCGGCGGTGTGCTGGAAGCTACCCTGGACCGCCTGGCCGTGCCGCCCGAAGACGTGCTGGTGTGGCTGGGGCCTGCCATTGGCCCGCAGGCATTCGAAGTGGGCCTGGAAGTGCGTGATGCGTTCACGGCCGTGCATCCCGAGGCGGCTGCAGCCTTTGTCGACGGCGAACGGCCGGGCAAGCTGATGGCCGACATCTATGCGCTGGCGCGGATCCGCCTGGCCGCACGCGGTGTGACGGCTGTGTACGGCGGTGGGTTCTGCACGGTCAGCGATCAGCGCTTCTTCTCTTATCGTCGCACCCCGCAGGGTGGGCGCTTTGCTTCGCTGGTGTGGCTACAGCCTCAATGACCCTGGGGGCGCTTTGCGCCCCTTTCGCGGCACAAGGCCGCTCCTACAGGGGGTCGCGGTTGCCTGTAGGAGCGGCCTTGTGTCGCGAAAGGGCTGCGCAGCAGCCCCGGCATTCTCAATCCACCGCCATCCCTGCTGACCTCCGTCAATCCCGCTACGCTTGAATCTTCCAGAATCACCCCTATCTATTGGTCATCTCAGGCAGGTTCTTCATATAGGTGCTGTCCATCGCTCCGCCTGCCCTTTATAGGAAGGTATCCCCATGCGAATAGACCGACTGACCAGCAAGCTGCAACTCGCGTTATCCGATTCCCAATCCCTGGCCGTGGGTATGGACCACCCGGCCATCGAGCCCCTGCACCTGCTGCAGGCGCTTGTCGACCAGCAGGGCGGCTCGATCAAGCCGCTGCTGATGCAGGTGGGCTTCGACATCAACAGCCTGAAAAAGGCGTTGACCAAGGAGCTCGACCAGCTGCCGAAAATCCAGAACCCCACCGGCGACGTGAACATGTCCCAGGACCTGGCGCGCCTGCTCAACCAGGCCGACCGCCTGGCCCAGCAGAAGGGCGACCAGTTCATCTCCAGCGAACTGGTGCTGCTCGCCGCCATGGACGAGAACAGCAAGGTCGGCAAGTTGCTGCTCGGCCAAGGCGTGACCAAGAAGGCCCTGGAAAACGCCATCAACAACCTGCGCGGCGGCGCGGCGGTGAATGACGCCAATGCCGAAGAGTCGCGCCAGGCCCTGGACAAGTACACCGTCGACCTCACCAAGCGTGCCGAGGAAGGCAAGCTCGACCCGGTGATCGGCCGTGACGACGAAATCCGCCGCACCGTGCAGGTGCTGCAGCGCCGTACCAAGAACAACCCGGTGCTGATCGGCGAACCTGGCGTGGGCAAGACCGCCATCGCCGAAGGCCTGGCCCAGCGCATCATCAACGGTGAAGTGCCCGATGGCCTCAAAGGCAAGCGCCTGCTGGCCCTGGACATGGGCGCGCTGATCGCCGGCGCCAAGTACCGCGGCGAATTCGAAGAGCGCCTCAAAGGCCTGCTCAACGAGCTGTCCAAGCAGGAAGGCCAGATCATCCTGTTCATCGACGAACTGCACACCATGGTCGGCGCCGGCAAGGGCGAGGGCGCCATGGACGCCGGCAACATGCTCAAGCCGGCCCTGGCCCGTGGCGAGCTGCACTGCGTAGGTGCCACCACGCTCAACGAGTACCGCCAGTTCATCGAGAAGGACGCCGCCCTCGAGCGCCGCTTCCAGAAGGTGCTGGTCGAAGAGCCGAGCGAGGAAGACACCATCGCCATCCTGCGCGGCCTGAAAGAGCGCTATGAAGTGCACCACAAGGTGGCCATCACCGATGGCGCGATCATCGCCGCGGCCAAGCTCAGCCACCGCTACATCACCGACCGTCAGCTGCCGGACAAGGCCATCGACCTGATCGACGAAGCCGCCAGCCGCATCCGCATGGAGATCGACTCCAAGCCGGAGGTGCTGGACCGCCTCGACCGCCGTCTGATCCAGCTGAAGGTGGAATCCCAGGCGCTGAAGAAAGAAGAGGACGAAGCGGCGAAGAAACGCCTGGAGAAACTGACCGAAGAAATCGAGCGGCTGGAGCGCGAGTACTCCGACCTCGAAGAAATCTGGGCCTCCGAGAAAGCCGAGGTGCAGGGTTCGGCGCAGATCCAGCAGAAGATCGAGCAATCCCGCCAGGAGCTCGAGGCCGCCCGTCGCAAAGGCGACCTCAGCCGCATGGCGGAGCTGCAGTACGGGGTCATCCCGGACCTGGAGCGCAGCCTGCAAATGGTCGACCAGCACGGCAAGAGCGAGAACCAGCTGCTGCGCAACAAGGTGACCGAGGAAGAGATCGCCGAAGTGGTCTCCAAGTGGACCGGCATCCCGGTGGCCAAGATGCTCGAAGGCGAGCGCGAGAAGCTGCTGAAGATGGAAGACTTGCTGCACCAGCGGGTGATCGGCCAGCACGAAGCGGTCACCGCCGTGGCCAACGCCGTGCGCCGTTCCCGCGCCGGGCTGTCCGACCCGAACCGCCCCAGCGGCTCGTTCCTGTTCCTCGGCCCGACCGGCGTGGGCAAGACCGAGTTGTGCAAGGCCCTGGCCGAGTTCCTGTTCGACACCGAAGAGGCCATGGTGCGCATCGACATGTCCGAGTTCATGGAGAAACACTCCGTGGCGCGTCTGATCGGTGCCCCACCAGGGTATGTAGGTTATGAAGAGGGCGGTTACCTGACCGAGGCCGTGCGTCGCAAGCCGTACTCGGTGGTGTTGCTGGACGAGGTGGAGAAAGCCCACCCGGATGTGTTCAACGTGCTGCTGCAGGTGCTTGAAGACGGCCGTCTGACCGACAGCCACGGCCGCACCGTGGACTTCCGTAACACGGTGATCGTCATGACCTCCAACCTGGGCTCGGCACAGATCCAGGAACTGGTGGGTGACCGCGAGGCGCAGCGTGCGGCGGTAATGGATGCGGTGGGCGCGCACTTTAGGCCCGAGTTCATCAACCGTATCGACGAAGTGGTGGTGTTCGAGCCACTGGGCCGCGAGCAGATCGCCGGTATCACCGAGATCCAGCTGGGCCGCCTGCGCAGCCGCCTGCTGGAGCGCGAGCTGAGCCTGAGCCTCAGCCCGGAGGCCCTGGACAAGCTGATTGCGGTGGGGTACGACCCGGTGTATGGCGCACGGCCGCTCAAGCGTGCGATCCAGCGCTGGATCGAAAACCCGCTGGCGCAGTTGATCCTCGGTGGGCAGTTCCTGCCAGGCGCAGCGATCACTGCCAAGGTGGAAGGCGACGAAATCGTCTTTGCCTGATCACTGTTGAAATGCAGAGCCCCGCGAAAGCGGGGCTTTTTTTATGTATTTCTGTGCGGGCCTCTTCGCGGGGCAAGCCCGCTCCTAGAGGTATTGCGTGGTTCTCAGACCCTGTTAGAGGCTTGTGGGAGCGGGCTTGCCCCGCGATGGGGCCGGCGCCGGCCCAGCAAAATCGGGTCTTCCCGACCTTTTTTCATAACTTGCTGAAATTTTTGAAAAAAACGCTTGCCAGGAAAAGGGAGTGCCCCTAATATACGCCGCGTTGTCAGCCACTAAGCGAATCACCAGCAACACCGGTGACCGCAAAACAACTTACAAATCAGTAAGTTGAATGAAAAAAAGGGGTTGACAAGCAAAACGAAGAATGTAGAATAGCCGGCCTCAGCAGCGACAAAGCGAAAGCAGCGAAGCTAAAGGGTCCGAAGCGAACACAGTCTTCGGAGTTGTACCGAAGTTCAGTTCCGCGATAGCTCAGTCGGTAGAGCAAATGACTGTTAATCATTGGGTCCCTGGTTCGAGTCCAGGTCGCGGAGCCAATCTCGGGGTGTAGCGCAGTCCGGTAGCGCGCCTGCTTTGGGAGCAGGATGTCAGGAGTTCGAATCCCCTCACCCCGACCATTTTCAGGGTCGTTAGCTCAGTTGGTAGAGCAGTTGGCTTTTAACCAATTGGTCGTAGGTTCGAATCCTACACGACCCACCATGTAAAGAGGGCATCTCGAAAGAGATGCCCTTTTTCTTTTGTCGGTTGAAAAGTTGCCTTTGGTTTTAATGGGCCCGAGTTACCCGCGAGCGATGTGCCAGCCCTGCTGTGCGCGCCTCGAGCCATTGGCAATTGTCGATTTGAAACACGCGGAATTGGCTTGGTAACCTCTTCGACTTCGAAGGGCGGCTATCATGCGCCAGTCTTTCCCCGGAATGGTGGTGGAAAGGCCGGGGGCGACCACCTCACCGCGTTTTGACGTTGCATGGAATGGACCTCCGCAACCCAGTCGTTGCCGGAGCTCGTCAACTAAGTTTAGGGATGAATCGGTGATCTGGTTTCTGGAAGGGCAGTCGAGTCAACGTGATGTCGTTGCTGGGGCCAAGCAAGCGCTCGCATCCCAGGTGCGGGTCTTTGCCTCTCATAGGCAGAGCCGGCCAGAAGTCACCGGCGGAGCAGATGTCAGTCTCATGGAGCCGGTGGATGCCGAAGCGCGGCTCAACTGGGTCATCGAGACGGCCGTCAGCCAGGGCATCAAGGTTGTCGTTGCCGGCCGCGAGGGCCGTGTCTTCGAAGCCCAGCGACAGCGATTCGAGGCCCATGGCCTGGATCTGGTCACCGGCGGTCTGTCGCTGCAAACCTTTGACCTGGTTGATGACAAGAGCCGATTCACCGCCGAAGCCGAGCGTGCGGGGCTGGCCTGCGTTCCGGCTATCACCGTGCTGGATGGTGAGGCGCTGAGCGAGGCCTATGAGCGCTTGCGTGCCGGTGGCGAGGTCTGTGTGAAGCCTGCCGTGGGCATTTATGGGCAAGGGTTCTGGCGCTTCAAGGATGGCGCTGATCCGTTCCGTTGCTTTGCCAATCCAGATGCCCGTGAAGTGGACTTCCAGACCTACCTGCGCGCCTACCGAGCAGGTGCCGAGCGGCCGCCTATGCTGGTGATGCCCTACATGCCGGGCAGCGAGTGCTCCATCGACATGGTGTGCGAGTCCGGGCGCCCCGTGGCTTACGTCGGCCGGCGCAAGCAAGGCCTTTATCAGTGCTTCGAGCGTGACGGCGCCGCAGTCGAGCTCGCACTGCAAGCAGCCAGGCATTTCCGCTGCGATGGGTTGATCAATGTCCAGACCCGGGACGATGCCCGCGGTATTCCCCATTTGCTCGAGATCAATCCGCGTTATTCGGGGGGGATAGGTTACACCCGCCTGGCGGGCGTCAATCTGCCCGGCATCTTCGCTACCCGGCGCATGGGTTTGGCGGAGCCGGTGAGTGAATGGCGGCCGGATGTCAGGGTGAAACCGGTGACGGTTGCGGTGGATATGGCAAGCTGATATTAAAACGCCGGCCAAGTTGTTACAATTTGGCCTTGGTGGCATGGATAGAGATCCAAGGAGCGAATCAAGGATGATGGTGCTGGCGCCTGGCGCGAACACCCCACTGGGGGCCGTTCAGTGCTCTTGGTCACTGGAATGTGGCAACACCACGGCGTTCGGCGAGTATGCGGCTTGCGCATTGCTGCCCGTGGACGACAAGCGCCTGCCCAAGGGTGATGCCGCCCTGTTCCAGGTCGAGCTGCCGTGGATGGAGTGGAGCGGCAGCCAGGAACGGATTGGCTGCAAGCTTGACCTTGGCAAACTGCCGGCAGGTGCCGATCGGGTGCTGCTGGTGGTCTACACCTTTTCTGCGGCAGGGCCGGTCAGCGAGCTGAGATCACTTCGGCTGCAGATCGACAACCAGATCGAATTCACACCCGAGCTCGCCGATCACGGTGAGTCAGCGCTTATCATCGGCGAATTCTACTGCCGCAATCAGCAGTGGAAATTCCGCGCATTGGCGGAAGGCTCCGCCTACGGACTCTCGGCCCTGGGCCGCAGAATCGGGCTGTCCATCGACGATAGCCACCCCCTCCGAGGTCCCGGCAACGGCGGTTCCAATCGCGCCTGCGGCAGTGCCACCGGCACGGGTTTCGCCGTGACCAATACGCACATCCTGACCTGCGCCCATGTCATAGAGGGCATGCAGGAAATCCACATCGCTTCCTTCGACGGCCGCCACAAGGCCGACCCCGTGGTCGTAGATGCACGCAACGACCTGGCACTGCTGCGCATCCAGGGTGCGCCGCCGTTCAAACCGGTGAATTTCCGTGACGGGCAAGGCTGCGACCTGGGTGAAACCGTGGTCACGCTCGGTTTCCCCATGGCGGGGTTTGCCGGCGGAGGCATGCACGTAACCCAAGGCGGTGTTTCGGCACTGTTCGGGCTGCATAACGATGCCAGCCTGCTGCAGTTCACCGCCCCGATCCAGCCGGGCTCGAGCGGCAGCCCGCTGTTCGACAGTTCCGGCACGGTAGTGGGGATGGTGACTTCCACCGTCCCTGATGCACAGAACATGAATTTTGCCGTCAAGGCCGGGCTTGCCCTGGCATTTCTCGATGCCTGCGGCATCACGGTTGCCCGCAACCCGACAGGGCAGTCCTTCACAACCGCACAGCTGGCCAGGGAGGGCCAGCAGTCGTTGTGGAAGATTGAGGCGCGCAACCCTTAATACCCCATTGAATTGAAACATCAGGATTAGGTGCGGGGCCTCGGCTCGGCATCGGACTAGGAAGCCATTGATGGAAAGCAACGTAGTACCCACCTCCCTGTGCGTACAACTCAAGCGCGGTGTGCTTGAGGTCAAGATCGAGGACACCGTCCTGCCTGCGGCCGAGCTGTTCGGCTTCGCCGAGCGCCGCAATCCCAAACGGGCTTTCCTGTTCGTTTCCAAGGTACTGGGGCGTCACATACCGGTGCGCCCCGCCGTGATGGCCGCCGGCTTCGACAGCCTGGCGGCGGAGATCCCCGATGATCTGCCGGGCCCGGTGCTGGTCATCGGCATGGCAGAAACCGCTGTCGGCCTGGGGGCCGGCGTGCATCGGGCCTACAGTGCCAAACGCAGCGATTGCGTCTATATCACCAGCACGCGACACCCCCTCGGTACCGAGCTGTTCGCAAGGTTCGAGGAGGAGCACAGTCACGCCAGCGCCCATCTGATCCATTTGCCGACCGACCCCGAAACCCGTCAGCTGATGCTGCAGGCTCGTTCGTTGATCCTGGTGGATGACGAGGCGTCGACCGGCAAGACGTTCATCAATCTCTACCAGGCACTGCTGGACGCCGGTCTGCACCAGTTGGAGCGCGTGGTCACCTGCGTGCTGACCGACTGGTCGGCCGGAGCGGTCGGCCGGGCCATCGGCAGCCGGGCCAGTTCGGTCTCGCTGCTCGAGGGCAGCTATGCGTTCCACGAAGATCCGACGGCCCCGCTACCGGACATGCCGGATGTCGCCGCCGTTTCCATCGGTGCGTGGCCGCTGTCGCCCAAAGGCGACTGGGGGCGGCTTGGGGTTCGCCACGTCGAGGATACCTTGGCTCCCGGGTTGCAGGTTCGTCCTGGCGAGAAAGTCATCGTGATCGGCACCAGCGAGTTCGTCTGGCGGCCGTTTCTTCTGGCCGAGCGCCTGGAGCGTGCGGGTGCGAACGTGCACTTCAGCTCGACCAGCCGATCGCCGATTGCCCTCGGCCATGCCATTGGCCATGCCTTGTCGTTCTCGGACAACTACGGCCTGGGGATCCCCAATTTCCTTTACAACGTGCGCCCCGGTCAGTTCGACCGGGTGCTCATCTGCTCGGAAACACCGGCCCCGGCGGTCTGCGCGCAACTGATCGAGGCGCTGGGCGCGGAGGTCATCGTCGATGAGCACTAAGCGCCCACTGGTGTTCGTCGATCTCGACGACACCCTGTTCCAGACCGCCCGCAAGATGCCCGAAGGCGTTGCCAGGGCGGTGGCGACACTGGATGTGAACGGTCAGCCCAACGGCTTCATGACCCCGGTGCAGCAGGCGCTGGTCGACTGGCTGCTCGGTTCAGCCGATGTGGTACCGGTCA
Organism: Pseudomonas sichuanensis; assembly: GCF_003231305.1. Taxonomy (GTDB): domain Bacteria; phylum Pseudomonadota; class Gammaproteobacteria; order Pseudomonadales; family Pseudomonadaceae; genus Aquipseudomonas; species Aquipseudomonas sichuanensis. Next base: position 196,041 of record NZ_QKVM01000001.1, on the reverse strand, counting down.
CCGCACGCAGCGTCGAGGCCTATAGCCGGGTGCGCCTGCCGTTCAGCCTCGGGGCGATCTGTTCCCACGGCGGCACCATGCTGGGTGGCCAGGGGCAGTTGGACAGCGACTGGCATGGGGTCATGGCCGACGCACTGGCCCCATTCCAGGAGCGCCTGCACACACTGAGCGAGACCACCCTGGCGATCGGAGAGTCGCTTGGCTTCTCCCTGCGGGGCTGGGTGGTGGAGGAGAACGACCTGCGCCATTACGTGGTGACCAAGCACAACGGGGCCGATGACGCGGTATTGGCCACGGTGTTGGCCGAAGTTCGCCGACGCGGGCTGTTGGAGGGCATGCATGTACACGGCAACGGCAACAACCTGGCATTCCTGCCGCAAGGCCTGAGCAAGCGCCTGGCAGTGGAGGAGTGGCTGCGCCGTGATCGCGCCCGGCACGGCGAGCGCCCGGTGCTGGGTTTCGGTGACAGCATCACTGACCTGGGCTTCATGAACCTCTGTCATCTGTGGGCAACACCCGCCCGCAGCCAGTTGGCCGGTGCGGTCGAGGGGTTGCTGAATGACTGAGGCAATGGGCACGGTCGGCAGCGGCAGCTATGCGCCCGACGACGTGCATTTTCTGCTGCGCCCGATGCAGTTGCAGGTAACCGACGTGGCTGAGAAGGAGCGGCTGATTCAATCCAATCAGAAGCACTACTCCGAAATGATCAGCCAGGAGCATGCCCCGGATGAGGTGCACATGGGGCTTTACGCCAAGGCCCTGGCGCAGAATGGCCGGCGCATGGCGGCCGAGGTGCAGGCGTTGGCTCAGGCACTGGACATCGCCTGTACCGGCCCAAGCATCGCGCTGGTTTCGTTCGTGCGTGCTGGCCTGCCTCTGGGCGTCTTGTTGCGCCGCGCACTGGTCGGGCTGGGGCGTGACGCTCACCACTACGGCGTCAGTATCGTCCGTGATCGCGGCATTGATCACGTGGCACTGGAGATGGTCATCCAGCGCCATGGTGCGCAGAACATCGTCTTCGTCGATGGCTGGACCGGCAAGGGGGCGATCGCGGGCGAACTGCGTCGTACCTTGGCCCGCGACATACGCTTCCAGGGCGAGCCTCGCCTGGTTGTGCTGGCCGACCCTTGCGGCCAGGCCTGGATGGCCGCCTCGGCGGAGGACTGGATCATCCCGTCCGGCATCCTGGGCGCCACGGTCTCGGGCCTGGTGTCTCGTTCGATCTGGCCCACCGATCGTGGTCTGCACGGTTGCGTGGTCTACGACCACCTGAGCGAGCATGACGTTACGCGTAGCTTCATCGAGCAGATCGAACACGAGCGCGGTCGCCTGGCCGAGGTGGCCCCGGTCGCTCCCTGGAGTCTCGAGGCGCGGCAGCATTTGCAGGCGCAGGCTAGCGAGGTGGTGCGTGATCTCGCGGCACGTTTTCAGATCGGTAACCTGAATCGGGTAAAACCGGGCATTGCGGAAGCGACGCGCGCTGTCTTGCGCCGCGTCCCCGACCATGTGCTGGTGCGCGACCGCGACGACCGCGACGTGCAGTTGCTGTTGCACCTGACCGAGCGCGCGGGAATCACCGTCGAAGCGTGCGGCGAGCAGCTCGGCCCCTATCGTGCGGTCACCATCATTCGGAGCGTCAACCGATGAAAAGGATTTCGCCGTATGCGCTGGGCGCCACTTTGTACATGCCCGCTACGCGGTCCGACATTCTCGAGGTGGTGTACGGCATTCGCTTCCCCGAGCTGCGCTCGCTGGTGGTCTGCCTAGAAGATGCCGTGGCTCAGATCGACGTGGACAGTGCATTGGCCAACCTGCGCACCCTGCTGCAGCAGATCGATGCCCGTGGCGGGCGCAGCGAAGGTGGTCCGCTGTTGTTCGTGCGGCCGCGTGATGCCCGGATGGCGGCGGTGCTCAATGACTGGCCGCTGATGAAACATGTCGATGGGTTCGTGGTGCCAAAGCTGACGCTGGGCAGCCTCGTCACCTGGGAACGGGCGGTCGGCAACCCTGAGCTGCGGCTCATGCCGACCCTGGAAACCGCCGACGTGTACAACCCCGGCGCCATGACCGAACTGGGGCAAGCGCTCAAGGAAAGCCTCGATCAGCGCATCATCGCCCTGCGCATCGGCGGCAACGACCTCATGGGCTGCCTGGGCTTGCGCCGCAACCCGGCGACCACGCTGTACGCCACCCCCATGAGCTACGTCATTCCCATGCTGGCCGGCGTCATGGGCGCCCAAGGCTTCGCGCTGACCGCGCCGGTGTTCGAGCAATTGGCATCGCCTCACCTCTTGCAGGAAGAGCTCGAGCTGGACATCGCCCATGGCCTGGTCGGCAAGACGGCGATCCACCCCAACCAGATCGGCCTGATCCAGGACACCCTGCGGGTCAGCCTGGAGGACCTGAATTGTGCCCGGCTGATCGTCAACGATGTCGCGCCGGCCGTATTCAGGCACAACGACGCGATGTGCGAGCCGGCGACCCATTTCAAGTGGGCGCAGAACATTCTCGAGCGCGCGCGCTGGCACGGCATCAAGCCTGCCGAGACCGGTGCACATGAGTCCGGCATGCGCCTGGCGGAGGTCCATTGATGAGCCTGGACATGCTGGAAGCGGGTCCGAAAGGCGCCAAGGTGCTGTCGGTGTTCGACTTCGACGGCACACTGACCCGTCACGACAGCTTCGTGCCGTTCCTGCAATTTGCCTTCGGCAAGCGCGAGTTCTCGCGGCGCCTCCTGAGGATGGCCCTGCCCAGCCTCAGGTACGTGGCACGGGGCATGAGCCGCGATGAGCTCAAGGCGCAGCTTGTGCGCACCTTCCTGACCGGTGTGCAGGCCCAGTGGTTGACGCACAAGGCCGAGCTGTTTTGCCTGCGCGCATGGCCCCGGCTGATGCGCCCGACCGGCCTGCACGCGGTGGCCGCCGAACTGGCATCCGGCGCCCAGGTGACGCTGTGCTCGGCATCGCCGGCACTGGTGCTGCAGCCCTTCGCCGAACGGCTGGGGGTCAAGTTGATCGGTACCGAACTGGAAGTGCTCGACGGCAGGCTGACCGGGCGCATCAGCGGCAACAACTGCCGGTGCGAGCACAAGGTGCTGCGCCTGACGGCCGAGTATGGCCCGCTCACCGAATACCGCTTGCGCGCCTGGGGCGACACCCGCGGCGATCACGAACTGCTCGCCGCCGCACAAGACCCGCACTGGCGACATTTTCATCCGGCGTGGCGGCGTACGCGTCCGCGCTTCAACACGGCAGGGAGCCAGGGACCGGTAAGGACCACGGGCTCCCGCATGAGCATTGACGATCAACAAGGAGCGTAATCATGGCACTCACCCTGAGCAAGAATCAGAGCATCTCGCTGGAAAAGACCGCTGGAACTGGCCTGACCACCGTCAGCCTGGGCCTGGGCTGGGATCCAGTGAAAGCCACCGGTGGCTTTTTCAGCAAGCTGCTGTCCGGTGGCGGCAACGACTCGATCGACCTGGATGCCTCGTGCATCGTGCTGGATGGCGATTTCCAGCCCGTCGACGTGGTCTGGTTCCGCCAATTGACTTCGCGGGACGGTTCGATCAAGCACTCCGGCGACAACCTCACCGGTGAAGGTGATGGTGATGACGAAACCATCCATGTCGACCTGCAACGCCTGCCGGCTGACGTGAAACACCTGGTCTTCACCGTCAACAGCTTCCGTGGGCAGACCTTCGACCAGGTCGAAAATGCCTACTGCCGAATCGTCAACGCGTCGGGCAAGCAAGAGCTGGCGCGTTTCAACCTGGCGGAAAAAGGCAAGCATACCGGCGTGGTCATGGCGAGCCTGAGCCGCGGCGGCAACGGTTGGGAGTTCAAGGCGATCGGCCGTTCCACCAACGGCCGCACTGCCGAGGACTTGGTAAACCTGGCCATCGACGCGGTGCGCGCATGACGACCTTGGCCCCGGGCGGCAATGCGCCGGTAGCCGCCGGCCAACTGCGTGTCGATATCAGCTACTCACCGATCGCGGGCGCGGACATCGATATTTCTGCATTCGCGCTCACGCCATCCGGCAAAGTGCGTGGCGATGGCGACATGTGTTTCTACGGTCAGACCAGCATCCTCGGTGGAGCGGTTCAACTGGTCTCGTCCGCCAGTGGCCGGGTCGAGTTCACGCTCGACCTGGGGCGGGTCGACCCTGCGGTGGAAAAGGTCGCGCTTACCGCGACCATCTACGAGAACAAGGCGGCGTTCGACCGTGTCAGCACCCTGGCCTTGACCGTATCCGGTGGCATCGAGGCTCAGATCCCTACCCGTGGCATGAGCGAAACAGCATTGATCCTGGGCGAGTTCTACCTGCGCCAGGGCGCCTGGAAGTTCCGCTGTGTCGGGCAGGGCTTTGCCGGTGGCCTGGAGCCGCTGGCCAGGCACTTCGGCGTCGACATTGCGGCGCCAAGCCCGGCGCCGGCTCCGGCCCCTGCAGTCGTGCCACCGCCAGCGCCCAAGCCGTCGATCAGCCTGAGCAAGGTCACCCTCGACAAGACCCGTTCGAGCATCAGCCTGGAAAAGACCGCTGCCGGATTTGGCGAGATCAAGGTCAACCTGAACTGGAACCAGGGCCAGGGCCAGGGTGGTGGTGGCCTGCTCGGCGGACTGCTGGGCAAGCGCAACGCGATCGACCTGGACCTGGGTTGCCTGTTCGAAATGCAGGATGGCTACAAGGGCGCGATTCAGGCGCTCGGCAGGCGCTTTGGCGACTTGCGCGAGGAGCCTTACATCCAGCTGATGGGCGACGACCGCACCGGCGCGGTGGCAGGCGGTGAATGGCTGCACATCAACGGCCAGTTCTGGAGCGAAGTCAAACGCATCCTGATCTTCGCGTTCATCTACGACGGTGCTCCCAACTGGCGAGCCACCGACGGCGTGGTGACCATTTTCGTGCCAGGCCAGCCTGAGATCGAAGTCCGCATGAACGAGGAGGGCGGCCGCCACGGCATGTGCGCGATCGCCCTGCTGGAAAACGTCAACGGGGCCGTGAAGGTTTCGCGCCGTGTCGATTTCCACCCGGGCCATCAGGAAATGGACCGAGCCTACGGCTGGGGCATGAACTGGAAGGCCGGCTCCAAATAACCATCCGATCAAGGCGGGCCGCTCGGCCCGCAACGAGGGAAACAGCATGCTCGAATGGCTCAAAACCAATGCGGCCAAGGCCCGGGAAACGCTGACGACGGAAGTCGCCAAGTACAAGAACCGGACCTTCATGGAGGCGATCGCCAACGGTTGCGCGCTGATGTCGGCGGCTGACGGCGAGATCAAGTCCGAAGAAAAGATGAAGATGACCGGCTTCATCAACAACTCCGCGGAGTTGAAGGTGTTCAACCTGACCGACGTGATCAAGGTGTTCAGCGACGCCTGCGCGAAGTTCGAGTTCGACTTCCAGATCGGCCAGGCCGAAGCCCTGAAGGCCATCAGCAAGGTCAAGGGCAAGGACGGCGAAGCGCGCCTGTTGGTCCGTGTGGTTTGCGCTGTCGGGGCTTCCGATGGCGACTTTGATAGCAAGGAAAAGGCCGTCGGGCGCCTGATCTGCCTGGAGCTGGGCCTCAACCCAGCTGATTTCGAACTTTAAGGACTTCGACTGTGGAAACGACAATTGGCTTCCCACCGCTGACCATGGCGGTATTTGTCGGCATCGCGCTTGGCGCGCTGCTGCTGGACATGGTCACTCATCGCGATGACAAGCCCATCACCCTCGCCGGGGCGTCGATCTGGTCGCTGTTCTGGGTGGCGATTTCGCTGGCGTTTGCCGCATTCCTCTACGTTCAGCACGGGCCGCAGGTGGCCAGCCTGTTCGTTACCGGTTATGCCTTGGAAAAAGTGCTGTCGGTCGACAACCTGTTCGTGTTCATGGCCATCTTCGCCTGGTTCAAGGTGCCGGACGGCCTGCGCCACCGCATTCTCTACTGGGGCATCATCGGTGCCATCGTGTTCCGTGGCGTGTTCGTAGCCATCGGTACCGGCCTGTTGGCGTTCGGCCCGTGGGTCGAGATCGTCTTCGCGCTGATCGTGGCATGGACGGCGGTGATGATGCTCAGAAGCGGCGGTGACGATGAAGAAGAGGAAGACTATTCCCAGCACATCGCCTATCGCTTCGCCAAAAAGCTGTTCCCTGTCTGGCCCAAGCTGTATGGCCACAACTTCTTCGTCAGCCGCAAGAAGCTCGAAGTCGAAGTGCAAAAGCCCGAGAACAAGGGCATGAGCCTGGCGGCCAAGGGCGGCCTGTTCGCCACGCCGCTGTTCCTGTGCCTGGTGGTGGTCGAGGTGTCCGACGTGCTGTTCGCCTTCGACTCGGTCCCGGCGGTCATCGCGGTCAGCCGTGAACCGCTGATCGTCTACTCGGCGATGCTCTTCGCGATTCTTGGCCTGCGTACCCTGTACTTCGTGCTCGAGGCCCTCAAGCGCTACCTGGTGCACCTCGAGAAAGCCGTCATCGTGCTGCTGTTCTTCATTGCCGCCAAGCTTGGCCTCAATGCCACCGATCATCTGTTCCACCACGGTATCAGCATCGACCCGAACACCAGCCTGATCATCGTGCTGGCTGTTCTCGTCATCGGCATCCTGGCCAGTGTGCTCTTCCCGGAAAAGGAAGAGACCCCGGCCGCACACCCTTAACTCAGTAGCAATCACAAGGAGTTGTTCTCATGGCACTGACTCTTCAAAAGGGCGGCAACCTGTCCCTGTCGAAAACCGACCCGAGCCTGACCAAGATCCTGGTCGGCCTGGGCTGGGACCCGCGCGCCACCGACGGTACCGAGTTCGACCTGGACGCCAGCGCCTTCCTGCTGAACGCCAGCGGCAAGGTCCGCAGCGAAGCCGACTTCATCTTCTACAACCAGCTGCGCAGCCAGGACGGTTCGGTCGAGCACACCGGTGACAACCGTACCGGTGCCGGCGACGGTGACGACGAAGTGGTCAAGGTCGACCTCAGCCGCGTGCCTGCGGACGTCGACAAGATCGCCTTCACCGTGACCATCCACGACGCCGATGCGCGCCGCCAGAACTTCGGCCAGGTCGGCAACTCGTTCATCCGCATCGTCAACGAAGTGACGGGTGTCGAGATCGTGCGTTACGACCTGGCCGAGGATGCCTCGACCGAGACCGCAATGATTTTCGCCGAACTCTATCGCAACAACGGCGAGTGGAAGTTCCGTGCCGTCGGCCAAGGCTACACCGGTGGCCTGCGTGCCCTGGCCAATGGCTACGGCATGAATTTCTGATCGCCCATCCACTCTCGAGAAAGGAATACACACAATGGCTGTAAGTCTGTCCAAAGGCGGTAACGTCTCCCTGTCCAAGGAAGCTCCAGGTCTGAGCGAAGTCATCGTTGGCCTGGGCTGGGACCCACGCGTTACCGACGGCACCGAGTTCGACCTCGACGCTTCGGTGTTCGTCACCGGTGAGACCGGTAAGGTTCTGAGCGACGCCGGCTTCATCTTCTACAACAACAAGAAGTCTGCCGACGGCTCCATCGAGCACCTGGGTGACAACCGTTCGGGCCAAGGCGAAGGCGATGACGAGCAGGTGTTCGTCAAGCTCAACGGCCTGGCAAGCGAAGTGAAGAAGCTGGTGTTCGCCGTGACCATTCACGACGCCGAAGGCCGCAAGCAGTCGTTCGGCCAGGTATCGAACGCCTACATCCGCGTGCTGAACAAGGCTGACGGCAAGGAAATCGCCCGTTACGACCTGTCCGAAGATGCGTCCACCGAAACCGCGATGATCTTCGGTGAGCTGTATCGCCACAACGACGAGTTCAAGTTCAAGGCCATTGGCCAAGGCTTTGCCGGTGGCCTCAAGCCGCTGGCCGAAGCCCATGGCGTGAACATCGGCTGATTCATCTTCGGGTGAAGAAAAGCCCCGGCCTGGCCGGGGCTTTTTTGCATCGACCGCCAAGGAAAGGGTTCAGCCACGGGCCGGATCGATCAGGTATCAACAGGAAGCGAAAGACATGATCAGCACTAGCATCAAATGGGGTTTGGCTTTGGGCGGGGTACTGGCGCTGGCCGGCTGCGATGCCATGACCGACTACAAACTCTCCATGGCCAGGCAGGCACTGCGGGAGGAATGCTTCGGCAATTTCACCAACAGCTGCGTGAGCAAGACCATCGACTTCAACATTCAGGTGCTGGAGGCTGTTTCGCTTGCCGGCGCGAAGGACAAGGACGAGCTGATCGCCCTGTTCGGCGACAAAGGCTGGGCGCTCTTCCTGGAGGCCGAGGAGGAGGTCAAGGACGAGGTGATCGAGGTACTGGAGAAGAAACGCCCGGGCATCTTCTCGCGCTGGGTGCTTGGCGATGCCCAGCCGTTCGATGGCAAAGGTGTCATCGAATTCGCACCGAGCGACCTGCAAGAGATCCAGGCCCAGGTCAAGCGTGTCTACATCGCCAAGGTCAAGGCCGCCGGCCTGCAGCCGGACAAAGCCGCCGCCGCCAAATACGGCGAGACGCAAGGCCAGGCCCCGGCCCCGGTTGCACCTGAACCCGCGCCCTCACCCGTGGTGGCAGCCGCGCCGGTACTCACACCCTCCGCTAGCGCCAATCGCGCATTCGTCACCCTCGATGCCGCCATGCAGGCCTTGATCGCGCAGGAAATCGCCAGCGACGGTGGCAGCGAATACCCGGAAGGTCGCCAGCAGGTCCAGCTCGACCTGAACGGCGATGGCGTGGAGGACGCGGTCGTGCTCTATACCATCGAAGGCCAGGGCGGCGGCAACAGCGCCTACCAGACGCTGGCCGCCTACTATCACGGCAGCGATGGCTGGCAGTTGCAGCAGACCTTGGTCGTCGGTGGCGCCACGCAACTGCAGCGTGCCGGCCCCGAGACGATCACCGTGAAGGTACTGTCCCATGGCGAAGATGACCCACGCTGCTGCCCAAGCCTGGAGACCGAAGTGAAGTACCGTTGGACCGGAACGACCTTCGCCGAACTGCCAGCGCCGAGCCAGAACGCCGGCTGACAAGCAGGGTTCAGGCGACGATACCTTTGGCCGCGGCGTCCTTCAGCCAGTTGGGGAACTCTGCCATCAACTGGTCGTAGAGTTGCTCCTCGCTGACCTGGTGGAGATCGTCCAGGGCGAAGAACCCACAGTTGTCGACGACTCGGCCCGGCATGTCATCGAGCTTTTCAAGGATGCCGTAGCCCCTGCCACCGAGGCCCACGAACTGCCAGAAGAGCGGCAGCTTCGCCGCCTCGGTCATCAGCCGGGTGATCTTGCGGTTCTCCGAGACGCCGCCGTCGGATATGAACAGCACGAACACCGGGGAACGGTCGCCCGAGGCCAGGTAATGTTCGATGACCTGCTCCATCACCCTGGGTTCGTCGTTGAGGCGGCGGCCGACATCCCAGTCGCGCCAGCCGTCATGGTCGGTGTCGATGAACGCTTTGTGGTTGGCGAGGGTGATACACGACAGCTTCTGCGGTTTGGCGGCGAAGGCCCAGCAGTCGATGGCGCCGTCGTCGTCGAAATGCACCGCTAGCGGCAGCAGGCGATTGACCACTTCCTGCACACGGCCTCGGGAGTATTGGCCGTTCATCGAACCCGATGCATCGAGGATCAGTGCGACCCGCGCCTTCACCTGGTCCAGCCTGGCCTTTTCCAGGCTGACCTGAGCTTTTTTCGCCAGGCTGACCAGGTGCGGAGCGCTGGCCGCCACTTTCTTTTCCAGCGACAGTGTCGTCACCTGGATTGGTGTTGGTGTTGGTGTTGGTGTCGGCTCGTCGGCGACTTGAGCGCCGAAATGCCTGACCAGCGCGGCCAGCCCCTCGTTGAAACCTTGAAGGTTGGACATCAGGCGCCATTGGCCATCCTTGCGATAGATGTCCGCCACCATGATGGCCTTTTCGTTAGCGAACGTCGCCCCGGAGAACGGGCAGCTGGCCACGGCGCGCCCGCCGGCATCCTTGATCGTGAAGGTGCTGGCCTGCAGGTCGCGCATGGCGCCATGGCCGTCAATGGCCGCGGTGAACACCAGGCGCTCGATGCTGGCAGGCAGGCGGGCGAGGTCGAGGGCGAATTCCCCTGGCATGGCCTGGCGTACGCTGGCGCAGGGGCTGGCGGGCTGGTTGAAGAACACCATGTAGCGATCATCCGACAGTTTGCCCTGGGCATCGAGGCCGAAGCAGGCGCAGTCCACCGTGTGTGGCGAGGCGATGTTGAGGGAAAACGACAGGGCCTGGCCCTGGATGAGGTTGGACAACGGCAGGCGTTGCCCTTGATTGATCTGCATGAAGCACTTCCTTGAAATACCGCGTCCCTTTGCGCGCCGTGTGAGCCTGACCTATCGAGGCGCCGCTGGGAAGCCCTGCACTCGCCGAAACCCATTCGCCGGCGCGCGGCAAACCGATGAATGTGCACTTCGCGCGGGCTGTGCGGTTTTCTTGCTAGCATGCGGGCATTACTCGCAGGAGCGTCGTGCCATGCCTTTGAAAGCCAGTGTGTTCATCGCCACCAGCCTGGATGGCTTCATCGCCCGTGAAGACGGCAGCCTTGATTGGTTGATGGGGGCGACCGAATCTGCCGATGACCATGGCTATGCGGGGTTCATGGCCGGCGTCGATACGCTGGTGATGGGGCGTGGCACCTTTGACAAGGTCATGACCTTCGGCCAGTGGCCCTACCCAGACACCCGCGTGGTGGTGGTCAGCGCCAGCCTGGCAGCGTTGCCCGCCAATGCGCCTGGGCAAGTCGAGCTGCACCCCGGGCCGATCCCTGAGCTACTCGAGCACCTGCAGGCCACGGGCGCGAAAAGCCTGTACCTGGATGGCGGCAAGTTGATTCAGGGGTTCTTGCGCGAGGGGCTGGTGAACGAGCTGACCATTACCCGCATCCCCGTGCTGCTGGGGCAGGGGATACCGTTGTTTGGCGAGTTGGCGAAGGATGTGCTGTTGCAGCACATGAAAACGACCAGTTACGAGAGTGGGTTCGTGCAGAGCACGTATCGCGTGCTTCGTTAACTTCGCCGATTGGCCATATGGATCTTGTGGGAGCGGGCTTGCCCCGCGATGGCGTCAGGCGTTACAACGATGGCGCCTGAGCTGATGTCATCGCGGGGCAAGCCCGCTCCCACTAGATCTTCGTCTTGACCTTGAGCCGTGCCGTGGCTGTCAGTGCAGCTTCAGGCGAGGCTCGGTCCCGCGCCCAATCTTGCTACCCAGCATCAGCATCGCCGTGCGGAAGAACCCATACAGCGCCATCTGGTGCATGCGGTACAGCGACACATAGAACATCCGCGCCAGCCAGCCTTCCAGCTTCACGCTGCCCATCAGGTTACCCATCAGGTTGCCCACCGCCGAGAAGCGCGACAGCGACACCAGCGAGCCGTAGTCCTTGTACTCGTAGGTCGGCAGCGCCTTGTTCTCCAGGCGCGCCTTCAGGCTCTTGGCCAGCAACGACGCCTGCTGGTGCGCGGCCTGGGCCCGTGGCGGCACGTTGCGGTCGCTGCCCGGCTGCGGGCAGGCGGCGCAATCGCCGAAGGCGAAGATATTGTCGTCGCGGGTGGTCTGCAGGGTCGGGCGCACCACCAGCTGGTTGATGCGGTTGGTTTCCAGGCCGTCGATGTCCTTGAGGAAGCCCGGCGCGCGAATGCCCGCCGCCCACACCTTCAGGCTGGCCTGGATCACTTCGCCGGACGCCGTCTTCAGGCCATCTTCGGTCACTTCACTGACCGAGGCGTTGGTCATCACCGTCACCCCGAGTTTTTCCAGGGTCTTGTGCACCGGCACGCTGATGCGCTCGGGCAGTGCCGGCAGTACGCGTGGGCCGGCCTCGATCAGGGTGATGTGCATGTCCTTGGGCTGGATCTTGTCCAGGCCATAGGCCGCCAGTTCATGGGCGGCGTTGTGCAGCTCGGCCGCCAGTTCCACACCGGTGGCGCCGGCGCCGACGATGGCCACGCTGATCTTTTCACTGGCCACATCGCCGGCATGGGCGCGCAGGTAGTGGTTGAGCAGTTGCTGGTGGAAGCGCTCGGCCTGCTTGCGGCTGTCGAGGAACAGGCAGTGCTGCGCCGCGCCCAGGGTGCCGAAGTCGTTGGTGTTGCTGCCCACGGCGATCACCAGGGTGTCATAACCCAGGGTGCGCGCAGGCAGCAGCTCGCGGCCTTCGTCGTCGAGGGTAGCGGCCAGCTGGATCTGTTTGCTTTCGCGGTCCAGGCCGCTCATGCGGCCCATCTGGAAGTTGAAGTGGTTCCACTTGGCCTGGGCCACGTAGTTCAGTTCATCTTCCGAGGAGTTCAGCGAACCGGCCGCCACTTCGTGCAGCAGCGGTTTCCAGATGTGCGTCAGGTTGGCATCAACCAGGGTGATCTCGGCCTGTTTGCGCTTGCCCAGGCTTTTACCCAGGCGGGTCGCCAGTTCCAGGCCGCCGGCGCCGCCGCCGACAATCACGATGCGATGAGTCATAGGGATATCTCACAAGTTTTACGGAATTCGTGGGCACAAGGCCCGGCCGCGACGCAGCCAAGGGGAGGGCGAGCGCAAGGCAGCTCATAGCACCAGTCCACTCAACAGGCGGCTCAACAGGCCCAGACCGATGGTCACGGCCACCACCAGCAACAGGAGCAGCAACGGCCGGAAAGGCCTGCGCTCGACACGATGCTGGGGGGCACTCAAGTACTCATCGACGCGACGCTGATCTTCAGGATTCAGGCGGCTGGTCATGGTGGGCCTCGTAGATAGACGTTTGTGACTGCGTGTACGCCACAGCGTTCACGCAAACGCGTGGAACGAATGATAATGTGTTCTATCTCTGGCGCCGAGTGTACGTGATCGCAAAGACTCTCGGCACTGGATCAAAGACTGATCCCCACATCGAACACGATGCTGCGCCCCAGGTTGCCACGCAAGAAATCCGGCGCATCCGGGTGGGCGAACAGCACCCGGGCGAAGGTCGGCCCCACCAGCGACAGCGAACGCCAGCCCTGGCGCAGGTATTCGGTGGGGGGCGGGAAATGGCTGTTGAGGTCGAGCACCTCGCGCTTGAGGCTGGCGAAGGCGATGATGTCCAGCTCGCTCAAGTCCAGCCCGCGCTCTCGGTAGTTATGCGCCTTCTTGCGCAAGGTCGGCGCCAGGCGCGCCAGCAGCTCCTGGGCCGGGATGCGCCGCGGCCGTGCTTCGCGACGCACCAGCTGGCTCAGGGAAAACGCGCTGCGCCGGCGTTGCAGCTCCTCGCGCCATTCATCGTTGAGGCGCCGGCCCTCGTCGAGCACGAAGAACACCTCGAACGCCGCATCGCGGAACAGCACATCCGGCGGCTCCTGCCCGGCCGGGGTGAAGTCCTCGCTGCGGTAGGCAATGTTCAACCCTTGCAGCAGGCGCTGGCACACCCAACGCTCGCGCTCCCATTTGCGCGCATTGGAGAGAAAGGCATTGGCTTGTTCGGCCTGGATGGTAAGCAGGCGCAAGTAGTCGGAGTCATCCATGGGGACAAGCTTAGTCGCTAAACGATGACGGTAAGATGCTGTTTGTGCGTGGGAATCAGCCCAGCATCAACCATTGCTGAACCACCCCGAGCAAATGCAGCAGCCCGCCCCCCAGGCAGATCACCGAACTGACCGCGATAAACTGCCGAGTTCGCCCCGTGCCGGCCAGCAGCACCGGGCCCAGCAGGCCGCGAGCCAGGTACACCAGGGTGATCAGGCAGATCACCGGCAGCAGGAAGGGCAACGGTTTGATCAGCCCGGCAGCCGACAGCGCATAGGCCGACCAGGCCAGCAACACCAGCGCAATGGCCGTGGTGACCAGTGCCGGGTAGCTACGCCCCTGCTCGGCGGCCCTGGCCATGCGCTCGCCCGCGCCGAACAAGCGGTACCAGCGCGGCCCGACCAGGATGATCGCCAGGTGCAGCAGGCCCGCGACCGCGCTGAATGCCGCGCCCAACAGTAGCGGGAGATTGAGCCCTTCAGGCATGGCGGACGCTTCCTGCATCGAATGGAGATGCCAGCCTATAGCAACCGGACGCAAGGGAGAATGGGTGTAGACTCAGGCTTGTCCACATGGCCGACAGGGATATTGCTCAGGTGATCAGCGCACAGGTCTTGTCCAGCACCAGCCTCACCCTTGGCTGGCTCGGTTACGTGCCCCTGCTGGCCTGGGCCATCAGCCGCACCCGCTGGGTCGAGCTGTTCACCGATACTCGCCGCCAGCACCTGCTGTTCGGCACCGTGTTCGGCTTGTTTGCCCTGTGGCTGGTGCGCCGCGACTTCGACACTGGCGTGTCCTATCACTTCATCGGCATGACCGCCGTGACCCTGCTGCTGGACTGGCCGCTGGCGGTGCTTGGCGGCTTTCTTGCCCAACTCGGTTTGCTGCTGCTCGGCCGCCAGGACCTGGCCGCCATCGGCGTCAACGGCCTGTTGATCGTAGGCCTGCCGGTGCTGGTCACCGAGGTGTGCGCGATCCTGGTCGAGCGCGCCCAGCCGCGTAACCTGTTCGTCTATATCTTCTGCTGCGGTTTTTTCCCCGCGGCCCTGACGGTGCTGGTGTGCCTGATGGCCGGGCTGGGGCTGCTGTGGATGGACGAACGCTTCGCCATGCCGGAGTGGCTGAGCGACTTCGTCGGCTACCTGTGGCTGATGATGTTCCCCGAGGCGTTCATCAACGGCACGGTGATCAGTGCTTTGGTGGTGTTCAGCCCGGAGTGGCTGGAGACGTTCAACCGCACCCGCTACCTGCAGGCGCCGTGGAAGGATGACGACCGCTGAAAGCATCGCGGGGCAAGCCCGCTCCCACGAGGCAGCCAATGGCGTAGCACGCGTGGGAGCGGGCTTGCCCCGCGATGGCGTCGGTACTTGCTGCGCCAGGCTTGGCCTTAGCTGTAGGAGCAACTGTCTTGCTCAGCTGTTGATGCTAGCGCGATCCCTGTGGGAGCTGGCTTGCCAGCGATGAGGCCAGCACAGGCAACCCAAAATCCAGGCTCAGTGCCGAGGCTCCAGATCCCCCGAATACAACTCATCCTCGGACTCATCGGAGCCGGCAATCTTGTGCTCCTCGGCCGCCCAAGCCCCCAGGTCGATCAACTTGCAACGGTCGGAACAGAACGGCCGAAACGGGCTCTGCTCCCCCCATTCAACGGGCGCGCCACAGGTCGGGCAATCAACGGTCATCGGCTGGCTCATGGCTGGCCTCCTCGCAAAGTCAGGTAAAAGTGGTGCAGGCGGTCGATCTCGTCGTGCAGCGTTTGCAGGTCACGATCATTGACCACCACATCATGTGCGTGGCGCAGGCGCTCTTCCCGGGCCAACTGGGCCTTGAGAATCGCCTGCACCTGTTCGGGGCTGGTGTTGTCGCGCTGCAGGGTACGCTGCACCTGCAACTCGGTAGGGGCATCGACCACCAGGATGCGCTGCACCTTGTTGAACTGCCCCGACTCGATCAGCAGCGGCGAGACATACACCGCATAAGGCGACTCGGCCTTGGCCAGGTAGCTGAAGATTTCCTGGCCGATCAGCGGGTGCAGCAATTGCTCCAGCCACTGCCGCTGCGCAGGGTCGGCGAAGATCAGCTGGCGCAGGGCGGCGCGGTCGAGCTGGCCGTCTGCCTGCAATACACCAGGGCCGAAGCGCTCGACGATGCGGGCCAGGGCAGGGCGGCCGGGTTCGACGACCCAGCGCGCGGCCTGGTCGGCATCGACCAGGTGCACGCCCAACGCGACGAAGCGCTCGGCGGCGGCGCTCTTGCCGCTGCCGATGCCGCCGGTCAAGCCGAGAATCCAGGGGGTGAAGGGCGCTGTGCTCATCAGGTTCCAAGCAGTTGCAGGTAAGAGGCGACTATTTCATCACCCCAGAGCACCGCGATCCAGCCCGCAATGGCCAGATAAGGCCCGAAGGGCAGCGCAACGCCCATCTGCGCCCGGCGCAGGCGCACCAGAACCAGCCCGATCAGCGCACCGGCCAACGACCCGAGCATCAGCGCCAGCGGCAGGATCTGCCAGCCGCCCCAGGCGCCGAGCATCGCCAGCAGCTTGAAGTCACCCTGGCCAATGCCGTCCTTGCCGGTCAACAGCTTGAACACCCAGAACACCGACCACAGGCTCAAGTAACCCGCCACCGCGCCCCATACCGCATCGGCCAGCGGCACCAGCAGCCCGAAGGCATTGACCACCAGCCCCAGCCATAGCAGCGGCAGCACCAGCACATCCGGCAGCAACTGGTGCTCGGCATCGATCAGGCTCAAAGCGATCAGGCCCCAGGTCAGCACCATCACCAGCAAGGCTTCGATGCCCGGCCCGAAATGCCAGGCCACCAGCAGCGAAAGCAGGGCACACCCAAGCTCCACCAAGGGATAGCGCGCACTGATCCGCCCCTTGCACGCCGAGCAGCGCCCGCGTAACGCCAGGTAGCTCAAGACCGGAATGTTCTCCCACGCACGGATCCGGTGCTGGCAATGGGGGCAGCGAGAGGCCGGCAGGCACAGGTCGAAGCGCTCGTGCGTGGCCCCCGGCAACCCCAGCACTGCCTGCGCCTCCCGCTGCCACTGGCGCTCGAGCATGATCGGCAAGCGGTAGGCCAGCACATTGAGAAAACTGCCCACCAGCAACCCCAGCACCACGGCCAGGCTGTAGAAAAACGCAGGATGTTCGACGACCAAGGACCAGGCATTCATGTTCAGATCAGGCTGCCCAACTGGAATATGGGTAAATACATCGCCACCACCAGGCCCCCCACCAGCAGCCCGAGAATCAGCACGATGGCCGGCTCCAGCAGCGTGGTCAACTGCTCCAGCCCCTGGCTCACCTGCTCCTCATAATGTAGCGCGGCTTTGTCCAGCATCAGGTCCAGCGTGCCGCTGGCCTCGCCGACTGCCACCAGCTGGCGCAACAACGGCGGGAACAGCGTGTCCGCCTCCATCGCCTGGTGCAGGCCCAGCCCGTTCGCCACGCCCTGGCGCAGGGCCAGGATCGCCCGCTCGTGCAGGCTGTCACCACTCACCGGTGCCACCGTCTGCAACGCATCCAGCAACGCCACCCCCGCCGCATAGGAGGTCGCCAGGCAACGGGCGAACCGCGCCAACGCCGCATGGCCCAGCAAACGCCCGACCACCGGCACCCGCAAAACCAGCCGCAACATCCACAAGCGCGCAGGCACATGCCGCCGATATAGCTCGCGCGTGCCCAGCCCCAATGCCGCCATCAGCACCACCCACCACACCGCGTGATTGCCCAGTGCTGTGGATAAGTCGATCACCCACTGGGTGAAGGCCGGCAATGCCTTGTCGAAACTGGCGAACAGGCTCTGGAACCGCGGCACCACCTCCAGCAGCAACAACGCCGCCACCCCCAGCCCGGTCAACAGCAGCAGCGCCGGATACAACATCGCCTTGCGCACCTTCTGCCGCAGCGCCTGGCGTTTCTCCAGCATCGTCGCCATCTGTTCCAGTTGGCAGTCCAGCGTGCCGGAGTGCTCACCCACCCGCACCAGGTTGCAATACAGCGCATCGAACCACGCCGGGTGGCGCTGCAAGGCATCCGCCAGCCCCAGCCCCGCCGCCACATCCTGTTTCAACCGCGCCAGCAGCCCACTCATGCCGCTGCCCGTGTTGCTTCGCAGCATCACCTCGAACGCCTGCAACAGCGGCACCCCCGCCGTCAGCAAGGTCGCCAGCTGCCGGCTGAACCCCGGCGCATCCGTTTTGCCTTCGCGCTGCGGCCAGCGCCATCGCCAACCTCCCGCCGGCTGCACCCGCGTAGCGCGAATGCCCTGGCGCTGCAGCCACGCCCGCACGAACGCCGGGCTGCGCCCAGGCTGCTGGCCCTGTTGACGAACCCCGGCGGCATCGATGCCCTCCCAGGCGTAGAGGCGGGTAGACGGTGGCATGCAAAGTCCTTTGCAGTGAAGCGACAAGCCCGGTAACAGCTTGCCGGGCCCGACAGCGGGCGCGATCCCATGACGGTCACTAGAGTAGTCCAGCACCAAGCCCGCCCCGCCAACCAGGGGTGACAAAAGGTGTCGGTTCAGGCCTACTGCGCGCCTGCCGGCAGGGCCCCAGCGCCCCTGCGCCTCCACGCATTACGAAGGAATACCGCCTATGAAAGGGCAACGCGGCATCACCCTGATCGAACTGATGATCGTCGTCGCGATCATCGGCATCCTGGCGACCATCGCCATCCCGATGTACACCAACCACCAGGCCCGCGCCAAAACCGCGGCCGCCCTGCTGGAAATCTCCGCCCTCAAGACCCCGATGGACATCCGCCTGAACGACGGCAAGAACGTCCCCGACGTCGCCAGCCTCGGCGGCCAGGCCGCCACCGCCCATTGCGCCATCACCGCCACCGGCACCGCTGCCGACGGCACCGGCAGCATCGTCTGCACCCTGGCCGAAGCCCCCGCCAACGTACTCGGCAAAACCCTCACGCTCAGCCGCACCCAGGCCGGCTGGAGCTGCACCACCACTGTCGAGGAAGACCTCGCCCCGAACGGCTGCAAGGTGCAGTGAAAGTGAGGTGGAACAGGGGTTTGCGTAACGCACACGGCAGTGGTACGTTGCGCAACACGCCGGTGTAGCTCAGTCGGTAGAGCAGCGCACTCGTAACGCGAAGGTCGCAGGTTCGATTCCTGTCTCCGGCACCATTCAGTAGGTCTGATACAGCGTCCCACGCTGTTGGCCCCCTCCAAGAAAGCCCGCACTTTGCGGGCTTTTTTGTCTCCGTCCCTATCGTTTCCAACTGATCAGGCCAGCTCCATCCTATGGCCTGGTTCAAGTTAGTGATCAGCCACATTCCACTTACGGTTGCATGGCTTTTGAGATAGTGCTTATCTGATGCTTGGCTTTTGCCCAGCATTTACGGGTGGTTTTGCTAAATTTTTCAAGATAATGCCTTTGCTGATCAGAGATAATTTTCAGATGGCCAGATTTACGCATCACGATCTCCAGTTGCTGAACCCGTCCTTCGACTCGCCTTTGGTAGACGTGCTGAGCGAGCTTGAATTCCTGCGCAGGCTGAGGCTTGAGGGGGACACCCCACCGCAGGTTTTCTTCCAGCTCAAGGCCCTGTTCCATACCCTGGAAAGCTTGGGATCTGCCCGAATCGAGGGGAACCACACCACCCTGGCGGACTACATCGAGAGCAAGGTCGAAGGCAAAGCCGAGAGCACCGATCAGTTGCTGGAGATTGCCAACATCGAAAAGGCCATGGACTACATCGAAGAGGTAATGAAGCCCGGTGTAGATCTGACTGAGCATGCAATCCGAGAGCTGCTTGCCATGACCGTGGTCGGATTGCGCCGTGAAGGGGACAAGACGCCTGGAGCCTATCGTGAAGGGCTGGTGAGGATTGCTCAGTCGGAACATCTTCCGCCGGACCCTGTGCTGGTGCCTCAGTACATGCAGGAGCTGGTCAGCTTCATCAATCGTGAAGACTCACCCAAATACGCCTTGATGAAAGTCGCGCTGGCGCACCATCGTTTCGGCTGGATTCACCCGTTCGGCAATGGCAATGGCCGGGTGGTGAGGCTGCTCACCTATGCGCTGCTGATGAAGTACGGCTTCAATGTGAATGTGGGCGGAAGGGTGCTGAACCCCACGGCGGTGTTCTGCAATGATCGAGAGAATTACTACACCATGCTCGGGATGGCCGATACCGGCACGACGGCGGGGTTGGAGGCCTGGTGTATCTACGTTCTGGAAGGTATTCGCGACGAACTGGAGAAGGTGGATAGGCTCACGGATTATGGCTATCTCACGAAAAGTGTCCTGGCACCCGCGGTGAGCTTTGCGCGGGATCGGGAGTGGATCACCGAAGTAGAGAAGCTGATTCTGGACTGTGCGATAAGGGGGAAAGTCGTGAAGTCGGCTGATATTGCGCAGGCGTTGCCCAAGCTCTCATCGGGTCAGCGTACCTACCAGATCAAGAAACTGGTGGAGCAGGGCATGCTTGTTCCGGTTAGCGCAGGTTCGAGGCAATACACGCTGGGGTTTTCCAACAATTACCTGGTACGTGGAGTTATCAAGGCGCTGAGGGAGCAGGGGTTCATTCCTGAGCCGCTTGATAAGCCGTGATGGGTAGCGAGTCAACGAATTGAACACTGCATCAGGCTGGGGGTGATCCCCCAGACTTCCGCATCACAAATCCAGCGCTTAAAATGTTCCTAGCTTAGATAGCAATATGTAAAATGCCAAGGCGAACAATGCGGCCAGCGCGGAAAAAACAACCGCAACGGCACGTATTGGTTTTCCCTCAAAAGGCAACCAGAAAAAAGTCGCCTGGATAGCCTTAGCAAAACCCGGACTTAGTATCATTAGTTTAATCAAAACGACAACAAAAACCGGAAGTGAGCTCAAGGTCAGCGAATAAATATAGACGGAAGTCAGGTTTTTAAATTGCAATGCTTGAATGATCGTGGTGGCAACGATTTTTGGCAATGATTCTATATTGCCTCCGAACGCGCCAGATATTAATGTAAACCCCATGTATGTCGCAAGTGTCAAAGTGGTGAATAATACTGCTTTAATTGTGATGTCGAAAAAAATCGTAAGCATGTTCCGGAGAATAGAGTTGATCACAAATAGGTTGGTTAGTGTTTTGTACTGGCTAAATACTACGCAATTAACAATAAAGGTAACCAAGAAGCCATTGCCAAAAAACTGAGCAATAAATCCTCTGGTTGTTAGCGCTTCGCTCATGCCAGGTGTGTGTGCTGAATATAAGGCAAGTACGAATATCATCGAGGCTAGTGTAAGTATTAAGACGTTTAAAAAAAATCTAAACCCTCCTCCAGGCGAAAAATAGCAATCTAGAAAAGACTCAAGCACGGTTCGAACTTCCGACGTTTCTGGAGCATTGAGCGTCTGGCTAATAGCACCATACAGTCGCGTCGCGCCTGCAGCGCTGATTAGCTTGTCAGCATTCCACAACGCCAAAGCAAGACCCACGCTCGAAGCTAAGGCTGCGGGTACCGAGCTTAAAATTACGTCAATAACGTCCATTTTTCGGGCTCTCGCCATTAGGTATTGCACGAAAGTTTGGCAGGTTTTTCAGGGGTTTCTGTATTTGATTTAAGTTGATTTGGAATGGCTGATGGCTTTTAGATGCTGAACGGTTATTAGTTTAGTGGGCACATTCGAAATTCCGGTTATTGCCGTGCTCTGACGATCCCTGCATGGTGTTTGTAACGTGTGGTCGCGGTTCTCGCTGAAGTAATTTATACATCTCAATTTGCCGGCGTCAGCCACCCTGTCGAGCTCATCTATTGAATTGGTCGGATAATTCTTGATTCGATTTCATTAAAATCCATGCTGGCTGATTTATTAAAATTCCCAATCAGGAGCGTTATAAGATATATCAAAGTGCAGTCCCGCAAAAAGCAGGAGTCACGGTCAACGACCGTCTGTTGAGGGGCGTCTGAAGCGGCTTTAATGCATTCGTGGCAAAGCCCTTTGGCGGGTCTGCACCATCTCACCACGGTCTGCAATCTAGAGGTTGTTTAAGGACAAGTCCAAGGATAGAGACCCCTAATGTGAGGAATAATGACTTTTAAATTCAATGAGTTTCGTAAAAATACAAATCCTGTACCCCGACCAGATCCCAGAAGTCTATGACTGTCTGTAAAACATCCAGCAAACCCGCTAAGCGCGGGCTTTGATGTTGCAGTACGCGTACCCCTGACCAACGCGCTCATGCACTACCTTGATGGCTTTGCGGACATCAGTATGACTGAATCGACGAGGGCAATTTTTTCGAACCTCTTTCCCTCAGCACTTTGGGAAATTTCCTCCAGTCAGGCCTGTTGCGAACCGATCCACCCTAGGGATAGATTCCCCAAGTCGCAGCAAAATCTGCGGCCAGGTGTAGGAACCTGCTGGTAAACTTGGCGCACGCACTGGGCGCCCCATCACAACGGCTGGCGCTTTTTTTGTGCCTGCTGCGCTGTGTCATGGCGGCTGTGTGTGGGCAGGCTTCGGCCTGGCCGGGTTCCAAGTTTCCCGGTATTCCTACCCCATACACAGCTGCCACCCAATCCCGTAGGAAGGATCGTGGCCGCTCCAAACACAAACTTGGAGTCTCATGCATGCTTATTCGCATTCTGAGCAAGATCCTCGCATCCGCTCTCCGCCGCCCAACCCCCGCGGCCACCCCATCCCCAACCTTCTACCCAATCGACAGCCAGTCCCTCGCCACCCGTGAGGTGCCCCATGACTGACCGCGAGCGCCTGTCCACCATCCAAAGCTACGCCTGGACCCTCGAACTGCTAGGCGAAGCCCTGGTCCAGCACGACGAAATGCTGGAATGCGAACACAACCCGCAACTGAGCTTCCGCAACACGGCGGGGATCCACCAGGTAATCCGGATCATTAGCCGGCTGGCCAGCGAACAGGTCGGCAAGCTGGAGGCTTTGAGAGAAGAGGGGATATAAACGACTGATGCTACGCGTCACAGGGGCCGCTTTGCGGCCCTCTCGCGTGGCCTCTATCGGCTGGGCCTGTCAAAACCACCCACCCCGCGAAAGCTCTTGCTCACAGCTGCGATACTGCGCCCCAAACACCTCCGCCCGTGCCTGAACCTTCTGCGAGACGTTCATCAACCACGGCTTGGCGTCATAGCTGCGGTTGCGGTAGCCGCCCCAGCCTTCGTGGTAATTCAGGTACTGGCCGTAGGCGTCCCACTTGGACACGCCATTCACCCGCTGGCTCTTCTGCATGTACCAGCCCATGAAGTCGACGGCGTCGGCGAAGTCGTCGCGGGCGGCGCCCCAGCCGCCGGCTTCGCGCTTGTAGTCGGCCCAGGTCTCGTCCTTGGCCTGGGCGTAGCCGTAGGCGGTGCTGACCCGGCCCCAGGGGATGATGCCGAGGAAGTAATAACGTGGCGGCAGGGCGTCGTGCTTGAACGAGGACTCCTGGTACATCATCGCCATCGGCACCTGCACCGGCGCACCCCAGCGCGCCTGCATCTTCAGCGCCGCCTCGTGCCATTTCGGCTTCTCGCGGAAAATCTCGCAGAGGTTGTCGGGGTTGGCGGGGGGCTTGGTGGCACAGCCGGCAAGCGCCAGGAGCAGGGCTGGCATCGAGAGCCGAAGCATGGAGGAGTTCCTTTTTGCAGACGTCGGGATCGCAGTTCGCGGGCGCTTTATACAGGCTTTGCAGGCGCATATGAATCAGCGGGCTTTCGCGCGATCCCAGGCTGAGGCCAGTACGGCCGTCGCCCATGCCTCGACGGTCAGGCTTATCGGGTTTATATTTCTCCAGTATTTTTATTTTTCGTAAACCGAGGGAGTCAGCTGATGATCGGCGAGCGCCTCAAACGTGCCCGCGCTGCTGCTGGCCTGTCGATGCAGGCGCTAGGCGAACTGGTGGGCGTGAGCGCCAACATGATCAAGAAATACGAACATGACCAGAGCATGCCCAGTTCCGGCGTGCTCGTGCGTTTGTGCAAGGCGCTGTCGGTACGCGCCGAGTATTTCTTCCGCCCGGCTAGGGTCGAGCTGGCGGGGGTCGAGTACCGCAAGCGTTGCAGCACCCCCAAGGCAATCCTGAAACGCATCGAGGCCGATGTACTGGATCAGGCGGAGCGCTGGCAAGAGCTGATCAACCTGTGGCCGGCCTATCCCGTGCAGCCGTTCAGCGTGCCAGCAGGCCTGCCTGCTGAGATTGCCTCGCTGCAGGCGGTCGACAGCCTGGCCGACCAGGTGCGGCAGCTGTGGGGCCTCGGTTCGAGCCCCATCCCAGACTTGATCGACGTGCTGGAGACTCACGGGATTCTGGTGATCATCACCCAGGTCGATGCACAGGCGAAATTCGACGGTTTGCAGGCCAGCGTGGCAGGGCAGCCGGTCATTGTGGTGTCGGCGGACTGGCCGGGCGATCGTCAGCGCTTCACCCTGGCCCACGAGCTTGGCCACCTGTTGATGCACGGTCGGTTGGCCGAAGCGCTGGATGAGGAAAAGGCCTGTAACCGTTTTGCCTCGGCATTGCTGGTGCCCGCCAGCGCCATGCGGCAGCATCTGGGCGATACCCGCCACATGCTGGAGGTTCGCGAGTTGTACCTGCTCAAGGCTGAATATGGCCTCAGCATGCAGGGTTGCCTGTATCGCGCTGGGGACCTGGAGATCATCCCGCACGCCGTGCGCGAGCGGTTGTTTTTGCTGTTCGCCAAACAGGGCTGGCGCAAACAGGAGCCTGGTGCGGCGTACCGGCCAGAAACCACCCGGCTGTTCCAGCAACTGGTCTACCGCGCGCTGGGGGAGGGGATTGTCGGCGAGTCCAAGGCGGCGGAGCTGCTGGGCATGACGGTGTACCAGTTCCACCAGGCGCGCAAACTGGAGTTACTGGATGCAGCTACTCATCAGTGATGCCAACATCCTGATCGACCTTGAAGAGGGCGAGCTACTGGCTCAACTCTTCACGCTGCCTTACCAGTTCACAGTGCCGGACATCCTCTATTTCGATGAGCTAGAAGCGCAGCATGCACATCTGTTGCACATGGGGCTTGAGCTGGCTGAGCTGAGCCCATCCACCCTGCTGTATGCCATGGAACTGATAGGGCGAGTCAGCGGGCCAGGCCGCAATGATTGCTTCGCGTTGGCGCTGGCAAGGCAGGAAAAGTGTCCGCTGTTATCCAGGGACGAAGCGCTGCGCAAAGCGGCCGTGCAGGAAGCTGTCGAGGTGAAAGGCACGCTCTGGGTGGTCGAGGAGCTTGTTCGAAACGCTGTCATCACTGTCGATCAGGCCCATGAGGCTTATCGTCGGATGCGGGCGAATGCACGACGGCTACCTTGGCCAATTGCTCATCAGCGGCTGGATGATTTTTATCGATAGAGGCGGGTTTACGGGGCTGGGGGTTGTCTTCAAGCCGTGCCGGGCCTCATACAACTCCCTCAAACGCCTTGTCAGATCGTCATACAAAAAGCCAATCGGTTGAGTTACGCTGCCGAATGATGGCTACTGGCCATTTATCGGCGAACGCAAGGACGTGGGCGCGACAGGTAGGTTGCTCAGGTTCCTTGCTGTGCTCACTCAGCAATCGAGGCTGCAAGCTACATGGACACGACCCCTCTGATAGATTTCGATATTGCGCTGTCGCTTAATCAACGCGGGCTCTGCTGTCAGTTCGAAGAGGCCTGGCGGGTATGGAACCGCAGGGCTGCCACGCCGTTCACGATCCTGGCCACGCCGCTCAATCATCGCAAGCAACCCTCCACCACCCGCCTGCAGGCCAACCTCGGCAGCCCACAGTTGTCACTGGACGCGCAGCGCATGGCGAGCCAGGAAGTGCTGACGACCTTCGAGCTGCTCGACGGTACGCTGGCCTACATGAGTGGCAACGACCCCGTCGAACTGCCCATTCACAAGTACTCCCTGTCGATCCGCTCGATGGTGCGCAAGCGCACGGTCAGCCGCGAGCAGTTGTACAAACACAATCGACAGTGCGCCGAGGGGGTGACCCGGCAGTTGGAGCACTTCAAGCTGGCCGAGGGGCAGTTTTCCATCGAATGCCTGTTCCTCACCCTGACCCGGCCCGAAGCGCTGATGATCCCGCAGCTGCACACGCCCGAGGATGCCACGCTGTCGAGCGAGGCTCGCGGCCAGCTGGTGGCGTGTATCGAGACCTGGATCGCCGACAGCGGCATCGATGGCCCCAATGGCCTGCTGCTGATGGCTTCGGTGGTGCCGCGTGCGGCCAAGCGGCCGCCCAGCCTGTTCATGGAGGACTACTTGTTCCGCTTGGTCAGGGAGCATGTCACGAATGTCGAACCCGACCTTACTCACACCATCGACTACCTGTGCGTCACGGAAGGGGGGCACAGGCTGCCCGACGATGCCGCCAAGCAGGACGCCTTGTGCCGCAGTCAGGGGATCTGGCCCAGCCACATGTTCGCGGACGGCTCCGATGGCTTGTTCGCAGGCCTGATGGTGTTGCGCAAGGACCTGTTCATCCAGCACCTGCTCAACAGCCTCAAGCAGGCACTCAAACGTGAAGTCGAGCGCATGGCGCAGGAAAACAGCCTGCAAGGCAACGCCGGCAGGCTCAAGCACCCTGAGCTGGATTTTCTGAAAGTGCTGAGTTTCGAGCGTGACGGCAACTCGCTGTTCCTGCAGGGCAGCAAGCATTACCAGTGGAAGGACGGCGACCTCCAGCTCGCCCTGGACAAGCACCTGAAGCTTGAGATCAAGCTCGTCGAGGGCAACCGGTTCCTGCTCGACGGCCGGCTCCACGGCCATCTGGACCGTGATCGCACCACCTCCTGGGACATGCATTCGCGCGCCACGGCCACCCGCAACACCGACATCGGCGGCAGCATGTCGCTGAGTACCCAAGGCCAGGGTGCCAAATGCTCGGTGGTGCCGGTGTTCGCGCCCACCTTCACGCCGGTCACCGGCAAAAACGACGATCAGGGCGACACCTGGGCCATCACCCAGTTCTTCACGCGCATCAACAACAGTTGGGACGTGGGGATCGCGGGCGACTGGCTGGGCGCATCGCGCGACGCGATCATCGGCATGCTCGAGGGCGTGTTCAGGGACGTCAACCTGGAGATGGGCAACCTGGCCTTCGTCCCGCCAGGCGAGGAGACCTTCTTCTTCCGCGAGCCGCGCTTCAACCAGCATCTGGACCTGGTCATCAACGTCCTTCATCGCGATGTCTGAGCGCCCTCAAGGAGCACTGTCCATGCAAAAAACATCTCAAGTGGTGCACCTCGACGCGTTCGATGGCCACAACACCCTGCACACAAGCTTCACCGTAGGCAGCGACATCATCGACTACATCGAGCCCGCCCGCACCTTTGGCCGGGACGACCTGATCGACCCGAACACCAAGGGCCGCTTCCAGCAGCGCATGGTGGCGCTGCCGGACCGTCGCGGCGTGGCCGTGCAGCCCATGGTGATCACGCTGGGCAATGGGCAGCGGCTGTCACTGGTGCGCCGCGACGGCGAAAGCTCCGCGGGCTGGCAGAGCCTGCCCCTGCACGACAAGGTGGTCGCCTTTGCGGCCGCTTGGGCCATGGTCGACGGCAAGGAACTGACCACCCTGGCCGTGGCCCTCGATGAGGGCGTCGGGGCCTCGCGGCTGCTGGTGGCCTACGGTTTCGATGCGCAGACCATCGACTGGCAGCAGTTGCCCTGGCGTGACCATGGCACCCGTGATGGCCTGGCGATCGATGCCTTGCGCGTGCAGCCAGGGGACGACGGCGTGTGGACGGTGCTGATCAGCGCCGCGGGCTCTGCGGGGCAGGACGCTTACCTGGTGCGCAGCAACACACCGGCGTCCCTGAAAACGCACTGTGTGCTGTTCAGCGTTGCCCGTGATATCGGCGAAATCCTCGATTTCGATGTGGGCATGATCGAGGGCCGGCCCGCGCTGCATACCTTGGGGTTGGGGCGCAGCGACCGCCAACTGCTGCTCAATGCGCGCAAACTGCCGCAGTTCAAGGATGGCCGCCCCGAGATCACCTCGGGGTCCGCGTTCCTCTGCCCGGCGGGCGCGCGGGTGATGGCCATGGGGCAGACCCGCTGGATGGGCACTGACGTTTACGTGGCTGGCAAGGGCGTCTGGCGCCTGCCGGCGGAAAGCCTCGCCGAGCAGGACGATGCCGAATTCGAGCCGGTCATCCCGGCCAGCCTTGCGCACGACGTGCTCCAGCTCAGCGTCTGCGAAGCGGCGGACGGGGCCACCAGCGTATGGGCGCTGCAAAGTGACGGCACGCTGTTGGTGGCCCAGCGCGCCGGCCTGTCCGCCGCCTGGGGCGAGCCGGTGGCGCTGCGCCGGCATGTGGTGGACCTTGCGCCCGTGGTGGGCGACGACAAGCTCACGGGCAGTGTGCTGGTGGTCTACGAAGACGGCCAGGCGGCCCACCAATGGCGTGATGCCGAGGGCCACTGGCAAGAGACCTTGATCCGCGTGGCCGACCCAGACGCGTCGGCCAGCATCACCTGCTTCTCCACCAACATCAGCGTGCTCGACCCTGCGGGCATTCCCCTTGGCGATGCCACAGTGCAGCTGCGTACCTCGGTGCTGTCCACCCTGGTGGTCAATGGTCGCAGCCTGTTCGTCGGCCCGCAGGACCCGGTGCGGGTGCAGACTGACCTCAATGGCAACCTGCGCATCTTCAACCGGGCCCTGTCGTTCACCCCGGCGTCCTATGAACTGGCCCTCGAAGGGCTGGAGCAGGTGCTGGAGATCAACCCGGCCGCCTCGTTGTACCAACGGTTCACCGGCATGAGCGCCGCTGAACTGCAGGGCGCCGAACTGCCCGGGGGGCAGGGCAAGCTGTTGCCGCAGGCGTTGCATGGCAAGGAAGGCACGCGCACGGTGGAGACGCTGTTGGCGGTGTTGCGTCAGGCAGCGGTGCTGGTCGGCGGCGATCAGGCCACTGGCGTGCGCTTGCGTGATGGCGACCAAGGTTTCCACTCTTCGCTCGATACCCGGCACGTGGCGGACGACTTCTGCCTGGCGGTTTCCAGCCGCCAGGGGCAATTGCAGGCCCCGCCGGTGTCGGCCCTGGCGGGGGCGTCCACGGCTGCTGCGGTGATCCTGCCTGGCCTGGGCCAGTCGCTTTCCGACCTGCTGGAGGGGTTGTGGCGCCACGAGGATTCGCCAGTGGCCTTCCTTATCCGCAAGGTCAGCGGCGTGGTCGAGTTCGTCTGCGAAGTGGCCGGCAAGGTGAAGCGCTTCGTGCTCGATACCCTGGAGAAGATCGGCGGGTTCTTCAGCTGGCTGTGGCAGCAGGTGCGCACCGGCATCGACAAGGTCTGGAGCTATGCCAAGTTCCTGTTCGACTGGGGCGACATCTCGGCTGTGCGTGAAACCATGGCCGATTTCATCGGCGAAGAACTGAAGATGTTGGCCACGCGCATCCATGACCTGCGCAAGGTAACAACCCCGGCCTTTGAAAAGGCCATCAAGGCCATCGATAAAAAAAGCGTCGAGCTGAACCTCATCGGCGACTGGCAAAAGCAGCCGGTCCCTCCAGGTTCCGGCAGCGTCACCCAAGCGCAGCGCGAGGCCAGGCACAAGCAGCAGAACGTATCCCATAGCGGCCCGGGCGGCGGGATGATGGACCTGCTCGGCAGCATCGTCGCGATGGTGGTGAAGGTGGAAATGCCGCAAGCCCAGACATTCGAGGGGATGGCCTCGGCGTTCGACAAGCAAATGTCGGCGTTCGCCAATTCCGGCCCGACCTTGCAGGAGAGTTTCCAGCACATCCTCGGGCCACAAGGCTTCACCCTGGCGGACTTCGACCTCGACAAGCTGACCCGCATCCTCTACGCGGTGGTACTCAACGCCGCCAAGAAAGTCACGATCGCGACCCAGGCACTGGTCGAAAAACTCATCGACTCGGTGGCCGGCTTTGTCGACTTGTTGCGCCGGATCCTGTTCGCCAGAATCAGCTTCCCGTTCATCGAGAAGACCTTCGCCTTGCTCACGGGCAAGCCCCTGGACACCGGTGTGCGGCTGATCGACATCATTCTGTTCGTACCCTCGGTGCTCGGCACGGTCACCTACAAACTGTTCATGGGCGA
This sequence comes from Pseudomonas sichuanensis, assembly GCF_003231305.1. Lineage (GTDB taxonomy): Bacteria > Pseudomonadota > Gammaproteobacteria > Pseudomonadales > Pseudomonadaceae > Aquipseudomonas > Aquipseudomonas sichuanensis. Next base: position 166,566 of record NZ_QKVM01000001.1, on the reverse strand, counting down.
CCGCCCCTTGGCGCCGGTGCTGGCCAGCCGACCCGCGCTCACCGGCGCGCTGACGGCGCAGTCGAGTGCCAATGCCTCGGCACTCGACTACCTCAAGGACGTGGTCAGCACCTATGTCGGCATGGCGGTGCTGTCCATGGGCATGGCCTCGGCCATGACCGGGGCCAAGGCACAGAAGGCGACCAAACCGCTCGATTGCCTGCTGCTGTCAGGCAAGGCGGGGTTGCTCCTGCTCAAGGCGCCCTGGCGAGCGAATGACGCGCCTTCCGCCGCGGCAAACCAACTCAGGTACATCGTCTTCTGGCTTGGGGTCAGCGGGATCGCCTACAAGGGCTGGCACCTCTACCAGGGCCGAGAAGAGAACCTGTCGAGCTACCACCTGGACAACGTGGATTCGGCGGAAACGGCCAACGGGGTGGAGATGATGTTCATGACGATGCAGTCCGCCATGAAGTTGCTCGCGCTGGCCTACGAAGATGACCCCCAGCTATTGGAGGCATTGCAGTTCGTGGCCCGTAACAGCGCCCTCACGGCCTACAAGGCTTGCACCTTCTATCCCGAGCCCCTCACGCGCGGGAAGGTCGTGGCGGCTGCCACCGCCGGCGCCTTCGCCTTCGACTTCATGGTCGGCATGTTCCGGCATGGCACAGGGGCGCCCAAGATTTAGCGGGGGCCTAGGCATCGACCAGCATGGGCCAGGGCTGCCCATGTTGGTCCACCCAGGGGCGGCACAGCTGGTCCAGGCAGGCTTGCACGGTGATGCCGGGACAGCGCAGTTGTGCGGCAGCCATGACGCCGGCGGCCCGTGCGGTCGCCCCGCTGGTTTGCCCCGGGCTGCCGGGGTGGGTGAACAAGGTGGTCGCGCACGGGCTGTCGGGGCTGGCTGCAAGGCGTTTGCTGGTGTCGTGCAGGCTGTGGCCGTGATCGCCTGACAACGCGCCGACGCTGATCACCTCCCTGAGGATGGCGGGCCAGGCCATGCCTGGCCGGTCGATAGCGCTGGACGATGCGTTGCGGTTGCCTGCTGGCATCAGTGTTGGCACGCCAGCCCTGCGCAGCTGCGCCACATGCTCGGCCAGCGGCGTTTGGCGAAAGGCCTCGTCGGTGGTGTGCAAGGCGTTGTCTGCCAGCGGTGCGCACACCAGCGTGATGCCCAATGCTGCCCGTTGCCGAACCAGCCAGGCGAACACCGTGGTCAGGCGTTCGACGTCGTTCAGATGACCGTGCCGGTCCAGCAGCCTGACCACGAACACGCGCCCATGCGGGCAGGTTTCGAACAGGGTTTGCGCCATGGCGCTACCGTGGCTGTGTGGGCCAGCCTGGAACTGGTGCTCGGCGCCGTCGTCGGAGAAATTGATGCCACCTGCCACAAAGCCATGGGGGAGCGTGTCGGGGGCGATTCCATCGTCGATAAGGCAGATCATGGGGCACGCGCGGGCGGGAAAGCCACAGGCTAGCACGGCCGAGTGAGCGTGCCGATGCGGCCCTACAGATCTTCCAGCGTGGCCTTCACCCGCCGGGGCGCAGCCTTGCGCTCAGGTGTCGTGGCAAGCAGGGCCTCATCGACTTCGTTCCTCGGTGTGGGATCATGAGGTTGTGGTGTCCCAGCCTCGAACCACACCGGCCACGAACTGCGATGTCGGTTCTCTACCTGCACGCAGGGGATCAGCCGCTCGGTCAGCACCTCGGTCCGCCCCACACCCACCGCCAGTCGGTACTTGGCGCTGTGTACGCACTCTCGGTCGCCAAACTCGCAGCGGTCCAGGCGGGTCCCGCCGCATGGCCCGTTCGCCAGCCCTTTGGGGCAGGTCTCGGGGCAGATGTACAGGGTGTCCTCCAGCCGGCAACTGCCGCAGGTATCGCAGCCCACCATCGGCCGTTTGATGCGCCGTTCCAGCTGATGCAGCCATTGCGCTGCCGTCGGGTTGCGCCATAGCGGTCGGGTCACGGCCCAGCCGAAGGCTTTGCTCAGTGGCGTGGTGCGGCTGAACAGTTGATGGTGTATCGCTGCCAGCAGGTGGTAACGGGCTTTCTCTTTTTTCGACGCGGTGATCTGCCGTTGGCCGAGGCGCCAGGCGTGCCCGGGCGGGTGGAAGGTGACGGCTGGCAGGCCAGGTTCCTGCCAGGCCGCCTGCCAGGCGGGCATCCAATCCTGGAGCGTCGTGAACAGCGGTTGCAGTTCATTGATCGTCTGCTCCAGTGCTTCGAACTGGGCGACATCATGAATGCCGGACAGGTGCACGCCGGCATAGCCCATCAACTTCAGGCCGATCACTTGCAAGGCCAGGCGCTGGTTGGCGCGGTCCTTGGCGTACTGCTTGGACACCGCGGTTTCTGCCGCCAGCAATGCGCGCATCGACGGCGTAACGGTCACCCCGGCGACGTGATCGAGCATGCCGGCGCGGCCTTCGGTCAGCGCCATGATGCAGGCCATCAGCGGCTTCGGCCCGGGCTGGCGCTGCATCCAGTCGTAGGCTTCCTGGTGTTTCTCGATGTCGAAACCCAGCTGCAGGATGAACAGGTCGGCACCCGCGGCCAGTTTCTTCTCGGCCTTGAAATACTGCGCACCGTCCTCGGCTTCCTGGTACTTGAACGGGTTGAGGGCGGCGGCCAGCAGCCAGTGCGGGCGGGCCTGGCGCACGATCTGCAGCGCGGCGACGGATTCGAGGTAGCGCACCGGGTGCTGGCCTGGGTTGTGGCCGGGCAGGCGGTCGCCGGTCAGTACCAGCAACTGGTCCAGGCCGGCGGCGTCCATGCGCTGCAACTGGGCGAGCAGGTCGCGGCGTTCGCGGTCCTTGCCAGAGAAGTGCAGCAGGGCGGGGACGGGTTCGGCCAGGCTGGCGAAGGCGTCCAGCGGCGACATGTCCAGGGTGCTGCCGACGCGGTCGCCGATGGCCACGGTCAGCGGCCAGCCGCACAGCTGGGTGCGGGCCATGAGGGTGTCCAGCGTGGCGAAGCGCTCGGCGCTGGGCTTGGGGACGAACTCGAGGATGCAGGCGAAGGCGTTGGCGTCCAGGGTCGTTTTCAGCAGGCTCATGGTGTGCGGGCTACCGGGTTTGGGCAGGGTGGCAGTGTGGCGCAGATTGGCGCGCGGGGCATGTCTGGTTGCGCGGGGGAGTGTGTTGATTGAGACATTCTGGGTTGATCCCAATGGCCTCATCGCCGGCAAGCCGGCTCCCACAGGGGCCTCGCAGGCCTTGTGGGAGCTGGCTTGCCAGCGATAGGGCCAGCAAGGCCGAGCCTGGCATAGGATCATGAGCAAATCTTGATTTCATCTCAAATTTTATGAGTTTGTCTCACCTCTTCAGCCCCAGCAGAATGCCCTCATTCAATTTCAAGCATCTAGGGACACGAACATGGCACTGGCACACAACCTGGGTTTCCCCTGCATCGGCCGCAACCCTGAGCTCAAGCAAGCCCAGGCGGCGTTCTGCAAGGGCGAGCTGGACGAGGCCGGTCTGCGTGCCGTGGGCCGTGGCCTGCGCGCTGCGCATTGGCAGGCGCAGAAGGCCGCCGGTATCGAGCTGCTGCCGGTCGGCGACTTTGCCTGGCATGACCAGGTGCTGACCCACTCGCTGACCTTCGGCGTGATCCCTGAGCGCTTCAAGGCCAAGGACGCTGCCAGGCCGACGCTGCAAACCCTGTTCGCCATAGCCCAGGGCGCCGAGGCCCAGGGCGTGGCCCAGTGGTTCGACACCAATGATCACTACCTGGCCCCCGAATTCACCGCTGACCAGCAATTCGCCCTGAACTGGGAGCAGTTGTTCGAGGAAGTCGAAGAAGCCCAGGCCCTGGGCCACGCGGTCAAGCCGGTGGTGATCGGCCCGCTGACCTACCTGTGGCTGGGCAAGGCCAAGGGCGACGAGTTCGACAAGCTGGACCTGCTCGACCGCCTGTTGCCGCTGTACGACCAGGTCTTGAACCGCCTGGCGGCACAAGGTGTGGAATGGGTGCAGATCGATGAGCCGATCCTTGCCCTGGAGCTGCCGCAGGACTGGAAGAACGCCTACGAGCGCACCTACAACATCCTCCAGCGCGCCCCGCTGAAAAAGCTGATCGCCACCTACTTCGGTGGCCTGGACGCCAACCTCGGCCTGGCCGCCAACCTGCCGGTCGATGGCCTGCACGTCGACCTGGTGCGCGCCCCGGACCAGTTCCCGACCCTGCTCGACCGCCTGCCGGCCTACAAGGTGCTGTCGCTGGGCGTGGTCAACGGCCACCATGCTGGGCACTGCGAGCTGGAGCAGGCGCTGGATGTGCTGCGCCACGCCCATGAGCGCCTGGGTGATCGGCTGTGGGTTGCGCCGTCGTGTGCGTTGCTGCACAGCTCGGTGGAGCACGATGATGAACCGAACAGCGGGCTGGCCTTCGCCGTGCAGAAGTGCCAGGCAGTGGCAACGCTGACCAAAGCCCTTGAGCAGCCCGAAGCCACCCGGCTGTGCGCTGCGTAGCAGCCCCGCGATCATTCAGGCAACATCGCAGGTTCCACCGCGACCAGCACGGCCTGCCATGAAGCCCACCCAGCTGACCCTGATCTGCCACGCCCGCACCGAAGCGCAGCGGGTGGGGCGCTTTGCCCTGGATGACGAGCCGCTGCTTGAAGCACCAGGGCCGCTGGGCGAGTTATCCACAACCGCCCGCTACCTGAGCGCCCCCGAGCTACGCGCCCGGCAGACTGCCGAGGGTTTGGCCGTGACGGTCGACGAAGGCTTGCGCGACTGCGACCTGGGCAACTGGAAGGGCATGCCGCTCAAGCAACTGGACGAGCAGGCGCTGCAGTTGTGGCTCAGCGACCCGCAGGCGGCACCCCATGGTGGCGAATCGATCGCCGCGCTGTGCCAGCGCGTCGCCCAGTGGATGGACAGTGCCCTGGCCGAGGGTGAGTGGATCGCCATCACCCATCCCTTTGTCATCCGCGCCGCGATGTTGCATGCGCTGGGGGCGCCGTTGGCGTCCTTTCAGCGCATTGATGTACCGCCCTTGGCCCGTGTGCGCTTCAGTCATTACGGGCAGTGGCGGCTGCAGCTGAGTTGACGGTTACTAACGCTGGGGCCGCTTCGCGCCCCTTTCGCGGCACAAGGCCGCTCCTACAGGTGGCCGCGATCCCCTGTAGGAGCGGCCTTGTGCCGCGAAAGGGCTGCGAAGCGGCCCCAGCGAGCTCGAACTGAGCGAAGTTACAGGCCCTACCGCCGCACCAACGCCGGCACCACGCGGATATAGATCAGTTCACTGACCAACTCCACCAGCGTCTGGGTAATCACCGCCGCCGCCGCCAGCGCACGGATCGGCTCCGGCAGCGCCAACGCCAACGGCAACACCACCAGCGAATTACGCGTCGCTGCACTGAAGGTCACCGCCCGCGCCTCGCCTGTGGATAACCGCAGCAGCCGCGCCGCCGCCCAGCCAAGCACCGGTGCCAGCAAAGCGAAGCCGACATACACCGGCAGCACCGGCAGCAACGCATCCAGCCGCGCAACCACCACGCCAATCTGCGAACCGATCACCGCGATCAGCACCAACGCCATGGCCGGTACCGGCAGCCAGGCCCAGGCGTCGTTCCAGCGCGCAATCAGCGGCGAACGCCGGGCCCCGCCGCTGGTGGCCACGGCCAGCAACAGCGGCAGCACGATCAGCAGCACGAAGGCTTCCACGAACGGCGCCACCGAGATGTCCACCTGCTGGGCGCCGCCGAGCATCAGCGCCAGGTACAGCGGCAGCAGCGCCAGTTGCACCAGCAACAGCACCGGCGTGGCGGCCAGGGTCAGGCGCGACTCGCCCTTGCCCAGGTGGGTGAACACCACCACGTAGTCGATGCAGGGTGTCAGCAGCACCAGCAGCGCGCCGACCAGCACGGCGGGGTGGTCGACCAAGCCACGGGTAGCGGCCCACACCAGCAGTGGCACCAGCACGAAGTTGGCCAGCAGCAGCGCGCCCATGAAGCGCCGGTTGCCAAGCCCGGCGCGTAGGTCGAGAAAGGGGATCTGCAGGAACATCGCGTACATCAGCACGGCGATGGCCGGGGTCACCAGCAGCTCCAGCGGCCGGGCCGCCGAAGGCGCCAGCAGGCCGACGGCGGCGGCGAGCACCACGGCGATGAAGTAAACGGGGATCTGCTGGCGTTCGAGTTGCTCTCTGTCCACGGGCGTCCTGGTATTTGCGACTGAATTACGGGGTGGGGCAGGGTACTATCTGGCGCAAACCATAGGGAGTGATTCGATGCGAATTCTAGTGGTGGGTGCGAGCAAGGGATTGGGCAAGGCACTGGTCGAGGGCCTGGGCCAGGCGGGCGATACGCTGATTGGCGTGTCGCGTACCCGGCCTGAAGCGCTGCCGGCGGCGGTACGCTGGATCGAGGCCGACCTCGGCCAGCCGCGCCAGGCCGCGGCGGCGATCCACGAGGCGGTCGCCGGAGAGGGGCTGGACGTGCTGGTGTACAACGTCGGGATCTGGGAGGCGCGGGCGTTCGAGGACGGCTACAGCTTCCTCGACGATGACGATGGGCAGATCGAACGCATGGTCGCCACCAACCTCACGGCGCCGTTGCTGCTGATCAAACGGTTGTTGCCGGTGCTGCTCGACAGCGCGCGGCCACGCATCATCCTCACCGGGTCGACCTCGGCTTTGCCGGGGAGTGGGCGGCCGGAGGTCACCTTCGGTGCCAGCAAGTTCGGCTTGCGCGGTATTGCCGAAACCTTGCGCGAAGGGTTCCGCGAGCAGGGGTTGGGGGTGAGTTGCCTGAACCTGGGCTACCTCAACACCGAGGACGGGCTGGATGTACCGTTGGCCCAGGCCGAGCAGCGCGGAGAAGGTTCGCTGATCCCGCTGCACGATGTGGTGCAGGTGTGCCGGATGATGCTGAGCCTGTCCGCTGCCAGCTATGTGCGTGACATCACCTTGCCGGCGCTGCGCGACGAGCGGTTCTGAGGTCAGCCTTAAGCGGCAGCCTTATCGCGGGGCAAGCCCGCTCCCACGAATGATGCCGCGCCCTTGAAATTGGATTTGCGTTCAACATCAGGGGCGCACTTTTTTGCGTGGGAGCGGGCTTGCCCCGCGATTGCGATTACCGCTCGATCGCCAACGCCACACCCTGGCCACCACCGATGCACAGGGTGGCCAGGCCTTTTTTGGCATCGCGCTTGATCATTTCATGCAGCAAGGTCACCAGCACCCGGCAGCCCGACGCACCGATCGGGTGGCCCAGGGCAATGGCGCCGCCGTTGACGTTGACCTTGGCCGCATCCCACTCCAACTGCTTGCCCACCGCCAGCGCCTGGGCGGCAAAGGCTTCGTTGGCCTCGATCAGGTCAAGCTCGCCCAGCTGCCAGCCGGCCTTGGCCAGGCAGCGTTGGGTGGCCGACACCGGGCCGATGCCCATGATCGCCGGGTCCACGCCGGCACTGGCGTAGGCTGCGATCTTGGCCAGCACCGGCAGGCCCAGGGCCTTGGCTTTGCTGGCGCTCATCAGCAGCACCGCAGCGGCGCCGTCGTTGAGGCTGGAGGCGTTGCCGGCGGTGACGCTGCCGTCTTTCTTGAACGCGGCGCGCAGCTTGCCGAGGGATTCGGCGGTAGTGCCGGCGCGGGGCTGCTCGTCGGTGTCGAACACCAGCGGCTCGCCTTTTTTCTGCGGGATGTGGATCGGGGTGATCTCATCCTTGAAGCGTCCGGCTTCGATGGCGGCCACGGCCTTGCGCTGCGACTCGGCGGCGAAGGCGTCCTGCTGCTCGCGGCTGAGGCCGTACTTGTCCACCAGGTTCTCGGCGGTGATGCCCATGTGGTAGTCGTTGAAGGCGTCCCACAGGCCGTCGGTGATCATGCTGTCGACCAGCTGGCCATGGCCCATGCGTTGGCCGGTGCGGGCCGAGGGCAGCACGTAGGGCGCCAGGCTCATGTTCTCCTGGCCGCCGGCGATCACTACCTCGGCGTCGCCGCAGCGGATGGCCTGGGCAGCCAGGTGCAGGGCCTTGAGGCCCGAGCCGCAGACTTTGTTCAGAGTGAGTGCCGGCACTTCATAGGGCAGGCCGGCCTTGACCGCGGCCTGGCGGGCGGGGTTCTGCCCGGCGCCGGCGGTAAGCACCTGGCCGAGGATCACTTCGTCGACCTGGGCCGGGTCCAGCTGGGTCTGGGCCAACAACTGGCGGATCACCGCAGCGCCCAGTTCGACGGCGGACAGGTTGGCCAGCGCCCCCTGGAAACTGCCGATGGCAGTGCGGGTGGCGGCGACGATGACGACTTCGTTCATTGTTGTTCTCCGGGGTACGGTCATGATCGCCACAGCATCCCTGCCGGGCGCTGATTTGAGAAGTTTGTTTTTCTTTGCCATTGATCCGAATTTCAAATCAATGAACGGCGGCGGGCCACGCCTGTGCTGCGCGCAACTAAGCTTGCCGTCAGCTTCCGGGGACAGTGTTTACCAACCACCAGATCGGAGCCGCCTGCCATGCGCTACTCAATGATTGCCATCACCCTGCTGCTCGCCAGCGCCAACACCTTTGCCAAGACCGAATGCACCACGGCCGACCGCAGTACCTGGCAGGACGCCGACAAGTTCCAGGCCCAGCTCAAGGAGCAGGGCTACAAGATCAACAAGTTCCAGATCACCAAGGGCAACTGCTACGAGATCTACGGTTTCGACAAGGACGGGCGCAAGGTCGAGATCTACCACGACCCGGTCACGGGCAAGGCGATCAAGACCGAGATCCATAAGTGACCGCCAGCGTGCGCCTGTGGGACCCGTTGCTGAGGTTGTGCCACTGGTCCCTGGCGCTGGTGTTCTTTGCCGATTATTTCTTCAACGAGGCCGGTGACGACTGGCACCAGTGGCTGGGTTACTACGCCGGGGCCTGCCTGGTGCTGCGCATTGGCTGGGGCTTTGTCGGGCCGCGCAGCGCGCGCTGGACGGACTTCTGGCCCACGCGGGCGCGGTTGAAGGCGCATGCGCTGGCGCTTTGGCGCGGCGAGCGCTTTCACCGCATGGGGCATACGCCGATCGGCGCGCTGGTGATGGTGCTGATGATGACCGGCATCGCCAGCCTGGGCGTGACCGGCTGGATGATGCTGGAGGTGGATGCCCTGTGGGGCGCCGAATGGCTGGAGACGCTGCACAGCTGGCTGGCCGACGCGGTGCTGGCGCTGGTTGGCGTGCACCTGCTGGCGGCGCTGGTGGAGAGTGTGCGCTTGCGGGAGAACCTGCCATTGTCGATGGTGACCGGGCGGCGACGGTCGCCCGAGGATCCGTGAAAGGCTGAGGGGCCATCGCGGGGCAAGCCCGCTCCCACGCACCGGATTGCCTCCAAGAAGTTGGACACCAATCCAACCCTTGGGGGTAACCCACAGTCACAAGCGATGCTTGCGTGGGAGCGGGCTTGCCCCGCGATGAGTGCATCTACACCGCCGGGCACTGGTTGGTCACGCAGTGGATGCCTCCGCCACCCGCCGCAATCGCATCGATGTCCAGCTGCACCACCGTGCGCCCCGGATACAACTGCACCAGCAACGCCCGGGCCTTCTCATCGGCACTGCGATCACCAAACTGCGGTGCGATCACCGCGCCATTGATCACGAAGTAGTTGATGTACCCCGCGGCAAAGTCCGGGTTGCCCTTGCTGAACTTGTTGCTGCGCGGTTTCAACGGCGGCGACATCGTATGCACCTGCAACTTGCGCCCATCGGCGTCGGTGGCGTTCTGCAGAATCTCCAGGTGCTTGCGGGTCACGGCGTAGTCGTAGGAATCCGGGTCGTTGTCCAGGTTCGCCACCACCACGCCGGGCGCCGCGAAGCGCGCATAGAAATCCACGTGGGCATCGGTGATGTCCTTGCCCTTGATGCCCGGCAGCCAGATGATCTTGCGCAGCCCCAAACGCGCCTTCAGTTCCTCTTCGACCTCGGCCTTGCTCCAGTCGGGGTTGCGGTTGCGGTTGATCCAGCTGCTCTCGGTCATGATCCCGGTGCCGTGGCCGTCCACTTCGATGCCGCCGCCTTCGCCCACCAGCTCGCTGCGCAGGTACTGGGCGCCGGCCAGCTTGGCCACGCGCGCCGCCAGCTTGGCGTCGTAACGGTGCTGCTGCTTGCCGCCCCAACCGTTGAAGTTGAAGTCCACCGCGCCCAGCGCGCCATCGTCGTCCAGCACCAGGTTGGCGCCGATGTCACGCATCCAGATGTCGTCCAGCTCGGTTTCGACATAGGTGATGTTGTGGCTGCCGCATTCTTCCTCGGCGATATCGCGTTCGCTGGCGCGGCAGAACACCGTCACCGGCTGGTAGGCGGCAATGGCCCGGGCGATACGGCCCAGCGCGGCCTGCACGTCTTCGGTGAAGTCTTCCCAGATGGCGTCCTGGGCGCCGAAGGCGATGTAGGCGCACTGCTGCTTTTCACCCTCGTCGGGCATGAACCAGCGGCCGGCCTCGGCGGCGCGGGCGTTGCCCAGGGGCAGGCCGAAGCTGGCGGCGGCGCTGACGCCCGCGACCACGCTGAGCTGTTGAAGGAAGGTGCGGCGAGTGGGCATGGGGTCAGTCCTGAGCAGTCTTGAAACGGGTCCAGACACGCATGCGCGCGCGCATGTCGGCCTGGGGGATGTCCTTGCCGGGGATCAGCCGGGCATAGGTAGCTTCGTCAAGGTAGATATCGGGGTTGTCGCGCAGCCGGGCGTCCACCAGTGGGCGCGCCTTGGCGCTTGAGGTGGGGTAGCCGGTGGTGCTGCTGATCGCGGCCATGTTTTCCGGGCGCATGACGAAGTTGATGAAACGATAGGCGTACTCGGGGTGCTTGGCGTCGGCGGGGATGGCCATGGTGTCCATCCACACCGTGGTGCCTTCGCGGGGCACGCGGTACTGGAAGTCGATGGCCTTGCCGGCGGCTTCGGCGGTGCGTTGGGCCTGGATCACGTCGCCGCTGTAGCCCAGCGACAGGCAGATGTTTTGGTTGACCAGCTCGGTCACCGGTTGCGACTGCAGCTTCTTCACATAGGGGCGGATGCCCTTGAGCAGTTCGCTGGCGGCGGCCAGGTCATCGGGTTTGGCGCTGCGCGGTTCGCGGCCCAGGTAGTGCAGCACCACGGCCAGCACTTCGTCGGGCGAGTCGATCATCGAGATGCCGCAGTCGGCGAACTTGGCAGCCAGCTCCGGCTTGAACAGCAGGTCGAGGCTGTTCAGCGGGGCGTCGGGCATGCGCTCGCGGATCTTTTTCGCATCCATGGTCAGGCCGATGGTACCCCAGGTGTAGGGCACGGTGGCCTGGCTGGCCTTGGGGTACTGGTCGTGCAGCTTGCGCAGGCTGGGGTCGATGTCGTCCAGCGCGGTCAGCTGGCTGCGGTCCAGCTTCTGCAGGCTGCCGGCGCGCATCAGCCGTTCGGCCACGGTGTCGCCGGGGAACACCAGGTCGTAGCCGCTGCGCCCGGACATCAGCTTGGCCTCGAGCACCTCGCTGCCGTCCATGACGTCGTAGATCACCGGGATACCGGTTTCGGCGGTGAAGCGCTTGAGCGTGTCCTCGGCGAAATAGTCGGCCCAGTTGTACAGGCGCAAGGCGTCCTGCTCGGCCTGGGCGATACCGGCGCAGGCCGCCAGCGCGGCGATGGCCAGCAGTTGTGATGGACGGCGTGGCATGCTCAGGCCCTCTCGGTGTGTGGGGTGCGGCCGTCGAGGGTCATCAACGGCGCGTACAGGTCGGGGCGGCGGTCGCGGTACACGCCCCAGCTCAGGCGGTCCTCGCGCATCTGCGCCAGGTCCAGGTCGTGCAGCCACACGCCACTGCTGGCGCGGTCGGCTTCGGCGAGCAGGGCGCCCTTGTGGTCGCAGATGAACGACGAGCCGTAGAAGCGCATCGACAGGCTGCTGTCGCTCTTGGCCACTTCCTCGCCGACCCGGTTGGCGGCCACCACCGGCAGCAGGTTGGCGGCGGCATGGCCGCGCATGGCGACTTGCCAGTGATCGCGCGAATCCAGCCCCGCGGCGCCGGGCTCGGAGCCGATGGCGGTGGGGAACAGCAGCACTTCGGCGCCCATCAGCGCCAGGCAGCGGGCGGTCTCGGGGAACCACTGGTCCCAGCAGATGCCGATGCCCAGGCGGCCGAAGGCGGTGTCCCAGACCTTGAAGCCGGTGTCGCCGGGGCTGAAGTACTCCTTCTCCTGGTAGCCGATGGCATTGGGGATATGGCTCTTGCGGTACACCCCCAGCAGCGTGCCGTCGGCGTCGGCCACGGTCAGCGAGTTGAAGAAGGCGTTGCCGGCGCGCTCGTACCAGCTCAGCGGCAGCACCACGCCCAGCTCCTTGGCCAGGGCGGCGAAGCGGCGCAGCAGCGGGCTGTCGTGGTAGTCCTCGGCCAGGGCCTGGTGGCTGTGGCACTGCTCGATGCAGAAGTACGGGGTGGCGAACAGCTCCTGCAGCAGGATCACCTGGGCGCCATCGGCAGCGGCCTGGCGCACCAGTTGCTCGGCGCGGTCGAGGTTGCCGGGCACATCCCAGCTGCAGGCCATCTGGGTGGTGGCGATGCGCAGGGTGCTCATGGGCGTTCTCCTTGCAGCGGCCAGGCCGGCTGCTGCTGGGTGATGCAGTGGATGCCGCCGCCACCGTGGGCGATATGGTCGATGCGCACCGGCACCACTTCGCGGCCGGGGAAGGCATGGGCGAGCTGATCGGCGGCGGCCTGGTCGGCGTCGATGCCATAGGCCGGCATGATCACCGCGCCATTGGCCAGGTAGAAGTTGGTGTAGGAGGCGCAGAACACCTCGGCGTCGGTGTCCACGGCCGCCGTGGCCTCGTACAGGTCGAGCAGCTCGAATTGACGGCCTTGGGCGTCGGTGGCCAGCTCCAGCGCACGGCGGTTCTCGCGGACCACCTCGGCGTACACCGAGCCCTTGTCATGAGTGGCATCCACCAGCAGCACGCCGGGGCGGGCGAAGGCGCACACGCCGTCGACATGGCCGTCGGTCATGTCACCGGTCACGTACTGCGGGTCGCCCGGCAGCCAGATGGTCTTGCGGATGCCCAGCAGGCGGGCGAAGCAATCCTCGAACTCGGCCTTGCTCAGGCCCGGGTTGCGATTGGGGTTGAGCAGTACCGATTCGGTGGTGATCAGCGTGCCTTCACCGTCCACATGGATGGCGCCGCCTTCGTTGCACAGCGGGGTGCTGAAGCCTTCGAAACCGAGCTGGTCGAGGATGCGCCGGGCCAGGCTGCGGTCCTTGCCGTGTTCGGACTTGTTGCCCCAGGCGTTGAAGCGCCAGCTCAGGCCGGCCACGCCGTGCTGCAGGTGCAGCAGGAAGCTTGGCCCGCTGTCGCGGCACCAGCTGTCGTCGACGGCCAGTTCGATCAGCTCGATGCCGGCGCCGCACAGCTCGCGGGCGGTGGCCATGGCGGACGGGTCCACCACCATCTTCACCGGCTCGAAGCGGGCGATGGCGGCGGCTACTCGGGCGTAGTCGCGCTGTACATCGGCCAGGGTGACGCCCCAGCCCGATTCCCACAGCGGTTGGTTGTGCGGCCAGATCATCCAGGTGGCGGCGTGGCGGGCCCATTCGGCAGGCATGCGCCAGCCGCTGTCGTGGGACAGGGTCATAGTGAACTCCGATCTATTAGGGATTTTTATCAACGAAGCCCGCCGTCGCGGGTGTTGGTGCCAATGTTATGGCTGGGAAGTTGGGGCGACAAACGATAGATTTAGCGTATTTCTGATCAGTCAGGCTTATCAGCATGCTCAAGCATTGGCCCCCGCTCAACGCCCTGCGCGGTTTCGAAGCCGCTGCCCGCCTGGGCAGTTTCCACAAGGCCGCCGAGGCCCTGAACCTCACCCAGTCGGCGATCAGCCAGCAGATTCGCAGCCTGGAAAGCTACCTGGAGCAACCGCTGTTCCACCGTACCGGGCGCAGCGTCAGCCTTACCGATGCCGGGCATGATCTGCTCAGCACCACCCAGACCTTGCTGCAGCAACTGGCGGTGGGCATCCGCCGGCTGGACCAGTACCGCAAGCCCAACCAACTGGTGGTCAACACCACCCCTGCGTTCGCCCGGCACTGGCTGCTGCCGCGCCTGGCGGACTTTCACCAGCGCTATCCGGAGGTGGACCTGTGGCTGTTCACCAGCTTCGAGGTGCCGGACATGGCCAGCGAGACCATCGACCTGGCGATCCGCGATGACATCGGGGCCCAGGCTGAATGCAGCTTCAGTGTGCTGCACCAGGACCTGCTGTACCCGGCCTGCCACCCGGACTTGGCCGCGCAGGGCCGCACCACCTTGCATGGCGAGCGGGAGATGGACTGGAGCCACTGGCAGGTCGAAGGCGGCGAGGATGTCGGGCAGCAGGGCAAGGGGCTGAACTTTTCCGACCCGGGGTTGCTGCTGGAGGCGGCGGGCGAGGGCCTGGGGATTGCCCTGGTCAGCCAGCTGCTGGCGCAGCGGTTGGTGGCGCAGGGGCGCTTGCAGGCGTTGTCTGCCCAGCGCGTGCGTGGGCCGGCATGGAGTTGCCTGGTGCATCGCGACAGCCAGGATGACCCGCAGGCGCGGCGCTTTCTGGAATGGTTGAAGGGGGTACTGGTGCAGGGCTGATGGCCCTATCGCGGGGCAAGCCCGCTCCCACGCCGCTCGCGCATTTGCACATACAGCGTGGGAGCGGGCTTGCCCCGCGATAGGGCCGCTGGTGTTTTGCATCACCCCGATCACCCCGTAATATGTGTCGGATGACATGCGAGGGTAGTCTCACCCTCTAGATCAAACGGAACCGCCCCATTTTTGCCGGGGCGCTTCCCCAGCCTAAACCTGACGAGGTACAGACATTGGCCATCATTCATCCCAAGGTTCGCGGTTTCATCTGCACCACGACTCACCCGAAGGGCTGCGAGCTCAACGTCCGTGACCAGATCGAAGCCACCCGCAAGCTGGGCGTGCGCGAGGATGGTCCGAAGAAAGTCCTGGTGATCGGCGCCTCCAGCGGCTACGGCCTGGCCGCCCGCATCACCGCGGCATTCGGCTTCAAGGCCGACACCCTGGGCGTGTTCTTCGAAAAGCCGGGCACCGAGACCAAGGCCGGCACCGCCGGCTGGTACAACGCCGCCGCTTTCGACAAATTCGCCAAGGCCGAGGGCCTGTACAGCAAGTCGATCAACGGTGACGCCTTCTCCGACGAAGCCCGCGCCAAGGTCATCGAGCTGATCAAGAACGAAATGGGCGGCCAGGTCGACCTGGTCATCTACTCGCTGGCCTCGCCGGTGCGCAAGCTGCCGCAGACCGGTGAAGTGATCCGCTCCGCGCTCAAGCCGATTGGCCAGCCGTACAAGTCGACCGCCATCGACACCAACAAGGACACCATCATCGAGGCCAGCATCGAGCCGGCCACCGAGCAGGAAATCGCCGACACCGTCACCGTGATGGGCGGCCAGGACTGGGAGCTGTGGATCGATGCCCTGAACGCCGCCGGCGTACTGGCGCCTCAGGCCCGCACCGTGGCCTTCAGCTACATCGGCTCCGACATCACCTGGCCGATCTACTGGGACGGCGCGCTGGGCAAGGCCAAGCAGGACCTGGACGAAACCGCCCAGCGCCTGGGCAAAAAAGTCGGTGGCAGTGCCAACGTTGCGGTGCTGAAGTCGGTGGTTACCCAGGCCAGCTCGGCTATCCCGGTTATGCCGCTGTACCTGTCGATGGTCTTCAAGATCATGCAGGAGAAGGGTATCCACGAAGGTACCCAGCACCAGCTGGACCGAATGTTCCGTGACCGCATGTACCGTGAGGACGGTGCGCCGGCTGCACTGGACGAGGAAGGCCGTCTGCGTCTGGACGACTGGGAACTGCGTGATGATGTGCAGGACGCCTGCCGTGCCATGTGGCCGAAGGTGACCACCGAGAACCTGTTCGAGCTGACCGACTACGCCGGTTACAAGAAGCAGTTCCTCAACCTGTTCGGTTTCGAGCGCGCTGACGTCAACTACGACGAAGACGTGGCCACCGATGTGAAGTTCGACTGCATCGAGCTGTAATCGCGTTTGACCCCATCGCGGGGCAAGCCCGCTCCCACGCCTTCAATATCTGGCGTGGGAGCGGGCTTGCCCCGCGATGCATTGGTACAGGCGAAAGAATTTTTGCTAGCGTAGGCGCACAACAACACAGAAGCGCGCCATGAGCAGCCTTACCCAGCCCGCCACCGCCTTTCGCCACAACGCCCCCGACGGCTACAGCCTCGGTGGTTTCCGCTGGCGCCATGCAGCCCTCGATAGCCAGCGCCCGCTGGTGATCATCAACGCCGCCACTTCGGTGCGTTGCCGTTACTACTCGCGTTTTGCCGACTACCTGTTCGCCCAAGGCTTCGATGTGCTGAGCTACGACTACCGTGGCATCGGTGAATCGCGCCCGGCCTCGCTGCGCGGTTTCCAGGCCTCGTGGAGCGACTGGGGCCGGCTGGATTTCGAGGCCATGCTGCAACTGGCCGGCGCCGAGCATCCGGGGCAGCCGGTGCATGTGGTGGGGCACAGTTTCGGCGGCTGGGCGCTGGGGCTGGCGCCCTCGGCGGCACAGGTGCAGCACGCGGTGCTGGTGGGCGCGCAGTTCGCCTACTGGCGCGACTATGCGGCGGACCAGCGTTGGCAGTTATATGGCAAATGGCATGTGCTGATGCCATTGCTGACCCGGGTGTTCGGCTACTTTCCGGGCAAGCGCCTGGGGTGGCTGGAGGACACGCCGGCCGGTGTGGTGCATGACTGGAGCACGCCGACGCCACGTTACGAGCATCGGCCCAGCGGGCGGTTGTTGGAAGCGTTGCCGTTCGCTCAGGTCAGCGCCTCGACCCTGGCGATCAGCCTGACCGACGATCCGTTCGGCACGGTGGCGGCCACCGAGCGGTTATTGGGTTATCTGGATGAGCGCGGGCGCAAGCACCTGCGGGTGGCGCCTGTGGATATCGGCGTCGAGGAGATAGGGCATTTCGCGTTCTTCCATGACCGGTTTCGCCAGAGCCTCTGGCCGATTGCGCTGGGGTGGTTGCAGGCGGGGCGGTTGGCGGGTGGAGTGCCGGGCAAGATCATCTGAAGGCTCATGGCCTTATCGCGGGGCAAGCCCGCTCCCACGCCAGACCTGTAAATGCGCGAGTGGCGTGGGAGCGGGCTTGCCCCGCGATGCGGATTGTCAGGCCAGGCGCGCCAAAGGCTGCTCGGCAAATTTCACCCCAGCCAGCCCATGCTTGATCAGCGCACGGATATTGCCATGGTCGCTGCCCTCGGGCGTGGCCACCACGCTGCGGTAGTGCTCGCCAAAGGCCAGCAGCGCTTCCTGGTCGCTCAACCCTTCCAGCAAGGCCAGGCCCAGGGTCTTGCACGAACCTTCGTTCTGCCCGGCGGCGTTGTGCACATCACCGTTGTCGAAGGCTTGTGGCTGGTAGCTGTAGTTCGCGGCGATGAACGCCAGGGTGTCGGCAAACACATGTTCGCCGCTGGCGAGGCTGTTGCGCAGGGTGTTCAGGTCAGTCACGGGGTTTTCCTTGTTCGAACGCCGCCTGTTGTTCGGCGCTGGCTTCTTTCTGGTATTGGGCTTTCCACTCGGCGTAGGGCATGCCGTACACCGCTTCGCGGGCGTCGTCCATGCTCAGGTCGACCTGGCGCTCGTCGGCGGCGGCCTTGTACCACTTGGACAGGCAGTTGCGGCAGAAGCCGGAGAGGTTCATCAGGTCGATGTTCTGCACGTCGGTGCGCTTTTGCAGATGGTCGACCAGGCGCCGGAACGCGGCGGCTTCGAGTTCGAGCTGTTGCTGGGGAGTCATGGCGGTCTCTCAGGTCATGCGGTTCTTCAGATGGCGGCCACCGTTGATGACCACCTGGCTGCCGGTGCTGTACTGGCTGTGCAGCAGGAACAGCACGGCGTCGATCAGCGGGCGGGCGCCGGGTTCGAACTCCAGCAGGGCTTTTTTCAGCGTCTGCTGGCGATAGTGCTCGTCGCCACCCTCCTTGAGGATCAGCAGGCCCGGCAGGATACCGTTGACGCGCACTGTGGGCGCGTACTTTTCGGCGAACGACAGCACCATGTTCTGCAGCGCGGCCTTGGTCGCGGCATAGCCGATATGGCTCTTGCTGCCGCGCGAAGAGGTCTCGTCGCAGATATGGATGATGTCGGCCTTGTCTACCTTGCCCAGCAGCTCACCCAGCGCCAGGTTGAGGTGGTAGGGCGCCTCGACGTGCAGGCGGAACATGGTGTCGAGGTTGTCCAGGCCGTCGTCGAGCCACAGCGAGGCGTTGTGGATGATCGCGCGCAGGCCGTCGTAATGCTTGTGCAGGTGGTCGATCAGGGCCTGGCGGTCGTCGGCGTTGGTGAGGTCGGCCTGGAACTGCTGGATGTTCGGGTGCGCCGCGTGTGCATTGAGGCTGCGGCTGGCGCTGACCACCGTATGGCCGGCCTGGGCCAGCTCCAGTGCCAGGGCCAGCCCGACACGCTGGCTGGCACCGGTAATGAGGATAGGGCTGTTCATGTTCGGGGCGGTCTGCCATCTGTCCGTGCGTGATGCCCCAGCATACCCGAAGTGCACCGCCTTGCGAGCCCGTGCCTCAGCGGCTGCGCAGGCCCTCGGCGCGGTCTGCGGCCGAGCGCGGCGCCGCGTTCAGCCAGCCGGCCAGCAGGCGCGTCGACAGCGGGATGAACAGGTACACCATGACCGGCGTCAGGGCCAGGGTGCTGAGCAACACCCGCGGCAGCAGATCGAGCGGCGCCAGCCAGTGGCCGAACAGCAGGTTGAACAGCAACGAGACCGGGAAGAACGCCAGCCAGATGGCCGTGGCCTGCTTCCAGCGCGGCGGTTTTTGCACCATGTTGGTGCCGAACCAGTCGTCAATGCCGCTGACGCGCCTCTCTTTGGGGCGTTCGAACAGGCCGTCACCGCGCTGCAACCAGGTGCGACGCGAGGCTGAATGCTCCCAGGCGTGCAGGGTTTGTTCATTGGTGAAGCGGAAGATGATCTGGAAGTCATCGCCTTCGGCAGGCGGGGCGAGGATGCCTGAGCCCAGGTAGCCGGGGAAGTCGGTGGCCAGCTGTTCGCCTTCGTGCAGCCAGGCCAGCAGGTCCTGGTAGCGGCCATGGGCGGCGCGGCGCGACACCATCAGGGTGACGGGGTGGGTAGACATCGTGTATCTCCTGGCGACGGGGCTGGCGGGTAGCCGGCCCCTTGGCATGCGGCCCGGGGTGGTGGGCGGCGCAGGCATGCTTGCAAGAATCGGGCGCGGATTATGCCCGATCATCGATGACCGTAGGAGCGGCCTCGTGCCGCGAAAGGGGCGCAACGCGCCCCTCGCAGTCTCAGAGCGAGTGAAAACCTGTCAGAAGTTCGCTTGCGCGTGCAGTTCGGGGTGGGCCTGGCGGTGGGCCTGAAGAATGTACTCGCGCAGGCGCTCGATCTCTTCGGCCGGCGTGTGCGACAGGTCGTAGGCGGCCAGCCTGGGGCCGATGCGCCGGCGCAACACGCCGTGCAGGCTGATCGCCGGGATGTCCTCGGGGGCGAAGTGCAGCTCGAAATGCGCCGGTGCCTTGCTCTGCCCGTGGACTTCCACCAGCACGCCCTTGAACGAAATATCCCGTACCCACAGGTCGCTGGCCTGGTGGTGGTCGTCGAGCAATGCCGCCGGTTGCTCCAGCGACAGGCGCCACGGGCGCAGCATGGGGCCGTCTTCGTAGATGTCCGGTGAGCCCAGTTGCAGGTGCAGGGCGTGGAACTCGTCTTCGACCAGTTGCAGGGGGAAGCTCAACTGCTGGTTGTTGAAGCTGGCCTGCAGCGTGACCTGTTCATTGGCCACCAGGCGGGTGAGCAGATCCTTCAGGCGACGGTCGCCATTGACCAGCAGGCTCGCCATGGGGTCGGCCAGGTTCAACTGCGGCGAGTGCTGCATGTTCTGGATGAAATCCAGTTCGTCCTGGGAGAGAAGGGCGTCTGCTTGCATGGTCGAACTCGGGAAGCGATCGGTAATGGCGATTACGTCAAGGGGGTGGACAGTGATGTATGGGTTTGGTTCAGGTCACTGGTCGGATTGTTTGCGCGGCTGTGACTTTAGGGTGAGGCGGCCTTTTGCCACTGTCGGGTGCTAGTATCCTACGCTTTCACTCAGTTTCGGAATCCTCACCTGATGAAAGTCGCCATTATTTCCGGTTCGGTCTATGGCACCGCCGATGAAGTCGCCCGTCATGCGGTGTCGCTGCTCAACGCTGCCGGCCATGAAGCCTGGCATGCAGGCCGTGCCACCCTGCAGGATATCGAGGGCTTTGCCCCGCAGGCCTTGCTGGCGGTGACCTCGACCACCGGCATGGGCGAGCTGCCCGACAACCTGATGCCGCTGTACAGCGTCATTCGCGATGTGCTGCCCGCCGCCTGGCGTGGCTTGCCGGGTGCGGTGATCGGCCTGGGTGACTCCAGCTACGGCGATACTTACTGCGGTGGTGGCGAGCAGCTGCGCGAGCTGTTTGCCGAGCTGGGCGTGCGTGAGGTGCTGCCGATGCTGCGCCTGGATGCCAGCGAGACCGTGACCCCGGAGGCCGACGCCGAGCCGTGGCTGGCGGAGTTTGTCGCCGCCATTCAGGGCTGAACCCCATCGCGGGGCAAGTCGCATCGGCGCACCGCCGCTCCCACACCCTGTGGGAGCGGGTTCACCCGCGAACACGGGCATAGCCCGTGCCAGGCACCGAGTTGTCATCTTCGCAGGTAAACCCGCTCCCACAGGCAGATTGCAGGTCTTGAGTTCGGCGCGCTCAGGTGTGCTCGCGCAACAATGCCAACCACGCCTGCGCCGCCCGTGACAGGTACGCCCCGCGTCGCCAGATGAAGGCGATGTCCCACCTCAGGTCGCCTGGTGCGCGCAATGGCAAGCGCACCACCCCGGGCCGCTCGAGAGCCCTGGCGACCACCCGCGGCAGCAACACCACCCCCTGGCCCGCCGCCACCAACGAGGCAAGAAAGTCCGCCTGGCCGCTGCGCCCGCCTTCCTTCGGGGTAAAACCCACCTGCTGGCAGGCGCTGAGCAGCCGGTCATTGAGCATGAAGCTGCGCTGGTACAGCAGGAACGGCGTATCGGCCAGTTGCGCCAGATTGACTTCTGCCTGGCCCGCCAGGGCATGGTCGGCGGGCAGCAGGGCATCCAGCGGCTCATTGCAGAAGGGTTGGTAGTCGAACGCCGGGTCGCTCGGCGTCAGGCTACCGCCCAGCTCCAGCTCGCCACTCTTCACCGCCTGCTCGACCATGCGGCTGCCGCCTTCGAGCAGTTGCACCGAAATCTGCGGGTAGCGCCGCCGGTACTCGGCGAACAACCCGGCAAACAGTGCGTCACTGCCCAGCAACGGCAGCCCCAGGCGCAGCTCGCCACGGGCCATCTGGCCAAGATCGTCCAGCTCGTTGAGCAGTTCCTGGCGCTGGCGCAGCAGCACTTCACCCCGCTCCAGCACGATGCGCCCGGCGGCGGTCAGCAGCAGCTGCGAACCCTGGCGCTCGAGCAATGGCTGGCCGATGGCCTGTTCCAGCTGGGCGACCTGCTTGCTCACTGCCGACTGGCTGATGTGCAGGGTGCCCGCGGCCTGGGTGAAGCCACCCCGGTGAACGACTTCGATGAAGCTGCGCAGCTGTTTGAATTCCATGCCTTGAATTCCATTATGGAATGGCGAGCAGTCTAACAATTCGCTTTTGGCCTTCGCGACCGACTTTTACACTGGGCACGTTGTCGAGGACCCTGCCATGAACCCTGCATTACTGAAAAAAACCTGCCGCCTGCTCGCTGAGCTGGCGGTGCTGCTGGCCCTGTTTTTGATCGGCGGCCAGCTCGCGGCCTGGCTGGGCTGGCCGATCCCCGGCGGGGTGATGGGCCTGGCGCTGCTGCTCATGCTGTTCGCCACAGGCCTGCTCAAGCCCGCCACCCTGCAATTGGGTGCCGGATGGCTGATGGCCGAGATGCTACTGTTCTTCATCCCCGCGCTGATGAGCCTGCTGGACTACGGCAGCCTGTTGCGCAGCGAAGGCTGGCGCATCTTGCTGGTGATCGCGGTGAGTACCCTGCTGGTGATGGTGGTCACCGCCGCGACGGTCGAGCTGGTGTGCCGCTGGCGGTTGCGCCATGAACCTTGAACCCAAGTCATTGTTCTGGCTCGCGCTCACCCTGGCCGCCTATGTGGGCAGCCGCTGGCTGTACCGGCGCAGTGGGCGCTACCTGCTGTCGCCGCTGATCCTGGTGCCGGCCCTGTTGCTGGCGGTGGCCGTGCCGCTGCACACCGCCTACGCCGAGTACGCGCGCAACACCCATTGGCTGATGGGCGTGCTGGGCCCGGTGACGGTGGCCTTCGCCGTGCCGATCTGGCAGCAGCGGGCCCTGCTGGCGCGGCACTGGCCGGCGTTGCTGGTGGGCATGCTGGCCGGCAGCGTCGCCTCGATCGGCAGTTCCTGGGGGCTGGCGCACCTGCTGGCGCTGGACGAGTCGGTGAGCCTGTCGTTGCTGCCGCGCTCCATCACCACCCCGTTTGCCATGCCGGTGGCCCAGGACCTGGGAGGGGTGCCAGAACTGACCGCGGTGTTCGTGATGTTCACCGGCGTGCTGGGGGCGGTGTTTGGCGGCGTTCTGCTGCGCTGGCTGCCGCTGCGCACGCCGCTGGCGCGGGGCGCGCTGTTCGGTGTCGGCGCCCATGGCGCGGGCGTGAGCCGGGCCCAGGAGGTGGGCCGCGAAGAGGGTTCGGTGGCTGGCCTGGTCATGGTCCTCACCGGGTTGCTCAACCTGTTTGCCGCGCCACTGCTGGTGATGCTGTTCTGACCGTTCGTGCCACTGACTCGCACGGTCATCAGGCTGGCTGCCAAGGCGACTTAACACCTTCGTATTGGCTTCTAGACTGAGCCTCGACATAGAGAGCACATGTATGTGCCGAGGTAACTTGCAATGAACGCAGCCTTGCCCTATTCCGACACTCACACACCAATACCGGGACGACCCTGATGCCTTTGGCCGAGATTCCATTGTGCGTCTGGCGCACCCGGAGCCAGGGTTTCACCTTCCGGGGCCAGAGCATCCGCTACTGGACGGCAGGGCAAGGAGAGCCTCTGCTATTGCTACACGGTTTCCCCACCGCCAGCTGGGATTGGCACTACCTGTGGGTACCGCTCACCCAACGCTTTCGCGTGGTGGCCTGCGACATGCTCGGCTTCGGCGATTCGGCCAAGCCCGCAGACCACGAATACAGCCTGCTGGAGCAGGCCGACTTGCAGCAGGCACTGCTGGAGCACCTGAAGATCGACCAGCCGGTGCACTTGCTGGCCCACGACTATGGCGGCAGTGTCGCCCAGGAACTGTTGGCCCGGCACCACGAGCAGCGTCTGCAGATCGCCAGCTGCGTGTTCCTCAACAGCGGCCTGTTCCCCGAGAGCTGTCGCGTGCTGCTGATCCAGAAACTGCTGCTCAGCCGCCTTGGCTGGCTGGTGGGGCGCTCGTTCGGTCGCGACGACCTGGTGCGCAATGTCACCCAGGTCTACGGGCCCTGCACCCACCCCAGCGAAAGTGCGCTGGACGACTGCTGGAGCCTGATCGCCGCCAACGGTGGCCAGCGCATCCTGCACAAGCTGATCAACTTCCTGCCCGAGCGCCGGGCGCAACGCGAGCGCTGGGTCGGTGCCCTGCAGCGCGAAGGCGTGCGGCTGCGCTTCATCAATGGTGCGGTCGACCCGTTGTCCGGCGCGCACATGGTCGAGCGCTACCGGGAAGTGGTGCCCGAGCCGGACACCGTGGTGTTGCAGGGCATCGGCCACTACCCGCACACCGAAGCGCCGGTGCAGGTACTGCGCCACTACCTGGCCTTTCGTGAACAACCGCTGAGCTACGTGCCACAGAAAGTCGCCTGGTCGTGACCGGGCGATCATCGCCATGGGTTATCCCCCGGCATTCGCCGGGGCGCGCTTGATTGTCGGGCGGCGAGGGCTGGCCGACACTGCGCGCATCCTTCATCTGCCTGGAGCCTTGAGCATGAGCGAACCGGTAAGTCTGCAAGATCGCGTGGTGATCGTCACAGGGGCCGGTGGCGGCCTGGGCCGGGCCCATGCACTGTTGTTCGCCAGGCACGGGGCGAAAGTGGTGGTCAACGACCTGGGGGGCAGCAGCCATGGCGAAGGCGCCAACGTGTCGGCGGCTGACCGGGTGGTGGAAGAAATCCGCGCCGCCGGCGGCACGGCGGTGGCCAACCATGACTCGGTGACCGATGGCGCGCGCATCGTCGAGCAGGCCCTGGACAGCTTTGGCCGGGTCGATGTGCTGGTGAACAACGCCGGCATCCTGCGCGACAAGACCTTTCACAAGATGGAAGACAGCGATTGGGAGCTGGTTTACCGGGTGCATGTCGAGGGCGCCTACAAAGTCACCCATGCCGCCTGGCCGCACCTGCGCGGGCAAAACTGGGGGCGGGTGATCTTCACGTCGTCCACCTCGGGCATCTACGGCAATTTCGGCCAGGCCAACTACGGCATGGCCAAGCTTGGCCTGTACGGCCTGACCCGTACCCTGGCCATCGAGGGGCGCAAGCACGGCATCCTGGTCAATGCCATCGCCCCTACCGGCGGTACCCGCATGACCGAGGGGCTGATCCCGCCTCAGGTGTTCGAGCAGCTCAAGCCCGAATTGATCAGCCCGTTGGTGGTGTTTCTTTGCAGCGAGCAGTGCCAGGACAGCGGCCAGCTGTTCGAGGTGGGCGGTGGCTGGGTGGGCAAGGTGCGTTGGGAGCGTAGCCAGGGCGTGGGCTTCGATCCGCGAGAGGGTTTTACCCCGGAGCAGGTGGCGGCCAACTGGGGGCGGATCGGTGATTTCGAAGGCGCGAGCCACCCGCAGGACAGTTTTCAGGCGCTGCAGCAGATGATGGCGAATCTGCAGAAGTATCCGTCGGCTTGAGGCTGTTTCGCTGTCACAGGCTCAGCAGATTCTTGCAGGAATAAAAAAGGCCGCTGCAAAGGCAGCGGCCAATCGAGACGTTAGATCAAGGAGCTTCAAAATCAACGTCGGTGAACCTGGGCGGGCGCGAAAGGCGGGGGGGGAGCCCTTCGTGCCGGCCAGTGAGGTAAGAATAAGTGCTTATTCCTGCGGGAAAAATGGCCGCTTCTGACATTCTCTATTACATCCTTCGTGATAATCGAAAGATTCCTACCTAGTCATACCGGCCTGTTAGGAGATCTGTAAGACAGCAGCGTTTGAAAGTAGCTGTCTGGCTTGTAGGAATTGGTTCCGAGTTTCAGTTGACTGATCTCGAAATCACTATCGAACTCCACATTGTCTTAAGGAGTTCGTGATGTATTCCGAGTCGTTGTTTCCCGATTTGTCGTTTCTTGGTCGCCAAGACTCCCCAGCCTCGCCAGAGGCGCTACTCACTCAACTCTCGTTGCTGGCGCTGGCCATGCAGGCACAGTTGGCCACCGCACCTCGCTTTGCCGATGAGTACACGGCCGAGTCGAGCGAAGCTGCGCCCGACGATGCCGGGGAGCATCAAACGAAGGCACTTGAGCAAGCCATGGTTGATACGGCCCGGTTGGACACTTTGCTGCCAGCCTGGCAAGGCATGATGAATGAATGGTGGCTGGAGCAGGGGCAGGGTGGGCCGTCGGGGCCTGGCTTGCGTGGGCAGATTTATCGGCTGTTCGAGCTTGAGCTGGCGGCTCACCCATTCGCCCAGCCAGGAGCCAAACATGTACTCGAGGACTTGCTGGCGCCGGGCGAGCAGAGTGGGGATTTCGGCTGGCTGGCTGTGAGTACGGGCGCCGAGGACCCCGTGCCATTTCCTGGCTGTATGGTTATTACCCGTGAACTCGAGGATTACCAGGACGGTGAGGACTTCGTGCTGTATGGGTTGGCCACAGGTGTGTGGGTGGGCAGGCAGCGTGAGGAGGCTGCCGACTACTTGCGCCAGGCGGTCCTCGACGCAGCCAGCAAGGTGCGCTTGTTGCCTCAGGCGTTCATCCAGGCACTGCAGGACGGTGCGTCCCTGCACCTACATTTCAGGGGCCTCGGCGATGTTCCCCCTACGAGGAAGGCCATCGATGACCTGGGCATCATCCAGCACAACCTGATGACGGATCTGCAGGACCAGGTAGAGGCGGGCCCGGTTGCGGTTAGCGCGTTCAATGCCGTAGCTCGCCTGGATGAGCTGGTCGTCGCGATTCAGGAGCGCGTCGCCGAGCATCTGGTGGCCTACCGGCAAACCCATCAGCCGCACTGGCGCAGGAATCTGCAAGGTGAAGCGCTGGAGGGCTACCTGGCGCTGGAGCAGGCGCTGGCAGAGGCCAGGCAAGGGGTAGACGAGCATCTGGGCGATCTTCGTGACGACCGGACATTTGCCGCCCAGCGTGTGCGAGTCTGGCTGGAGACCAACTTGCCAGGGCTGGATATCCCCCCTGAGAAGACCTACCTCACTGTCCGCAACACCCGAGACGATGTGGGGCGTGAACGTACCTACAGCCTGTTGGACTGGGTCGTCAGCGGCGGCTACACCGGTTATGGGCTGGTGGCCGAGATGATCGAGCCTGAGCTGGCCAATCGCCTCACCCATGCCCAGATGCAAAGAATGATCAACGCGCTGGACCTGAAGGTGGACTACCGCAGCAAGGTCGCCCCGCTCTACAACCAGGCGCCCACTCGATTATTGCTGGGCGAGGCCGAATCCGCGCAGATGTCACTTTGCGCGCAACGGGCGGTGCATGCCCACGGGTTGTCCGAGCAGAGCCGTTCAATGATCGAGGCACTGCTCAAGGAGGGGCAGCCGGTGGAGGGCATCAGCGTGCACCGGATCACGGTGTGGGGGGCTGTGCTGCGTGGCATCTTCTGTTTCGAGCACGAAGGGCAATATCTGCTTTACAGCCCAGGGGCGCCGGGAGGAGATTTCCGATGGTTCGAACACCTGCAGTTTCTCCAGGTTGCAGTGGTGAGCATGTTGGCAACGCCTGATGGCATGGCCTACCTGATGTCGCGAGTGCGCCTGAAGGTGCGTACGGCCCTGGAGCACAAACTCAATCGTCTCGAAACGCTGGCCTGGCATTTCGACAGGGTGTACCTGCAGGACGTTAAAGGCAGTGTTCGCAAGGCCATGGCCAATGACCTGGTCTCTTTCCGGTACGACACTTTGCGGCTGGCTGTTCCGAACTGGTATATCAGCGCCAGTGGCGAGGACCGGCAGCGCGTGGCCTCGCTCGATAACGAGCTGGCACTGTTCCATCCAGAACATCACGCACTCACGCAAGTGCCGAATCTGTTGGCCTTCGCGCAGCAGAAGGCGGCCTTGAGGCTCAATGAGTTTCCGGGTAACAAGGGGCGTTGGATCGATCCGGACACCGTGATGATCGAAACCCCGGACGCGGCATTGACCTTTACCCAGTGGATGGCCTGGGGGTATCCGACAGGTTTCAATTTCGCAGCGTCCTCGACAATTCGTTCGACTGTTGGCCAGGACCTGTCACACCTGGCACTGGCTCAGGTGGCGAGCGCCATCCGTCAGTCCAGCAGCCATATCCGTGAGGTGTACAGCCAGCACATCGAGCAAGCGTTTCCTGAAAAGAAGCTGACTGACCAGGACCTCAGCATCGCCGAGCAGCACAAGCTCGAGCTGCATCGTTCAATGATGAGCTTGAAAGTGCGTCGCGATTTCCTGGTGGCCAGCCTGCTGGGGCATCTCGACGAGCAGCAGTCGAGCTGGTTGAAGGACATCAGCGAAACACCGGCCGATGATGACATCCTGGTGAAGCTGCACTTCGAGCGGCTGTCCTTCAGGCAATTGACCCACCGAATCGTGGAGGGGGGGTACTTGTTGGCCAACGCCCCAGGGCAGCATCTGGTCTATGTGAGCGATGCGGTCAACGGCGTAACGGTGCGTACGATCGACGATATCGCCTTGTCCTGGCACGAGGAAAACCTGGGTGCCTTTTTCACCAGCCGTGTGGCTTCCTGCGACAAG
Organism: Pseudomonas sichuanensis; assembly: GCF_003231305.1. Lineage (GTDB taxonomy): Bacteria > Pseudomonadota > Gammaproteobacteria > Pseudomonadales > Pseudomonadaceae > Aquipseudomonas > Aquipseudomonas sichuanensis. The sequence continues at coordinate 138,667 of NZ_QKVM01000001.1, read as the reverse complement.
GCGGCGATGCGTGAGCTGACCCGCCTGCGAGGCAGCGAGCCGGAACATGCCAACGTCATCATCGATGCCCATGCCCATACATCGCGGATCGAACGCTGGGAGGATGACCTGCGGCTGCGTGCGACGCAGCGCATCTGGGATGCACAGCAACAGACGACCAGCATTGCCGATCGTGTCTTCGAATCGTTGGAGTACATCGTCTCCCCGGTTATCGGGGTACTCGGCACGGCGGTTGGTTTCCTTGCCATGCCCCTGACCTTGCTCGCATCCGTGGTCAACCTGGCGATGGGATCGCTGACCTTCGCAAGGGGGGCACACGCCTGGGCAAATGGTGAAAGGAACTCCGCCTCGCTCTACTTCCTGATGGGGGGCGTTGGCATCGTGTCCGCAGTTGGCTTGGGCAAGGCCGTGTCCACTGTCTATTCCAGCCTCTATCCCGGGCCATCAGGGATTTTCACCGGGTTCTTGAAGGAAATGGTGCTTGAGTGGGGGCCCAAAGGCGCGGGCGCCGCAGGCCGAGTGTTCGATGATGAGCTGATGAAGGTCCTCGACCTGCTCAACTAGACGCTCGCGCCATATGCACTTGTCCACTGGCTGTGATCAGCCTGCCTGACTGAAGCCCATGCGCCTGCTGACCGCCTCCGTGGCCGCCAGCAGGCGTTGTGCCGCCGGCCCTTGCTCGTCGGCATGGAAGATCGAGGTCGGCCCGACCACGGTCATCACCGCGGCGATCTGGCCCATGGCGTTGAACACCGGGGCGGACAGCGCGTCCACGCCCGGCATCAGCAGCCCGTGCACATGGTGCAGGCCGCGCTGGCGGATCTGTGCCAGCAACGGCACGTAGTCATCGCTGTTCTGATTCAGGGCTGCCAACTCCCGGTCGCGCAATTCGACGGTCTCGCGCTCAGGCAGGTGCGCGGCGAACACAAGGCCGGTGGACGAGCTGAGCAGCGGCAGCACCGAGCCGATCTGGGTTACCACCGTCACCGCGCGCACTGCCGGCTCGATGCTCACCACGGTCGCGCCCTGGTTACCCCATACGGCGATGAAACAGCTTTCGTTGAGCTCGTCGCGCAGCTGCGACAGCGGCAAAGCCGCGACTTTCAGCACATCGATGCTGCCCAGCGCCGCCATCCCCACCCGCAAGGCCTCGCGGCCCAGCCCGTAATGGTTGGTGGCCGCGTCCTGTTCGGCGAACCCGCTTGAAATCAGGGCCTGCAGGTAGCGGTGGACCTTGCTCGCCGGCATCTGCACATGTTCGGCAAGGCGCGACAGCGAGGTGGAAGGGGAGAGTTCGGCCAGGGCCTTGAGGATGTCGGTGCCGACTTCCGCCGAGCGGACCTTCTGTTTGCCGTTGTCGGTGCTGCTGGCTTTGGCCATGGGGGAGACATCTATCCAGATTTTACGGGGTGGCGCCTTTATAGCTTGACGCCTGCACGGGAGCAAATTACGTTATTCGTAATCTGATTACGAAAATAACAATGCAGACGCGCTGCCGCCCCAGGTGCCGGTTTCAGGATCGGGCTTCGCAGCCAGCTGCCCATGACGGCTCTGAGCAGCCCGGAGGCACCGAGATGACCCGCGACACCTCACCTGAACTTGAGTACCTGAGCGGTTTCGGCAACGAATTCGCCAGCGAAGCCTTGCCCGGCGCGCTGCCGGTCGGGCAGAACTCGCCGCAGAAGGCGCCCTACGGGCTGTACGCCGAGCTGCTGTCGGGCACCGCGTTCACCATGGCCCGCAGCGAACTGCGCCGCACCTGGCTGTACCGCATTCGCCCGTCGGCATTGCACCCACGCTTCGAGCGCCTGGAGCGCCAGCCGCTGGCCGGCGCCCTGGGCGCCATCACCCCCAATCGCCTGCGCTGGAACCCCCAGCCGATCCCGTCCGAACCCACCGACTTCATCGAAGGCTGGTTGCCGATGGTGGCCAACTCGGCGGCGGAAAAACCGGCCGGCGTGAGCATCTACATCTACCGCGCCAACCGCTCCATGGAGCGGGTGTTCTTCAACGCCGACGGTGAACTGCTGCTGGTGCCCGAACAGGGCCGCCTGCGCATCGCCACCGAGCTGGGCGTGCTGGACGTGGCGCCGCTGGAGATCGCGGTCATCCCGCGGGGCATGAAATTCCGTGTCGAACTGCTCGATGCCCAGGCCCGCGGCTACATCGCCGAAAACCACGGCGCGCCCCTGCGCATCCCGGACCTCGGCCCGATCGGCAGCAACGGCCTGGCCAACCCGCGCGACTTCCTCACCCCGGTGGCCCACTACGAAGAAACCAGCGGGCCGGTGCAGTTGGTGCAGAAGTTCCTCGGCGAACACTGGGCCTGCGAGCTTTCGCACTCGCCGCTGGACGTGGTCGCCTGGCACGGCACCAACGTGCCGTACAAGTACGACCTGCGCCGCTTCAACACCATCGGCACGGTCAGCTTCGACCACCCCGACCCGTCGATCTTCACCGTGCTGACCTCGCCCACCAGCGTGCATGGCATGGCCAACATGGACTTCGTGATTTTCCCGCCGCGCTGGATGGTGGCCGAGAACACCTTCCGTCCACCATGGTTCCACCGCAATCTGATGAACGAATTCATGGGCCTGATCCAGGGCGCCTACGACGCCAAGGCCGAAGGTTTCCTGCCGGGCGGCGCTTCGCTGCATGGCGTGATGAGCGCCCACGGGCCCGACGCCGAGACCTGCGACAAAGCCATCGCCGCAGACCTGGCACCGCACAAGATCGACGACACCATGGCCTTCATGTTCGAGACCAGCCAGGTGCTGCGCCCGAGCCGTCAGGCCCTCGACAGCCCGCAATTGCAGGCCGACTACGATAGTTGCTGGGCCACCTTGCCGAGCACCTTCAACCCGAACCGGAGATAACCGATGAACCACACCGCCATTGCCCGTAGCTGGGTCGAGCACGCCAACGGGCACAGCGACTTCCCGCTGCAGAACCTGCCGCTGGGCATCTTCAGCCGCCCGGGGCAGGCGCCACGTTGCGGCGTGGCCATCGGCGACGCCATCCTCGACCTTGAGGCCGTGCTGGCTGCCGGGTTGTTCGAAGGTGAGGCCAAGGCCGCAGTCGAGGCCACCAAGGGCGGCGCATTGAATGCTTTCTTCGCCCTCGGCCGCCCGGCGCGGGTCGCCCTGCGCGAACGCCTGCTGGTGCTGTTGGGGGAGGGGAGCGAACACCAGGCCGCGCTGAACGCTGCCTTGTACCCCGCCAGCACCTGCCAGTTGCACCTGCCGGCGAAGATCGGCGACTACACCGATTTCTACGTGGGCATCGAGCATGCCAAGAACGTCGGCAAGCTGTTCCGCCCGGACAACCCGTTGCTGCCCAACTACAAGCACGTGCCGATCGGCTACCACGGCCGCGCCTCGACCATTCGCCCCTCCGGTGCCGATGTACGCCGACCAAAGGGCCAGACCTTGCCGGCCGGGCAGACCGAGCCAAGTTTCGGCCCCTGCGCGCGCCTGGACTACGAGCTGGAGCTGGGCATCTGGATCGGCCAGGGCAATGAGCTGGGGCAGTCGATCCCGATTGGCGATGCCGCCGAGCACGTGGCCGGCTTCTGCCTGCTCAACGATTGGTCGGCCCGCGATATCCAGGCCTGGGAGTACCAGCCGCTGGGGCCGTTCCTGTCCAAGAGCTTCATCAGTACCGTGTCGCCCTGGGTGGTGACCGCCGAAGCGCTCGAGCCGTTCCGCTGCGCCCAGCCGGCGCGCCCGGAGGGTGACCCGCAGCCGCTGTCGTACCTGCTGGACACCCGTGACCAGGCCGGTGGCGCCTTCGATATCGAGCTCGAGGTGCTGCTGCTGACCGAGCGCATGCGCGAGCAGAACCTGCCGGCCCATCGCCTGACCTTGAGCAGCACCCGCAGCATGTACTGGACCGTGGCACAGATGGTTGCCCACCACAGCGTCAACGGTTGCCAGTTGCAGCCGGGCGATCTGTTCGGTTCGGGCACCCTGTCGGGCGCCACGCCGGGGTCGTTCGGCAGCCTGCTGGAGATCACCGAGGGCGGCAAGCACCCGGTGGAGCTGGCCAGCGGCGAGGTGCGCAAGTTCCTCGAGGATGGTGACGAAGTCATCCTGCGGGCCCGTTGCGTGCGCGATGGCGTAGCCAGCATCGGCTTCGGCGAGTGCCGCGGCACCATCGTCGCGGCCAACTGAGGGGGCAGGGCGATGGAGCTGTTTACCTACTATCGGTCCACCTCGTCGTACCGGGTGCGCATCGCCCTGGCGCTCAAGGGCCTGGACTACCAGGCTCTGCCGGTCAACCTGCTCAAGGGCGAGCAGCGCGGCGATGACTATCTGGCGCTCAACCCGCAAGGGCGGGTGCCCGCCCTGCGCACCGACGGCGGCGAACTGCTGGTGCAGTCGCCGGCGATCATCGAGTACCTGGAGGAGGTTTATCCACAGCCGGCGCTGCTGCCGGCCGCTGCCGAGGCGCGCGCCAAGGTGCGCGGCGTGGCGGCGATCATCGGTTGCGACGTGCACCCTCTGCACAACGTCAGTGTGCTCAACCAGCTGCGCCAGCTGGGGCACGATGAGACGCAGGTCAATCAGTGGATCGCCCACTGGATCGGCCAAGGGCTGGCGGCGGTGGAGCAATTGATCGGCGATGAGGGCTTCTGCTTCGGTGCCACGCCGGGGCTGGCCGATGTCTACCTGATCCCGCAGCTGTACGCGGCCGAGCGCTTCAACATCGACCTGAGCGGCTACCCGCGCATTCGCAGGGTGGCGGCGCTGGCCGAGGCGCATCCGGCGTTTGCCAAGGCTCACCCTGCACGGCAGGTGGACACGCCGGCTCAGTGAATCGAGCGCTTGGTCGACGGTAGTTGGCCGAGCCGCTCGCTCAGTTTCAGGCGCTGGATCGGGTCGTCGGTCAGCAGCAGCGCATGCTCCAGGTCGAAGCGTTCGGCCTGGGGGCACTCCAGGTGCTGGTAGAGGGTGGCCCGGGCCAGGTAGTCGCTGACCTGCACCGGGCCCAGTTGCATCACCCGTTCGGCATCGATGAGTGCGGCAAGGTCGTTGTCGTTGCTGCTGTGCAGCTGGCGCAGGTTGCGCGACAGGCGCTGGAGCATCTGCATCGGTGAGGCGCTGCGCAGGTGTTCGGCACTCAACGGCAACTGTGCGCCGAACTGGCGGGCGAGCAGTTCGCGGCAGTCGTTGGGGTAGAGGCGGCGCCCGCCGCAGGGGTCGAGCAGGTGATCGGCCCCAGGCACGCGCAGCAGGAAGTGGCCGGGAAAGTTGACCCCTTCGAGCGGGATCGACAGGTGCCGGGCCAGCTCCAGGGCGAGGATGGCCAACAGCAGCGGCTGGCCACGGCGGCGCTGCAGCACCTTGTCCATCAGCGCCACATGCGGGCGCAGCGGGTGGTACTCATCCTGCTGGAAGCCCAGGGCGTTGAGCTGGCGCAGCAGCGGCTGGGCCAGTTCGTTCAGGGGCAGCATCGGCAGGTGGCTACTGACCTCGCACTGCAGCTCGTGCACGCGCGCCAGGCCGATCGAGGGGTCGACGCTGTGATCGTGTTCGGCGGCTATCCACAGGGCGGCTTCCAGCAGGGCGGCCGGTTCGCGTTGCAGGCAGGCCAGGCAGGCTTGGCGTGGGTTCATGGGGACTCTCCGTCACGCTTGTACTATTAGCTCTGCCACCGGCATTCGTCTAGCTCTGGCACCGGCTTTCGTCCAGTGGTCCGCCCGTGCGGCGGCCCTGATGCACCTGCCTATACTGGTAGGAGCACCTCTCGGGGGAGCCCGTCGATGTTCGCCCTCATGCAAAGTACCCGCACCCAGTCACTGCACCTGTTCATAGACCCGCCCACGGGTCTGAAGGCCGTGGTGGCTATTCACAGCGAACACCTGGGGCCGGCCATGGGCGGTTGCCGCTACCTGCCCTATGCCGATGACGAAAGCGCGATGACCGATGCCATACGCCTGGCCCAGGGCATGAGCTTCAAGGCCGCCCTGGCGGGCTTGCCGATGGGCGGCGGCAAGGCGGTGATCGTGCGTAACCCGCATGTGGAGAACCGTGCGGCATTGTTCGAAGCGTTCGGCCGTTTCGTGGACACCCTTCAAGGCCGCTTCATCACTGCCGTGGACAGTGGCACCTCGACCCTCGACATGGACTGCATTGCCCAGTCCACACCCCATGTCACCAGCACCACCGCCTCGGGCGATCCCTCGCCCCATGCAGCGATGGGGGTGTTTGCCGGCATTCGCGCAACGTCCATGGCCCGCCTGGGCAGCGACAACCTGGAAGGGTTGCGGGTGGCGGTGCAGGGCCTGGGTAATGTGGGCTACGCGTTGGCCGAGCAACTGCATGCGGCGGGAGCCGAGTTGCTGGTCAGTGACCTGGATGCGGGGAAGGTGCGCCTGGCGGTGGAGCAACTCAATGCACACCCGGTGACCAATGATGCCTTGATCAGCACCCCCTGCGATATCTTCGCGCCTTGTGGGGTAGGGCCGGTGCTGAACGGGCAGAGCGTGATGCAACTGCGCTGCGCAGCGGTGGCGGGCTCGGCCAACAACCAGCTGACTACCTTGCAGGTAGCCGACCAGTTGGAGAACCGCGGAATACTGTATGCGCCGGATTATGTGATCAATGCCGGCGGCTTGATCTACGTGGCGTTGAAGCATCGCGGTGAAGACCTGGGCACCATCACCGCGCACCTGGCGCGGATACCCACGCGGTTGACCGAGGTGTTTGCCCATGCCCAGGCCGAAAAACGCTCACCGGCCCGGGTGGCGCAGATGCTGGCGGAAAGGTTGCTCTACGGCTGAGAAGGCTTGCGCTTCTACAGGGGGCCGCGCCGATTTTACTCGGCAGCCCCACCTTCGAGCAGTTCCGCCAGCGCATCCGGCTGGCTCTTGAACGCGCGGGCGAACACATCGCGGTTCTTGGCCATGTAGATACCGGCTTCCTCGACCTGCTGCTCGCTCAGCGACGGCACCGCTTTGTGCAGTACTTCAGCCAGGCGCTCGGCCAGTTCGAGCATCTTGTCGTGACGATCTGCTTCGGCCTTATCCATGAACAAGCGCTCCGGGTCGCGGCTGCTGCGGTACACCACTTCGACGGCCATTCATCACCTCTATGCCTTTTTGCTGGTTGGGGTATTAACTGTATTTTTATACAGTACAGGTGAAGGCCTGCTCACTGCAACTGCAGTGATGGCCATTCGCGAGCAAAAAGCCTAGCGCACAAGTGCCCTGCGGCAATCCACCACCTTCCAAGACAGGGTGCCTGGCCCTTTAACTGCATGGCACAACAAATGTCACAGGCGTGACGCACCATCCTTCAGCCGTATCGGGGAATCGAACATCGTGAACACCAAATGGGCAGACAAGCTGCGCAAGGGCCTGCATGGCTCCGCCGACTCGCTGGGCAACCTGTGCGTGGAGGCATTCCACTACCTGGCGCTGTTCGGCATCGGGGCGATCACTGCCTATGCGGCGGTGGTGACCTTCCTGGACATGTTGGGCAAGGGCGGGGTCAGCGTCGATGACATCCTGCTGCTGTTCATCTACCTGGAGCTGGGGGCGATGGTGGGGATCTACTTCAAGACCAACCACATGCCCATCCGCTTCCTGCTGTACGTGGCGATCACCGCGCTGACCCGCTTGCTGATCGGCGATGTGTCGCACCACAAGGCGCCGGATGTCGGGCTGCTGTACGTGTGCGGCGGCATCCTGCTGCTGGCGTTCGCCATCCTGGTGGTGCGCTACGCCTCCTACCGCTACCCCTCGACCAAGGTGCTGGACGCCAACGGCAAGGAAGTGGACGAGGGCAAATAGCCCTCAGTTGGCCAGGCAGCAGGCCGGGTGGCGATGATCGCGGGTCAGTGCGGCCAGCACTTGCAGCGGGTTCTGGCCAAGCTCGATGGCCAGGCCCAGGCGGATGCTGTCGATGACCCGCTGCAGGCGCACCGGGTCGTTGCGCTGGGCCGCGCTGACCAGGCGCCTGGCAACCACGCCGCTGTCATCGGAGAGGGTCAGCATGATGCTGCCATCGAGGCGCTCGATGCTCAGGTTGACCCGGTATTCGGGGGCGAACGCAGCGCTGATCTGGTCGAAGGGGTTGTTCATGGACAAGGCCTGCATTGAATGACTGCAGGAGTTGACCGGGGCATGCCGGGGTTGGTTCAGGCCCGCTGATCGGTGCAAATGAAAACGCCCGGCGCAAGGCCGGGCGTTTTTTCTGATGCGGTTAGGTCAGGCGTCTGGGTCGCTCAGCTCAAGCACGCCACGTTTACTGCGCAGTTTGCCGTAGAAATGTTCCAGTGCGTGGTTGAGCTTGTTGGCGGCGCCATCGACCGCCTGGTCCAGCGAAGTGGCGGTATGGGTCACGGAAATCGGTTGATGGCCTTTGGGGCGAGCCTCCATCTGGCAGCGTTTGTCGTGCGGTCCGGGCTTGGCGCCGTTCTCGTCGCGCAAATGGACTTCGATGCGGGTGAGGTCTTCTTCGTAGCGTTCAAGGCTGCTGTGCAGCGTGGCGCGGACCCACTCGTCGAGACGGTTGTTGCCTTCGAAATGGTTGCTGCTGTTGACCTGGATTTGCATGACTTCAATCCTTATTCAGCTTGCTCGCGGGAGGCACTATCAAGCCACTGAGGGCGTTGGTCTTTTTGCGCCTCTTGACTCTAAGGTCAGGCATCCGCGCGACGAATTCAACCCCCTGCGCAAGAAAAATTTCCTGTTGCAAAAAGCCCGGCGGTCGCCGGGCTTTCGTTGTCGTCGGTCAGAACTCAACCGAGGTCTGCAGGTATAGAGTACGGGGTTCGCCCACGTACTTGCCCTTGTTGTTGTCGTCGAACGAGCGGGTGTAGTACTCGCGGTTGAACAGGTTCTTCACCCCCACCGCCACCTTCAGGTTCGATAGCGCAGGGCCGAAGTCATACCCGGCCCGGGTGCTCACCAGCATGTAGCCGGGGATGCGCCCGGTGCTGCCGTCGGCGCTCTCGCTGCCGGTGTTGGCGTTGTCGGCGTACTGGCTGCTCTGGAAGCTGCTGTCCAGGTTCAACTGCCACGGGCCCTCGGTGTAACCCACGCCCAGGGTACCTTTGTGGCGCGACGAGAACGGCACCTGGTTACCCTTGTTCGGCCCGTCCTCACGGATGGTGGCATCGACGAAGGCGTAGCCGGCATGCACGTCGAAACCGGCCAGTGCCGGGCTCAGGCCGTCGAGGGCGTAGCGCACGCTGGTCTCGATGCCCTGGTGGCGGGTTTCGCCGCGGGCGATCACCGAATCGTTGGTCTGGTTGCTTTCGTACTGGTTGTCGAAATTGATCAGAAATGCGCCGATCTCCGCCTGCAGGTCGCCATCGTCGTAACGGGTGCCGACTTCCCAGGTACGTGCTTTCTCCGGTTTCACCTCGCCACTGCTGACCCGGTTGGGCATCTGGCTGTACTGCACGCTGCCGAATGATCCTTCGGTGTTGGCGTACAGGTTCCAGGTATCGGTGAGGTGGTACATCACGTTGAGTGCCGGCAAGGCGGTGTTGTAGCTGCCCTGATAGCGCTGGCCGTTGAGTTTGTTGCTCTGCTCGGAGTCGATCATCTCGTAGCGCACGCCCGGGGTGATGGTCCAGCGGCCGATGTCGATGCGGTCGTCCAGGTAGATCGCATGGGCCTCGGTGCTGCCACGGGTGTCGCGGTCGTTGCGGCTGTCGGTGGTGGGCAGCAGGTTGCTGCGGGTCGGCTCGCGGTAGCGCAGTTCGTGGCCGGCTTCGTTGATGTAGCGGTAGCCGATGCCCAGTTCGTGCCAGCTGTCACCCAGCGCCACGCCCTGGGAGAAGCGCGTCTCGATACCGCGCACCCAGTATTCGCGCGGCGACAGCGAAACGAAGCTGCCCTGGTCCAGATAACCGCTGCGCAGGGTCTTGGTGAAGAAGCTGTTGACGCTGAACTGGCGGTCGTCCTGCTTGTAGTCGTAGCCGAAGTTGAACAGTGTGCGGCGGCCCCAGAACTTGTCCTTGAGGCGGGTCGACTGGTAGGGATCGTCGTCGAACGCCGCTGCGCTCAGCCCGCCCGGCATCTCGGCCTCGCCCTCGTAGTACTGGGCCATGGCATGCAGGCTGTTGGCCTCGTCGAGCTGCAGCTTGCCCTTGAGCATCAGGTCGTCGATCTGCGTGTCGCTGTGTTCGCGCCAGTCGCTGCCCCGGGTGCCGGAGTACAGCAGGGCACCGCCCAGGCCGTTGGCGTTGGTGCCGCCGATCAGCAGGTTGGCGTTGTTCTTCAGGCCATCCTGGCTGGACGACGGGCTGATCTGGTTCTGCATCGCCGCCTTGAACGTCGCCTCTTCGGGGATGGCTCGGGTGACGAAGTTGACGATGCCACCGACGTTCTGCGGCCCGTAGCGCACCGCGCCGCCGCCGCGCACCACGTCCACCGCGTCCATGTTGCCCAGGCTGATCGGCGCCAGCGACAGTTGTGGTTGGCCGTAAGGGGCGAACGGCACCGGGATGCCGTCCATCAGCACGGTGGAGCGCGACGCCAGGCGTGGGTTGAGGCCACGGATGCCGAAGTTCAGCGCCAGGTCGTGGCTGCCGGTGCCGTTGTTCTCCGGCGCGTTCACCCCGGGGATGCGGTTGAGCACCTCGCGGGCGCTGCTGGCGCCGCTGCGCTCGAACGCCTCGCGGCGCACCACGTCACGGGCGCCGGGGTGCTCGAAAACGTTGTCCTGGCGCGCATCGGCCAGCCAGTCGCCGACCACGGTCGAGGCCCCCAGCTCAACGGCCGCGCCGCTATTGCCCGCCTGTACCGGTTGCAGACTGTAGGCGTTGTCGGCTTCCTGGCGGGCTTGCAGGCCGCTGCCGCGCAGCAAGGCATCCAGGCCCTGGCCCACCTCGTACTGGCCGTCCAGGCCGGGGCTGCTCAGGCCTTGGGTCAGCGCCGAGCCGAACGAGATCAACGCGCCGCTTTCGCGACCGAACTGGTTGAGCGCGTCTTCCAGGCTGCCGGAGGCGATGTGGTAGCTGCGGGTTTCGGCGGCCAGAGTGGCGGGCACGGCGCCGCCCAGACTGATGGCGAGCAGCAGGGCGTGGGCGAGGGGGCTGGGGCGCAGAAGCATGGGGCGGTGGTCCTGTGAGAAGGGGGTTCTGCCTTCTCTGTCACGCGAGGTCGGGGAAATGGCTCAGCTGATCTGCACTTTTTTCAGGTTTTCTAAAAAGTGCGATTCCTGTAGGAGCGGCCTTGTGCCGCGAAAGGGCCGCAGAGCGGCCCCGGGATCTATGGCTGAAGCAACTATTGCCGGGGCCGCTTCGCGGCCCTTTCGCGGCACAAGGCCGCTCCTACATCGGTCGCGCAGGCTTGCTGCCCTCACCCTGTAGCCGCCTCGACCGACACCCAGTACCGGGTAAACCGGCGCACCTTCACCGGCAACGCCACCTCCAGCATGGCCAGGATCCGCTCGCTGTCTTCCAGCGGATACGAGCCGGAAATCCGCAAGTCGGCCACCCGTTCGCTGCAACCCAATTGCCCAAGCCGGTAGCGCGAAAGCTCGGCAACAAAGTCGCTGAGGCGCATCTGCGACACCACCAGCATGCCGTCCACCCAGGCTGCGCGGTTCGGCTCGAGCGGCGCGATCGCCTGCCAACCGCCCCCGGCGAAACGCGCCTGGTGCCCGGCCAGCAAGCTCTGCCCGGCCACGCTGGCGCTGCCGCTGAACACCGTGACCAGGCTGAAACCGTCGAACTGGCGCACATTGAAGCGGCCGCTGCCCAGCAGCAGGTCGCCTTCGCCGGTGCGCAGCCGCAGCGGGCGCGCATCGTTGGCCGCCTCCAGCAACAGCTCGCCCTCCTGCAGGCGCACCAGCCGCTGCTGGCCATCGAAGCGCACATCGGCGGCGCTGCGGGTGTTCAGGTGCAATCGGCTGCCATCGTCGAGGGTCAGGCGCCGGCGTTGGCCGACCGGGCTGCGATAGTCGGCCATCAGCCCCGGCAGCGGGTTGTGCTGCTGCAGGCCCAGCCCGGTGGCACTGGCCACACCCACCAGCAGCAGTGCCTTGAGCGCCCGGCGCCGGGCCGGGGAGGGCGGCGCCTGCAGGGTCGCGTGCACCACCGGCGAGGCCACGCCGCGCAGGCGCTGGTTGACCTGCTGAATGTGCGCCCAGGCGCGCTGGTGCTCATGGTCGGCTGCCAGCCAGCGTTCCAGCGCCAGGTGCTGGTCGAAGCCCTCGGCCTGGGATTCGATCAGCCAATGCACGGCCTGCTCGGCGACCCGGGGGGCGAACGTGGTGTTCATTGGGCGAAGTAGCAGCGCAGGGCTGCCTTGTGCAGGTGGCGCTTGACCGTCGCCAGCGAGATGCCCAGTTCCCGGGCGATCTCGCCCTGGCCCAGGCCGTCGACCTGGGCCAGCAGGAACGCGCGCTTGACCAGCGGCGGCAGGCCATCGAGCAGGCGGTCGAGCTCCAGCAGGGTGTCGAAGATGATCGCCTTTTCTTCTTCGCTCGGCGCCACCTGCTCGGGCACCAGGGCCAGCGCCTCGAGGTAGGCGCGCTCCAGTTCCTGGCGGCGGAAGTGGTTGCACAGTACCCGCTTGGCCACGGTGGCGAGGAAGGCGCGGGGCTCTACCAGTTGCGGCGCTTCACGGGCCTGGAGCAGCCGCACGTAGGTGTCCTGGGCCAGGTCGGCGGCGCTCTGCGGGCAACCCAGGCGCCGCCGCAACCAGCCGGTAAGCCAGCTGTGATGGTTGAGGTAGAGGCCTTCGACGGTGGAGGAGAGGGCGCTGGGCACCGATGCGACTCCGGCGCTCAATGGCGCAACTGGAAGTAAGAATTGTTCGCATTGTATTCAGGCCTCGACCTTTCGGCAATCGCTGCGAGGGGACGCAGTTCATCCCCGACTCTTTGCTTATGAGAATTGAAATCATTACTATTGCACCCCCATTTCCCCGGACCACCGCGATGAAGAGCAAAGCCGCCGGCCCCCCCTTGAGCTATCGCCTGGCCGTGGCCTCACGCAGCCTGGCGGCACTGCTGGGCGGCTACCTGCTGGCGTCACTGGCCAGCGTGTGCATCACCCTGCTCACGCCCATGGCCCAGGTCGATGCCGCGCTTACCGGCATGATGCTGTCGTTCGTGGTCTACCTGCTGGCTTTCATCGGCTGCTTCGCCTGTCGCAGCGCCTGGCGCGCCTGGCTCGGCGTGCTGCTGCCCAGCTTAGTGCTGGGCCTGATCGCCGGGCTTGCCTACTGGATGAAAAACGGATGAAAGAGGGCTTTCGCCAGGCCATGGCCTGGTTGCACACCTGGACCGGGCTGATCTTCGGCTGGCTGCTGTTCGCCATTTTCCTCACCGGGACGCTGTCGTATTTCAAGGACGAGATCAGCCACTGGAGCGCGCCCGAAGTCCAGAGCCACCCGCTGGATCCGGTGGCCAGCCTGGCGCTGGCGCAGCGCTACCTGCAAAGCAACGCCGGCCACGCCAACAGCTGGTTCATCCGCCTGCCCAGCGAGCGCGAGCCGGCGCTCAGCGTCAGTTGGCGCGACCCGAATGCGGGTGGGCGACGCGGCATGGTCAGGAAGGACCTGGACGCGGTCAGCGGCCAGGAAGTGGCGGGCCGAGACAGCCGTGGCGGCGAGTTCTTCTACCGCTTCCACTTCGAGCTGCAGATGCCCTATCCGTGGGGGCGCTGGTTGGCCACCTTCTGCGCCTTCATCATGCTGCTGGGCCTGGTGACCGGGATCATCACCCACAAGAAGATCTTCAAGGAGTTCTTCACCTTCCGCCCCGGCAAGGGCCAGCGCTCCTGGCTCGACGGCCATAACGCCATCGGCGTGCTGGTGCTGCCGTTCCACCTGATGATCAGCTACAGCAGCCTGGTGATCTTCATGTACATGGTGATGCCGGCCAGCATCATGGCCAGCTATGGCGACAGCGGCGACTATTTCAACGACCTGTTCGGCCGTGACCAAACCCCGGCGCTGGCAGGCGTCGCGGCACCCCTGGCGCCATTGCCGCAGTTGTACGCCAAGGTACAGGCGCAGGCGCCGGGCGCGCGCATGGGCTTCATCCAGGTGCAGAACCCTGGCGACGGCAATGCCCGGGTCACCTTCAGCCGCGCCTCGGCGGACAGCGTGGCCTACAAGCGCAGCGCCAACTGGACCTTCGATGGTGTCAGCGGCGCCCTGCTTAGCCAAGGCGCGCCGGAGAGCGCGGCGATGATGGCTTCGTTCACCTTCGTCGGCCTGCACATGGGCAATTTCGCCGGGCCGTGGCTGCGCTGGCTGTATTTCGCTTTCGGCGTGGCCGGCACGGCGGTGATCGGCACGGGCCTGGTGATGTGGCTGGGCAAACGCCAGCTCAAGCACGCCAAGAGCGGGCATATGCCGGTCGAGCTGCGCCTGGTCGAGGTGCTCAACATCGCCAGCATGAGCGGCCTGCTGCTCGGCGTGGCGGCGTTCTTCTGGGCCAACCGCCTGCTGCCGGTGACGTTGCAGGGGCGTGCCGACTGGGAGGTCAATGCCTTCTTCCTGGCCTGGGCCCTGGCGCTGGCCCATGCCGTGCTGCGCCCCGGGCGCCGGGCCTGGGGCGAGCAGTTGGCGCTGGGCGCGCTTGCCTTCGCCCTGGTGCCGCTGCTCAACGCCCTGACCACCGGCCAGGGGTTGAACCATTCCATTGCCGTCGGTGACTGGGCCATGGCCGGGTTCGACCTGACTGCACTGGGCACCGGGCTGTTTCTCGCCTGGGCTGCCGGCAAGATGCTGCGCGCGCCCAAGGCCATGCCCAAGCGCGCCCCCAAGGCGGCCAAAGCCGTGGAGGTGAGCTGATGTTGAGCGTTGCGCTGCTCGGTTTCGCCGGTTTCGCCGGCCTGTGCCTGGCCATGGATAAACACTTCAACGACCTGCTCGGGCGCAAGCCCACGGCCATCGTGCTCAAGGCCCTGCGCATCGGTGGCTGGTCGCTGTTGCTGCTGTCGCTGGTGCTGGCCGTGCACTTGCAGGGCCTGGCCCTCGGCCTGGTGGAATGGATCGCCGTGCTGATGGCCGGGGTGACGCTGTGGGTGTTCGGCCTGCCGTACCAGCCGCGGTTGCTGGTTGGCCTGGCAGCGGCCAGCCTGGTGCTTGGGCCGTTGCTGGCCGTGCTGGCGGTGTAAGGCGTTGCGCGAACCGGGGGAGGTGATCGACGCCGACGCCGAGGCCAGCCATGGCCGGGCGCGCTTCGTCCAGGTGTTCCTCGCCCAGCGTGCGCGCATGGAGGCGCTGGTCAACCGGCGCATCGGCTGCCGCGCCACCGCCGCCGACCTGGTGCAGGAGCTGTTCCTGCGCTTCTGGCGCCGCCCCGAGGTCAAGGTCGAGGCCCTCGATACTTACCTGCTGCGCAGCGCCAGCAACCTGGCCATCGACTACTTGCGCAGCGAAGGCAGCCGCGACCGCGTGGCCGAAGGCTTACAGCACACCGACGACGAAGCCTTCGCCCAGGCGCCCGAACAGGCCCTGGAGGTCGACCATGACCTGCAGCGCATCGAGGCGGCGCTGCGCGCCTTGCCCGAGCGCAGCCGGCAGATCTTCTTGCTCAATCGCATCCACGGCTGCACCTATGGCGAGATCGCCAAGGCCATGCAGCTGTCCCAGAGCGCTGTGGAAAAGCATATGATGCGCGCCCTCGAAGCGTGCAAGGCGAGTGTCGCCGAAGCCGCACCTCCACCGCGCCGGCCAGGGAGCGCCCGTCGATGAGCCTCGAACCGCCTATCACTGCCGAACAGTCCCGGGACGCCCTGGGCTGGCTGATGCGCATCCAGCAGCAGCCGGAGCAGGCCGAAAGCGCCGCCTTCAAGCGCTGGTTGCTGCAGGCCCCGGCCCATCGCCAAGCCTACGCCCAGGCCCAGGCGTTGTGGCGCCAGACCGAGGCCCCGGCCGCGCGCCTGGCCGCTGAAGAACAGGCCGGCCTGCAGCAGTACCTCGAGGCCATGCGCCGGCCTGCGCGCAAACCCCATTGGCAGCGTTTCGCCATGGCCGCTTGCCTGGTGCTGGCGCTGGGTGGTGTGGCCGGCTGGCAGCCGCAGCACTGGTTGCAGGACCTGCGCGCCGACTACACCAGCGCCGAGCAGGTGCGCCAGGTGACTCTGGCCGATGGTTCGCAACTGACACTGGACGCCGGCACGGCGATCGGCGTGGACTTCGACCAGGGTGAACGCCGTGTGCGCCTGCTGCGCGGCGCTGCGTTCTTCCAGGTGACCCACACCGGCGCGCCGTTCCTGGTCGACGCCAACGGCGGGCAGGTGCGCGTGCTCGGCACCCAGTTCGAAGTGCGCGAGCAGGGTGAGGGGGCCCAGGTCACGGTGCGCAGCGGCCGGGTGGCGGTGACGCCTGCCCAGGGCCAGTCGGCGCGCGAGCTGACCGCCAATCAACAGCTGGCCTATGCCACCGGCAGCGCGGGCGCGGTCGAGGCGGTGGACAGCGACAGCCGCCTGGCCTGGCGCCAGGGCTGGCTGAATTATTACCAGGTGCCGCTGGGGCAGGTGGTCGAGGACCTGGGGCGTTACTACCCCGGGCGGATCGTGCTGCTCGACGGCGAGCTGGCGCAGCGCAAGGTCAGTGGCAGCTTCCCGGTGGCCGAGCCGCTACTGGCGCTGGACTCGCTGGGCAAGGTGCTGGGGTTCACGCGCCAGACGCTGTTGGGGCGCTTGACGGTGTTGCGCTGACAAACAATCGCGGGGCAAGTCGCATCGGCGCACCGCCGCTCCCACGCTACCCGATGTGCAACCTGGGCGACTGGCGTGGGAGCGGGCTTGCCCCGCGATAGGGTTATTGAAACGAAGAAATTTTTCATCAAGACGATGAGGTACTGCTCGACGACATCCGTGTAGTGAGTGGAAGTGCGATTCATTCGCAAAAGATCATCCCTCTCACAGGTCAGCGTCCATGAAGTTCACCCCGCGTTGCGTTCCGCTCTGGTTCGGCCTCAGCACCTTGTCGGTGCTGGCCATGGCCCCTCTGGCGATGGCCGAGCAGCAGAGCCAGGCCTATGCCTTCGCCCAGCCGAGCCAGCCGCTGGCCCAGGCGCTCAACGCCTTCAGCCGCACCACCGGGCAGAGCGTGGTCTACACCCTGGCGCTGCCCGATCTGCAGGCGCCGGCCTTGCACGGCACGTTCAGCGCCGAGCAGGCCCTGCAGCAGTTGCTGGGCAGCTCCGGCCTGGCCTGGCGCCGCCTCGATGGCCGCACGCTGACCCTCGAACAGGCCGACACCACAGGGGCCGTGAACCTTCAAGCCACCACCGTTACATCCCAGGCCGACGACTACAGCTACCAGCCCCCGGCCAGCGCCTCGATCATGCGCGGCCAGGGCCCGACCCAGGACATCCCCCAGGCGATCAACGTGGTGCCCGCGCAAGTGATCCGCGATCAGGCGCCGCGCAACCTCGACGATGCGCTGTACAACGTCAGCGGCATCACCCAGGGCAACAACTTCGGCGGCACCGCCGACACCGTGATGAAGCGCGGCTTCGGCGACAACCGCGACGGCTCGATCATGCGCGACGGCATGCCCATCGTGCAGGGCCGCGCCCTCAATGCCAGCACCGAGCGGGTCGAGGTGCTCAAGGGCCCCGCTTCGCTGCTGTACGGCATCCAGGACCCGGGCGGGGTGATCAACGTGGTCAGCAAGCGCCCGCAGCTTGCGCAGTACAACGCCGTGACCCTGCGCGGCTCCAGCTACGGCAGCGGCAAGAACGGCAGCGGCGGCGGCCTGGACAGCACCGGCGCGCTGGGCGACAGCAACTTCGCCTATCGACTGATCGTCGACCATGAAGACGAAGACTACTGGCGCAACTTCGGCGTGCACCGCGAGTCGCTGGTGGCGCCGTCGTTCGCCTGGCTGGGCGAGGACACCCAGGTGGTGCTGGCCTACGAGCACCGAGAGTTCAGCTACCCGTTCGACCGCGGCACCGCCTTCGGCAGTGACGGGCATCCGCTGAACATTCCTGCCAGCCGCCGTCTCGACGAGCCGTTCAACGACATGGAAGGCCGCTCCGACCTGTATCGGCTGGAGGTCGATCACGCGTTGAACGACGCCTGGAAAGCCCACTTCGGCTACAGCTTCAACCGCGAGACCTACGATGCCAGCCAGGTCCGTGTGACCGGGGTGAACGAGGCAAAAGGCACGCTGACCCGCAGCATCGACGGCACCCAGGGCGCCATGAGCCGCGACCAGTTCGCCACCTTCAGCCTTAACGGCAACATCGAGCTGGCGGGCCAGCGCCACGACCTGCTGGTCGGTGTCGATCACGAAGACCGCAAGATCTACCGCGCCGACCTGATCCGCCAGAACAGCCGTTCGACCTTCAGCTACCTCAACCCGGTCTATGGCCGCGAAGTGGAGGGCACCACCGTGCGCGCCAGCGACAGCGACCAGACCGACGAGCTGCGCAGCGACTCGCTGTTCCTGCAGGATGCCTGGCACCTGGACGATCACTGGATCCTGGTGGCCGGCGGGCGCTTCCAGCAGTTCGACCAGTACGCCGGCCGTGGCCGACCGTTCAACGTCAACACCGACAACAGCGGTCAGACCTGGGTGCCCCATGCGGGCCTGGTGTACAAGCTCGACGAGCAGTTGTCGTTCTATGGCAGCTACAGCGAGTCGTTCAAACCCAACTCGACCATCGCGCCGCTGAGCATCGGCGGTGGCCAGACCCTCACCCTCGACTCAGGCATCGAGCCGGAGCAAGGCAAGTCGTGGGAACTGGGCGCCAAGCTGGACATCCCGGGCCGGGTGACCGGCACCCTGGCGCTGTTCGATATCAACAAGCGCAATGTGCTGGTGGCCGACGGCGACACTCAGCCCGGTACGATCATCTACAGCAACGCCGGTGAGGTGCGTTCACGCGGCGTCGAACTGGACCTGACCGGCCAGCTCAGCGAGCGCTGGAGCCTGATCGGCGCCTACGCCTTCACCGATGCCGAAGTGACCAAGGACCCGGACCTCAAGGGCAATCGCTTGCAGAACGTCGCTCGCCACAGTGGTTCGTTGTCGGCGGTGTATGACTACGGCAGCTTGTTCGGCGGCGACCGCCTGCGTGTGGGGGCGGGCGCCCGCTATGTGGGGGAACGCGCCGGCAATGCGACCAACGACTTCGACCTGCCGGCATACACCGTGGCCGATGCCTTTGCCAGCTACGAGACCAAGCTCGACGAGCACAAGGTGCTACTGCAACTGAACGTGAAAAACCTGTTCGACAAGGTGTACTACACCTCGGCGGTGAACCGTTACTTCGTCGCGGTGGGGGATGCGCGGCAGGTGAGCCTGTCGAGTACGTTCGAGTTCTAGGTTGGCAGTACGGGCCTCATCGCGGGGCAAGCCCGCTCCCACGATGCGTGTGTGGGAGCGGGCGTGCCCCGCGATGAGGCCTGCTCAGGCAGCCACGAAGGCCGCCCGATACTCCCCCGGCGTCGCCCCCAACGCCTGCCTGAACCGGTTGCTGAAATGGCTGGCACTGGCGAACCCGCACAGCAATGCCACCTGCCCCAGCGGCAGTTGCCCCAGGCGCAACAGCTCGCAGGCCCGGTGCAGGCGTCGGGCCAGCAGGTACTGATGCGGCGGCAAACCGAAGCTCGCCCGGAACATCCGCGCAAAGTGGTATTCGGACAGGTTGCAGCGCAGCGCCAACTCACCCAGCGTCAGCGGCTGGTCGAGGTTGGCCTCGATGTACTCGACCAACTGCCGACGCTGGTGCGGCGCCAACCCGCCCTTGAGTTTCAGCCCCTGGCGCAGCCCCGCCTGGTGCAGCACGGCGTGGTCGATGATGGCGTGCCCCAGGCTGCTGGCCAGCAGACGTTCGCCGGGCTCGGCCCAGTCCAGCTGGATCAGTTGGCGAAAGCGCGCGGCCTGCACAGGGTCCTCAAGGAAGGTCGCCTCGCGCAGTTGCATCTCCCGTGGCTCACGGTCGAGCAGGCGGGTGCAGCCCAGGGCGAACTGCGCCTCGCTGATGTACAGGTGGGCCAGGCGGATCGAGCCGTTGACCACCCAGTTCGACTCGTGGCCGGCGGGCATGATGCACAGCTTGCCAGGCGAACCCTTGTCCGACGGGCGCTGGCGGCGGAAGGTGCCGGTGCCGTCGGCGATGTAGCAGGACAGGGTGTGGTGGCTCGGGGCCTGGTAGTCGCGGGCATCGTCACGGTTGCTCCACAACGCCGCCGCCAGCCCGTCGCCCAGGTGCGCGCTCAGCTCCAGGCGGGCGTGGGGGGAGGCGTGCATGGCGTTGAAGACTTGCAGGTGATCGAGTGCGGGCATGGGCGGGTCCTCTGGTGGCCATCGTACTGCGATGGCGAGGGGCTGGCAGCTACCTGATGAGCAAAAGCGCAAGTTTGTGCAAGCGGGGCAGGGGCGAAGGCCGGACACTGGTTTCCTGTGATGTCCATCGCGGGGCAAGCCCGCTCCCACGTCGGTTTGCGAATTGGCGTGGGAGCGGGCTTGCCCCGCGATGGGCCTGATGCCCTGGGAGTTCACCATGAACCTGTCGCTCTACCTGCTCACCGTCCTGATCTGGGGCACCACCTGGATCGCCCTGAAACTGCAGCTGGGCGTGGTCGCCATCCCGGTGTCGATCGTCTACCGTTTCGCCCTGGCCGGGTTGATCCTGTTCGCCATCCTGCTGCTTACCCGACGCCTGCAACCGATGGGCAGGCGCGGCCATCTGGTGTGCCTGGCCCAGGGTTTGTGCCTGTTCTGCGTCAACTTCATGTGCTTCCTCACCGCCAGCCAGTGGATCGCCAGCGGCCTGATCGCCGTGGTGTTTTCCACCGCCACCCTGTGGAATGCCCTCAATGCGCGGATCTTCTTCGGCCAGAAGGTTGCCGCCAACGTGCTCGGCGGCGGGGCCATGGGCTTGCTCGGCCTGGGGCTGCTGTTCTGGCCGGAGCTTTCGCACCACGCCGCCAGCCGCGAAACCCTCTACGGCCTGGGCCTGGCGCTGCTCGGCACCTTGTGTTTCTCGGCCGGCAACATGCTCTCCAGCGTGCAGCAGCGGGCCGGGCTCAAGCCCATGACCACCAATGCCTGGGGCATGCTCTACGGCGCGTCGATGCTGGCGGTGTACTGCCTGGTCAGCGGCATCCCGTTCGAGATGGAATGGAACACGCGCTATATCGGTTCGCTGCTGTACCTGGTGATCCCGGGCTCGGTGATCGGCTTCACCGCCTACCTCACCCTGGTCGGGCGCATGGGGCCGGAGCGCGCGGCCTACTGCACGGTACTGTTCCCGCTGGTGGCGCTGAATGTGTCGGCGTTCGCCGAAGGCTACCAATGGACGCCGCCGGCGCTGCTGGGGCTGGTGGTGGTGATGGCGGGGAATGTGCTGGTGTTTCGCAAGCCGAAAGTGAAGCCGGTCGAAGGCGTACTGGCAGTGAAATGAGGGTTGGCCCTATCGCTGGCAAGCCAGCTCCCACAGCGATCACTGAGACCTTGTGGGAGCCGGCTTGCCGGCGATAGGGCCAGCCCGGTCAGTGAGCGACTATCAGCCTTTCCACACCTGCGGATTCACCAGATCCCGCGGCCGCTCACCCAGCAGCGCCGCACGCAGGTTGTCGATCGCCCGGTTGGCCATGGCTTCGCGGGTTTCGGCGGTGGCCGAGCCGACGTGGGGCAGAGTCAGGGCGTTGGGCAGCTTGAACAGCGGCGAGTCGGCCAGCGGTTCCTTCTCGTACACATCCAGCCCTGCGCCACGGATGGTGCCAGCCTGCAGCGCCTCGACCAGCGCCGCCTCATCCACCACCGGCCCGCGCGCGATGTTGATCAGGAACGCGCTGGGCTTCATCAGCTTCAATTCCCGTGCGCCGATCAATTTGCGGGTGGCCTCGGACAGCGGCACCACGATACAGACGAAGTCGGCCTCGGCCAGCAGCTCATCCAGGCTACGCAACTGTGCGCCGAGCTCCTGTTCCAGCGCCGCCTTGCGGCTGTTGCCGGCGTACAGCACCTGCATGTTGAAACCGAAGCGGCCACGGCGGGCGATGGCCGCGCCGATGTTGCCCATGCCGACGATCCCCAGGGTCTTGCCGTGCACGTCTGTGCCGAAGTGCGCCGGGCCCACGGTGGCCTGCCACTGGCCGGCCTTGGTCCAGGCATCGAGCTCGGCGGTACGGCGGGCGCAGCCCATGACCAGGGCGAAGCCCAGGTCGGCGGTGCTTTCGGTGAGCACGTCGGGGGTGTTGGTCAGGGCGATGCCGCGCTCGTTGAAGTAGGCCAGGTCGTAGTTGTCGTAGCCGACCGAGACGCTCGATACCACCTCAAGCTTGCCCGCGCCTTCGAGCTGCGCGCGGCCGAGCTTGCGGCCCACGCCGATCAGGCCGTGGGCCTCGGGCAGGGCTTCGTTGAACTGCGCGGCGATGTCGCCCAGTTTCGGGTTGGGCAGGATCACGTTGAAGTCTTGCTGCAGGCGTTCGGCCATGGCGGGGGTGATGCGGCTGAAGGCCAGGACGGTCTTTTTCATCGGGCTTCTCTGCAAGGCGGGTGGGGCCTCATCGCGGGGCAAGCCCGCTCCCACGTTGCTGAGCTTGGGCTGCCCCGTTTTTGCAGGGGGCAGTCCAACTCGTGGGAGCGGGCTTGCCCCGCGAATGGCGGTGTCATTGCTTAGCAACCTACCATTGTCCCCACCCGCAATGCAGCAGCTTTTTCAGTTGGCGATCAGCACCTGGTGGGTCTTCAGGTCCGCCTCATGGGCCGCCAGGATTTCCGGCAACGAGTTGCGCAGGTACTCGACCCAGGTCTTGATCTTGGCATCCAGGTACTGGCGCGACGGGTAGATCGCGTACAGGTTGAGCTCCTGCAGGCGGTAGTCGGGCATGATCCGCACGATGCTGCCGTTACGCAGGGCATCGATGGCCGAATAGATCGGCAGCACGCCAACCCCCATGCTGCTGCGGATCGCGGTCTTCATCGCATCGGCCGAGTTCACCTGGAACGGCGAGGTGGTGATGTTGACCAGCTCCTGGCCTTCGGGGCCGTCGAACAGCCACTTCTCCAACGGGATCACCGGGCTGACCATGCGCAGGCACGAATGCTTGAGCAGGTCGGCCGGCTTGTGCGCGGTGCCGTGGCGCGCCACGTATTCGGGCGAGGCGCAGACGATGCTGTAGGTGATGCCCAGGCGCTGCGAGACGAAGCCCGAGTCCGGCAGCTCGCTGGCCAGCACGATGGACACGTCGTAGCCCTCGTCGAGCAAGTCGGGCACACGGTTGGCCATGGTCAGGTCGAAGGTCACGTCCGGGTGCGACTCGCGGTAGCGGGCGATGGCATCGACCACGAAATGCTGGCCCACGCCGGTCATCGAATGCACCTTCAGTTGCCCGGCAGGTCGGGCGTGGGCATCGCTGGCTTCGGCCTCGGCCTCCTCGACGTAACTGAGGATCTGTTCGCAGCGCATCAGGTAGCGCTTGCCTGCTTCGGTCAGCGCGATGCGCCGGGTGGTGCGGTTGAGCAGGCGGGTTTGCAGATGGGCTTCCAGGTTGGAGACCGCGCGCGAGACGTTCGCGGTGGTCGTATCCAGTTGCACGGCGGCGGCAGTGAAACTGCCGAGCTGGGCCACACAACTGAAAGCACGCATGTTTTGCAGGGTGTCCATGGGTCACTCTCGGGTTAGAGGACAAAATTGTGACATGAAGTAACGTGAATGCACGTTCGACCAAAGCCGGATTATCGCTGTTTTGGTAACAAAGATTCGCAGGAATATGCGCTTATCGCCAATCAAAGCCACCCCTAGAATGGCCCAGCCCCTCCACCTCTTCCTCGGGAAATCGCAGCTGTGCCGCGTCGCCACATCGGAGCGCTCCGAGCGCTCAGTGCCTGTGCCCTTAGCTTGTCCTTGAGCGGCTGTATCGGAACCTGGGGCATTGCCCCGCAAAGCAAGACAATCCACGCCAACCAACTGACCACCGACGCCGCCATTCGCGAGGCGGCGCGTGATGCCCATTGGCCGGCCCAACAGTGGTGGCGCGCCTATGGCGACCCGCAGTTGAACGCCTGGGTAGCGCTGGCCCTGCAGGGCAGCCCGAGCATGGCCATGGCCGCCGCGCGGGTGCGTGAAGCCAAGGCCATGGCCGGTGTGGTCGAGTCGGCCGAGCGGTTCCAGGCCAACGGCCAGGCCTCGCTCAAGCGCCACAACTGGCCCGAGGATCAGTTCTACGGCCCCGGCGCGTTGTCTGGCGCCAACACCTGGGACAACAACGCCGCCATCGGCTTCAGCTACGCGCTGGACCTGTGGGGCCGCGAACGCAATGCCAGCGAGCAGGCCGTGGACCAGGCCCACATGAGCGTCGCCGAGGCGCGCCAGGCCCAGCTTGAGCTGGAAAACAACGTGGTGCGCAGCTACATCCAGCTCAGCCTGCAGTTTGCCCGGCGCGATATCGTCCAGGCCGAGCTGGCCCAGCAGGAGCAGATCGTCGCCCTGGCCAAGCGCCGCCTCGACGGTGGCATCGGCACCCATTTCGAGGTCAGCCAGGCCGAAGCGCCGCTGCCCGAGACCCACCGCCAGATCGACAGCCTCAACGAAGAAATCGCCCTGACCCGCAATCAGCTGGCGGCCCTGGCCGGCAAGGGCCCGGGGGAGGGCGGCAAACTGCAGCGCCCAAGCCTGACCCTCGGCGCGCCGCTCAAGCTGCCGTCGAACCTGCCCGCCGAACTGGTCGGCCAGCGCCCCGACGTGGTCGCAAGCCGCTGGCAGGTCGCCGCCCAGGCGCGCGGCATCGATGTGGCCCATGCCGGCTTCTTCCCCAATGTCGACCTGGTGGGCAGCCTCGGCTTCATGGCCACCGGCGGCGGCCCGCTGGAATTCCTCACCGGGCGCAAGTTCAACTACAACGTCGGGCCGGCGATCACCTTGCCGATCTTCGACGGTGGCCGCCTGCGTTCGCAGCTGGGCGTGGCCTCGGCCGGCTATGACGTGGCCGTGGCGCGCTACAACCAGACGGTGATCGGCGCGCTGAAGAATATCTCCGACCAGCTGATCCGCCGCGAATCGATGCAGGAGCAGGCGCACTTCGCCGCCGAATCCGTGGCCGCCGCGCAGAAGACCTACGACATCGCCACCGTGGCCTTCCAGCGCGGCCTCACCGACTACCTCAACGTGCTCAACGCCCAGACCCTGCTGTTCCGCCAGCAACAGGTACAACAGCAAGTGCAGGCCGCGCGCCTGATCGCCCATGCCGAACTGGTCACCGCCCTGGGCGGCGGCCTGGAGGCCGGCAAGGACGTGCCGGATGAACAGCGCCAGGCCGCGCCGAAAACCCCGGCCGCCCTGACGCTGATCGACAACGTTCTCGACCACGCGGATCACGCCCAATGAGCGCCTCGAGCTTGCCCCTGCGCTGGCTGCAGAGCCTGGAATGGCGCCGGGGCTTCTTCGCCTGGGCGCGCACTGACGGCGTCACCTGGGTGTACATCTTCAAAGTCCTGGCCGCTGCCTTCATCACCCTGTGGCTGGCCATGCGCCTGGAGCTGCCGCAGCCGCGCACGGCGATGATCACCGTGTTCATCGTCATGCAGCCGCAAAGCGGCCATGTGTTCGCCAAGAGCTTCTACCGGGTGCTCGGCACCCTGGCCGGCTCGGCGATGATGGTTGCGCTGATCGCGATCTTCCCGCAGAACACCGAGCTGTTCCTGCCCAGCCTGGCCCTGTGGGTGGGCCTGTGCTCGGCCGGTGCCATGCGCTACCGCACCTTCCGCGCCTACGGTTTCGTGCTGGCCGGCTACACCGCCGCGATGATCGGCCTGCCGGTGCTGGAGCACCCCGACCAGGCGTTCATGGCCGCAGTGTGGCGGGTGCTGGAAATTGCCCTGGGGATCCTGGTGTCGACCTTCGTCAGCGCCGCGATCCTGCCGCAGTCGGCCAGCGCCGCCATGCGCAACGCCCTGTACCAGCGCTTCGGCACCTTCGCCGGGGTGGTGGTCGAAGCGCTGCGCGGCGACAGCCAGCGCGACCGCTACGAGACCAGCAACGTACGCTTCGTCGCCGAGGCGGTGGGGCTTGAGAGCCTGCGCAACGTCACCGCCTTCGAAGACCCGCACATGCGCCGCCGCTCTGGCCGGCTGGTGCGCATGAACAGCGAGTTCATGGCCATCACCACCCGCTTCAACGCCCTGCACCGGCTGCTGGAGCGCTTGCGCGCCCGTGGCCCGCTGCAGATCGTCGGCGCCATCGAGCCGGGCCTTGAGACGCTGGCCGAGCTGTTGCAACCCTATGTGGGGCGTGCGCTGACCGATGCCGATGCGCTGCGCCTGGCGCTCGAACTGGGCACTTACAAGGAAGGTTTGCAAGCCCAGGTCCGTGGGCTGCGGGCGGACTACCTGGAAACCAACCCCAGCGAGTCCGACCTGCTCGATTTCCACACCGCCTTCGAGCTGCTCTACCGCTTCGTCGACGAGATGTACAGCTACGCCGAGACCCACGCCTCGCTGGCCGCCCATACCCACGAGCGCGAGCAATGGGACGAGCCTTACGTGGCCCAGACCAGCTGGCTGGTGTCGGCGGCCGCTGGCGTGCGCGCCTCGGCGGTGCTGTTGCTGCTGGGCAGCTACTGGCTGCTCAGCGACTGGCCCAGCGGCGCCATGATGACCCTGATCGCCACCGTCACCGTGGGCCTGTCGGCGGCCTCGCCGAACCCCAAGCGCATGTCGTTCCAGATGGCCTGCGGCACGGCGATCGGCGCCTTCGTCGGCTTCTTCGAAACCTTCTTCGTATTCCCCTGGATCGACGGCTTCCCCTTGCTGTGCATGGTGCTGGCGCCGGTGTTCGTGCTCGGTGCGTTCCTTGCCTCACGCCCGGCCTACGCCGGTTATGGCCTGGGCTTGCTGGTGTTCTTCGCCATCGGCTCGGTGCCCAACAACCTCACCATCTACAACCCCTACACCTTCATCAACGACTACATCGGCATGGTCATCGGCATGTTCGTCTGCGCCGCGGCCGGGGCGATCATCCTGCCGCCCAACAGCCGCTGGCTGTGGAGCCGCCTGGAGCAGGAGCTGCGCGAGCAGGTGCTGTTCGCCATCAGCGGGCGCCTGCGCGGCCTGGGCTCGGCCTTCGAAAGCCGCACCCGCGACCTGCTGCACCAGGCCTATGGCCTGGCCGCCGGCAAGCCCCAGGTGCAAAGCCAACTGATGGGCTGGATGTTCACGGTGCTGGAGATCGGCCACGCCGTCATCGAACTGCGCAAGGAGCAGGCCCGCGCGCCGGTGCACCCGGCCTATGCCGAGTCGCAGCCCTGGCGCCAGGCCATCCGTGTCATGGGCCGGGCCTTGGCGCGGCTGTTCCTGCAACCCAGCGCCAGCAATCACGAGCGCGCCCTGGTGGCGGTTGACCATGCCATCAGCCGGGTGCAGGCCACCGACGAACCCTTCGCCCGGCACTTCGACACCTCGGTACTGCGCCGGGCGCAGAGCTACCTGCACTTCATCCGAACCTCCCTGCTCGACCCACAATCGCCGTTGGCTCCGGCGAAAGGATTGCACGATGCCCCGTGAGATCGCCTTCCATGGCGTGTACATGCCCACCATGACCTTGATGTTCCTGTTCGCCCTGGGCCTGGCCTGGGGGCTCGACCGGTTCATTGCCAGCCATGATGGCTACCGCTTCTTCTGGCACCCGGCGCTGCTGCGCCTTTCCCTGTTCGTCTGCCTGTTCGGCGCCCTGGCGCTGTCGCTCTACTGGTGAGAAACCTTCGATGAAAAAGTTCTTCAGCCTGATCGCCACCCTGCTGGTGCTGACCGCTGCCGTGGTGATCGGTCGCCAGTTGTGGCTGCACTACATGACCACGCCCTGGACCCGCGACGGCCGGGTGCGCGCCGACATCATCAACGTCGCCGCCGACGCGCCGGGCTATGTGGTGGACGTACCGGTCAAGGACAACCAGCGGGTGAAGAAGGGCGATGTGCTGATCCGCATCGACCCCGAGCACTACCAGCTGGCGGTGGACCAGGCCAAGGCGCTGGTCGCTTCGCGCAAGGCCACCTGGGAAATGCGCAAGGTCAACGCCAAGCGCCGTGCCGACATGGACAATCTGGTGATCTCCAAGGAAAACCGCGACGACGCCAGCAACATCGCCAACTCGGCGCTGGCCGACTACCAGCAGGCCCAGGCCCAGCTGGCGGCGGCCGAGCTGAACCTCGAACGTACGCAGATCGTCGCCACCGTCGACGGCTACGTGACCAACCTGAACATCCACAAGGGCGACTACGCCCGCACCGGCGAGGCGGTGATGGCGGTTGTGGATGAAAACTCGTTCTGGGTGTACGGCTTCTTCGAGGAGACCAAGTTGCCCCATGTGAAGGTGGGCGATGTGGCCGAGTTGCAGATGATGAGCGGCGAGCGCCTGCGCGGGCATGTGGAGAGCATTGCCCGGGGTATCTACGACCGCGACAACCCGCAGAGCCGCGAGCTGATCGCCGATGTGAACCCCACGTTCAACTGGGTGAGGCTGGCGCAGCGGGTACCGGTGCGGATTCATATCGATGAGGTGCCAGAGGGGTACCTGCTGGCGGCGGGGACTACGTGCACTGTGGTGGTCAAGCCGAGCGAGGATTGATCCGAGGACGCCATCGCGGGGCAAGCCCGCTCCCACGAGATGGACTGTCCCCAGGAAAACAGGGCAGTTCAAGCTCAACACCGTGGGAGCGGGCTTGCCCCGCGATGGCGTCGGCGAAACCACTACAGATCCGGGCTAATCCACGTTCACGCCCCTGTCGCTACACCTACCAGCACCGGCACCTGTACCCGGTCGATCACCTTGGCGCTGATCGACGGATCCAGCAATCGCCCAAGCCGCGACAGATGCCGGTGCCCCATGATGATCAGCTCGCATTCCAACTCCCGAGCCTTGGCGACGATGGCGTCTTCCGGCTGGCCGGCCAGCATGCACCCCAGGCTGTCGAAGCCGGCTTCGCGCAGGGTCTTCACGGCGTTGCTCACGGCATGTTCAGCCAACTGCTGCTCGTCGCAAGCGGCGGGGTACTCCTCCAGCTCTTGCTCGGTGTAGGCCGTGCGCTGCTCGTGCACGGCGAAGGTCGCGTCGATGGCCAGCAGCACGTGCAGGGTGTGGTCGCCTGGGCGGCAGTAGCGCCGGGCGAGGTCGAGCAGGGCGTGGCTGGCGGGGGAGGCGTCGATGGCGATCAGCACTGGGTGGGGCATGGGAATTCCTTGTTGGCAGTGGCGGCCCTGTCGCGGGGCAAGCCCGCTCCCACGCCATCTATAGATTGCTCGTGGGAGCGGGCTTGCCCCGCGATTGGGCCGGTACAGGCTGACGCATCGACCGGCCGGGATAAATGGCCCCCCACGCACGGTGCCATTGCGCCTGACGCAATCCAGCAACCTGATACCATCGTGTTTCCCACAGCTGTCACGGAAAACGGCCATGCAACTCCCGGACATGAACCTGCTCGTCGCCCTCGACGCCCTGCTCGACGAAGGCAGCGTGGTCGGTGCCGCCCAGCGCATGAACCTGAGCCCGGCGGCGATGAGCCGCACGCTGGGACGCATCCGCGAGGCCATGGGCGATCCGATCCTGGTGCGCGCCGGCCGCGGGCTGGTGCCGACGCCCCGGGCGCAGGCCCTGCGCGACCAGGTTCGGGCGCTGGTGGAGCAGGCCGGGTTGGTGTTTCGCAGTGGCGACGAAGTCGACCTGGCGAACCTCGACCGCGCCTTCAACATCCGCACCAACGACCTGTTCATCGCCCTGTACGGCGCGCGCCTGCTGCACATGATGCTCGAACAGGCGCCGAACACCGTGCTGCGCTTCGTCCCCGAGCACCAGGGCGATGACGACCTGGTGCTGCGCCACGGGCAGATCGACCTGGTGGTCAGTTCGAGCATCGACATGGGGCCGGAGATCAAGGTACAGAGCCTGTTCGACACCTGGTTCGTCGGGCTGGCGCGGGCCGACCACCCGATCTTCGACGCCGAGATCACCCCGGAGCGTTTTGCCCGATACCCGCAGATCAGCGTGTCGCGACGCGGGCGAGCCAACGGCCCGATCGATGTGGAGCTGGGCGCCCATGGCGTGCAGCGCAGGGTCGCGCTGATCACGCCGAGCTTTCATTCGGCGATGTTCTCGTTGCCGGAGTCGGACCTGATCCTGCCGATGCCGGCGAACATCCTTGGCAGCGTGACCAAGTTCGGCCTGCCGTTGCGTTCGTTCGATATCCCGGTGCCGCTGGAAAAGGTGCGGGTGATGCAGGCCTGGCATCCGCGATTCGACAACGACCCGGCGCATCGCTGGTTGCGCCGGACCATGCGCGCCTGCTGCGCGGGCGAACCGTGAACCGAGTCGCTTGCTTCGCGGGTAAACCCGCTCCCACAGCTACAGCGCAGGCTTAAAATCTTGCGCAATCCTGTGGGAGCGGGTTTACCCGCGAAGCAGGCGCCGCCGATCTCAAAGCTGGATTGCGTCTGACGCAACATAAACCTGCCAACAAGTCAGTTTTCGTCAGCATTCGACCTTCTTAGACTTCCCCCAGCCCTGAATTTGTTGCTGGAGATGTCATTCCATGAGTTCCCTGACCGCGCCCTCCGCCGCGCTGGCCGCCGCCCCAGCGCCGGCTGCCCCTGTGCAGGCGGCGTTCGGCCTGCGGGTGGTGGTGGGGCTGTTCGGCGTGTTGCTGGCGGTGTTGTGCGCCGGGCTCAACGAGGCAGTGACCAAGATTTCCCTGAGCGACATCCGTGGCGCCATGGGCATCGGTGCCGACGAAGGCGCCTGGTTGCTGGCGGTGTACAGCGCCGCCTCGGTGTCGGCCATGGCCTTCGCCCCGTGGCTGGCCACCACCTTTTCGCTGCGCCGCTTCACCATATCCGCCGTTGGCCTGTTCGCCGTGCTTGGCTTGATCCAGCCCTTCGCGCCTAACCTGCACAGCCTGATGTTGCTGCGCGTTGTGCAAGGCTTCGCCTCCGGTGCCCTGCCACCGATGCTGATGAGCGTGGCGCTGCGCTTCCTGCCGCCGGGCATCAAGGTCTACGGCCTGGCCTGTTACGCCCTGACCGCCACCTTCGGGCCCAACCTGGGCACACCCCTGGCGGGCCTGTGGACCGAATACGTCGGTTGGCAGTGGGCGTTCTGGCAGATCATCCTGCCCTCCTTGCTGGCCATCGCCTGCGTGGGTTGGGGCCTGCCCCAGGACCCGCTGCGCCTGGAGCGCTTCCAGCAGTTCGACTGGCGCGGCGTGCTGCTCGGCCTGCCGGCGATCAGCAGCATCGTCCTTGGCCTGTCGCTGGGCGATCGCTGGGGCTGGTTCGACTCGCCGCTGATCTGCTGGCTGCTTGGTGGTGGCCTGCTGCTGCTGGTGCTGTTCATGTACAACGAATGGTCCGAGCCGCTGCCGTTCTTCCAGCTGCGCATGCTGTCGCGGCGCAACCTGAGCTTTGCCCTGGTGACACTGGCCGGGGTGCTGATCGTGCTTTCGGGCGTGGGCAGCATTCCGTCTGCATACCTGGCGCAGATCCAGGGCTACCGCCCGGCGCAGACCAGCCCGCTGATGCTGCTGGTGGCCATGCCGCAACTGCTTGCCCTGCCGTTGACGGCGGCGCTGTGCAACATCCGCGCGGTGGACTGCCGCTGGGTGCTGGCGCTCGGATTGGCCATGCTGGCGGCGTCGTGCGTGGGCAGCAGCCTGCTCACCTCGCAGTGGATCCGCGGCGACTTCTACCCCTTCTACCTGCTGCAGGTGTTCGGCCAGCCGATGGCGGTGCTGCCGCTGCTGATGCTCTCGACCAACGGCATGACCCCGCAGGAAGGCCCGTTCGCCTCCAGCTGGTTCAACACGGTCAAGGGCCTGTCGGCGGTAATCGCCGGTGGCCTGCTCGATGCCTTGGGCACCGTGCGCCGGCATTTTCATTCCAACCACCTGGTCGACCGCCTGGGCAATGCCCCACTGATCGACGACAGCACCGCCGGCCTGGCCAAGCGCATTCATGACCAGGCGCTGGTGCTGACCTCGGCCGACCTTTACCTGGTGATGGCGGGCTTCGCCGTCGCCCTGATCTGCCTGATCCCCTTCGTGCCTACCCGCATCTATCCACCGCGTGCGGTGGCCTGAGCCTGTGGATGAATTCGAGACATTGAAATGACCAACAACCGTAAAACCCTGTTCATCGGCGCGGTGCTGGCCGTGGCCGTGCTGGCTGGCATCGTCGGGCCGTGGATGCTCGGCAGCGATCATCGCCAGAGCACCAACGATGCCTATATCACCGCCGACTACACCGTGGTGGCGCCCAAGGTGGCGGGCTTCATCAAGGAGGTGCTGGTGGAAGACAACCAGCAGGTCACGGCTGGCCAGCTACTGGCGACCATCGATGCCCGTGACTACCAGGCCGCGCTGGATGCCGCGCAAGCGCAGTTGCTGGTAGCCCAGGCGCAAAGTGCCGATGCGCGCGCCACCCTGGAGCGCCAGGCGGCGCTGATTGCCCAGGCCGAGGCGGCTGTCAAAGCGGCCCAGGCCGAAGCGGCGTTCGCCGACCATGAGGTCAACCGCTATAGCCGCCTGGCCGAGCAGGGCGCCGGTACCGTGCAGAACGCCCAGCAGGCGCGCAGCGGCGTCGACCAGGCCCGTGCCCGCCTGGCCAATGCCCAGGCCGCACTGGTGGCGGCGCGCAAGCAGGTGGACATTCTCACCGCTCAGGTGGCCAGCGCCGATGGCCAGCTCAAACGTGCCGAAGCGGGGCTGGAGAAAGCGCAGCTGGACCTGTCCTACACCCGCATCACCGCGCCGGTGGACGGCATGGTCGGCGAGCGCGCCTTGCGCGTGGGTGCCTACGTGAATCCGGGGGCGCGGCTGCTGTCGGTGGTACCGCTGGAGCGCGCCTACATCGTCGGCAACTTCCAGGAAACCCAGCTGACCCACGTGCAGCCGGGTCAGCCGGTGAGCATCAGCGTCGATACCTTCTCGGGCGAAAAGCTGTACGGCCATGTCGAAAGCATCGCCCCGGCCACCGGGGTGACCTTCGCCGCGGTAAAACCCGACAACGCCACCGGCAACTTCACCAAGGTGGTGCAGCGCATTCCGGTGAAGATCGTCTTCGATGACGGCCAGCCGCTGCTTGCACGCCTGCGGGTGGGCATGTCGGTGGAAGCGACCATCGACACTCGGGGGGACCGGCTCGACGGCAAAGAGGTGACTGCGCGATGAGTGGGCAGGTTGATTTTTTCGCGGCCGATGGGGCTGCTGCGCAGCCCTTTCGCGGCGCAAGGCCGCTCCTACAGGGGATCGCGGTCGCTTGTAGGAGCGGCCTTGGGTCGCGAAAGGGGCGCGCAGCGACCCCCGTCCTGTTGGCCATGTTGCTGGCCGGCTGCACCCTCGGGCCGGACTTCCAGCGCCCCGCCAGCGAGGCGCCGAAGGGGTGGGCGGCACTGCAATCCGAGGCGGCGGCCAGCCAGCCGGTCGCCGAACCGCTGGAACTGCGCTGGTGGGACAGCTTCCATGACCCGCGCCTGAGTGCCCTGATCCAGAAGGTCGCCGAGCGCAACCTCGACCTGCAGATGGCCAGCGCACGCCTGCTGCAAAGCCGCGCCCTGCGCAGCACCGTGGCCGCCGACGAAATGCCATCGGTGGACGTGAACGCCGGCTACAGCCGTGCGCGCAACAGCGCCGAAGGTTTGAGCGATCCGTCGGGCAAGGCGGGCAAATCGGCCTTCAACCTCTGGCAGGGCGACCTGGTCGCCGGCTGGGAACTGGACCTGTGGGGCCGTGTGCGGCGCCAGGTCGAGGCGGCCGATGCCAGCGTCGAAGTGGCTGAGAACGACCGCCGTGGGGTATTGCTGGCCTTGCTGTCGGAAACCGCCGGCAACTACATCCAGCTGCGCGCCGTGCAGCACACCCTGGACGTCACCCAGGACAACCTCAAGGTTGCCCGCCACAGCCTGAAACTGTCCGAAGACCGCCAGGCCGAGGGCGTTGCCACGCGCCTGGATGTGGCCCAGGCCAGCGCCCAGGTGGCGTCGATCGAAGCCCGGCTGCCGACCCTGGAGGCACGACGCGACGACCTGATCAACGCCCTCAGCCTGCTCGCCGCCGAACCGCCGCGCAGCTTGC
The DNA here is from genome assembly GCF_003231305.1 of Pseudomonas sichuanensis. Lineage (GTDB taxonomy): Bacteria > Pseudomonadota > Gammaproteobacteria > Pseudomonadales > Pseudomonadaceae > Aquipseudomonas > Aquipseudomonas sichuanensis. The sequence goes on along the minus strand of NZ_QKVM01000001.1, from coordinate 104,667 downwards.
AGGCCGAGTTGCTGCAGGGCGGCGAACTGCCCGCGCCGCAGCAGAAGTTTGCCATTGGCTTGCCGTCGGAGCTGGCCGAGCGCCGCCCGGACATCCGCCAGGCCGAAGCCCGCCTGCATGCGGCCACCGCCAGCATCGGCGTGGCCAAGGCCGACTTCTACCCGAGCATTCGCCTGTCGGGCAGTGTCGGCTTCCAGGCCATGCAGCTGTCCGATTTCGGCGCCTGGGATTCACGACGCTTTGCCTTCGGGCCGCAACTGTCGCTGCCGATTTTCGAGGGTGGGCGGCTCAAGGGCACGCTGGCGCTGCGCGAAGCCCAGCAACAGGAAGCGGCGCTGAACTACCGCAAGGTGGTGCTTGGCGCCTGGCATGAGATCGACGACGTGCTGCGCCTGTACAACGCCAGCCAGCTGCGCCGCGACCACCTGGCCGAGGCGGTGCGGCAGAACCGCATCGCCCTGGAGACTGCGCAGCGCCAGTACGTGGAAGGGGCGGTGGACTTTCTCAATGTGCTGACCGTGCAGGGTGCGCTGCTGGCCAGCGAAGAGCAGTGGATCGACAGCTCGGCGGCGGTGTCGCAGGCGTTGGTGGGGTTGTACAAGGCCTTGGGTGGCGGCTGGCAGGCGTTCGACCAGGTCTGAAAAGTATCGCGGGGCAAGCCCGCTCCCACGGTTGTGTGGGAGCGGGCTTGCCCCGCGATGGCTTCAGAGCGGCCGCAACAAGCCGAACCGCTTGCGCAGTACCCAATCCAGCAGCCTCTGCGGCAGCACCCGCGCCATCAACGGCAACGCCGTGCTGCCATTGCCGATCCGCACCAGTGCCGGCACGGGCGACTTGCGCGTAGCGGCCAGCAAGCGTTGGGCAAACACCGCCGCCGAGGTCGGCCGATCCTGCGAAGCCCGCGCCCGGGCCTGCACCTGCTCACGCAACGGCCACCACGGCGAATCGCTCGCCAGCACCTGCTCTGCCTGTTGCTGGGCATTGCTGGCGAACTGCGAGGCAATCGCCCCCGGCTGCACTTCCATCACCCGGATACCGAACGGTGCCAGCTCCAGGCGCAGCACGTCGGTCAGCCCATGCACCGCCGCCTTCGAGGCGCAGTAGGCGCCGGCGAATGGCGTGACCAGCACGCCCGAGACACTGCCGATGTTCACCACCAGCCCACGCGAACGGCGCAGCAGCGGGAACAGCGCGCGGGTCACGCCCACCAGGGCGAAGACGTTGGTTTCGAACTGTTGGCGCATGGCCTCGACACCGCCGTCGAGCAGCGGGCCCATGGCGCCGTAGCCGGCGTTGTTGATGAGGATGTCGAGGCCGTCGTGGCGGTCTTGCAGCTCGTCGGCCAGGCGGGTCAGTGCCTCGCTGTCATTCACATCCAGTTGCCGTGCGGCGAAGCCGGCGGCGAGCAGGGTGTCGACATCGTCGAGCTTGCGGGCGGTGGCCCAGACTTCGTGGCCGGCATCGCGAAAGGCGTCGGCCAGGGCGCGGCCGATGCCGCTGGAACAACCGGTGATGAGGACGGTGGGCATGGGGCGGGCCTGTGTTAGTTGGACATGGGTGTCATGGCTACCGGCCTCATCGCGGGGCAAGCCCGCTCCCACGACGCCGACTCAAGGCATTGTGGGAGCGGGCTTGCCCCGCGATGAGTCGGACTCAATTGGCGAATGTACCTTGCAGATGCTCGGCACGAAACTCCAGGGTTTGCGGCCGATACCCCGAACGCAGCGGCGGCAACGGCAGGCAGTCGCTCCACTCGGCGCCGGGCTGCAATTCGCCCGGGCCGCGATAGCGCGGTGCGGCATAGGTGTTCTCGGCAAGGTTCACGGTATCGCCCGGGGCATAGGCGCCCACGCGCCAGCGCAGCTCAGACAAGGGGACCTTGTTGCCGTTCTTCATGCGCACCTGCAGGGCGCGGTCGGCGGGGCATTGATCGGGGGCGTAACTCAGGCGCAGATCGAGGCGCGCCAGTTGCGAGGCTTCGCGGTTGTCTTGCCAGGCGACGCCCAGTGCCACCAGCCCCAGGCCGCACACGGCCGCCAGGGAAATCGGCAGGGCCTTGGCCGGGTAGCGCAGCAGCAGGACCAGCCAGGTGAGGACGAGCAGGGCGCCGATGATCATGGTGGAGCAGGCCTTGGTGGCGGGGGTTTGACCATCCTAGCCGCAAAATGAGCAGGCCTCAAAAACGCAATCGCGGGGCAAGCCCGCTCCCACGCTGTGCACAGTCTCCCGGAATCCAGGCCAGGGAGAGCAGCCAACAGCGTGGGAGCGGGCTTGCCCCGCGAAGATGCCCCAGGCTTACTGCGCGATGGTCTTCACCGATATCCCACGCTCGACCGGCGTGGACGTACGCCCATACACATCCTCGAAGCGCTCGATATCATCCTCGCCGAGGTAGCTCCCGGACTGCACTTCGATGATCTCCAGCGGGATCTTGCCCGGGTTGCGCAGGCGGTGCACCGAGGCGATCGGAATGTACGTGGACTGGTTCTCGGTCAGCAGGAACACGTTTTCGTCACAGGTCACCTCGGCAGTGCCGGACACCACGATCCAGTGTTCGGCGCGGTGGTGATGCATCTGCAGCGACAGCGCCGCGCCCGGCTTGACGGTGATGTGCTTGACCTGGAAGCGCCCGCCCATGTCCACCGAGTCGTACGAACCCCACGGGCGGTACACCTCCAGGTGGTTCTGGGTTTCCGTGCGGCCCTGGGCATCGAGGGTGTTGACCAGTTGCTTGACCCCCTGAACCTTGTCCTTGTGGGCGATCATCATGGCGTCCTTGGTTTCCACCACCACGATGTTCTCAAGGCCGATCACCGACACCAGTTTGCCGTTGCCGTGGATCATGCAGTTGTGGCTGTCCTGCACCACCACGTCGCCCTTGGTGACGTTGCCGTTGTCGTCCTTCTCGTGCACGTCCCATAGCGACGACCAGCAACCCACGTCGCTCCAGCCGGCCGACAGCGGCACCACGCAGGCGCGCTGGGTCTTTTCCATCACGGCGTAGTCGATGGAGTTGTCCGGGCAGCAGGCAAAGGTGGCTTCGTCGATGCTCAGCACATCGGCCGCTTCGTCACTGCGCTCCAGGGCCAGCAGGCAGGTGTCGTAGATGTCCGGGTCGTGTTTCTTCAGCTCTTCGAGGAAGCGGCTGGCGCGGAACAGGAACATGCCGCTGTTCCAGAAGTAGCCGCCGGCACGGACGAACTCGGCGGCGCGTTTTTCGTCGGGCTTTTCGACGAACTGCGCCACCCGGGCCACACCTTCGGGCAGCAGCGCATCCTGGCTTGAGCGGATGTAGCCGTAGCCGGTCTCGGGCTTGGTCGCCGGCACGCCGAACAGCACCATCTCGCCGCGCTCGGCGGCCACGGTGGCCAGGGCCAGGGCGCGTTGCAGGGCCTTCTGGTCCTCGATCACGTGGTCGGCCGGCAGCACCAGCATCAGTTCGTCACGGCCTTCGTTGACCAGTTTCATGGCGGTCATCGCCACGGCCGGCGCGGTGTTGCGCCCGAACGGCTCCATCAGGATGGCCTGGGTTTCAAGTTTCAGGGCGCCCAGCTGCTCCTGGACGATGAACTTGTGGTCCTTGTTGCAGACCACGATGGGCGTGTCCATGCCGTCGAACACCAGGCGCTGGATGGTCTGCTGGAACAGCGTGTGCTCGCCGGTCAGGGCCAGGAACTGCTTGGGGAACTGCTTGCGCGACAAAGGCCACAGACGCGAACCGCTACCACCAGAAAGAATTACCGGGATCATGTTGTTTCTCCAATAAGGTCGTTAAGAGGCAGGGATCAGTTAGTGGACACAGGGCGGGTGACCCAGACCGGCGACAGGCTGCTGCCGGACCCGGTGACATACAGCACGGCCGCTTCGCCGCGCTCCAGGGCGACGGGTTTGACGTCGCCGACTTTCTTGTCGCCTGCATACAGCGCGAGGTTGACCTTCACCGGGTTGATCTCGCGCTCGCCACGGCCCTTGGCCGCCACCGGCTTGACCACTTCGGTCTTGCCGTCGGCGGTTTTCAGGGTCAGTTGCTGGTCGCTGAGGTTCTGCACGCGGACCAGGGCTTTCTGCTTGTTCTTGAACGGTGGCTCTTCGATCAGCTGCGGGTTGGAGCCTGCGTTGTTGACCAGGGTGTAGTACTTGTCAGCGGCCAGCTTGACCGGGACGTTCTTGCCGCCGACCTGGGCGGTGTAGTCACCGCCGGGCAGGAAGCTGAAGTCGCTGCTGGCCTGGGCGCCGACCTGCTTGATCTGGGTATTGCCCACGCTCGCCGCAGTAGGGGCGCTGGTGGCGTTGTACAGGCGCACGAAGGTCGAACCTTTCGGCGCACTCGGGCCGTACAGGGCGGCGTCGGCACCGGCGAAGGCCTGCATCGAGGCCAGGCTCAGGCCGGCAGCGAGGGTGAGGGCTTTGGCAATGGAAGTCTTGGTGGTCATGTGCGTGTTCCTCTCTATCTTCAGTGGTCCGTCCGGTTGGACGACAGGGCCAGGTTTTCTTCGGATTTGCGGGAGTTCTTCAGCTGCGCGATCCACTGCGGATCGAAGGCGCTGAGGTCGTTCTTCATTGGCAGATATCGTTCGGGGAATTCCCACACCACAACCTGTGGCGGGGCGTTCTTGAAGGCGTCGCTTTGCAGGTACTTGAGCATTGGCAGCAGCGGGCCGTGGCCGTCTTCGGCATAGTTGGCGACGTCGCTGCGCAGGGCCTGCTGCAGGGCGCCGAGGAAGTTCCAATGCGGGTTGGCGCTGTAGCTGGTGCCCACCAGCGCCACCGGGATCCGGCTGTCGTCGAACAGCGCGTCGTCGCCGCTTTCGCCTTCGGCCTGCACCGGCTGGGTCTTGCGTTGCTGCAGGGTGTCCGGGGTGGGCAGCAGGTTGCTGAACAGCGGGTCCAGCGGCAGGAAATTGGTCAGGTCACCCTTGTACGGCGCGCTGGCGCCGGCCTCGGTGATGTACTCCTGGGGTTCGCCGCTGAGCAGGCCCTGGCGGTTGACGGCTTCGGCCAAAGATTGCGCGACCACCTCGGCGCCCAGCGGCGTCCAGTGGGTGTCGGTGCGCAGGAACACCTGGCCACGGGCCTTGGCTTGCTCCAGCGGGGCCAGCAGGTCGGGGGCGAACACATTGGCCTGACGCACCTGGGCGTGGAACTGGTTGAACAGGTCGTCGTGCAGGCTGGCCGGCGTCTCTTTGCCGAGGTACTCGGCATACAGGCGGGCCTTGGCCGGGACGATCGCCAGCACCAGTTGCACGCCCTGGCGCTGCAAGCTGTCGCGGATGCCGCGCACCAGCGCCAGGTTGTCCTGCATCTGCTGTTGCGCGCCGACGGTGGGTTTGAATTCTTCGTCGCTGAACAGCCATTGGTCGCGGCCCAGCACTACACCGGGGCGGCCTTCATTGAACAGCTTGAAGTCCAGCGCGGCCCACAGGTTGGTACCCAGGCGCTTGATCGGGAACTGCTCGTCGTAGTGGGTTTCGGCGGCTTTGGCCAGCTTGCCGTCGAGCAGGGTCATCTGCCCGGTGCGGGTGAAGCCGTCCAGCCCACCGACCGACCAGGCGCCCAGCCCGACCAGCAGGCCCATGAACGACAGGGAGTAAGTGATGCGAAGTGTCCGGTTCATGTGTCGGGCCTCAGAACTGGAAGTACAGGAAGGGTGAGTAGCTCTGCGCCGAGAGCTTGAGCACCGAGGCGATGAACAGCAGCAGCACCAGGGCGCGGGTCATGATTCGCGTCCAGTCCAGGCCAACCGAGCCATCGGCGTTGATCTGCACCGGGGTGGCCTTGGGGGCCGGCGTGGCATTGCGGTAGAAGTCGCGCAGGCCGAAGAACGCCAGGCTCAGGTAGGCCACGATCAGGGTCGCGACTTGCAGGCCGGTGAGGTTGGCGCGGTTGAGTTCCGACAGTTGCCAGTCGCCGAAGCTGAACATGGCGCCGTACATGCGTGCGGCCACGTGCAGGTTCTCGGCGCGGAAGATCACCCAGCCGACCACCACCAGCAGGAAGGTGAAGGCCCATTTCACCGGGTTGAAACGCTGCGGGTTGGTGTCCAGGCCCAGTGCGCGTTCGATGGCCAGCCACAGGCCGTGCCAGGCGCCCCAGATGATGTAGGTGAAGTTGGCGCCGTGCCACAGCCCGCCCAGCAGCATGGTCAGGAACAGGTTGCGGTAGGTGTTGAAGGTGCCTTTGCGGTTGCCGCCCAGGGTGATGTACAGGTAGTCGCGCAGCCAGGTGGACAGGCTGATGTGCCAGCGCCGCCAGAACTCGGTGATCGACTGGCTGATGTAGGGCTGCTTGAAGTTCTCCATGAAGCGAAAGCCCATCATCAGGCCCAGGCCGATGGCCATGTCGCTGTAGCCACTGAAGTCGAAGTACAGCTGCGCGGTGTAGGCCAGCGCACCGAGCCAGGCATCGCCGGTGGTGGGGTTCTGCAGGGCGAAGCAGTGGTCGGCGACCACCGCCAGGGTGTCGGCGATGAACACCTTCTTGATGAAGCCCTGCATGAAGCGGGTGCAGCCTTCGGAGAACTTGTCCAGGGTGTGGGTGCGGTTGTTGAACTGGTCGACCAGGTCCTTGAAACGCAGCACGGGGCCGGCGATCAGGTGCGGGAAGATCGCCACGAAGGCCGCGAAGTCGATCAGGTTGCGGGTGGCCGGGGTGTCGCCGCGGTACACATCGATGATGTAGCTGATCGACTCGAAGATGTAGAACGAGATGCCGATCGGCAGCAGCACGTGGGTGAGGATGAACGGCTCCAGGCCCATCGAGGTCATGATCGCGTTGAGGCTGTCGACCCCGAAGTTGGCGTACTTGAAGTAGCCGAGAATGCACAGGTCGACGCCCACGCCCAGCAGCAGCCAGCGCTGGGCGGGCTTGGTGCGTACGCCAGCGGCGCCCACCTTGAGGCCGATCCAGTAGTTCCACAGGGTCACGCCCGCGAACAGGGCGAGGAAGTCCACCCGCCACCAGGCGTAGAAGATGTAGCTGGCAACCAGCAGCAGCAGGTTGCGATAGCGGTTCCCGCTCACGTAGTACAAGCCGAGGAAGACCGGCAGGAACAGGAACAGGAACACGTTGGACGAGAAGACCATCCCGGTTCTCCTAGTTATGCACAGCACCTGGGGCACAGCGCCCCCCAAACCCCCCACGAAAAATGTGGAGGATCACTATGGCGTGGGAGCGGGCTTGCCCCGCGATGAGGCCCGCAAGGGCAATGGCGTTGGCTCTGCTGACGCCATCGCGGGGCAAGCCCGCTCCCACGCAAACGACTTACTTTTTCTGTTCTGCGCTCGGGTCGTAGACCCGGGTCAGATCACCGCCCAGCCTGAAGCTGTTGAACGGCTGCATGCCGTGCTTGCGCTTGAGGGTCTGGGCGTCGCAGCGGTACAGCTGGCACCAGGGTTCGAGCCAGGCGTACTTGCTGTCGATCTTCAGGTCGCCCATGTCCTGCTTCTCGCCGTTGCGGGTCTTGAACGCGCTGGGGTCCTGCGAGCCGTTCAGCACCTTCTCGCCCAGGCGGCGCAGGGCGTTGTTGTTCTCGCCGCGCACATCCACGCCATTGGCCTGGGCGAAGCTGGCGATCATCGCCAGCGGCGGCAGGGCGTAGTTGTGGTAGGCCAGGGCGCGCTGCCTGCGCTTGAGCTCGTTGGGCAAGAAGCCCTGGGCATCGACCTGGTTGGCGCCGACCCGGTATTCCTTCACGGCCCAGTCGAACAGGTCGCGCCGGTCGGTGGCCACGGCGGTGGCCATCACCGACCAGGCCGCCCAGTAGCTGTGGTTGTTGATCTTCTCCAGTGGCAGGTCGCTCCAGTCGCGCACGGTTTGCGAGGCCAGGCGGCCCAGCCATTTTTCGATGGCTTCGGCCTCGGCCTGGTGCGCGGCCAGCGGCTGCGAGTTGGAGAACTTCAGGCGCAGCCACGAACCGCTCATGCTGCCCAGCGCCCATTTGCGCATGGACTTGCCGGTGTGGTTGTAGTCGGTGGACATCAGCGCGTCGGCGCGGGCCCAACTGCCGAGCCAGTCCAGGGCGCAGTCCAGCTGGGCCGGGCGGCCGTCGCGCATGTACTGGCCGATCATCTTGCTCACGCCTTTCTCGAGGGTGGTGATGTCCTTGGTCGAGTCGCGGAAGGCTTTCTCCGAGGCGACATTGAGCGTCGCCCGGGCCTTGTCGGAGCCCTCGTACTTGCTGCGAAACTGCAGCGAGCCGGTGTAGGGCCTGGGCGCCGCTTCGCAGCGGAAGTTGCCGTCGCCGGCCTTGAGCTTTTCGATGCCCTCGTAGTACCCCTGGGGCGGTACCAGCGCGGCCTGCGCCGCACCGCCGAACAGGGCGAGAGCGAGCAGGGCGGGGGCGGTCTTGTGGCTGATGGATGTCATGGTCGCCTCACTGGCCAGCTTGCGCGGTGTGTTGCGCAGGGTTGGCGAAGTTGTTGCGTTTGCACAGTTTCGCTTCGACTTTCTGGGTGCCGCTCTCCGGCCCCTGGACTTCCAGGGCCAGCAGGTTCTGGCCGGCCCAGTCTTCGTCCTCGCGCATCTGGAAGACGAAGCGGCCGTCGGTGTCGGAGGTCTCGGGCTTCTCGATCTTGATGTCCTCGTGGCGGCCGTTGAGGTACCACAGGGTGGCCTGCAGCACTTTCACCGAGCTGTCCTCGAACTTGATGTCGAGCTGGTGGTTGCGGTTGATCAGGTCCTTGATCACGCCGTTCTTGCCGTTGACCATCAGCTCGTTCTTGCCGGGCTTGAGGGTGGCGCTGGCGCTCATCTGCGCAGGGCGGCCGTCGCAGCCGTCGTCGAGCAGGCCGAGGATCTGCCGCCAGATGGTTTCCTGGTCCAGGCGGTACAGCGGGGAGAATTCCCAGATCAGGATCTTCGGTGGGTGGTTCTGGAATTCCTCGCTGCCCAGGTACTGGATCATCGAGCCCTCCAGGCCGCCGCCGGGGAAGGCGACGTTGAGCACGTCGGCGCCGATGTATTGCTCCAGGAAGCCCGAGAAGTTGTAGTTCTTGCCGCTGTGGCTGGTGCCCACCAGGGTGATCTGCGCGTTGCCCGAGTCACCGAACAGGTCGTCGCCGCCGCTGGCGCCGCCCTTGGGCTCGGTGGCGAACTGGTCCATGTACTGCACCGCGTAGCTGGTGCCGCAGAGCTGGCCGGCGACGTTGTGCAGGGTGCCGGTCTTGCCCATGCGCCCGGACTTTTTGGTCTCGAATTCCTTGCGCGGGATGCCTTCGAAGGCCGGCATGTGGTGCACGGTGTCGGCCACGATCTTGGCCGCGCGCTCGGCACCGTAGGGCGTCCAGTGCTGGTCGCCGCGGAAGTAGAAGTCCTTGCCCTGGTCGGCGGCGGCCAGCTGTTCGTTGGTCAGCGGCGACAGGTCGGGCACGTTGTAGCCCATCTTGGCGAAGCGGGCGAGCATGGCCTGGTAGTTGTGCAGGGCCTTCTGGTAATTGAACGCGGCCTTCTCTTCGGGCTTGAGCATGTTGCGGTTCACCAGGCCACGGGTGGGCTGATACACCACCACAAGCTCCACGCCGCGCTTCTTGAACGCGTCGTGCACTTGCTGCAGGCGTTTGTAGCCGCCGGGGGTGGTGTCGAACTCGGTGCGCAGGTCTTCACGGGTGCGGAACAGCCAGTCGCCCTGGGCTTGCACCAGGGTGGTGAAGTTCTGTTGGTAGCGCGTGGTGTAGCGGCTGGCGTCATGGGCCTCGGGGCACAGCTGGCAGCAGGGTTCGGCGCTGAAGGCCGGCGCCTTGACGTCCTCGGCGCGCACGCCCTGGCTGATGGCCAGGAGGGCGGCGGACAGGCCGAGCAGTTTGATCAGGTGTGGGGTCATGGTCTGGGCTTCCTTAATCGATCATTTCGGTCTGGCGTTCGACCGGGTCGATCAGCACGGCCTTCTGCTGGCGCACCAGCAGGTCGAGGATTTCGTCCTGGCGCTCGCCCAGCACACCGTTGAAGCTGATGCCGTTGGCCTTGCGCGGCATCAGCATCGACACCTTGTACAGCTCCACCGACAGCGGCGAGTCGATCGACAAGGGGCCGGAACCGTTGGCCGCCAGCTCGCCGCCGACCACGATCAGCGACACCTTGGTGTCGAACGGGTCGAGGGCGATGTCGCGGTCGGTGTCGGAGAGGTCCTTGATGTGCCCGTACACGCCCACCAGGCCATTGGCCATGGCGACGTTCTCGTACAGGCGGATGTTCACGCTGTTGCGCACGCGGATGCCGTGGCGGCGGTTGTTGATCAGCTTGTTGCCCCAGATCAGGTTGTCGCCGCTTTCGTACAAGGTGATGCCGTCGGTGTGGTTGCGGTAGATCTCGTTGTAGGCGATCAGGTTGTTGACGCTGTTGCGGTCGATCACCACGCCCGAGAGCTTGTTGTCGTAGCTCTTGTTGTTGATGATCCAGCTGTCGTTGACCTCGCGGGAGACGATGATCCCGTGCTTTTTCTTGGTGCCGTACACGGTGTTGCCGGCGATGATCAGGCGGTGCGAGCGGTCGTGGGGGTCGATGCCGTAGACGATGTTGTCGCGGTAGGTGCTGTCCTTGACCACGAAGTCGCTGGTCTCGTAGCAGTAGAAGCCGTACCACATGTCGCTGAACTCGGAGCCTAAGATCCAGCCGGTGGGTTCCGGGCGGCCCATCTGCTTGGCCATGTTCGGCGTGTACTGCGAGATGCTCACACCGTAGGACTTGGACTTGGCGTAGCCGAAGCTGGCCATCTTGCTGTTGACGATGTAGGTCTCGGTGCCGCCCCAGCTGAGCAGGAACGGGCGGAACTCATCGGGCTTGCGGAAGGTTGCCGGGCCATTGGCCTGTTCACGCCAGCCGGTCACCTGGGTGTCGCTGACGAACAGCTTGCCGTCGTTGACGATGAACGCGCCGCCCTCTTCGGACAGGCGCAGCTCCTTGACCTTGGCGTCGATCTCCAGCACGCCCTTGCGCCCGACCACGATCGGCAGGCGCGCCAGGTAGACACCCGGCGCGGTTTCGCGCAGGTACTGGTTGGGTACTTTCTTGCTCAGCTCCACCAGGTCGACATGCCCGTCGTCGACGAAGATCGCCTGGGGGATGCCGTGCTGGCGGCGCACCCATTCGGCGCCCTTGTTGTCGCCGCCGATGAACTCCTTGAGGGTGTCCTCCTGGAGCATGCGGCGCACGCTGACCTTGCCCTTGTGCGCGCGGTCGATCTTCTTCTGCACGGCGGCGGCGGTGTAGCCGGACAGGTCGGGCAGCTTGGGCGGGTCCATCAGCAGCGGCTCGATCGGCGCACTGGCAACGGTGTAGGTCTTGGCCTGTTGCAGCCCCTTGGCCATTTCCGGCTCGGCGGCCTGGGCCAGCCCTGCGGCCAGCAGCAGGGCGCTGGCCAGCAGGCTATGGCGAAGGTTCGGGTGCAGGTTCATGTCAAATCCTCTCCCGGCCTCAGAAGCGCCAGATCACGTCGACGAAGGCGCGGTGCATGTACGAGTCGGCTTCCTTGCCATAGGCGTCGCCTGGCTTGAACACACCGGCGCGCAGGCGCACCAGCGCCGAAGGCTCGTCGATCGACTGGCTGAGCGAGGCCGGCAGCAGGCCTTGCTTGAAGTACTTGGTCACGACCACGTCCATTTCCTGGCCGAGGTCTTTCTCGCCGTTGACCAGCGGGCGGTTCACGCCGCCGTCGTCGACCACTGCGTTGATGCCGCTGGAGCCGATGTTCTGCTTGCCGTCGACACGCCAGAACTTGTGGTAGATGAGGCTGGCGTCGTAGTCGTCGCGCAGCTGCCAGGAGGTGAACAGGGTGGCCGCCTGCAGGTTGCCCAGCTCGCCGCGGAAGGCCTCGCCGAAGCGGTGCACGCGCGAGCGGGTGCCGGTGAAGTTGGAGCGGTTGCTCTCAAGGCCGGTCTGCTCGAAGTTGTTCGAGCCGTCGCTGCCGCCGCCGCCGCTGCCTCGGGCATAGGCCGCGCCGACCTGCCAGTTGGGGTCCAGGCGCAGGCGGATGCCAAGGTCGGTGGCCCAGGCATTGACGTCGCCGCTCTGCTTGCCGGTGGCGACCTGGTCGTTGCCCACTGCCTGGCTGCTGAGGGTGTCGCGGTCGCCGGTCAGCCAGGTGAGGCTGCCCCAGTAGTTGACGGTGTGGTCGTTGCGCCAGTTGTAGGCGTCGCTGTTGGCTTCCAGGCCCAGCCAGGTGAGATCGCCGGTGCGGGTCTTGTCGAGGGCGTCGACGGTTTCGCCGGGGCGCTTCAGGCTGCCGCTGTCGTGGGTGTGGTGGGCGCGCACGCCGACCCAATGGCCGGGCGTCCACTGGGTGGCGACGTTGCCGAAGATGTGCGTGCGGTCCTTGTCTTCCGGGGCCAGCTCGGTGAGGTCGGTGCGGTATTCGCTGAAGCGCTGGGCCACGCCCAGGTCGGCCTTGAGCAGGGTGGTGTCGAAGGTCCAGTTCAGTGCTTCGATGTTGGTGTCGCGCCACATGCCATCGTCGCTGCGCAGGCGCTGGCGGCCCAGGCGCAGTTGCTCGCCGGGGTAGGCGGTGAGGCCGCTGTAGCCGACCCAGAACTCGCGCATGGCCAGGTAGCTTTTGTCCGGCTTGCGGCTGTCGTCGCCATTGTCGGTGGTGCTGCCGTCGTCGTTCTGGCGCAGGGTGTCGGTTTCGATGATGTCGGTGGCGGTGACCGCCTGGCCCATGGCGAAGGCGCTCCAGTTGCCACGCTCGCCGTACACCCAGGGGCGCAGATCGAGGCCGACGCCGTTGACGTCGCCGCCTGCGCGGGTGCCCAGGTCGCGGTCGTCCTCGGACTGGCCGGTGATTTTCACATCCAGGCCGAAGTTCTTCTGTGCGGTTTCGGCGGCCAGGGTCGGCATCGACCACAACAGGGCGAAACTCAGGCCGATGCCGGCTTTCACGAAGGGGTTGAGCGTCATAGCGAATCCTCGGCGTCTACGGCTGTTTCGTCGTCTTGCAGGGCCTCGATGGCCAGGGTGCTGTTGGCGCCCTGAAACAGGCTGCTGCGCGCCTGTCTTTCCTGCGCCAGCAGTTGCTGGGCCTGGCTGCGCTGCTCGGGCGTGAGCTGCTGGTCGAGCTGCTGCAACAGCTCGCTCGACTGCGGCGTGGGGTTGGCCTGCGCCAGTTGCGCGAACACCCAGGCATTGGTGGGCGCGGGGCGGATGCCATGGCCTTCGCTGAACAGCTGGGCGAGGGCGTAGTCGGCGCTGTTCTGCCCGCCACGGGCGGCGCTGAGCAGGTGGTCGACGGCTTTCTGCGGCGCCACGCTGCCCAGGTAGCCACGGCGGTAGAGCTGGCCGAGGTAGTAGTCGGCGCTGACTTCACCGGCGTCGGCGGCGGCCTGCAGGTGCTGCTCGGCCTTGGCGGCATCGGCCGGCACGGTCTTGCCTTCGTAATAGAGGCGGCCCAGCAGCAGCTCGGCGCGCGGCTGTTCGGCTTCGCGGCCCTTGTCGATGTAGGCCAGCAACTGGTCGGTGTCGCCCAGTTCGGGGAAGTCGTAGAGCAGCTGCGCCAGGCTCACCCAGGACGCCGGGTTGGCCGGGGCGACTTGCTCCAGCAGGGCCTTGGCGGTCTTCTCGTCGGTCTGGCCCAGGCTGCGGTCGGCCAGCACGCGGGCGACGCTGTCGACCCGGGTGGCCGGCACCGCGCCACGGGCGTAGGCGGCCTTGAGCTGGTCGAGCAGGGCGGCCTGTTGCTCGGGCTGGGCGCGTTTCTGGTAGACGGTGGCCAGTTCGACGTAGCAGATGTCGGTGCTGGCCAGCGCGGCCTTGCAGATTTTTTCCACCTCGCCCAGGTGCTGGTCGTAGCTGCCCTGGGTGCGGTACAGCAGTACCTGGGCCAGGCCGGCCTCGGGGTTGCCGGCGGCGCGCCACTGGTCGATCTGCTGCTGGGCGTTGACCTTGGGGAAGCTCTGCGGGTACTGCAGGTAGAGCATCGCCAGCGGGATCAGGGTGTTGCCTTCGCCTTGCAGCGCGGCCTGCTTGAGCAGGTGCTCGGCCTCCTCGCGTTCGGCCTGGGTACTGTCGGGCTTGGCCACCAGCAGGCGGCCAAGGCGGGCCTGGGCGCGGGGCGAGGTGGCGGCAGCGGCGCGGTAGGTGGCCTCGGCCTGCTTGAGCTTGGCCGGCTCGCGGGTGGCCACCTGGATGTCGGCCAGGCCCACTTGCGCGTCGCTGTAGCCCAGGTCGGCCAGGGCCTTGTAGTTGCGCTCGGCGGTGGCGGTGTCGCCGCGCTTGAGCGCTTCGTTGGCCAGGCGCTGGTCGGGCAGGCCGGCACAGCCGGCCAGGGTGATGGCCAGGGCCAGGGTGCACCAGGTGTAGGGGCGAGCGCTTTGCGCTCGATCGCGGGGCAAGCCCGCTCCCACGGGGTGAGGCGCGGACTCTGCAGGAGCGGCCTTGTGCCGCGAACGAGGGCGCAGCCCTCGCAACACAGGCGACACCGCCCCCACAGCAGAAACACGGTTGAAAGGTTTCATGCTCCGATCCTCTTACAGCCCGCGGGCCACGGCCTTGTCGATCAGCCAGTTCAGCGACGGGCCACGGTCGCTGTTGACCGCGGCCGGGCGGCCGGCGAGTTCGGCTGGCAGGCCGTCGTCGGGCTTGATCTGCACGCGGATATCCGAGGCCAGGTTGTCGGTGTCCAGGCTGGTGCTGCCGACGATGCGGCCGCTGCGCACCTCGTCTTCGCCGGCGATCTGGAAGTTGACCCGGGTGCCCGGCTTCACTTCGTCGAACTGGCGGTAGCTGAAGCGCGCTTCGACCATCGGGTTGCTGGTGCGCGGGATCAGCGCGAACACCGGCTGGCCCTTGCTGGCGTACTGGCCGTCATCCACCAGCTGGCGCGACACCACGCAGTCGCACGGGCTGGTGAGGGTGCCGGAAAGCTGCTTGCCGAACAGTTCCTCGACCTTGGCCGGCTCCAGCTGCGCGTCGTCCAGGTGGCCCTTGAGCAGGTCGAGCATGCTGGTGTTGAAGGTCGCCAGCGGTGCGCCCTTGGCCACCGGGGTGCCGTTCTCGACCAGGCTCTGCACGCTGCCGTCACGGGGCATGGTGACGGTGGTGGTGGGGACCGCGACCACGCCGGCTTCGGCATGGCTGACGAAGTACAGGCCGTACAGCGACTTGGCGACGAAACCGAAGGCCACCAGGCCGACCACGAACACGCCGGCGGTGACGGTGACCGCCCGCAGGCGGCCGAAGGCCGAGAGGCCGGAGCCTGCGTTGTTCTGCTTGCGCGCCTTGGTGAAGTTGTCGCGTTGCAGGGTGCTGAGCACGTCGCCGACGCTGATCAGCTCACCGGACAGGTGGCTGGTGATGATGTGGCGCAGGGTGGCGATGTCGCGCGGCTCCAGGTTCTGGAACTCGGTGCCGGTGCGGCCAGTGTCGCGGCTGCTGGTGCGCACCAGCAGCTCGACGTCCATCGACAGCCCCAGGTTGTCGACCACGAACTGCAGACGCCCGCGCAGCACTTCGCCTTCGGCGAGCGGTTTCTTCGCGTGGAAGGACAAGCCCCCGGCGGAAAGATCGTCCACCTTCACATCGTGCGGCTCGCGGTTGCCGTCCAGGTAGCGCAGCTTGGCGGGGATGCGTACCCGGGCGTGCTGGCGCTGCGCTTCGGATTCATGCACGACATTGACGTTCACGGCGGTATTCATGGCGATTTCGTTCCTGTTATCCGATCCGGGTTGGGCTCACACGACCATGAACAGCACGGCGACGAAGATGCTCGCGGCCGAGAAGGTCATGGTCCGCGAGGACCAGGTGTTGAACCATTGTTGAAAGCTGGCGAGGTCGCGCTTGAGGGCAGTGGGCTGGCGGGTCCAGGACTGCCTGTCGAGGCGGAAGAACACGTAGATCTTCATCACCGCGCCGACGATCTGGTTGTAATAGAGAATCAGCGGGTAGGCGGGGCCGACGCTGTGGCCCGAGCACAGCAGCATGATGGTGAGGATCAGGCGGGTGATGCCGATCCACAGCAGGTACACCAGCAGGAACTGCAGGCCGAACTTGAAGCTGGCGATCACGGCCACGGTCAGGCCCAGCAGGCTGGTCCACATCGACACGCGCTGGTCGAACAGGACGATGCTGGTGAACAGCCCCAGGCGCTTGAGGCCCAGGCCGAGGGCGCGGGAGTTCTGCCGCAGGTTGTTGCCGTACCAGCGGTACATCAGCTTGCGGCTGGCCTTGACGAAGCTCTTCTCCGGCGGGTGCTCGACCGTGTTGATCGCCGCGTCCGGCACGTAGAAGGTGTCGTAGCCCAGGCGCATCAGGCTGAACCAGCTCGACTTGTCGTCGCCGGTGAGGAACTTGAAGCGGCCCAGGCGCCAGTGCATCAGCGAATCGCTTTCCACATCGGCGATGAACTCGGGGTCGGTCACCACGCTTGCGCGGAACATCGACATGCGCCCGGTCATGGTCAGCACGCGCTTGGAGAGGGCCATCGAGCACATGTTGATGTGGCGCTGGGCGAAGCGCAGCTTGTGCCATTCGCTCATGATGTAGCCGCCGCGCACTTCGCAGAATTCGTTGGTGGTCAGGCCGCCGACGTTGGGGTAGAGCTTGAACCAGGGCACGGTCTTGCGGACCACGCCTTCGCCGAGCACGGTGTCACCGTCGATCACCGCCACCACGGCGTGGTCGTCGGGCAGCATCCGCGAGATGGCGCGAAAACCGTAGGCCAGGCCGTCGCGCTTGCCGGTGCCGGCGATGCGCACGATGTCCAGGGCGACGTGGGCGGGCGGGTTGTACTTGGCCCACAGGCTCTTCACCAGCAGCTCGTCGGACTTTTCCACCAGCGAGCAGACCACGGTGGTGGGGAAGCCACAGTTGATCGCCTCGCGGATCACCGAGCTGTACACCTGGGCGGTGGTCAGGGCATCGATGCGAAAGCTGGTGACCATCAGGTACACGTGTGACGGGTCGGCCGCCGTGCCAAGCTTCTGCACCTTGCGGCGCAGATAGGGGTAGACGAGGTACAGGAAGATCATGCCGCGGATGAAATGGGTGGCGCCCATGGAGTAGCGCCAGATGCCGACAGCACCGACCAGGAAGATGAAGTGCTTCGACTGCGAATCGAAGATATCGCTGGGCAGGGCCAGGGCGATCAGCATGAGCAGGCTCATGTAGAGCAGCCAGCCGGCGCACTGCAACAGCACTGTCTGGAACCTTTGCATGTTCGGCATCCGTCGAGAATTCGGGGGTGGACGGGCGGCGCGCTGGGGAGGGACGCGCCGCCCGGCCGGGGTTACCAGCAGATACCTTCGGTACGGCTGGTGGTGCAGGTTGGCTTGCTCATGAAACCGACCAGGTCGATCACTTGCTTGCCTTCCGGCGCTTGCTGGGCGAGGGCGCGGAACTGTTCGTCACGGTTGCCCAGGACGATGATCTCGGCGTCGTTGACCACCTGCTCGAAGTTGGCGTTGAGCAGCGAGGAAACGTGGGGGATCTTCGACTCGATGTACTCCTTGTTGGCGCCATGCACCCGGGCGTACTCGACGTTCTGGTCGTAGATGTCGAGCTGGTAGCCCTTGCCGATCAGGCGCTCGGCCAGTTCCACCAGCGGGCTTTCGCGCAGGTCGTCGGTACCGGCCTTGAAGCTCAGGCCGAGCAGGGCGACCTTGCGCTTGTCGTGGCTTTCGATGATGTCGAAGGCGTTCTGCACCTGGGATTCGTTGCTGCGCATCAGCGAGTCGAGCAGCGGTGCCTTCACGTCCAGGCTGGCGGCGCGGTAGGTGAGGGCACGCACGTCCTTGGGCAGGCACGAGCCGCCAAAGGCGAAGCCCGGGCGCATGTAGTACTGGGACAGGTTGAGCACCTTGTCCTGGCAGACCACGTCCATCACGTCGCGGCCGTCGACGCCCACGGCCTTGGCGATGTTGCCGATCTCGTTGGCGAAGGTGACCTTGGTGGCGTGCCACACGTTGCAGGTGTACTTGATCATCTCGGCCACTTCGATCGGCTTGCGGATGACCGGGGCATCGAGCTCTTCGTACAGTGCTTGCAGCACGTCGCCGCTGGCGCTGTCCAGTTCGCCGATGACGGTCATCGGTGGCTGGTCATAGTCCTTGATCGCGGTGCTTTCACGCAGGAATTCGGGGTTGACCGCGACGCCGAAGTCGACGCCGGCCTTCTTGCCCGAGCAGTCTTCGAGGATCGGGATCACCACGTTCTTGACGGTGCCCGGCAGCACGGTGCTGCGCACCACGATGGTGTGGCGGCGGCTGGTGTCGCGCAGTACGTAGCCGATTTCGCGGCATACCGACTCGATGTATTCCAGGCCCAGGTCGCCGTTTTTCTTGCTCGGGGTTCCGACGCAGATCATCGACACGTCGCTGGCACGGATGGCTTCGGCGAAATCGGTGGTGCCACGCAGGCGGCCATTGGCCACGCCCTGTTGCAGCAGTGCTTCCAGGCCCGGCTCGACGATGGGCGACTTGCCCCGGTTGATCAGGTCGATCTTGGTGCTGGACACGTCCACACCAATCACTTCATGGCCGCGTGCCGACAGGCAACCGGCACAGACTGCACCCACATAACCCAAACCAAAGATGCTGATACGCATCGCATTCACCTCGTGTGTTTATCACGCCAGCCCTTCTTCGAAAGAGCCAGCCGGGTTGATTGACCAGCAGTTTTCGGGCGCACGGCTCCCTGGCGAATTGACACTTCACCGTGCGCAGGCATGAATAAATCCGGAGCGCAGAAAGTTATGCACTCAACGTTGGCAAGCTAAGGCCAGTATTAATAAGGCGTGCCCTGAAATGCAGCCGTCTTTATTGCAGTTCGCCGTATGCGTACTGCTGTGCTTGTTTTTTCAAGTGGATAAATCCTTTGAAATCAACCACTAGGACGTATGTTAGGGGCGCTTGTCTCCTGCATGGATAATGGCTTTTGGCACTTCCTGTACCGCCTTTGAAGTTTGTTTGATTGTGCGCGATAGCGGCACTTTGTCATCTGTAAGTCATCTCTCACGCTGCGGCGCTTGAAACTTGTTACGGGTGCTATGAGCCATGCGGCGCGGTAGAAGTTCCTGGCTGGGTTCAGCGCGGATGAAAGATTTCTAAATATTTTTTCAGTGGCAAATACTTTCACTTTGATGGCACGCGCTAGTTTCACCCCCGTTTATAAAGGGCGAAAACGAAGCGGGATGGTTATATGCCAGCATGCGAAAATATTTTTCAAAATCCGTCAAAAAAGTACGAACGGTCTTATGGCGTTTTGCGATAAAGGTATGGGTGGTGGTTTTTTGGCGCCTGATGATTGGCGTGTTTGAGGGGGGAGGGGCGGGGGCTCGCCGACGATTTTGCGGCGCTTATGAGATCGAGCGCCGCCCGCGCGGCGCTTCGCGGGTAAACCCGCTCCCACAGTTTGTTTCGGGCCAGTCTTTGCTGTGCTATCACCTGGTCCGCCTTGTTGGTACGACGCGGTTTCAATGTGGGCGTTGCCGCCGCCCCGCATGACTCAAGGCATGCACCGAGGCAGGCGCCGGTACCTCCACAGGCATAATTGGCCCGAAACAAACTGTGGGAGCGGGTTTACCCGCGAAGCGCCGCGCGGGCGGCGCTCGATCTGATAGGCGCTGAAGAACGCTCGGCAAACACCAGGGCGAAGGCATCAGCCTTCGGCGTGATCGCGCAGGAACACCAGGTGATCGGGCTTGGACTGCTCGGCGCTGAAGTAGTAGCCCTGCACATCGAAGCGCTTGAGCTGCTCGGGGTCGTTGATGCGCTGCTCGATCACGAAGCGGCTCATCATCCCGCGGGCCTTCTTGGCGTAGAAGCTGATGATCTTGTACTGGCCGTTCTTCAGGTCCTTGAAGTCGACGTTGATCACCCGCGCCTTCAGGGCGCTCTTCTTCACCGCGCTGAAGTACTCGTTGCTGGCCAGGTTGAGCAGCACGTCGTCGCCCTGCTCGGCCAGGGCCTGGTTCAGCCACTCGCTGATGCGCGTGCCCCAGAAGGCATACAGGTCCTTGCCGCGGGCATTGGCCAGCTTGGTGCCCATTTCCAGGCGGTAGGGCTGCATCAGGTCCAGCGGGCGCAGCAGGCCGTACAGGCCGGAGAGCATGCGCAGGTGGTCCTGGGCATAGCTGAAGTCGTCTTCGGTCAGGCTTTCGGCGTCCAGGCCGGTGTATACGTCACCCTTGAAGGCCAGCAGCGCCTGCTTGGCGTTGGCAGGGCTGAAGGCCGGGGTCCAGCTGCCGAAGCGCGCGGCATTGAGGCCGGCGAGCTTGTCGGAGAGGTGCATCAGTTCGCTGATCTGTGCCGGCGACAGTTCGCGCAGTTGCACGATCAGTTCCTGGGAGTCGTCCAGGTACTGGGGCAAGGTGTGGCGCTGGGTTACCGGCGGGGTGTCGTAGTCGAGGGTCTTGGCGGGGGAAATCACCGTCAGCATCGGGTCGGCTCCTGGAATCAATCGACCGATTCTACGGGGCTGGCGGGGCAACGCCAAACTATGGTGACGATAGCCTGGGCACATGGCCACGGAGTTTCGCCGGGCGTCGCGCTATAGTGCGCGGCATGCCTTCAAGGAGACCGTTCATCGTGCGTATCGCTTTTGCCCTGCTGGCCGGGCTGCTGAGCCTGGGCGTACAGGCTGCCCCTGCAGATTTCGTCAGCTTCGAGCGCAGCCTGTGGCCCGAGAAACTCGACAGCCCGGCGTTGTTCGACGTGGCCTCGCGCGCCGAGATCCTTTCGTTTGCCCGGGTGCTGCACGAGAGCGAAATGCTTGATGAACAGGCGCTGGCGGCGCGCCTGGGCCTGCGCCAGGTCAACCTGCCGGTGATCCGTGCGCTGCGGGCGCGCATGTGGCAGCGGCTATGGACCAACTATCAGCAGGCGCAGCAGAGTTGCGAGCAGGATGCATCGTTTTGCTATCCGCTGGAGTCAATGGCTGATTTGCGCATGAAGTCGGCCACATTCGCCGCAGAAGTCGGCAAGTTCTATGCCGCTTGGATCGAGCCCGGCCACCAGTTCCACACCCGCTACCTGGACGAGCTGCTGCGCAAGGCAGCAGTGTTCCCGCAGACCTCCAGCGAGGTGGAAAAGCTGTCCGCGCGCGAGCGAAACGGCGATGAGCTCAACGACCGCATGTTCCTCCTGAGCTTCGTCGGCGGCCCGGGCCCTGCGGGCGGCAACACCGATGGCCTGGCCGACTATCTGCGCCGGCAGAAGCTCGACGGCATCTTCTTCGTGCTTGGCAATCGGCTGCAGCAGCGTCGTGACAGCGGGGCGCTGGCCGGGCTGTATGCGGGCCAGTGCGTGGGCATCCAGGGCTGGGAGTACCGTTCCCATGCCCAGTGGCAGGGCTGGCAGGACTCGCTGCGGCGCAGCCAGGCGCGGGTTCAGGCGGACCTGCCAGCGCAATATGTGCCGTTGTTCCGCCCGCCCTACGGGCAGCGGCGCGGGGATGGCGAGGCGTTCATGGCCAGCCAGCGGTTGCGGGTGTCGTTGTGGGATATCGATGCCCAGGATGACGGGCCGTTGACCGCAGAGGCCTCGGCGCAGCGGGTGATGACCCTGATGCTGTTGTGGCGCAAGGGGGTGATCCAGTTCCGCGATTACCTGCCCAAGGCGCAGCCGGCGCTGGAGTGGCTGTTGCAGCACACGGCGCAGAGCGGGATTGGCTGGGAGGGGTGTCGGGAGTATGGGGTGGTGGGGGAATAGGTTTGGCGGTTGATCGTGTAATGGCGGCTAGGTGTAGGGCGATGGATTTGCAGCGCTCTTGAGATCGAGCGCCGCCCGCGCGGCGCATCGCGGGACAAGCCCGCTCCCACATTTGTTTCGGGCCAATGATGTCTGTGAGGGTACCGCTGCCCGCCTTGGTGCATGCCTCAAGTCAGGCGAGACGCCAGCAGTGCCAACCTTGATACCGCGTCGTACCAACAAGGCGGACCAGGTAATGGCACAGGACAGACTGGCCCGAAACAAATGTGGGAGCGGGCTTGTCCCGCGATGCGCCGCGCGGGCGGCGCTCGATCTGATAGGCGCTGCAATATCCGAACGGATCACCAAAAAATCCAGCTGAAACACCGCATTTGATCTCTGAGCGTAGTCCCACCCAACCCTCACGCCAAGCCCTGTTCGTCAATCGGAAAAATAAACTTCATCTGTGCGTAAAAAGACTTTTTACCGTCATGGTTTTTGCGGTATCAAGGAACCAGACAGCCGAAACCTGCAGCACAGGTGGCGTCATCCACGCCAGCCTTGCCAGGTGAAATCCCCGCCCGTAACAACGCGGATACGGGGGAAACGGCAGTCACTTTGCGGCGCAGCCGTATGCGCCGTGTGGCTTTCACATAAGGTGACCGAGTATGGATGACCAAGGACGCAACCCTTCCTCCAACCAGCCAATCCTGTATGTGCTCGATACCAACGTCCTGATTCACGACCCTAACGCCCTGCTCAACTTCGAGGAGCACCACGTCGCCTTGCCGATGACGGTGCTGGAGGAACTCGACAAGCTCAAGACCGGTAAACACACCATCGCCGCCGAATGTCGCCAGGCCATCCGCCTGATCGACCAGACCCTGGGCGACGCCTCGCCCAGCGATGTCGAGAAGGGTGTCCCGATCCAGCGCGGCAAGAGCGGGCCCAAGGGCTTCCTGTCCATCCTCATGAGCACGCGCAACGAGCCGAACCGCCTGCTCCCCGAAAACCTTGCCGACAACATCATCATCAACCAGTTGCTGGACCTGCGCGCCAAGCGCCCGGACCTGGACGTGGTGCTGGTCACCAAAGACATCAACATGCGCCTGAAGGCGCGCGCCTGCGGGATTGCCGCCGAGGACTACAGCACCGACCAACTGGTCGACGACGTGTCCTTGCTGTCCAAGGGCTACCACTCGGTCACCGGTTCCTTCTGGGACCGGGTCAGCAAGGTCGACACCCGCCAGGAGCGCGGCCGCACCTGGCACCGGGTACAGATGATCGACAACCTGCCGGCTGTGCACATCAACGAGTTCATCATCGATGAGCAAGGCTTCGTCGGTTGGGTCAAGGGCATCCGCGACAGCGAACTGCTGCTGCTCGACCTGCACCAGGAGCCGCTGCTGCACCAGGAGGCCTGGGGCCTGAAGCCGCGCGACATCCACCAGAGCCTGGCGCTGTTCGCCTTGCTCGACCCGGATATCCACCTGGTCAACCTGACCGGCGCCGCCGGTTCCGGCAAGACCATCCTGGCACTGGCCGCGGCCATCGAGCAGACCATGGTCAGCAAGCGTTACCGGCGCATCATCGCCACCCGCAGCGTGCAGGGGCTGGACCAGGAGATCGGCTTCCTGCCGGGCACCGAGGCGGAGAAGATGGAGCCTTGGCTGGGCGCCATCACCGACAACCTCGAAGCCTTGCACATGGATGACGAGAGCACCCACGGCAGCGTCGAGTACATCCTCGAAAGGGTCCCGCTGCAGTTCAAGTCGATGAACTACATCCGCGGGCGCAGCTTCCAGCAGAGCCTGATCCTGATCGACGAGTGCCAGAACCTCACCCCGCACCAGATGAAAACCATCATCACCCGTGCCGGTGCAGGATCCAAGGTGGTCTGCCTGGGCAACCTGGCGCAGATCGACACCCCCTACCTGTCGGCCACCAGTTCCGGGCTGACCTACCTGACCGAACGCTTCAAGGACTTCCCCCACGGCGTGCACATCACCCTGCAGGGCGTGCCGCGCTCGGTACTGGCCGAGTACGCCGAGTCGCATCTGTAACACTTCGCGGGGCAGGTCGCATCGGCGTACCGCCGATACGACTTGCCCCGCGTTGCCCTCTGCTCAAACCTGACCCACGGGTTTACACTCTGCTTTCCCTTCACAGGAGCAGAGCTGTGCTGACTCATCTTGATTCCCAGGGGCGCGCCAACATGGTCGACGTCACTGAAAAAGCCGTGACCGCACGCGAGGCGCTGGCCGAGGCGCGGGTGCGCATGTTGCCGGCGACCTTGCGCATGATCGTCGATGGCGAACACCCCAAGGGTGACGTGTTCGCCGTGGCGCGTATCGCTGGCATCCAGGCGGCGAAGAAGACCAGCGACCTGATCCCGCTGTGCCACCCGTTGATGCTCACCAGCGTCAAGGTCGAGCTGGCCGCCGAGGGCGAGGACGTGGTGCATATCGTCGCGCGCTGCAAGCTGGCCGGGCAGACCGGGGTCGAGATGGAAGCGCTGACCGCGGCCAGTGTCGCTGCGTTGACTATCTACGACATGTGCAAGGCGGTGGACAAAGGCATGGTCATCGAGCAGGTGCGCCTGCTGGAGAAGACCGGCGGCAAGAGCGGCCACTACAAGGTGGAGGGGTGATGAAGGTCAAGGTCATGTATTTCGCCCGCTATCGCGAAGTGCTGGGCGTGGATGTCGAGCGGGTGGAGGGCACCTTCAAGGTGCTGGACGATGTGCGCCAGGCCCTGGTGGCCAAGGGCGGGCAGTACGCCGTGCTGGCCGAGCAGAACCTGATGTGTGCGCGCAACGAGGAACTGTGCAGGCTCGATGAGCCGCTGGAGGAGGGCGACGAGGTCGCGTTCTTCCCGCCGGTGACCGGAGGCTGACCATGGCCGTACGTGTGCAGGAGGCGGCGTTCGACCCGGGGTTCGAGGTCAACGCCATGCACGCCGCCAACGTCGGCGTGGGTGCGGTGGTCGGCTTTGTCGGCTACGTGCGCGATTTCAACGATGGCCAGGACGTGGCGGGGATGTTCCTCGAGCACTACCCGGGCATGACCGAGAAGGCCCTGGCCAAGATCGTGGTCGAGGCCGAGCAGCGCTGGCCGCTGCTCAAGGTCGAGGTGTTGCACCGCATCGGTGCCCTGGAGCCGGGCGAACCGATCGTGTTCGTCGGGGTGGCCAGCGCACACCGCCAGGCGGCATTCGACGCCTGCAACTTCATCATGGATTACCTCAAGACCCGTGCGCCGTTCTGGAAGAAAGAACAGACCGGCGACGGCCCGCGCTGGGTCGAGGGCAAGCAGAGCGATGAGGACGCTGCCCGGCGCTGGTGAGCGAGCTCTTTCGGGGCGTGTATTTCGTCTCGGAGGTGGTTGAGTTTCAAGACACAAAAGTCCAGTATGGAATCATAAGTACAAAATGATTCCATACGGCCTTGCGGCCTTTGTCTTTACCTCTGTCTTGCACCACAACCTCCAATAATGAGCGAGCGAGATTCCGATGAAGAAAATCACCCTGATCAGTGGTCTGGCCCTGGGCCTGTTGGCCAGTAGCAATCTGTTCGCCGCCAATTCCGAGCTGCGAATCGGCATCGAAGCGGCTTACCCGCCGTTTGCCTCGAAGAACGACAAGGGCGAAATCGTCGGTTTCGACTATGACATCGGCAATGCCTTGTGCGCGCAGCTCAAGGTCAAGTGCGTGTGGACCGAGGTCGAGTTCGACGGGCTGATCCCGTCGCTGAAGGTGAAGAAGATCGACGCCGCCCTGTCGTCGATGACCATCACCGATGAGCGCAAGAAGTCCGTGGACTTCACCCACAAGTACTACTTCACCTCGTCGCGGCTGGTGATGAAGAAGGGCGCGACGGTCGATGACCAGTACCAGAGCCTGGTCGGCAAGACCATTGGTGTGCAGCGCGCCACCACTACCGACCGCTACGCCACCGAAGTGCTCGAGCCCAAGGGCGTCAAGGTCAAGCGCTACAGCAACAACGAAGAGATCTACATGGACCTGGCATCGGGGCGTGTGGATGCGATCTTCGCCGACACCATCCCGCTGGATGATTTCCTGTCGATGCCGCGCGGCGCCGACTACGCCTTTGTCGGCCCGGAGCTGAAGGACCCGAAATACGTCGGCGAAGGTGCCGGCATTGCCGTGCGCAAGGGCAACGGCGAGTTGGTCAGCCAGCTCAACGGCGCCATCGACGCACTGCGGGCCAGTGGCGAGTACCAGAAGATCCAGGGCAAGTACTTCAAGTCGGACATCTACGGCGACTGAGCCGCCCTGGGTTCAAGGCCTGAGCCGTTTCAGGCCTTGAGCTCCTTCAGGTGCTTGTACACCGTCGCCCGCCCCATCCCCAGCACATTGGCCACGTAGTTGGCCGCACTCTTGCCTTTGAACGCGCCCTCGGCATGCAGGGCCAGCACCAGCTCGCGCTTGTGGTCGCGGTTGAGCACGCTCAGGCTCAGCTGATGCTCGCGCAGCCAGCCATTGAGGAAGGTGTTGATGCGTTCCTGCCAGTCGTCGCGGAACAGCGCATCGGGCTGGGGGATCAGCCGGCTCGGCGAGAGGAACAGGTCCAGCGCCGCCCGGGCGTTTTCGAACAGCGAGATGTTCAGGTTGATGCACAGCACCGCCAGCGGCTTGCCTGCGCTGTCGCGCAGCACGGTGCTCAGCGAACGGATCTTCTGCCCGTCCCAGTTGAGTTTCTCGTAGGGGCCGATGTTGGTTTCGTCGGTGCCGGGTTCAAGCAGGTCTTCCAGGGCGGCATCGTCGCCGATCTCGCGTTTGGACAGGTTGTTGGCGATGTAGTCGATCTTCTGGCTGCGCAGGTCGTGCAGCACCACCTCGGCATGGGGGAAGAAGAGGGTGGCGATCGCGTCGGCGATGGCCCGGTAGTTGTCCAGGGCCGGATCGGGGCAAGGTGAAGGCATCGTGGCAGGCTCCATGCGGTATCAGCGCCCTTGTGCCAAGGGCGCTGGGAGTGTGCCGCAATCATGGCGGCGCGTCATCCGGGCGGGCCTTAGCCGGCCTGTTGCAAGCGATACAGGGCATTGGCCAGGGCGATGTCTTCCAGGCCAAGGCCAATGGAGCGGAAGAAGGCGTGGCGCTGGTAGCTCGGCACGGGCGCTACGCCGCTGAGCAGTTGCGCCAAGTCGCCGATGATCGCCTCGGGCCGCCAGCCGGTCTGCTCGGCGGCGATCAGCATTTCGCCGGCACTGCCTGGGGTGGTTACCCGGTAATCGCAGTACACATCCATGTCTTGCAGGCTGGCCGGGGGGACCTCATGGGCACGCACGGCATTGGTGCTGATCGAGGTGATCAGTGCCGGCTTGCTCAACTGGCCGGGGTCGATCACCGGGCCTGCCGATGAGGTGCACAGCATGATCACGTCGGCATCGACCAGCGCCTGCTCCAGGCTGTCGGCCAGTTGCACGCGATTGTCGAGGTCGGTCAATTGCTGGCGTTGCGCGGCGCTCTGCCGGGCGAGGCTTGGCGAGAACAGGCGGATGTCCTGCCATTGGCGCAGGCCACGCACGTAGTGCAAGTGGGCACGGGCGATGGCGCCGCTGCCGATCACGGCCAGGCGCCGGGCCTGGGGTGAGGCCAGGGCGTCGACGGCCACGGCGGTGGTGGCGGCGGTGCGCGCGGTGGTCAGCTCGCCGGCGTCGCACAACAGCAGCGGCAGGCCGCTGTCCATCGACATCAGCAGCGTCCAGGCCGTCACCAGCGGGCCCTGCTCGCGGACGATGTAGGGTGAAGTCTTGATCCCGTAGACGCGCTCCTCGGCCAGCACCCCGCCATAGTTGATGAAGTCGCCGCGCCCGGCGGGGAATTCCACCAGTTGCTGAGGGGGCTGCACCGCTTCGCCTGCGGCCAAGTCGCGGAACAGCTTGCGCAGGATCTGCGGCACGTCCAGCTGGCCGAGCAGGTGGCGAGCGTGTTGTTGATCGATGACGAGGGGCGTGGGCATGGACGGCTCCTGATAAACAATTTAGTCCATTATGGACTTTTTGTTCTGTTGAGCAATATCGCGGGTACGGACAGCGGGGTCAAGCAAAGCAATTGGGGCTGCAAAGCAGCCCCAATATGAGTGACGCCTCAGTGCCCTTTGCGCGGCACCGGCTTGAGCAGCTCGTCCGGGGGCATCTCGCACTTGATCTTGCGCCCCAGCAGTTCCTCGATCGCCGGCAACTGGTAGGAGTCGTCCTCACCGGCGAAGCTGATCGACACGCCCTCGGCCCCCGCGCGGCCAGTACGGCCAATGCGGTGCACGTAGTCGTCCGGGTCTTCCGGCAGGGTGAAGTTGATCACATGGCTGATGCCGTCGATGTGGATGCCGCGGCCGGCCACATCGGTGGCCACCAGCACGGTGATGCGCCCTTCGCGGAAGTTTTCCAGGGTACGGATGCGCTTGTGCTGCGGCACGTCGCCGGAAAGCTGGGCGGCGTTGATGCCGTCGCGCACCAGTTTTTCCTCGATGCGCCGCACTTCGTCCTTGCGGTTGGCGAACACCATCACCCGTTCCCATTTGTGCTGGGTGACCAGGTTGTACAGCAGCTTGTACTTGTCGCTGCCGGCCACCGCGTACACGTGCTGCTCGACGGTTTCGCTGGCGACGTTCTCCGGCTCGATCTCGACGATGGCCGGGTTGGTGGTCCACTGCTTGGCCAGGTTCATCACGTCGTCGGTGAAGGTGGCGGAGAACAGCAGGGTCTGGCGCTCGCTCTTCGGCGGGGTCTGGCGGATGATCTGCCGCACCTGGGGGATGAAGCCCATGTCGAGCATGCGGTCGGCTTCGTCCAGTACCATCACCTCGACCATGTCCAGATGCACTTCGCCACGCTGCTGGAAGTCCAGCAGGCGGCCCGGCGTGGCCACCAGGATGTCGCAGTGGCGGGCTTCGAGGGCCTTGAGCTGCTTGTCGAAGTCCATGCCGCCGACGAAGCTCATCACGTTCAGGCCGCTGTACTTGGTCAGGGCCACGGCGTCCTTGGCGATCTGCACCACCAGTTCGCGGGTCGGGGCGATGATCAGCGCGCGCGGTTCGCCCATGTAGCGCTCCTTGGGCGGCGGGGTCTGCTGCAGCTGCGAGATGATCGAGATCAGGAACGCGGCGGTCTTGCCGGTGCCGGTCTGTGCCCGACCAATGGCGTCCTGGCCACGCAGGGTGTAGCCCAGCACGCCGGCCTGGATCGGCGTGCAATACGGGAACCCGAGGTCGTGGATGGCATGCATCAGCTCGTTGGAAAGCTTGAAGTCGTGGAAGCGCGTCTTGCCCTCTTGCGGCTCGACCACGAAGTCTTCGGGTTTCCACAGGCTGGCCTGGGGTTTGGGCTTGCGCTCGCGGCGTGGCTTTGGCGTGGCGGGCTGCTGCGCGCGGACCGGCTCGGTGGCCGGCTTGTCGGCGGCGGCCGGGGCGGGTTTGGGCTTGGCGCTGGCGCGCGGCGCAGAATGTTCGGCGGCCGGTTGCGGTGCCGGCGCGGGCGGGGTCACGGCGACGGGCTCGGCGGCTGGCGGCGCGGCGTCTCCCTTGGCGAATATTTTCTTGAGTGCCTTGAGCACGATCATCTCGTCAACTGGTTAAGGAATGTACGCCGGGCAGTGTAATGCAAGAATCGGGCGCGGCGTAGTGCAATGCTCGGGCGGCTACAGGCTCACTGCAGCTGGCGGCTCAGCCAGTCGTGGATATCGTTCAGCTCGGCCACCGCCACCTCGTGTTCCATCGGGTATTCGTGCCATTGCGCGGCCACGCCCCAGGTATTGAGGTATTCGAACGCCGTGCGGCCCATCGATGGGATCACCACCGGGTCATGCACGCCGTGCAGGCACAGCGCGGGCGTGCGCTGCTGGCAGGCGCTCAGTTGCTGGCTGTCGGTGAAGGTCGGGGCGTAGGTGGACAGGGCAATCACCCCGCCCAGCGCTTCCTGCCACTTTATATAGGCGGTGTGCAGCACCACGGCGCCACCCTGGGAAAAGCCCGCCAGGATGATCCGCGACAGGTTGATGCCCTTGGCCTGTTCGGCCTTGATCAGCGTGATGATCTGCCCGGCCGATTCCTCGAGCTGCGCTTCGTCGATGGCCCGTGCCGGGGTCATGGCCTTGATGTCGTACCAGCTGGGCATTTCATAGCCGCCGTTGATGGTCACCGGGCGGGTAGGGGCCTGGGGCATGACGAAGCGGGTGCTGAGCAGGCGCTCCTGGAGAAACTCGGCCACCGGTAGGAAGTCGTAACGGTCGGCCCCCAGGCCGTGCAACCAGATCACACAGGCGTCGGCGGTGTTCTGGGGTTCGAGAATCAGCGGGTTGGTCATGACTGCTCCGAAAAAGTGCGTGCGTACGTAATGAGTGCGTAAAAAGAAGGCGATGGAGGTTAATGCCAGAAAAAGATGTCGCAACTCTACAACTTTTCCTACTTGACGCCCGCTTAATCGCTTAAGCCTGCAACTGTGGTACGCCCTTTGCTATGACCTTGTCATGCGAAGGAGTGGGCCAGTCACGGTAACACCCCTCGTGTGGATATAAAGGCTGTCATAGAACAGCTCATTGCGCCAATTGACCCAAAAACAAGCCAACACGGGGTCGGATGTGCCTCATAAGGGTGCGGTGCAATTCCGGCTCGTACAACAAGAGCGATTTGGAGGTTGTTGATGAAGATGTTGAAAACCACCCTGGCAGTCCTGACCGCCGCCGCTGCGCTGGGCGCCACCAGCTTCGCCCAGGCCGGCGCCACCCTCGATGCGGTGAAGAAGAAGGGCTTCGTCCAGTGTGGCGTGAGCGATGGTCTTCCGGGGTTCTCCGTACCTGATGCACAAGGCAAGATCGTCGGCATCGACGCCGACGTCTGCCGTGCAGTGGCCGCCGCCGTGTTCGGTGACGCCACCAAGGTCAAGTTCAGCCAGCTCAACGCCAAGGAACGCTTCACCGCGCTGCAGTCCGGCGAAGTCGACGTGCTGTCGCGCAACACCACCTGGACCAGCTCGCGCGATGCCGGCATGGGCCTGGTATTTGCCGGCGTCACCTACTACGACGGTGTCGGTTTCCTGGTGAACAAGAAGCTCGGCGTTTCCAGCGCCAAGGAGCTCGATGGCGCCACCATCTGCATCCAGGCCGGTACCACCACCGAGCTGAACGTCTCCGACTACTTCCGCGCCAACGGCCTGAAATACACCCCGATCACCTTCGACACCTCCGACGAGAGCGCCAAGTCGCTGGAGTCGGGTCGTTGCGACGTGCTGACCTCCGACAAGTCGCAGCTGTTCGCCCAGCGCTCCAAGCTGGCCGCGCCGACCGACTACGTGGTGCTCCCGGAAACCATCTCCAAGGAGCCTCTGGGCCCAGTGGTGCGCAAAGGCGATGAAGAGTGGTTCAGCATCGTCAAGTGGACCCTCTACGCCATGCTCAATGCCGAAGAGGCGGGGATCACCTCGAAGAACGTCGAAGCCGAGGCCAAGTCCACCAAGAACCCTGATGTCGCCCGCCTGCTGGGTGCCGACGGCGAATACGGCAAGGACCTCAAGCTGCCGAAGGACTGGGTGGTGCAGATCGTCAAGCAGGTCGGCAACTACGGTGAAGTGTTCGAGAAGAACCTTGGCAAGAGCACACCGCTGGAGATCGACCGCGGCCTGAACGCCCTGTGGAACAACGGCGGCATCCAGTACGCACCGCCAGTGCGCTGATGCTTGCACCCCGCGGCGGCATACCGCCGCCGCGGGTCGTTCGACACCCTTCTTTTCGGGGCACTTCATGCAAAATCAAATCGGCGCACGGAAAGGGTTTTCCCTTAGCGATCCACGTGTGCGCGCGTGGCTGTTCCAGATCCTCACGGTAGCCTGTGTGATCGGTCTGGGCTGGTACCTCATTCATAACACCCAGACCAACATGCAGCACCGGGGCATCACCTCGGGCTTCGACTTTCTCGAGCGCAGTGCCGGTTTCGGCATCGCCCAGCATCTGATCGGCTACACCGAGGCCGATACCTACGCACGGGTATTGCTGGTCGGCCTGCTCAATACATTGCTGGCGAGTGTCATCGGCATCATTCTCGCCACCGTGCTTGGCTTCACCATCGGCGTGGCCCGCTTGTCCTCCAACTGGGTGATCAGCAAGCTGGCGACGGTGTATGTGGAGACCTTCCGCAACATCCCGCCGCTGTTGCAGATCCTGTTCTGGTACTTCGCGGTGTTCACCGCGCTGCCGGGGCCGCGGGGCAGCATCAATATCGATGATCTGTTCTTCATCAGCAGCCGTGGCGTGAACATGCCCGGTGCGTCCATCGCCGAGGGCGCCTGGCCGTTCGCGGTGGCGGTGGCCCTGGCGGTCGTGGCGGTCGTGGTGATGGTGCGCTTTGCCAACAAGCGCTTCGATGAAACCGGGCAACCGTTCCACAAGTTCTGGGTAGGCCTGGCACTGTTCATCGGTATCCCCGCCATGAGCGTGCTGCTGTTCGGCAGCCCGCTGCAGTGGGAGGTGCCACAGCTCAAGGGCTTCAACTTTGTCGGCGGCTGGGTGCTGATCCCCGAGTTCCTGGCGTTGACCCTGGCCCTGTCGATCTACACCGCAGCGTTTATCGCCGAGATCGTGCGTGCCGGCATTCGTTCGGTCAGCTACGGCCAGACTGAGGCGGCGCGTTCACTCGGGCTGCGCGAAGGCCCGACTTTGCGCAAGGTGATCATCCCCCAGGCACTGCGGGTCATTATCCCGCCGCTGACCAGCCAGTACCTGAACCTGACGAAGAACTCCTCGCTGGCTGCGGTGATCGGCTACCCCGAGCTGGTGTCGCTGTTCGCGGGCACGGTGTTGAACCAGACGGGGCAATCTGTCGAGGTCATGGCGATCACCATGGGTGTGTATCTGACGATCAGCATCAGCATTTCGTTGCTGATGAACTGGTACAACAAGCGCATTGCGCTGATCGAGCGGTGAGGGCAGGCGCATGAGTTCCCATGTTTTCAAACCTGATATGCCGCCACCGGTGAAAACCGTCGGCGTGCTGGCGTGGATGCGCGCCAATCTGTTTTCCAGCTGGGTCAACACCCTGCTGACCCTGTTTGCCATCTACCTGGTGTGGCTGATTGTGCCGCCCCTGTTGCAGTGGGCGTTCCTGGAGGCCAACTGGTCCGGCACCACCCGGGCGGACTGTACGAAGGAAGGTGCCTGTTGGGTGTTCATTCAGCAGCGCATCGGCCAGTTCATGTATGGCTACTACCCGGCCGAGCTACGCTGGCGTGTCGACCTGACGGTCTGGCTGGGCGTGATCGCAGCGGCGCCGCTGTTCATCAAGCGCTTCCCACGCAAGGTGCCCTACGGCATCGGCTACCTGGTGCTGTATCCCATTCTTGCCTACCTGTTGCTGCACGGTGGCAGCTTTGGTCTGGCCCTGGTGCCGACGTCCCAATGGGGTGGGCTGACCTTGACCCTGGTGATCGCCACTGTGGGTATTGCTGCGGCGCTGCCGCTGGGCATTCTGCTTGCCCTCGGGCGGCGCTCGAGGATGCCGGTGGTCAAGGCGGTCTCGGTGACGTTCATCGAGTTCTGGCGCGGCATCCCGTTGATCACGGTGCTGTTCATGTCCTCGGTGATGCTGCCGTTGTTCATGCCCGAGGGGACCAGCTTCGACAAGCTGTTGCGGGCGATGATCTTCGTGATCCTGTTCGAGTCTGCCTATATCGCCGAGGTGGTCCGCGGTGGCCTGCAGGCGATCCCCAAGGGCCAGTACGAAGCGGCTGCGGCCATGGGCCTGGGCTACTGGCGTGCCATGGGCCTGGTGATCCTGCCCCAGGCGCTCAAGCTGGTGATCCCTGGCATCGTCAACACCTTCATCGCCCTGTTCAAGGACACCAGCCTGGTGATCATCATCGGCCTGTTCGACCTGCTCAACAGCACTCGACAAGCCACGGCAGACCCTGCCTGGCTTGGCATGGCGACCGAGGGCTACGTGTTCGCGGCCCTGGTTTACTGGATTTTCTGTTTCGGTATGTCCCGCTACTCCATGCACCTGGAGCGCAAGCTGGACACTGGCCACAAGCGTTAGGAGTTTCGAAATGAGTGAAGCGATCAAGCAGCCTGCCGGCCCCGAAGGCATCATCCAGATGCAGGGCGTGAACAAGTGGTACGGCCAGTTCCATGTGCTCAAGGACATCAACCTGAACGTGCGCCAGGGTGAGCGCATCGTGTTGTGCGGGCCGTCCGGCTCGGGCAAGTCGACCACCATCCGCTGCCTCAACCGCCTGGAAGAGCACCAGCAGGGGCGCATTGTCGTCGACGGTGTGGAGCTGACCAACGACCTCAAGCAGATCGAGGCGATCCGCCGCGAGGTGGGCATGGTGTTCCAGCACTTCAACCTGTTCCCGCACCTGAGTATCCTCGAGAACTGCACCCTGGCGCCCATGTGGGTACGCAAGATGCCACGGCGCAAGGCCGAGGAAATCGCCATGCACTTCCTGGAGCGCGTGCGTATTCCAGAGCAGGCGCACAAGTACCCGGGGCAGTTGTCCGGTGGTCAGCAGCAGCGCGTGGCGATTGCCCGGGCGCTGTGCATGAAGCCGAAGATCATGCTGTTCGACGAACCGACATCGGCGCTCGACCCGGAGATGGTGAAGGAAGTGCTCGACACCATGGTCAGCCTGGCCGAGGACGGCATGACCATGCTCTGCGTGACCCATGAGATGGGCTTTGCCCGCACCGTGGCGAACCGGGTGATCTTCATGGACAAGGGTGAGATCGTCGAGCAGGCGGCGCCGGACGAGTTCTTCGACCGGCCGCGCAGTGACCGGACCAAGTTGTTCCTGAGCCAGATCCTGCATTGATGCAAAAAGGGCTGCTTTGCAGCCCTTTTTGCAGCGGCTGACGCGGTCGTTGTAGGAGCGGCCTTGTGCCGCGAAGGGGCTGCGCAGCGGCCCCAGGATTTCAGCTTCACCACAAATGCCGCCGGGGCCGCGTTGCGGCCCTTTCGCGGCACAAGGCCGCTCCTACAGGGCGATCCGTGTACGCTTAGTTCTCTTCTTTTGCGGCCACCGGCGCCGGTGGTGGCCGCAGCCCCACCTCGGCGATCAGCTTCAGTTGCTGACCATTGCGCACCACTTCGATGGTGATCTTTTCGGTAGGC
Source organism: Pseudomonas sichuanensis (assembly GCF_003231305.1). Classification (GTDB taxonomy): domain Bacteria; phylum Pseudomonadota; class Gammaproteobacteria; order Pseudomonadales; family Pseudomonadaceae; genus Aquipseudomonas; species Aquipseudomonas sichuanensis. The sequence goes on along the minus strand of NZ_QKVM01000001.1, from coordinate 69,945 downwards.
TTGATCCGCGCCACCTGGTTCATCGACTTGCGGCCATCGCCGGCTGGCTCGCCGTTGATGCTGAGGATCACATCCCCCAATTGCAGCCCCGCGCGTGCCGCTGGGCCGTCGCGGAAAATCCCTGCCACGACGATGCCCGGGCGCCCCTGCATGCCGAACGACTCGGCCAATTCCTGGCTCAGCGGCTGCACTTCGATGCCCAGCCAGCCACGGATCACCTGGCCGTGCTCGACGATCGATTTCATCACCTCCAGTGCCAGCTTGACCGGAATGGCGAAGCCGATGCCTTGCGAGCCGCCGGACTTGGAGAAGATTGCCGTGTTGATGCCCACCAGGTTGCCGTTGGCATCGACCAGCGCGCCGCCAGAGTTGCCTGGGTTGATCGCCGCGTCGGTCTGAATGAAGTCTTCGTAGTTGTTCAGGCCCAGCTGGTTGCGCCCGGTGGCGCTGATGATGCCCATGGTCACGGTCTGGCCGACGCCGAAGGGGTTGCCGATGGCCAGGGTGACATCGCCGATGTGGATGTTGTCCGAACGGCCGATGGTGATCGCCGGCAGGTTCTTGAGGTCGATCTTCAGTACCGCGAGGTCGGTTTCCGGGTCGCTGCCGATGACCCGGGCCAGGGTTTCGCGGCCATCCTTGAGCGCCACGACGATCTGGTCGGCACCACTGGTGACGTGGTTATTGGTCAGCAGGTAGCCCTCGGGGCTCATGATCACCGCCGAACCCAGGCTCGATTCCCAGCGCCGCTGCTTGGGCAGGTTGTCGCCGAAGAAACGCCGGAACTGCGGGTCTTCGAACAGCGGGTGGGCGCTCTTGTTGACCACCTTGGTGGTGTACAGGTTGACCACCGCCGGGGCGGCCAGGGTCACGGCATCGGCATAGGAGACCGGGCCCTGCATGATCCGGGTGGTCTGCGGGGCCTGCTGCAGGTTGACGTCCTGGCTGGGCAGGCCGACCCATTGCGGGAAGCGCTGGATGACCAGCATGGCGATCAATACGCCGGTGAGCAGGGGCCAGCCGAAATAACGCAGAGCCTTGAGCATGAATCAATCCTGGGAGTAGGGCGGGGGCCACATCGGTGCGGCCCAGGGTGCGAGCGCGCGCGATCATACACGTGAAAAAGTCGATCGGCGACGGCTGCCTCATCGCGGGGCAAGCCCGCTCCCACGCCAGGTAGTGAAGGCGTGGGAGCGGGCTTGCCCCGCGATGGGGTAGTCCCCCAAGCACTTGCCGCCGGTTTCCCCTGCGCCGGCAACGGCCCATAATGGCGGCCATTATAGGGCCTCGTGCCCTGGTGCAACGCCGATTTCGAGGAGATTTTTCATGGCCGTCGCCCTCAATACCCTGGTCGAGGAAGCCGAGCGCTACCTGGCCAGTGCAAAAATCCAGGATTACTGCCCCAATGGCCTGCAGGTCGAGGGCCGCCCGCAGGTCAGCCGCATCGTCACGGGGGTCACCGCCAGCCAGGCACTGCTCGATGCCGCCGTCGAGGCCGAGGCCGATCTGGTGCTGGTCCACCACGGTTATTTCTGGAAGGGGGAAAACCCCTGCATCACCGGCATGAAGCAGCGCCGCCTGAAGACCTTGCTCAAGCACGACATCAGCCTGCTGGCCTACCACCTGCCGCTGGACCTGCACCCCGAAGTGGGCAACAACGTGCAGTTGGCGCGCCAGCTGGACATCACCGTCGAAGGCCCGCTGGACCCGAACAACCCCAAGGTGGTGGGCCTGGTCGGCTCGTTGGCCGAGCCTCTGTCGGCGCGTGATTTCGCCCGCCGGGTGCAGGAGGTCATGGGCCGTGAGCCGCTGGTGATCGAGGGCGAGCAGATGATCCGCCGGGTCGGCTGGTGCACCGGTGGCGGTCAGGGCTATATCGACACCGCCATCGCGGCGGGGGTGGATCTGTTCCTCAGCGGCGAGGCGTCCGAGCAGACCTTCCACAGTGCCCGGGAGAACGGCATCAGCTTCATTGCCGCCGGGCACCACGCCACCGAGCGCTATGGTGTGCAGGCACTGGGGGATTACCTGGCACGGCGGTTCGCGGTCGAGCACCTGTTCATCGATTGCCCGAACCCGATCTGATGGCCTTTTCGCGGGGCAAGCCCGCTCCCACGACTGGCGTGGGAGCGGGCTTGCCCCGCGATGCTTTTGGGCCCAAACCCCCAGTCATATCGTTAGATTGTTTCGATCTAGGCAGCCTCCTAAATAGAATCAGGCGCTGTGATAAAGTGGCTCGCTCGAACACGGCCCGCAGGCCGTCCATAAGATCGTTTTTCGTGAGTAGCCATGGTCGACAATCTGACGCACTTGAAACAGCTGGAGGCGGAGAGCATCCATATCATCCGCGAGGTGGCCGCCGAGTTCGACAACCCGGTGATGCTCTACTCGATCGGCAAGGATTCCGCGGTCATGCTGCACCTGGCGCGCAAGGCCTTCTTCCCGGGCAAGCTGCCGTTCCCGGTGATGCACGTCGACACCCAGTGGAAGTTCCAGGAGATGTACAGCTTCCGCGACAAGATGGTCGAGGAGATGGGCCTGGAGTTGATCACCCACGTCAACCCCGAGGGTGTGGCGCAGGGCATCAACCCGTTCACCCATGGCAGCTCCAAGCACACCGACATCATGAAGACCCAGGGCCTGAAACAGGCGCTGGACAAGCATGGTTTCGATGCCGCTTTCGGTGGCGCGCGCCGCGACGAAGAGAAGTCCCGCGCGAAAGAGCGCGTGTACTCGTTCCGCGACAGCAAGCACCGTTGGGACCCGAAGAACCAGCGCCCGGAGCTGTGGAACATCTACAACGGCAAGGTCAACAAGGGCGAGTCGATCCGTGTGTTCCCGCTGTCCAACTGGACCGAGCTGGACATCTGGCAGTACATCTACCTCGAAGGCATCCCGATCGTGCCGCTGTACTTCGCCGCCGAGCGTGAAGTGATCGAGAAGAACGGCACCCTGATCATGATCGACGACGAACGCATCCTCGAGCACCTCAGCGAGGAAGAGAAGGCGCGCATCGTCAAGAAGAAAGTGCGTTTCCGTACCCTGGGCTGCTACCCGTTGACGGGTGCGGTCGAGTCCGAAGCCGAGACCCTGACGGACATCATTCAGGAAATGCTCCTGACCCGCACGTCCGAGCGCCAGGGCCGCGTCATCGACCACGATGGTGCAGGCTCGATGGAAGACAAAAAACGCCAAGGCTACTTCTAATTTCAGGGTTTCGTCATGTCGCACCAATCTGATCTGATCAGCGAGGACATCCTCGCCTACCTGGCCCAGCATGAGCGTAAAGAGCTGCTGCGCTTCCTCACCTGCGGCAACGTGGACGACGGCAAGAGCACCCTGATCGGGCGCCTGCTGCACGACTCCAAGATGATCTACGAGGACCACCTCGAGGCCATCACCCGCGACTCGAAGAAATCCGGCACCACCGGCGAGGAAGTCGACCTGGCGCTGCTGGTGGACGGCCTGCAGGCCGAGCGCGAGCAGGGCATCACCATCGATGTCGCCTACCGCTACTTCTCCACTGCCAAGCGCAAGTTCATCATCGCCGACACCCCGGGCCACGAGCAGTACACCCGCAACATGGCCACCGGCGCCTCGACCTGCGACCTGGCGATCATCCTGGTCGATGCCCGCTACGGCGTGCAGACCCAGACCCGCCGGCACAGCTACATCGCCTCGCTGCTGGGTATCAAGCACATCGTCGTCGCGGTCAACAAGATGGACCTCAAGGGCTTCGACGAGCAGGTCTTCGAGTCGATCAAGGCCGATTACCTGAAGTTCGCCGAGAGCATCGACCTCAAACCATCGAGCCTGCACTTCGTGCCGATGTCGGCGCTCAAGGGCGACAACGTGGTCAACCGCAGCGAGCAGTCGCCGTGGTACACCGGCCCGGTGCTGATGGAGATCCTCGAGTCCGTCGAGATCGCCGCCGACCGCAATGTCACCGACCTGCGCTTCCCGGTGCAGTACGTCAACCGCCCGAACCTGAACTTCCGTGGCTTTGCCGGCACCATCGCCGGTGGCGTGGTGCACAAGGGCGACGAGATCGTCGTGCTGCCGTCGGGCAAGAGCAGCCGGGTCAAGTCCATCGTCACCTTCGAAGGTGAGCTGGAGAACGCCGGCCCCGGCCAGGCGGTGACCTTGACCATGGAAGACGAGATCGACATCTCCCGTGGCGACCTGCTGGTGCATGCCGACAACGTGCCGCAGGTGACCGACCAGTTCGACGCCATGCTGGTGTGGATGGCCGAGGAGCCGATGCTCCCGGGCAAGAAATACGACATCAAGCGCGCCACCAGCTACGTGCCGGGCTCGATTGCCAGCATCACCCACAAGGTCGATGTGAACACCCTCGAGCAGGGCGCCGCCAGCGCGCTGCAGCTGAACGAGATCGGTCGCGTCAAGGTCGCCCTGGACAGCGCCATTGCCCTGGATGGTTACGACAGCAATCGCACCACCGGTGCGTTCATCGTCATCGACCGCCTGACCAACGGCACCGTCGGCGCCGGCATGATCATCGCGCCGCCGGTACTGCCCCACGGCAGCGCCGGCCAGCATGGCAAGCTGGCCCACGTGGCCACCGAAGAGCGCGCCCTGCGCTTTGGCCAGCAACCGGCCACCGTGCTGTTCAGCGGCCTCTCCGGCGCCGGCAAGAGCACCCTGGCCTATGCGGTCGAGCGCAAGCTGTTCGACATGGGCCGTGCGGTTTACGTGCTCGATGGCCAGAACCTGCGTCACGACCTGAACAAGGGCCTGCCGCAGGACCGCGCCGGCCGCACCGAAAACTGGCGCCGTGCCGCCCATGTGGCGCGCCAGTTCAATGAAGCCGGCCTGCTGACCCTGGCTGCCTTCGTTGCCCCGGACGCCGAAGGCCGCGAACAGGCCAAGGCGCTGATCGGCAAGGAGCGCCTGGTGACCATCTACGTCCAGGCCTCGCCGCTGGCCTGCCGCGAGCGTGACCCGCAGGGCCTGTATGCCGCCGGTGGCGACAACATCCCGGGCGAGAGCTTCCCGTACGACGTGCCGCTGGATGCGGACCTGGTGATCGACACCCAGTCGGTCAGCGTCGATGAAGGCGTGAAGCTGGTGCTGGATGTGCTGCGTCAGCGTGGGGCGATCTGATCCATCGTCGTACATGAAAAACCCGCTTCGGCGGGTTTTTTCTTTTGTGGACGGTGTGCCTGTGGGAGCGGGTTTTGAGTTCGGCGCGGTACTGTGGGAGCGGGCTTGTCCCGCGATCATGGACGAAGTCCATGCCATGCGAAGCGGTTGCCTGGGCTGGCCTTATCGCGGGGCAAGCCCGCTCCCACGCGTTAGCTAAATATGCTTTTCCGAAACGGGGATGACTCTGCGCTCCTTCACCGCCTTGTACGAAAAGCTCGAGTAGATCTCCTTCACCCCCGGCAACCGCTGCAGCACCTCGCGGGTGAATTCGCCGAACGACTCCAGGTCGCGCGCCAGGATCTCCAGCAAAAAATCATAGCGCCCGGAAATGTTGTGGCAGGCGACGATCTCGGGGATCTCCATCAGCCGCCGCTCGAAGGCCAGGGCCATCTCCTTGGTGTGCGAGTCCATCATGATGCTGACGAAGGCGGTCACCCCAAAACCCAGCGATTTGGGCGAGAGAATAGCCTGGTAGCCGGTGATGTAGCCGTTGTCCTCCAGCAACTTGACCCGCCGCCAGCACGGCGAGGTGGTCAGGGCGACCTGGTCGGCAAGTTCGGAGACGGTCAGGCGCGCGTTGTCCTGCAGGGCGGCGAGCAGGGCGCGGTCGGTGCGGTCGAGGGTCGAAGGCATGATTTGCCCTCCTGGTTAACCATTTATTGTTTTTATTCCAATACTGGCCCGATTGCGTGGGCAACTTTGGAAAAATTGCAGCAGCTCGGTGGCATAAGCTTATAACAAACCACACGAGGCTGTTGCCATGCGCGACTCCAATAACAACACCGGTTTTTCCACGCGAGCGATCCACTACGGCTACGATCCGCTGTCCCATGGTGGCGCCCTGGTGCCGCCGGTCTACCAGACCGCCACCTTCGCTTTTCCGACCGTCGAATACGGTGCTGCCTGCTTTGCCGGCGAGGAGGGCGGGCACTTCTACAGCCGTATCTCCAACCCGACCCTGGCCCTGCTGGAGCAGCGCATGGCGTCGCTCGAAGGCGGCGAGGCCGGGCTGGCACTGGCTTCGGGCATGGGCGCCATCACTTCCACCTTGTGGACCTTGCTACGCCCGGGGGACGAGCTGATCGTCGGCCGCACCCTGTATGGCTGCACCTTCGCCTACCTGCACCACGGCATCGGTGAGTTCGGTGTGAAGATCCAGCATGTCGACCTCAACGACCCGCAGGCGCTAAAAGCCGCGATCACCGCGAAAACTCGGATGATCTACTTCGAAACCCCGGCCAACCCCAACATGCAACTGGTGGATATCGCCGCCGTGGCCGAGGCGGTGCGTGGCCACGACATCAGCATCGTGGTCGACAATACTTACTGCACCCCTTATCTGCAGCGCCCTCTGGAACTGGGCGCCGACCTGGTGGTGCACTCGGCGACCAAGTACCTGTCCGGCCACGGCGACATCACCGCCGGCCTGGTGGTCGGGCGCAAGGCGCTGGTCGACCGCATTCGCCTGCAAGGCCTCAAGGACATGACCGGCGCGGTGCTGTCGCCCCACGACGCCTCGCTGCTGATGCGTGGCATGAAGACCCTGGCCCTGCGCCTGGACCGCCATTGCGCCAATGCGCAGCGGTTGGCCGAGCACCTTGCCCGCCAACCTCAGGTCGAGCTGATCCATTACCCAGGCCTTCCGTCGTTCCCTCAGTACGCATTGGCGCAACGGCAGATGCGCCTGCCGGGTGGAATGATCGCCTTCGAGCTCAAGGGTGGCATCGAGGCCGGGCGCCGCTTCATGAATGCATTGCAGCTGTTCAGCCGGGCGGTGAGCCTGGGTGACGCCGAGTCGCTGGCCCAGCACCCGGCGAGCATGACCCACTCCAGCTACACGCCCGAGGAGCGGGCGCACCATGGTATTTCCGAGGGGCTGGTGCGTTTGTCGGTGGGGCTCGAAGACATCGACGACTTGCTGGCCGATATCGACCAGGCCCTGAAGGCCTGTGCCTGAACTGCCACGGAAGAGGCTTGCGCGATGGTAGCGATGATGAACCCGAACGCGCCGTTTACGGCCCACGATGCCGCGTTGGACAGCGACCCGGCGGAAACCGCCGAATGGTGCCAGGCCCTGGAATCCAGCCTGGCCCATTGCGGCCCGGCGCGGGCGCGCTACCTGCTGCAGCGCCTGCAGGCCCATGCCCTGGAGCTGGGCCTTGAGCGCGAGGCCCAGGCGTTTTCTGCCTACCGCAATACCTTGCCAGTGGAGCAGCAAGGTACCTACCCCGGCGACCTGGAGCTGGATGAGCGGATCACCGCTATCCTGCGTTGGAATGCCCTGGCCATGGTGGTGCGGGCCAATCATGCCTATGGCGAACTGGGCGGGCATATCGCCAGCTACGCCTCGGCGGCGGAGATCTTCGAGGTCGGTTTCCAGCACTTCTTCCGCGGCGAAAGCGGCGGCGAGCGGCGCACGGGCGACCTGGTGTTCTTCCAGCCGCACTCGGCGCCGGGCATTTATGCCCGGGCGTTTCTCGAAGGGCGGTTGAGCGAACAGCAACTGGCCAACTACCGCCAGGAGATCGCGGGCAATGGCCTGTGCTCTTATCCACACCCCTGGCTGATGCCCGACTTCTGGCAATTCCCCACCGGCTCCATGGGCATCGGCCCGCTCAGTGCAATCTACCAGGCGCGCTTCATGCGCTACCTGCAGCATCGCGGCCTGCTGGATACCTCGGCGCGGCATGTGTGGGGCGTGTTCGGCGACGGCGAGATGGACGAGCCGGAGTCCATCGCCGGCCTGACCTTGGCCGCCCGTGAAGGGCTGGACAACCTGACCTTCATCGTCAATTGCAACCTGCAGCGTCTGGATGGCCCGGTGCGTGGCAACGGCCAGATCGTCCAGGAGCTGGAAGCGCTGTTCAGCGGTGCCGGCTGGAATGTGATCAAGGTGCTGTGGGGCTCGGAGTGGGACGCGTTGTTCGCCCGCGACCACGAGCACGCGTTGCTGCGCCAGCTGGCGGCGACACCCGATGGCCAGTTCCAGAACCTGGGCGCCAAGGATGGCAGCTACAACCTCGAGCATTTCTTCAACCAGGACCCGGCCTTGCAGCGCCTGGTGGCGCATATGAGCAGTGAGCAGATCAACGCTCTCAAGCGCGGTGGCCATGATTTTCGCAAGCTGCACGCGGCCTATGCCGCCGCCAGGGCGTGCAAGGGGCGGCCGACGGTGATCCTGGCCAAGACCAAGAAAGGCTACGGCATGAGCAGCGCCGGTGAGTCACGGATGACCGCGCACCAGGCCAAGAAGCTGGATGTACAGGCGCTGTTGGCCTTCCGTGATCGTTTTCACCTGCCGCTGTCGGACGAGGCAGTGGAGCAACTGCGCTTCTATCGCCCGGCTGCGGACAGCCCGGAGATGGTCTACCTGCGCCAGCGCCGGGAAGCCCTTGGCGGCCCCCTGCCAGTGCGCCGCAGCGACTGCGCCACGCTGCCACTGCCGACGCTCGATGCGTTCGCAGGTTTCGCCCTGCAGGCCGACGGCAAGGAAATGTCCACCACCATGGCCGCCGTGCGCCTGCTCGGCCACTGGCTCAAGGCCCCAGGGCTGGGGCCGCGTGTGGTGCCGATCGTCGCCGATGAGGCGCGAACCTTCGGCATGGCCAGCCTGTTCCGCCAGATCGGTATCTATTCACCGGCGGGGCAACGCTACGAGCCCGAGGATGCAGGCTCGCTGCTGACGTACAAGGAGGCGCGCGACGGCCAGTTGCTGGAAGAGGGCATCACCGAGGCCGGGGCGATCTCGTCCTGGGTCGCGGCCGCCACTTCGTATGCGGTGCACGGCGAGCCGATGCTGCCGGTGTACATCTATTACTCGATGTTCGGTTTCCAGCGTGTCGGCGACCTGATCTGGGCCGCCGCCGACCAGCGTGCCCGTGGCCTGTTGCTGGGCGCCACTGCCGGGCGCACCACGCTCGGTGGGGAGGGGTTGCAACACCAGGATGGCTCGAGCCTGGTCATGGCGTCGATGGTGCCCAACTGCCGGGCCTGGGATCCGTGCTTCGCCGGGGAGCTGGCGGTGATCCTCGACCATGCCGCACGGCGCATGCTGGTGGAGCAATGCGACGAGTTCCATTACGTGGCGGTCATGAACGAAAACTATCCACAGCCGTCGCTGCCGTCGAGCGTACACGCCGATGTGTTGCGTGGCATGTACCTGCACGCACGGCAGCAGTCAGTAGAGCCGCGTGCCCAGGTGCGGCTGCTGGGTTCGGGGGCGATCCTGCGCGAAGTGATCAAAGCCAGTGAACTGCTGGCGACCGAATGGCAGGTCGACAGCGAGGTGTTCAGTGTCACCAGCTTCAGTGAGCTGGCCCGGGAGGCCAGGGATCATCGTCGGGCCGCGATAGCGGGAGATGTGGAGGACAGCCATGTGCGGCGCTGCCTCGAAGGCGATGCGCCTGTGATCGCCGCCAGTGACTATGTGCGCGCCTGGCCGCAGCTGATCGCCGAGTATGTCGATGCGCCTTACATCACCCTGGGCACCGATGGCTTCGGCCGCAGCGATAGCCGTCAGCACCTTCGGCGGTTCTTCGAGGTGGATCGGTTCGCGGTGGTGATGGCGGCGTTGTATGGGCTGGTGCGGCAGGGGCGGTTGCCAAGAGAAGTGTTGGGGCAGGCCAGGGCGCGGTACGCGATCGTGGATGATGAGGCAGCCTGGTACCGCTGATGTATTGCCGGTGCTGGCCAGATCGCGGGGCAAGCCCGCTCCCACGCCATGCCCTGTCGGCGTGGGAGCGAGCTTGCCCCGCGATGGTGAGCGCGACTCCCACAAAAAAGGCCTCTTTCGAGGCCTTCTTCATTTCATCCGATCAACGCTTGAGGCCGTAGCTCTCATCCAGCATGCCCGGCGAGTTAGGTGCCTTGGGCGCATAGTCGCGCGGCACTTCGGCGGTGTCTTTCGGTGGCGTGAGGCGATCACGTGGAGCTTGCGCCGCTTCCGAATGCAGGGCAGCCAGCAGGCGCTGGCGGGTCAGCTCGTCGAGGGCCAGGCGGTTGGCGCCGTCGGCCAGGTGGTCCTGCACGTCCTGGTAGCTTTGCGTGAGCTTCTGCACCAGCGAGGCGGTGCTGTTGAAGTGGGTGACCACTTCGTTCTGATAGGTGTCGAAACGCTGCTGGATGTCATCCAGTTGGCGTTGTGTATTGCTGGGCGCCGCATTGGGCAGCAGGCGGGCCAGCGCGAAACCTGCAACGACACCGATGACCAGGGCCAGGGTCGGCAGCAACCAAACAAGGAGCGAGTGTTCCACGAGTCCTTCCTCTATAAACGGCTTTGCTTTACGTTAACGGCTCAGACCTGCGCTGTATACCGCGAGCAATCGCAAATCAGAACAGAATTCCTTTGCTAGACGAGTCGACCCTCCCCGAGGTCACGGAGTAGTACCTTGCTTATCCGCGAAACACCCTTGTTCATCGATGGCCCGTGCGGCCAGTTGGAAGCCTTGTACCTGGACGTGGCCGATGCCCGTGGCGCGGTGCTGATCTGCCACCCCAACCCAGTCCAGGGCGGCACCATGCTCAACAAGGTGGTCTCGACCCTGCAACGTACCGCCCGGGACGCCGGCTACGTCACCCTGCGCTTCAACTACCGCGGCGTCGGCCAGAGCGCCGGCAGCCATGACATGGGGGCCGGTGAAGTGGCCGACGCCCAGGCCGCCGCGGCCTGGCTGCGTGAGCAGCACCCGCAGTTGCCGTTGGTGCTGATGGGCTTCTCCTTCGGTGGCTTCGTCGCCGCCAGCCTGGCCGGGCGCCTGGAAGCCGACGGCATCGCGTTGCAGCAGCTGTTCATGATCGCCCCGGCGGTGATGCGCCTGAGCGAGCAGTTCCCGATGCCTGAGCGGGTCACATTGACGGTCGTGCAGCCGGACACCGACGAAGTGGTCGAGCCGCAGCTGGTCTACGACTGGTCCGCCGCCCTGTCGCGCCCCCATGAGCTGCTGAAAGTGGCAGAATGCGGACACTTCTTCCATGGCAAGCTGACCGATCTGAAGGATCTGCTGCTGCCGCGCCTTTCGAACTGAGCAAGCCTGAACAAGCGAACACCCATGACTACGCGCATCCTCACCGGTATCACCACCACCGGCACCCCGCACCTGGGCAACTACGCCGGCGCCATCCGCCCGGCGATCCTCGCCAGCCAGCAGCCCGGTGCCGACTCGTTCTATTTCCTGGCCGACTACCACGCCCTGATCAAGTGCGACGACCCGCTGCGCATCCAGCGTTCGCGCCTGGAGATCGCCGCCACCTGGCTGGCCGGCGGCCTGGACCCGGACAAGGTGACCTTCTACCGCCAGTCCGACATCCCCGAGATCCCCGAACTGACCTGGCTGCTGACCTGCGTTGCCGCCAAGGGCCTGCTCAACCGCGCCCACGCCTACAAGGCGTCGGTGGACAAGAACGTCGAAAACGGTGAAGACCCGGACGCCGGCGTGACCATGGGCCTGTTCAGCTACCCGGTGCTGATGGCTGCCGACATCCTGATGTTCAACGCGCACAAGGTGCCGGTCGGCCGCGACCAGATCCAGCACGTGGAGATGGCCCGCGACATCGGCCAGCGCTTCAACCACCTGTTCGGCCAGGGCAAGGACTTCTTCGCCCTGCCGGAGGCAGTGATCGAGGAAAGCGTGGCCACGTTGCCGGGCCTGGACGGGCGCAAGATGTCCAAGAGCTACGACAACACCATCCCGCTGTTCACCAGCGCCAAGGACATGAAGGACGCGATCTCGCGCATCGTCACCGACTCGCGGGCCCCGGGCGAAGCCAAGGACCCGGACAATTCGCACCTGTTCACCCTGTTCCAGGCCTTCTCGACGCCGGCGCAATGCGCCGAGTTCCGTGAAGAGCTGCTGCAGGGCCTGGGCTGGGGCGAGGCCAAGCAGCGCCTGTTCCAGCTGCTTGACGGCCAGCTGGCCGAGAAGCGCGATCACTATCACCAGTTGATCTCGCGCCCCTCGGACCTGGAAGACATCCTGCTGGCCGGTGCCGCCAAGGCGCGCAAGAGCGCCACGCCGTTCCTCGAGCAGCTGCGCGAGGCGGTGGGCTTGCGTTCGTTCCGCACCAGCGTGCAGGCCAATGCCGAAGTGAAGAAAAAGGCCGCCAAGAGCGCGCGTTTCGTCAGCTTCCGCGACGAAGACGGCAGCTTCCGCTTCCGCCTGCTGGCCGCCGACGGCGAGCAACTGCTGCTGTCGCGCCGCTTTGCCGATGGCAAGAGCGCAGGTGCGGTGAGCAAGCAGCTGCAGCAAGGTGGCGAGGCCGATGTGCGGGTCGAGGGCTTGAGCTTCAGCCTGTGGCTGGAAGGCGAGCAGGTGGCCGAGGGGCAGCAGTTCGACAGCGCCGAGGCCCGTGACGCGGCGGTTCAGAGCCTGCGTGAAGCGCTGCAACCCGCCCAGGAGTAAGGGAGCGTGGGAGCGGGCTTGCCCCGCGATCTGCGTTGGAGCATGCAACGAAGCTTGGTTTTCCGACGCTATCGCGGGGCAAGCCCGCTCCCACGAGGTTGATTCCTGCGCGCATTGGCCGCATGTATCATTGCCATTAAGCGGGCCGGTCGCTACAGTGACGGCCCGTTTTTTGTTGCCTCGCTAACGAATTATGACTCCCTTAGAACGCTATCAAGCCGATCTGAAACGCCCCGACTTCTTCCATGACGCGGCGCAGGAAACTGCGGTGCGTCACCTGCAGCGTCTGTACGACGACCTGGTACACGCGCAGAACAACAAGCCGGGCGTGTTCGGCAAGCTGTTCGGCAAGAAGGAGCAGACCCCGGTCAAGGGCCTGTACTTCTGGGGTGGGGTAGGGCGAGGCAAGACTTACCTGGTCGACACCTTCTACGAGGCGCTGCCGTTCAAGCAGAAGATGCGCACGCACTTCCACCGCTTCATGAAGCGTGTGCACGAGGAGATGAAAACCCTCAAGGGCGAGAAGAACCCGCTGACCATCATCGCCAAGCGCTTCAGCGATGAAGCCCGGGTCATCTGCTTCGACGAATTCTTCGTCTCCGACATCACCGATGCGATGATCCTCGGCACCCTGATGGAAGAGCTGTTCAAGAACGGCGTGTCGCTGGTGGCCACCTCCAACATCGTGCCGGACGGCCTGTACAAGGACGGCTTGCAGCGTGCGCGTTTCCTGCCGGCCATCGCCATGATCAAGCAGTACACCGACGTGGTGAACGTCGACAGTGGTGTGGACTATCGTCTGCGTCACCTGGAGCAGGCCGAGTTGTTCCACTACCCGCTCAACGATGCCGCCCACCAGAGCCTGCGTGCGAGCTTCAAGGCGTTGACGCCGGAGTGCACCCAGGCGGTCGAGAACGACGTGCTGATGATCGAGAACCGCCCGATCACCGCCCTGCGTACCTGCGACGACGTCGCCTGGTTCGACTTCCGCGCCCTGTGCGACGGCCCGCGCAGCCAGAACGACTACATCGAGCTGGGCAAGATCTTCCATGCCGTGCTGCTGAGCAACGTCGAGCAGATGGGGGTGGCGACCGATGACATCGCCCGGCGCTTCATCAACATGGTCGACGAGTTCTACGACCGTAACGTGAAGCTGATCATCTCGGCTGAGGTGGAGCTCAAGGACCTGTATACCGGCGGGCGCCTGAGCTTCGAATTCCAGCGTACCTTGAGCCGCCTGCTGGAGATGCAGTCCCACGAGTTCCTGGCGCGGGCGCACAAGCCGTAAGGGACCAAAACCTGGGGCCGCTTCGCGCCCCATCGCTGGCAAGCCAGCTCCCACAGTAGGTCGGTGTGGGAGCCGGCTTGCCGGCGATGGGGCGCGAAGCGGCCCTCTTGCGTTCAGGCTTCCTGCATGAACTGCTGGCGATACTGGTTCGGCGACAGTTCGGTGTGCTGGCGGAACAGCCGCGCGAAGAAGCTCGCGTCGTCGTACCCCACCTCATAGCTGATGGTCTTGATGCTCTTGCGCGAGCTCGACAGCAGGCCCTTGGCCGTCTCGATGCGCAGGCGCTGCAGGTAGTGCAGCGGCTTGTCACCGGTGGCGCTCTGGAAGCGGCGCATGAAGTTGCGGATGCTCATGCCGTGGTTGCGGGCCACGTCCTCGAAGCGGAACTTGTCGGCGAAATGCTCTTCGAGCCAGTGCTGGATCTGCAGGATGATCAGGTCCTGGTGCAGTTTCTGCCCACCAAAGCCCATGCGCCCGGGCGTGTAGCTGCGCTGCACTTCGTAGAGGATGTCGCGGGCCACTGCACGGGCCACGTTGGCGCCGCAGAAACGCTCGATCAGGTAGATATACAGGTCGCAGGCCGAGGTGGTGCCACCGGCACAGTAGAGGTTGTCGGCGTCGGTCAGGTGCTTGTCCTGGTTCAGCCGTACCTTGGGGAAGCGCTCCTCGAAGCTGGCGAAGAACCGCCAATAGGTGGTCGCCTCCTTGCCGTCCAGCAGCCCGGACTCGGCCAGCCAGAACACGCCGCTGGCCTCGGCACACAGCACTGCGCCGCGGGCGTGCTGCGCGCGCAGCCAGGGCAAGACCTGAGGGTAGCGTTGCAGCAGGTTGTCGAAATCGTCCCAGAAGGCCGGGAGGATGATCACATCGGCATCGTTCAGGCCACTGTCGACCGGCAGTTGCACATTGCTGAAACTGTCCACGGGCAGGCCGTCCGGGCTCACCAGGGCGATCTCGAACATCGGCTGCAGGCCGAGGCCCAGTTGCTTGCTGTAGCGCAGGCTGGCCAGGTGGAAGAAGTCCTTGGCCTGCATCAGTGTCGAAGCGAACACTTTATCAATGGCCAGGATGCTGACGCGCCGCAGCGACGCGGGGGGTTGGGTAAACATCATTGTCATTGTTCTTATAGGGTAGAGTGGTCAATCACCGGCTGGATCGTCTTATTTTTTGGCGATTGTGTCTACCCCGCATTCCCCATCGCGGGGCAAGTCGCATCGGCGCACCGCCGCTCCCACGGGTGTTGTCGTGCGCGATGGGGGGCTGATCAAGGCGCTGGATTCGGCTGCTCCTGATGGATTGCCTCGATCGCCGCCAGCAGTTCATCGCTCAGGTTCAGGCCCTGGCTATCAATGTTGCTCTGCAACTGCTCGAGGGTGGTCGCACCGATGATATTGCTGGTCACGAAGGGTTGCCGGGTGACGAACGCCAGGGCCATCTGCGCCGGGTCCAGGCCATGGTCGCGGGCCAACTGCACATAGCGGCTGCAAGCTGCCACGGTCTGCGGATTGGAGTAACGAGCGAAGCGGCTGAACAGGGTCAGCCGGGCGTTTTCCGGGCGGGCGCCGTTTTCGTACTTGCCCGAGAGCATGCCGAAGGCCAGCGGCGAGTAGGCCAGCAGACCGCACTGTTCGCGGATCGCCACTTCCGCCAGGCCCACCTCGAAGCTGCGATTGAGCAGGTTGTAGGGGTTCTGGATCGACACCGCTCGCGGCCAGCCGCGGGCCTCGGCCAGCTGCAGGAACTTCATGGTGCCCCACGGGGTTTCGTTGGACAGGCCGATATGGCGGATTTTGCCGGCGCTCACCTGCTCGTCGAGCACTTCGAGGGTTTCTTCGAGCGGCGTGAACATGTCGTTGGGCAGGTGCTGGTAGCCCAGCTTGCCGAAGAAGTTGGTGCTGCGTTCGGGCCAGTGCAGTTGGTACAGGTCGATGCGGTCGGTTTGCAGGCGCGCCAGGCTTGCATCGAGTGCGGCAACGATGTGCTGGCGGTTGTGCTTGAGCTGGCCGTCGCGGATGTGGCTGATGCCGTTGCCGGGGCCGGCGACCTTGCTGGCCAGCAGCCAGTCGTCGCGGTCGCCATTTTTTGCGAACCAGTTGCCGATGATGCGTTCGGTGGCGGCATAGGTCTCCGGGCGCGGTGGCACCGGGTACATCTCGGCGGTGTCGATGAAATTGATGCCGGCGGCCTTGGCCAGCTTGATCTGGGCGAAGGCGTCATCCTGGGTGTTCTGCTCGCCCCAGGTCATGGTGCCCAGGCAGAGGGCACTGACGTTGAGGTCGGTACGACCGAGCTTGCGGTATTCCATCGAAAAGACGCTCCAGACAAAGAAGCCCATAAAAGCAGGTTGAAATTTTTCGCGCAATCTGGATAATTCTGCAGCTCTTCGCGTGGCGGAAGTGATGCACCACCACGACTGAAGAACCTTTGTCGAACATTGGCGTGCCCGACCCGAGCCCCCAAAAGCGTCAGCGTTCGGCTGCGCGTTTGCCCTTGGCAAGCCGTGCACTATCCAGTAAGATTCGCCGTCTATTTTTCGCTGGGCGGCCTCTGAGGCTTTAGAGAATGAAAACTTTTACTGCTAAACCGGAAACAGTAAAGCGCGAGTGGTTCGTAGTCGACGCCGCTGGTCAGACCCTGGGTCGTCTGGCTACCGAAATCGCTAGCCGCCTGCGTGGCAAGCACAAGCCAGAATACACCCCTCACGTTGACACCGGCGACTACATCGTCGTCATCAACGCCGAGCAGGTTCGTGTGACTGGTGCCAAGTCTTCCGACAAGATGTACTACTCCCACTCCGGCTTCCCGGGCGGTATCAAGGAAATCAACTTCGAGAAGTTGATCGCCAAGGCCCCTGAGCGTGTCATCGAAACCGCGGTCAAAGGCATGCTGCCGAAGAACCCGCTGGGTCGCGACATGTACCGCAAGCTGAAAGTGTACGCGGGTGCTGCTCACCCTCACACTGCTCAGCAGCCTCAAGAACTGAAGATCTAACGGGATAGTTCATTATGTCGGCGACTCAAAACTACGGCACTGGCCGTCGCAAGACCGCAACCGCTCGCGTTTTCCTGCGTCCTGGTACCGGTAACATCTCCATCAACAACTGTTCCCTGGACGTGTTCTTCGGCCGCGAAACCGCTCGCATGGTTGTTCGCCAGCCGCTGGAACTGACCGAGACCGTTGAGAAGTTCGACATCTACGTCACCGTTTCCGGTGGTGGTGTCAGCGGTCAGGCCGGTGCGATCCGCCACGGTATCACCCGTGCCCTGATGGAATACGACGAAACCCTGCGTGGCGCTCTGCGTCGTGCTGGCTACGTCACCCGCGACGCTCGTGAAGTCGAGCGTAAGAAAGTGGGTCTGCGTAAAGCGCGTAAGCGTCCTCAGTACTCCAAGCGTTAATTTCGCTTCGGCAGTCGAAGAAGCCCGGTTCCTTTGGAACCGGGCTTTTTTTATGGCTTGAACTAACCTGTCAGCAGTCGGTGGGCACTTGTCGTATAGACGCAGATCAAGCAAAGCGAGGGTTGTAGCCCACGAACGGGTAATCACCTTGTCAGTGTGTGGATTTGTTTCTTACCATGGCGGCCAATTTTTAGTGCCACAGACGTACCTAAGTAGATGCCTGTTCAAACAGGCCAAGCAAGCTGATGGGAGAGGACTGAATGAGCAATGACGGCGTCAACGCAGGCCGGCGCCGCTTCCTCGTAGCCGCGACATCCGTGGTCGGGGCAGCGGGGGCAGTGGGGGCTGCGGTACCGTTCGTGGGGTCATGGTTTCCCAGTGCCAAGGCGAAAGCCGCAGGGGCACCGGTGAAGGTCAATATCGCCAAGGTCGAGCCAGGCCAGCAAATGGTGGCTGAATGGCGTGGTCAGCCGGTCTTCATCGTGCGCCGAACGGACGAAATCCTCGGCAACTTGAAAAAGCTCACCGCCGAGCTGTCCGATCCTGAATCCAAGGCGTCGGTGCAGCCCACCTACGTCGATCCGCAGAATCGCTCGATCAAACCTGAAATCCTCATTCTGGTCGGCTTGTGCACCCACCTGGGGTGCTCGCCGACGTTCCGTCCCGAAGTCGCTCCGGCCGACCTTGGGCCGAAGTGGGTCGGTGGCTATTTCTGCCCTTGCCACGGTTCGCACTATGACCTGGCGGGTCGTGTCTACAAATCCCAGCCAGCACCTCTGAACCTGCCAGTGCCACCGCACTCGTACGAGTCGGACGACCTTGTCGTCATCGGCATCGATCAGGAGAAAGCATGATGAGCAAGTTCATGGAGTGGATCGATGCGCGCTTCCCCGCCACGAAGATGTGGGAAGACCATCTGAGCAAGTATTACGCGCCCAAGAACTTCAACTTCCTGTACTTCTTCGGCTCGCTGGCGCTGCTGGTGCTGGTCAATCAGATCGTTACCGGCGTGTGGCTTACCATGAGTTTCACCCCCTCGGCGGAAGAGGCCTTCGCCTCGGTCGAGTACATCATGCGTGACGTCGAGTACGGCTGGATCCTGCGCTACCTGCACTCCACCGGCGCCTCGGCGTTCTTCATCGTGGTCTACCTGCACATGTTCCGCGGCCTGCTCTACGGCTCCTACCAGAAGCCGCGCGAGCTGGTCTGGCTGTTCGGCATGCTGATCTACCTGGCGCTGATGGCCGAGGCCTTCATGGGCTACCTGCTGCCATGGGGCCAGATGTCGTACTGGGGCGCCCAGGTGATCATTTCGCTGTTCGGCGCGATTCCGGTGATCGGTGGTGACCTGACCCAGTGGATCCGTGGCGACTACCTGATCTCGGGTATCACCCTGAACCGCTTCTTCGCCTTGCATGTGGTGGCTTTGCCGATCGTGATTCTCGGCCTGGTCGTGCTGCACATTCTGGCCTTGCACGAAGTGGGTTCGAACAACCCTGATGGTGTGGACATCAAGAAGAAAAAGGACGAGAACGGTATCCCGCTGGACGGCATTCCATTCCACCCGTACTACACCGTCAAGGATATCGTCGGCGTGGTGGTGTTCCTCTTCGTGTTCTGCGCTGTGGTGTTCTTCTTCCCGGAAATGGGTGGGTACTTCCTGGAGAAACCGAACTTCGAGCAGGCAAACGCGTTCAAGACCCCTGAGCATATCGCCCCGGTGTGGTACTTCACGCCGTTTTACGCGATCTTGCGTGCGGTGCCCGACAAGCTGTTCGGGGTGATCGCCATGGGCGCCGCGATCGCTGTGCTGTTCGTGTTGCCCTGGCTTGACCGCAGCCCGGTGCGCTCCATGCGCTACAAGGGTTGGCTGAGCAAGGTCTGGCTGCTGGTGTTCTGCGTGGCCTTCGTCATCCTCGGTGTGCTGGGCGTACTGGCACCGACCCCGGGGCGTACCTTGCTGTCGCAGGTGTGTACGGTGCTGTACTTCGCCTACTTCCTGCTGATGCCGTTCTACACAAGGCTCGAGAAGACCAAACCGGTTCCGGAAAGGGTGACTGGCTGATGAAAAAGTTGATTGCAGTATGTTTGCTGGCACTGATGCCTGGCCTTTCGTTTGCCGCCGAGCACAGCCTGGAGCTGGACAAGGTCGATGTCGACCTCACTGACAAAGTTGCCCTGCAGGACGGTGCGCGGACCTTCGCCAACTATTGCATGGGCTGCCACAGCGCCAAGTTCCAGCGCTATGAGCGGGTGGCCGACGACCTGGGGATCCCGCACGAGCTGATGCTCGAGAACCTGGTGTTCACCGGTGCCAAGATCGGTGACCACATGAAGATCGGCATGCAGCCAAACGATGCCAAGACCTGGTTCGGCGCGGCGCCTCCCGACCTCACCCTGGTTGCCCGGGTGCGTGGCAATGACTGGCTGTACACCTACCTGCGCAGCTTCTACGAGGACCCTGCGCGGCCTTACCGGGTGAACAACAAGGTCTTCCCCAATGTGGGGATGCCCAACGTGCTGGTCGGCCTGCAGGGTAATCAGGTGATCGGCTGCAAGCAGGTGCAGACCGTGATCGACGGCAAGAAGCAGTTCGACCCGCTGACCGGCAGCCCGCTGACCCATGAAGCGTGCGACCAGCTGACCATCGAGGAGAAATCCGGTACCCTGACGCCCGAGCAGTTCGACGAGAAGGTCAAGAACCTGGTGACCTTCCTGGCCTATTCGGCCAACCCGGTCAAACTGGAAAGCCAGCGCATCGGTACCTACGTGTTGCTGTACCTGGCTTTCTTCTTCGTGTTCGCCTACTTGCTCAAGCGCGAATACTGGAAGGACGTGCACTGATCACGCAGTAGTTTCTGGTTGTTGAACGCGCCCGGGGCGCCTTGGCAGCAATGCTGGGGCGCCCCGGGCGCGTTTTCATTTACAGTTTTACAAGCATCCCGTGCGAGGAGGCGCTACATGGGCGCAACCAACAGGTTAGCCTGCTATTCCGACCCCGCTGATCATTACTCTCATCGGGTACGCCTGGTGCTCGCCGAGAAAGGCATCGCCGTGCAGATCATCGACGTCGACGCCAAACGCCTGCCGCCCAAGCTGGTCGAAGTGAATCCTTATGGCAGCCTGCCGACACTGGTCGATCGTGACCTGGCGCTGTATGAGTCGACCGTGGTGATGGAGTATCTCGACGAGCGTTATCCTCATCCGCCACTGATGCCGGTATACCCGGTGGCGCGTGGCAACAGTCGATTGCTGATGCACCGTATCCAGCGTGACTGGTGCGCCCTGGCCGATACCGTGCTCGACCCGCGCAGCAGCGAGGCGGCACGCACCCAGGCACGCAAGGAGCTGCGAGAGAGCCTGACCGGCGTAGCGCCGCTATTTGGCGAGATGCCCTGTTTCATGAGCGAGGAGCAAAGCCTCGTCGACTGTTGTCTATTGCCCATGCTCTGGCGCTTGCCGGTGATGGGTATTGAATTGCCACGGCAGGCCAAGCCGTTGCTGGATTACATGGAGCGACAGTTCGCCCGCGAGCCTTTCCAGGCGAGCCTGTCTGCTGCCGAACGTGAAATGCGCAAGGTTTAAGAGGAACCGTTGATGAACTCCAGTCGCCCCTATCTGGTTCGTGCGCTGTACGAGTGGATCGTCGACAACGATTGCACGCCCCATATGCTGGTCAATGCCGAGTACCCGGCAGTCCAGGTGCCTCAGGGTTTTGCCAGTGATGGCCAGATCGTCCTGAATATCTCGCCCAGCGCTGTGCGTAGCTTGCACATGGATAACGATGCGGTGAGCTTCGAGGGGCGCTTCGGTGGTGTGTCCCACTCGCTCTATGTGCCGGCCGGCGCGATCCTGGGTATTTATGCCCGTGAGAACGGTCAAGGCATGGTCTTTGAGCTGGATCCGCCGCTCGATGATGAAGATGACCTGCACGATGACAGTGTCGAGCCGGATGACGATGGCCCGCCGGAAGGCGGGAGCCAGCCGCCACGCCCCAGTGGTCGACCCAGCCTCAAGGTGGTCAAGTAACAAAAAAGGCGATCCATTGTGGATCGCCTTTTTTGTGCCTGACGGTTTGCGCTTACAGGTCCTTGATGCTCTGCACCTGGTCCTTGTTGACGCGGTTCTGCTTGCCGTCGAGCTGTTTGAACTCGTAGAAGCCGGAGTCGCGATCGAAGTGCGGGGTGTCAAGGGTCTGCAGTTCGCGGCCGTCGTTGAGGGTGATCACGCTCGGCGAAGAGCAGCCGGCCAGGGTGGCGAAGGTGCCAATCAGCAGGGCGGGCAGCAGGTACTTCTTCATGGGGTACTTCCTGGATCGGGGTTGAAAGGCGAGGGCGCGGGTTTCGCCCTCGCGGGGGATCAGTCGATGTATTCGAACAGTTTGACGATCTTTTGCACGCCCGAGACGCTCTGCACCACGTTGGTGGCAGCGTTGGCCTCTTGCTGGGTGACCAGGCCGAGCAGGTAGACGATACCGTTCTCGGTGATCACCTTGATGCGCGAGCCGGGGACGCTGGCATCCGTCAGCATCTGGGTCTTGATCTTGGTGGTGAGCCAGGCGTCGTTGTTGCGCGCCAGGATCGAGGAAGGTTGGATCACCTGCAGTTCGTTGTGGACCTTCTTGACCCGCTGGACCTGGCTGGCGGTCTGCTCGGCCAGCGACTTGAGGTCGGCGCGCGGCGTCTGGCCGGCCAGCAGGACAACGCCGTTGTAGCTGCTGACGACGATGTGCGAGCCCTGGTCCAGGTCTGGGTTGGCCTTGGCGATATTGACCGAAACCTTGGTCTCGATCAGCGAGTCGTCGATCTTGCTGCCGATGGTGCGGGTGCCGCGGTCATCCTCGATGGGCGAGTTGCGCGCCGAAGTCAGTACCGAGCTGCAGCCTGTGACGCTCAGGCACAGGGTGAGGGCCATCAGGCCGAGGTGCTTGGGGATCATTCTTCACTCCCGAACAGTTGGCTGTCGATCAGGTCGCACAGACAGTGGATCGCCAGCAGGTGGACTTCCTGGATGCGTGCGGTGACGGTCGAGGGTACGCGGATCTCCACGTCCTCGGGCAGCAGCAGCGAGGCCATGCCGCCGCCATCGCGACCGGTCAAGGCTACGACAATCATTTCGCGGTCATGTGCGGCCTGGATCGCCTGGATCACGTTGGCCGAGTTGCCGCTGGTGGAGATCGCCAGCAAAACGTCGCCGGGCTGGCCCAGGGCGCGAATCTGCTTGGAGAAGACCTCGTTGTAGCTGTAGTCGTTGGCAATCGAGGTGAGTGTCGAGCTGTCGGTGGTCAGGGCAATGGCCGGCAGGCTCGGGCGCTCGCGCTCGAAGCGGTTGAGCAGCTCTGACGAGAAATGCTGGGCGTCGCCGGCCGAGCCGCCGTTGCCGCAGGCGAGCATCTTGCCGTCGCTGAGCAGGGCGTTGACCATGACCAGGCTGGCCTGCTCGATGTGAGGTGCCAGGATGTCCATTGCCTGTTGCTTGGTGTCGATGCTGGCCTGGAACAGCCGGCGAATTCGGGATTGCATGTCCATCTGGTGACCTTAAATGGGGCGGTGGCCGGCGCGGCGCGCGCCAGGGTCCGCCCGCGAAACATAGAGCGAAAAATTCGGTACAGGTTCAGCACTCGAAGGCGTTTTTCAGCCAAAGAAGCGGTTGCCCGGCATGGCCTTGGCCCTGCAGGGCGACAACGTCGAAGCGGCAGGGTTGAGCGGCCCAGCGGGGTTCATCGTGCAGGAATAAGTTGGCGGCCAGCGCCAGTCGCTTCTGCTTGCGCCCGTCGATACTGCCGAGCGCGCCGCCGAAGTCCGCGTGTAGCCGATAGCGGACTTCGACGAATACTACTGTATCGGCATCGAGCATGACCAGATCGAGCTCGCCGCCCTTGCATCGCCAGTTGCGCGTCAGCAACTGCAGACCTTGCCCTCGGAGGTAATCGAGGGCCTGGTCTTCGGCAGCCTGGCCCGCGTGGCTGGGCGATGCGCCGGGCATCAGCGCGGCGTGTCCGGCAGGCGTTTGACCTGGCCGCCGGAGAACTCGGCCCAAGGCAGCTGACGTTCGATGCGTTGCGCTGGGTTCATGCTGAGGCTGCCAGACAGGCCTTCGACGCGGTTGTCCGGCAGTGCCTTGAGCTGGCTCAGGCGTGGCGCCAGGCTGTAGGCGTCGACGCCCATGGCGTACAGGCGGCCGAGGCTGCCGGCCGCTTGCGGCCACTGCTGTACCACCTGCTGACGCAGGCTGTTGGTGGTGTCGAGCAGCCACGGCGTTTCGCAGAAGCGGATGCCGTTCATGTCGTTGTACTGGTTGATGTCGCCGCTGGCGCTGTACAGGTTGGACGTGGCGTACACCGGCACGTCGCCGGCGTACTGGAAGTTCAGCGTCGGCTTGATCTGCTGGGCCTGTTGCGGGGTGGCGGCAAGGAAGATGAAATCGATGTCCTGGCGGCGCGACGGCTGGGCGGCGATGTCGCTGCCGACCGTGCTTTGCAGGCTCTTGGCGCGGCCTTCGCTCTGGCGCAGCTGGAACAGGTCGGCGATCTGTTGGGCCAGGGCTACTGGCTGGGCGATGCGCTCGGCGGCCAGCAGGGTGCCGCCATTGCTTTCCCAGTCCTTACGGAAGGCAGCAAGTACGCGGTCACCCCATTCGCCGCGCGGTACCAGCGCAACCGCACGGACCTTGCCGTCGGCACGGGCGCGGCGGGCGACTTCGCGGGCCTCGTCCTCGGCTGCAAGGCCGAACTGGAACAGTTGAGGCGGGGCTGATTGGCCGGCATCGGCGTAGTTCAGGGCCAGGGTGGTGATGGGCAGTTGCGGGTAGGCCGCGAGCTTTTTCACCAGCGGTTTTTCCAGCGGGCCGACCACCAGTTGCACGCCGGCGGCCTGGGCCTGGCGGTAGAAGTCATCGAGCGAGGTGATGCGCGAGCTGTCGAACACCTGCACGGCAGGGGCTGGCTGGCCGCCTTGCTGGGCCTGGAAGTGTGCGGCCATGAAACCGTCGCGCAGGGCGCGGGCGACGCCTGCCAGCGGCCCTTCCTGGGGCAGCAGCAGGGCGATCTTGGTCAGTGGCTGGCTGGCCAGTTCCTTGAGCTTGACCAGGGCGACCGGCAGTTGCTTGGCAGCCGGATGGTCGGGGTGTTGGCCTTTCCAGGTGTCGATCGCGGCCTGTTGCTGCTCCAGGGTGCCTGCGCGCTTCACGGCGAGGGCCAGGCTGGTCCAGCCGGCAAGGGTTTCGTTGCTGGCCGGTGTTTGCAGTTGTTCGGCTGGCAGCGAGGCGACCAGGGCCCAGATGGCGTCATTGTTGGCACTGGCCGCCTGGCCGCTGAGCAGTGGCGTCAGCAGCACCCGCTGTTGTGCGGCGGCCAGGGCCTGGCCGTCGGCCTCGAGGGCGGCGGCGTGAACGCGGTAGGTGCGCGCCTGCTGCTGTTCCGGCAGTTCGCCGACGCGTTGCAGGCTTGGGTGGGCAAGTGCTGCCAGGGCTGCCTTGGGCTGATTGCGGGACATGGCCAGTTCCGCCGCCAGCGTGTTGGCGAAGACCTGCTGGGCCGGCTTGAGCGAGTCCAGCGGGACCTGCTCAAGGATACGCGCCGAGCGTGGGTAGTCTTTCTGCTTGTAGGCCAGGTCGGCGGCGCTCAGTCGCAGCAGGGCTGCATCCTCGGCAGACTTGCTGGTGGCTGCCTTCTCGAGCAGCTGTTCGATGCTGGCATCCGGGGTGCGTGGCAGTTCGCCCAGGCTGGATGAGGGCGAGCTGGCGCAGGCTGCCAGCAGGGCAGCGAGGCAGAGGGCTGTGAACAGCCGCAGACAAGCGATCATGTAAAGGTCCTGTTACTCGATCAAGTTGGCCGGCGATTGTACCCAAGCGGCGGGCGTGGCGCGATCATCGCCGATGATGATCCTTCACTATAGGTGGCTGCGAGCGTGAGGGAGGCGAAGTTCTTTGCGCTCTGTTGCCGGTGCTCGGGCTACAATGGCGGCTTTGATCCGGTATGCAGGTGTACGCAGTGACTGATGTTGCAGGGGCTTCGAAATCCACGATGGGAACGCTGTATGTGGTTGCCACACCCATCGGCAACCTGGACGACATGAGTGCGCGGGCACTGAAGGTGCTTGCGAGCGTGAGCCTTATTGCTGCTGAAGACACTCGGCATTCGGTGCGTCTGCTCCAGCATTTCGGTATCGATACGCCGCTGGCGGCCTGTCATGAGCATAACGAGCGTGATGAGGGTGGGCGCTTCATCACTCGGCTGCTGGCGGGTGACGACGTGGCGCTGGTGTCCGATGCCGGTACGCCGCTGATTTCCGATCCGGGCTATCACCTGGTGCGCCAGGCCCGTGCTGCGGGTGTGCAGGTGGTGCCGGTGCCAGGGGCCTGCGCCTTGATCGCGGCATTGTCGGCCGCGGGCTTGCCGTCCGATCGCTTCATTTTCGAAGGTTTCCTGCCAGCCAAGACGGCAGGGCGGCGCGCGCGACTGGAGCAGGTCAGGGAAGAGCCGCGCACCCTGATCTTCTATGAGGCGCCTCATCGCATCCTGGAATGCCTGGAAGACATGGAGGCGGTGTTCGGCGGTGAGCGCCCGGCATTGCTCGCGCGTGAGATCACCAAGACGTTCGAAACGCTCAAGGGCCTGCCGCTGGCCGAGTTGCGCGCATTCGTGCAGGGCGACAGCAATCAGCAGCGCGGCGAGTGTGTAGTGCTGGTGGCCGGTTGGGTCGCGCCCGATGACGAGCAGGCTATCAGTGTCGAAGCGCAGCGCGTGCTCGACCTGCTGCTGGCGGAGTTGCCGCTCAAGCGTGCGGCGGCGTTGGCGGCGGAGATCACCGGGGTGCGCAAGAACCTGCTCTATCAACTGGCGCTGGAAAAACAGCAACGCGACTGATGGCAAACTGATATTGTTTGTCGTGTCGCTTGTTCTTGAGCGCCGCTGCCGGTAACCTTGTCGGCGGAGAGTCGATCGGACAGTCGCTGCCGTCTTTTGTTCCGCAAAAGGCGGGGGAGGAAAGTCCGGGCTCCGCAGGGCAGAGTGCCAGGTAACGCCTGGGAGGCGCGAGCCTACGGAAAGTGCCACAGAAAATAACCGCCTAAGCACTTCGGTGCCGGTAAGGGTGAAAAGGTGCGGTAAGAGCGCACCGCACGGCTGGCAACAGTTCGTGGCTAGGTAAACCCCACTCGGAGCAAGACCAAATAGGGTTCCATACGGCGTGGCCCGCGTCGGAACCGGGTAGGTTGCTAGAGGCGTCCAGTGATGGCCGTCGTAGAGGAATGACTGTCCTCGACAAAACCCGGCTTACAGATCGACTCTCCACCCCTCCTTTCTCTGCTTGTTTCGATAGCAGATGCCTCTGGTAATACCAAAAAAATCTTACTCTTAATAAATCACTTTAACTTCGAACTCTATCCGCCTGAGTTCGCTTGATTTTTCCCGTCATTTTTCTTCGTGAGTAATCCTTTCCCTTCCCTTTGTTGCGCTAAATCCACGTCCTATAAGGGTTTTCCTTATGAACGCGCCTTGACGGTGTGGCGGGCGGATTCCTATAGTGTGCGCAAGTGGCAGAAAGTGGGATGAAGTGGGTTTTCTGGCACAAAAAAGCTACCATTGTGGGGAATCGCAGCCGTGTTCCGCGGAGCCAACGCCGTCAGCCTCGATGCCAAGGGCCGTCTCGCCATGCCGAGCCGGTACCGTGACGAGCTCGATTCGCGTTGCAATGGTCAATTGATCGTGACCATCGACGCAGTGGATCCCTGCCTGTGTGTTTATCCCCTCGATGAGTGGGAACAGATTGAAGCCAAGTTGCGCGCCTTGCCGTCGTTGCGTGAGGAAAACCGCCGCCTGCAGCGTTTGCTGATCGGCAACGCGGTTGACCTGGAGCTCGATGGCAGTGGGCGTTTCCTGGTACCGCCCCGTTTACGTGAATACGCCAAGCTCGACAAGAAGGCGATGCTGGTGGGGCAACTGAACAAATTCCAGTTGTGGGATGAGGATGCCTGGAACGTGGTTTCGGCAGCCGACCTTGCAGCTATTCAACAACCGGGCGCCATGCCCGATGAACTGCGTGACCTGATCCTGTGACCATAGATAGCGGCTTCAACCACATCACCGTCCTGCTCGACGAAGCTGTCGAGGCATTGGCCCTGCGCGCCGACGGTCGCTATCTGGACGGCACCTTCGGGCGTGGCGGGCACAGCCGCCTGATCCTCAGCAAGCTTGGGCCGCAAGGCCAGTTGCTGGGGTTCGACAAAGATCCTCAAGCGATTGCCACCGGGCAAGCGCTGGCGGCCGAAGACGGCCGCTTTGTCATTGTGCAGCGCAGCTTTGCCGAGCTGGGCGACGAGGTGCGCGCGCGTGGTCTGGACGGCAAGGTCAGTGGCGTATTGCTCGACCTGGGCGTGTCCTCGCCGCAGCTGGACGATCCCGAGCGTGGCTTCAGTTTCCTCAACGACGGCCCGCTGGACATGCGCATGAACCCCGACAAGGGCGTGAGCGCCGCCGAATTCATCGCCACCGCTCCAGTGGAAGAAATCGCCCGGGTATTCAAGGAATACGGTGAGGAGCGTTTCGCCGGCCGCATGGCCCGTGCGGTGGTCGAACGTCGCGAAAAGCAGCCTTTCACCCGAACCGGTGATCTGGCCGAAGTGCTCAAGGTCGCCAACCCTGCCTGGGAAAAGGGCAAGAACCCGGCCACCCGCGCGTTCCAGGGGTTGCGTATCCACGTCAACAATGAGCTGGGCGACCTGGAGGCTGGCCTTGAGGCCGCCCTGGAGTCCCTGGAGATCGGTGGTCGCCTGGTGGTGATCAGCTTCCATTCGCTGGAAGACCGCATCGTCAAGCTGTTCATGCGCAAGCTGGTCAAAGGCGAGGCCGACAACCTGCCGCGCAACCTGCCAGTGCAGCACAAGGTCTTCGAACCGAAGATCAAGCTCATCGGCAAGGCACAGTTCGCCTCCGCCGAAGAGCTCAAGGCCAACCCGCGGTCGCGCAGCGCCGTGATGCGGGTGGCGGAGAAGCTTCGGTGAGCCGGCTATTTGCCAAACCTTTGCCAGGCGGAAGCTTCCTGATGCTTCTGCTGTTCGTGGGTGTGCTCGTTTCGGCCATTGCCGTGTCTTACAGCGCCCACTGGAACCGCCAGCTGCTCAACACCTTGTACGGCGAGTTGAACGAGCGGGACAAGGCCCAGGCCGAGTGGGGGCGTCTGATTCTGGAGCAGAGCACCTGGACCGCCCACAGCCGTATCGAGACCCTCGCCAGCGAGCAACTGAAGATGCGCGTGCCGGCCGCTGACGAAGTGCGGATGGTGGCGCCATGATGAAGCTCGAAGGTGCACTCTATCCCTGGCGCTTCCGCGTGGTCATCGGCCTGTTGGCGTTGATGGCCGGTGCCATCTGCTGGCGCATCATCGACCTGCAGGTGGTCGATCGCGACTTCCTCAAGGGCCAGGGCGATGCCCGCAGCCTGCGCCATATCCCTATCCCGGCACACCGTGGCCTGATCACCGACCGCAACGGCGAGCCCCTGGCGGTCAGTACGCCGGTCACCACCTTGTGGGCCAACCCCAAGGAAATGCAGGTTGCCAAGGACCGTTGGCCGCAACTGGCCGCAGCGCTTGGGCAGAACCCCCAGCAATTGACCGAGCGCCTCACCCAGCAGGCCAGCAAGGAATTCATCTACCTGGTCCGCGGCCTGACCCCGGAGCAGGGGCAGCATGTGCTCGACCTGAAAGTGCCCGGTGTCTACGGGCTCGAAGAATTCCGCCGCTTCTACCCGGCCGGCGACGTCACCGCCCATATGGTCGGCTTCACCGACCTCGACGACCATGGTCGTGAAGGGGTGGAGCTGGCCTACGACGAATGGCTCGCCGGGGTGCCCGGCAAACGGCAGGTGATCAAGGATCGACGCGGCCGGCTGATCAAGGATATCCAGGTAACCAAGAACGCCAAGGCCGGTAAGACCTTGGCGTTGTCGATTGACCTGCGCCTGCAGTACCTGGCCACCCGTGAGCTGCGCAACGCCATCGCCGAGCAGGAAGCCAAGGCCGGCAGCCTGGTGATCATGGACGTCAAGACCGGTGAAGTGCTGGCCATGGTCAACCAGCCCACCTACAACCCGAACAACCGCCGCAGCATGTTCCCGGCGGCCATGCGCAACCGGGCGATCATCGACGTGTTCGAGCCGGGCTCGACGGTCAAGCCGATCTCGATGAGCGCCGCGTTGCAGAGCGGCCGCTGGAAGCCCACCGACAAGGTCGAGGTGTACCCGGGCAGCCTGCAGATCGGCCGTTACACCATCAAGGACGTGTCCAAGAGCGAAGGCCCGATCCTCGACCTCACCGGCATCCTGATCAACTCCAGTAACGTGGGCATGAGCAAGATCGCCTTCGATATCGGCGGCGAGGCCATCTACCGGGTGATGTCCCAGGTGGGTCTTGGCCAGTACACCGGCCTGGGCTTCCCGGGTGAGCGCGTCGGCAACCTGCCCAACCACCGCGAGTGGCGCAAGGCCGAGACCGCGACCCTGTCGTATGGCTACGGCGTGTCGGTGACCGCGCTGCAACTGGTGCATGCCTACGCGGCCTTGGCCAACGACGGCAAGATGGTGCCGCTGTCGATCCTCAAGGTCGACAAGGCGCCGGAAGCCGTGCAGGCGATCCCCAAGGAAACCGCCGAGACCGTGCAGGCCATGCTGCAGCAGGTGATCGAGGCGCCGCGCGGGGTGTTCCGTGCGCAGGTGCCGTTCTATCACGTGGGTGGCAAGTCGGGTACCGCCCGTAAAGCCACGGTCGGCTCCAAGGGCTACACCGAGAACGCCTACCGTTCGCTGTTCGCCGGCTTCGGCCCGATGAGCGACCCGCGCTACGCCATCGTCGTGGTCATCGACGAGCCGAGCAAAGGCGGCTACTTCGGTGGCCTGGTATCGGCGCCGGTATTCAGCAAAGTCATGTCCGGCACCCTGCGCCTGATGAACGTGCCGCCAGACAACCTGCCGCCACCCACCGATCAACAGCAAGTCAGTGCAGTACCCGCCAAGGGAGGGCGTGGATGATGACGATGCCATTGAGCAAGCTATTCGCCAACGCCAGCCGCGACCCGTTGATCCGGGAGCTGACCCTGGACAGCCGTGCCGTCCGCCCGGGCGACCTGTTCCTCGCCGTGCCCGGCGCCAAGGTCGATGGCCGTGACCATATCGCCGATGCCCTGGCCCGTGGCGCCGCCGCGGTGGCCTACGAAGAGCAAGGTGCCAGCGTACTGCCGATCACCGACGCGCCGCTGATCCCGGTCAAGGGTTTGATCGGCCAGCTGTCGCAGATTGCCGGGCGTTTCTATGGCGAGCCGAGCCGCCAGTTGAACCTGGTGGGCGTCACCGGCACCAATGGCAAGACCAGTGTCACCCAGTTGCTGGCCCAGGCACTCGATGCCCTCGGCCAGCGTTGCGGCCTGATCGGCACCCTGGGTACCGGCTTCTATGGCGAGCTGCAGAGTGGTCGACTGACCACCCCGGACCCGATTGCCGTGCAGGCGACGCTCAACGACCTGAAAAAGGGCGGCGCCAAGGCCGTGGCCATGGAAGTGTCCTCCCATGCCCTGGAGCAGGGGCGCGTCGCTGCGCTGGAGTTCGACATTGCGGTGATGACCAACCTGTCCCGCGATCACCTCGACTATCACGGCAGCATGGAGGCCTACGAGGCCGCCAAGGCCAAGCTGTTCGCCTGGCCGAGCCTGCGCTGCCAGGTGGTCAACCTGGACGATGCGTTCGGTCGTCGCCTGGCCGATGATTTTGCCCGTCGCCCCAGCAGCGATCACAGCGAGACCCGGCTGCTCAGCTATAGCCTGGAAAACCCGGACGCTTCGCTGTTCTGTCGTGAAGCCAGCTTCAATGACGATGGTGTGCGCGCCACCCTGGTCACCGCCCAGGGCGAGCGCACCCTGCGCAGTCAACTGCTGGGTCGCTTCAACCTGAGCAACATGCTCGCCGCCGTGGCAGCGCTGCTGGCGCTGGATTATTCGCTGGACGAGATCCTCAAGGTCACCCCGCAACTGCAGGGCCCGGTGGGCCGCATGCAGCGCCTGGGTGGCGGCGACAAACCCTTGGTGGTGGTCGATTACGCGCACACGCCAGATGCGCTGGAAAAAGTCCTCGAAGCCTTGCGCCCGCATGCCCACGGCCAGTTGCTGTGCCTGTTCGGCTGTGGCGGCGACCGCGATCGCGGCAAGCGCCCGCTGATGGCCGAAGTGGCCGAACGCCTGGCCGACCGCGTGCTGGTTACCGACGACAACCCGCGCACTGAAGATCCGCAGCGGATCTTCGACGATATTCGCCCCGGTTTCGCCCAGCCCGTCAGCGTCGAGTTCGTCGCCGGCCGTGGCGCGGCCATCGCCCACCTGATCGCTACCGCCAGCGCCAACGACGTGATCGTCCTGGCCGGCAAGGGGCACGAGGATTACCAGGAGATCAATGGCGAGCGCCATGACTTCTCCGACCTGGTCGAGGCCGAGAAGGCACTGGCCGCCTGGGAGGCTCCGCATGCTTAAGCCCATGACCCTCAGCCAGCTGACCACGGCACTGAGTGCGCGTGTGGTCGGTGCCGACGCCAGCTTCACCGGCGTCAGCATCGACAGTCGCAGCGTGGCTGCCGGTCAACTGTTCGTCGCGCTCACCGGGCCGCGTTTCGATGGCCACGACTACCTGGCTGATGTGAAGGCCAAGGGTGCGGTCGCGGCCCTGGTCGAACGGGAAATCGCCGGCGTCGACCTGCCGCAGTTGCTGGTCGCCGACTGCCGTGTGGCCCTCGGCCAGCTCGGTGCGCTGAACCGCGCCGGTTACGACAAGCCCGTGGTCGCCATCACCGGCTCCAGCGGCAAGACCACCGTCAAGGAAATGCTGGCCGCGATCCTGCGTACCCAGGGCCTGGTCCATGCCACCCGTGGCAACCTGAACAACGACCTCGGCGCGCCGCTGACGCTGCTGGAGATCGCCCCCGAGCACAGCGCCGCCGTGATCGAGCTGGGCGCTTCGCGCATCGGCGAAATCCGCTACACCGTCGGCCTCACCCAGCCTCAGGTGGTGATCATCAACAACGCCGGCACTGCCCATGTGGGCGAGTTCGGCGGCCCGGAGAAAATCGTCGAGGCCAAGGGTGAGATCCTCGAAGGCCTGGGCGAGGGCGGTACCGCCATTCTCAACCTGGCCGACAAGGCCTTTGAAATCTGGCGCAAGCGTGCCGGCGCTCATCGCATCCTGAGCTTCGCCCTGGACAACCCGCAGGCTGACTTTTACGCCAGCGGCATCGGCCGCGATGCCCGTGGCTGCCCGTCGTTCACCTTGCATGGGCCTGATGGCAGCGTGCCGGTGCAATTGAACCTGCTCGGCACCCATAACGTCAGCAATGCCTTGGCCGCCGCCGCCGCCGCCCATGCCGTTGGTCTGAGCCTGAGCGGCATCAAGGCCGGCCTCGAGGCCGTGCAACCGGTCAAGGGCCGCACGGTGGCGCAGATTGCGCCGAACGGTGTGCGGGTGATCGATGACAGCTACAACGCAAATCCCACCTCGATGTGTGCGGCCATTGATATACTCGCCGGCTTTTCCGGGCGCACCGTTCTGGTGCTCGGGGATATCGGCGAACTGGGGCAATGGGCCGAGGAAGGCCATCGTCAGGTAGGTGACTACGCCCGCGGCAAGGTCGATGCGCTTTACGCGGTAGGTGCCAACATGGCCTATGCGGTACAGGCTTTCGGCGCCAATGGCCGCCATTTCGCTACACAAGCTGAGCTGATCGATGCCGTCCGCGTCGAGACCGCCAGCGACACCACTATCTTGATCAAGGGCTCGCGCAGCGCTGCGATGGAAAACGTCGTGGCTGCACTGTGCGAAACCGGCGGGGAGAAACATTAATGCTGCTGCTGTTGGCTGAGTATCTGCAACAGTTCTACAAGGGCTTCGCGGTCTTCCAGTACCTCTCGCTGCGCGGGATCCTGGGCGTACTGACCGCGCTGACCCTGGCCCTGTGCCTGGGCCCGTGGATGATCCGTACCCTGCAGATCCGCCAGATCGGTCAGGCCGTGCGTAACGACGGCCCACAATCGCACCTGTCCAAGTCCGGCACCCCGACCATGGGCGGCGCGCTGATTCTGTCCGCCATCGCCATCAGCACCCTGCTGTGGGCCGACCTGACCAACCGCTACGTCTGGGTGGTACTGATCGTCACCCTGGCATTCGGTGCCATCGGTTGGGTCGACGACTACCGCAAGGTGATCGAGAAGAATTCGCGCGGCCTGCCAAGCCGCTGGAAGTATTTCTGGCAGTCGGTATTCGGCCTGGCTGCGGCGATCTTCCTCTACAAGACCGCGCCGACCAGCGTCGAGACCACGCTGATCATCCCGATGCTCAAGGACCTCACCATTCCGCTGGGTGCCGGCTTCATCGTGCTCACCTACTTCGTCATCGTCGGTTCGAGCAACGCGGTCAACCTGACCGACGGCCTCGATGGCCTGGCGATCATGCCGACGGTGATGGTCGGCGGCGCCCTGGGCATCTTCTGCTACCTGTCGGGCAACGTGAAGTTCGCCGAATACTTGCTGATCCCTTACGTACCGGGCTCGGGCGAACTGATCGTGTTCTGCGGCGCGCTGATCGGTGCCGGCCTGGGCTTCCTGTGGTTCAACACCTACCCGGCCCAGGTGTTCATGGGCGACGTCGGTGCACTGGCACTGGGCGCCGCACTGGGCACCATCGCCGTGATCGTCCGCCAGGAAATCGTGCTGTTCATCATGGGCGGTGTGTTCGTGATGGAAACCCTGTCGGTGGTGATCCAGGTCGCGTCCTTCAAATTGACCGGCAAGCGCGTATTCCGCATGGCGCCGATCCATCACCACTTTGAACTCAAGGGCTGGCCCGAGCCACGGGTGATCGTCCGTTTCTGGATCATCACCGTGATTCTGGTGTTGATCGGCCTTGCCACCCTGAAACTGAGGTAAACGAGCGTGTCACTGATCGCTTCCGACCAATTCCGCATCGTTGTCGGCCTCGGCAAGAGCGGCATGTCCCTGGTTCGCTTCCTGGCGAGCCGGGGCATTGCCTTTGCGGTCGCCGACACCCGCGAGCAACCGCCGGAACTGGACACCTTGCGCCGTGATTACCCGCAGGTGGAAGTGCGCTGTGGCGAGCTGGATGTGGACTTCCTGTGCCGCGCCAGCACGCTGTACGTGAGCCCCGGCCTGGCCCTGGCTACCCCGGCGCTGCAGCAGGCAGCGGCACGTGGCGTGACGCTGTCCGGTGACATCGAGCTGTTCGCCCGTTACGCCAAGGCGCCGATCGTGGCCATCAGTGGCTCCAACGCCAAGAGCACGGTCACCACCCTGGTCGGTGAAATGGCCGCCAAGGCGGGCAAACGTGTGGCAGTCGGCGGCAACCTCGGCACGCCGGCGCTGGACCTGCTCGATGACAGCGTGGAGCTCTACGTGCTGGAGCTGTCGAGCTTCCAGTTGGAAACCACCGACCAGCTCAATGCCGAAGTGGCCACGGTGCTGAACATCAGCGAAGACCACATGGACCGCTACAGCGGCCTGCCGGCCTATCACCTGGCCAAGCACCGGATCTTCCGCGGCGCCCGGCAGGTGGTGGTGAACCGCCAGGACGCGCTGAGCCGGCCATTGCCGGTGGAAGGCCTGCCGTGCTGGACCTTCGGCCTCAATACGCCGGACTTCAAGGCCTTTGGCCTGCGCGAAGTCGACGGCGAAAAATACCTGGCCTTCGAATTCCAGACGCTCATGCCGGTGCGCGAGCTGAAGGTTCGCGGTGCCCACAACCAGAGCAACGCCCTGGCGGCCCTGGCCCTTGGCCATGCCGCCGGGCTGTCGTTCGCGCCCATGCTCGAAGCCCTGCGCGAGTTCAAGGGCCTGGCCCATCGCTGCCAGTGGATCCGCGAGCGCAACGGTGTGAACTGGTACGACGATTCCAAGGCCACCAACGTCGGTGCGGCACTGGCTGCCATCGAAGGCCTGGGGGCCGATATCGAAGGCAAGCTGGTACTGATTGCCGGCGGTGACGGCAAGGGTGCCGACTTCGCCGCCCTGCGCGCGCCGGTGGCGCAACATTGCCGCGCTGTGGTGCTGCTGGGCCGCGATGCCGAACGCCTGGCTGAGAGCCTTGGCGATGCCGTGCCGCAGGTGCGGGTGAAAACCCTCGACGAAGCGGTGCAGCGCTGCGCCGAGCTGGCCCAGGCCGGCGATGCCGTGCTGCTGTCGCCGGCCTGCGCCAGCCTCGACATGTTCAAGAACTTCGAAGAACGCGGGCGCCTGTTCGCCCAGGCGGCGGAGGGGCTGGCATGATCTTCGGCATCCTCAAGCCGTACCCGTCGCCGCTGATCAGCGGCCGTGGCATCGACCTCGACTTCCCGCTGCTGGCCGGTTGCCTGGCGCTGCTCGGCCTGGGCCTGGTGATGATCACCTCGGCGTCCTCGGAAGTGGCCGCGGTGCAGTCTGGCAACCCGCTCTATCACATGTTCCGCCACCTGGTGTACGTCGTCCTCGGCCTGGGAGCCGGGGTGATGACCATGATGGTGCCGATCGCCACCTGGCAGCGCATGGGCTTCATGATGCTGATCTGCGCCTTCGGCCTGCTGGTGATGGTGCTGGTGCCCGGTATCGGTCGCGAAGTGAACGGTTCGATGCGCTGGATCGGCTTCAGCTTCTTCAACGTCCAGCCGTCCGAGATCGCCAAGGTCTTCGTGGTCATCTACCTGGCCGGCTACCTGGTCCGCCGGCAGACCGAAGTGCGCGAAACCTGGATGGGCTTCTTCAAGCCGTTCATCGTGCTGCTGCCGATGGCCGTCCTGCTGCTGATGGAGCCGGACTTCGGCGCCACCGTGGTGATGATGGGCGCCGCTGCGGCCATGTTGTTCCTGGGCGGGGTGGGGTTGTTCCGCTTCTCGCTGATGGTGGTGCTGGCGGTGGTGTCGGTGGTCGTCCTGGTCCAGGCCCAGCCGTACCGGATGGCGCGGCTGATCACCTTTACCGACCCGTGGTCCGACCAGTTCGGCTCCGGCTACCAGCTTACCCAGGCGCTGATCGCCTTCGGCCGCGGCGAGTGGCTGGGCGTGGGCCTGGGCAACAGCGTACAGAAGCAGTTCTACCTGCCTGAAGCGCACACCGACTTCGTGTTCTCGGTGCTGGCTGAAGAGCTGGGCGTGGTCGGCTCGCTGCTGACCGTCGCGCTGTTCGTCTTCGTCACGGTGCGCGCCCTGTACATCGGCCTGTGGGCCGAGAAGGCCAAGCAGTTCTTTGCCGCCTACATGGCGTTCGGCCTGGCCTTCCTGTGGATCGGCCAGTTCCTGATCAACATCGGCGTGAACGTCGGCCTGCTGCCAACCAAGGGCCTGACGCTGCCGTTCCTCAGTTACGGGGGCAGTTCGCTGGTGATCTGCTGCGCCTGCGTAGGCTTGTTGTTACGCATCGAGTGGGAGAGCCGCACGCACCTGGGCAGCGAGGAACACGAATTCAACGAGCACGACTTTGCCGAGGAGACCAGTCATGGCCGCTGACGGCAAGAACGTATTGATCATGGCCGGCGGTACCGGCGGCCATGTGTTCCCGGCATTGGCCTGTGCCCGCGAGTTCCAGGCCCGTGGCTACAACGTGCACTGGCTGGGCACCCCGCGTGGCATCGAGAACGAGCTGGTGCCCCAGGCCGGTCTGCCGCTGCACCTGATCCAGGTCAGCGGCCTGCGCGGCAAAGGCAAGCTGTCGCTGCTCAAGGCTCCGTTCACCCTGGTCAAGGCCGTGCTGCAGGCACGGCGTATCGTCCGTGAGCTCAAACCGGTCTGCGTGATCGGCTTCGGCGGCTACGTGACCGGCCCTGGCGGTGTGGCCGCGCGACTGTGCGGCGTGCCCCTGGTGATCCACGAACAGAACGCCCGCGCCGGTACCGCCAATCGTCTGCTCGTGCCGCTGTCGGCGCGGGTGTGCGAGGCTTTCCCGGGCACCTTCGCAGCCAGCGACAAGCTGCGCACCACCGGCAATCCGGTGCGTGCCGAGCTGTTCATGGATGCGCAGCGCGCGCCCCTGGCCGATCGCCGCGCGCGCCTGTTGGTCATGGGTGGCAGCCTGGGTGCGGAACCATTGAACAAATTGTTGCCTAAGGCCCTGTCCGAGGTGCCCGCGAACCTGCGGCCCGAGGTGTTCCACCAGGCCGGCAAGCACCATGCGCCGATCACCGCCGAGCGTTATCAGGAGGCGGGAGTCGAAGCGCAGGTGGAACCGTTCATCAAGGACATGGCCCACGCCTATGGCTGGGCCGACATGGTGGTCTGCCGGGCCGGTGCCCTGACCGTCAGCGAACTCGCGGCGGCAGGCCTGCCTTCGATGCTGGTGCCCTTGCCCCACGCCATCGACGACCACCAGACCCACAACGCCCATTATCTGGCTCGTGAAGGCGCTGCCTTCCTGATGCCGCAAGCGACAACTGGCGCAGCGCAGCTCGCTGAACGCCTGAACGAGGTGCTGATGCAACCCGAGAAACTCAACACCATGGCCGGCACCGCGCGTCGCCTGGCCAAACCTGCCGCAACCAGCACCGTGGTCGATATCTGCCTGGAGGTGGCCCATGGTTGAAAGCCAGAAAGCCATGCCGCAGCCCAAGATGGGCCGTATCCGCCGTATCCATTTCGTCGGTATCGGCGGCGTGGGCATGTGCGGTATCGCCGAAGTGCTGCTGAACCTGGGCTATGAAGTGTCCGGTTCCGACCTCAAGACCTCGCCGGTCACCGAACGCCTGGAATCGTTCGGCGCCGAGATCTTCGTCGGCCACCGCGCCGAGAACGCCGCCAGCGCCGATGTGCTGGTGGTGTCCAGCGCGATCAACCCGGCCAACCCGGAAGTCGCCACCGCGCTCGAGCGCCGCATCCCGGTGGTGCCGCGTGCCGAGATGCTCGCCGAACTGATGCGCTATCGCCACGGTATCGCCGTGGCCGGCACCCACGGCAAGACCACCACCACCAGCCTGCTGGCCTCGGTGTTCGCCGCCGGTGGCCTGGACCCGACCTTCGTCATCGGTGGCCGGCTGACTGCCGCCGGCACCAATGCGCAGCTGGGCACCAGCCGCTACCTGATTGCCGAAGCCGACGAAAGCGATGCCAGCTTCCTGCACCTGCAGCCGATGGTTGCCGTGGTCACCAACATCGACGCCGACCACATGGCGACCTACGAAGGCGACTTCAACAAGCTGAAGAAGACCTTCGTCGAGTTCCTGCACAACCTGCCGTTCTACGGCCTGGCCGTGATGTGCCTGGACGACCCGGTAGTGCGCGAGATCCTGCCGCAGGTCAAGCGCCCGACGGTCACCTACGGCTTCAGCGAAGAGGCCGACATCCGCGCCATCAACGTGCGCCAGCAGGGCATGCAGACCCACTTCACCGTGCTGCGCCGCGACCGCGAGCCGCTCGAGGTGTCGGTGAACATGCCGGGCAACCACAACGTGCTCAATGCCCTGGCCACCATCGCCATCGCCACTGACGAAGGCATCAGCGACGAGGCCATCGTCCAGGGCCTGTCCGGCTTCCAGGGCGTCGGCCGACGCTTCCAGGTGTACGGCGAGCTGCCGGTCGAAGGCGGCAGCGTGATGCTGGTCGACGACTACGGCCATCACCCGACCGAAGTTGCCGCGGTGATCAAGGCCGTGCGCGGCGGCTGGCCAAGCCGGCGCCTGGTGATTGTCTACCAGCCGCACCGCTACAGCCGTACCCGCGACCTGTACGACGACTTCGTGCAGGTGCTGGGCGACGCCAACGTGCTGCTGCTGATGGAAGTCTACCCGGCCGGCGAAGAGCCTATCCCGGGCGCCGACAGCCGCCAGCTGTGCCACAGCATCCGCCAGCGCGGCAAGCTGGACCCGATCTACATCGAACGTGGCGCCGAGCTGGCGCCGCTGGTGCAGCCGCTGCTGCGCGCCGGCGACATCCTGATCTGCCAGGGTGCCGGTGACGTCGGCGGGCTGGCCCCGCAACTGATGAAAAGCCCGCTGTTCGCTGGCGCCAAGCAGGAGAAGTCGAAATGACCAGCGCCTACGACACGCTGCATTCCACCCTCGACGTCAAGGCCTTCGGCCGCGTCGCCGTGCTGTACGGCGGCAAGAGCGCCGAGCGCGCGGTGTCGCTCAAGTCCGGCGCCGCGGTGATCGAGGCGCTGACCAGCGCCGGTGTCGACGTGGTCGCCATCGACGTGGGCGATGACCTGCTGGCTCGCCTGCAGAACGAGAAGATCGACCGCGCCTTCATCATCCTCCACGGCCGTGGCGGTGAAGATGGCAGCATGCAAGGCCTGCTCGAGTGCCTCGGCATTCCTTACACCGGCAGCGGCATCCTCGCGTCGGCACTGGCCATGGACAAGCTGCGCACCAAGCAGGTGTGGCAGAGCCTGGGCATTCCAACCCCGCGCCACGCCGTGTTGGCCAGCGAGCAGGATTGTGTTACCGCCAGTGCGGAACTGGGCTTCCCGCTGATCGTCAAACCTGCCCATGAAGGTTCGAGCATCGGCATGGCCAAGGTGAACAGCGAGCAGGAACTGATCGCCGCCTGGCAAGACGCCGCCAAATACGATTCGCAAGTACTGGTCGAGCAATGGATTCACGGCCCGGAGTTCACCATCGCCGTGCTGCGTGGCCAGGTGCTGCCGCCGATCGCGCTGGGCACCCCGCACGTGTTCTACGACTACGACGCCAAGTACATCGCCAATGACACCCAGTACCGCATCCCGTGCGGCCTGGACAGCGTCAAGGAACAAGAGCTGATCGACCTGACCGCGCGTGCCTGCGATGCCATCGGCATCGAAGGCTGGGGCCGGCTGGACGTGATGCAGGACGAGCAGGGCCGGTTCTGGCTGCTCGAAGTCAACACCGCACCTGGCATGACCGATCATAGCCTGGTGCCCATGGCGGCCCGCGCGGCCGGCCTGGACTTCCAGCAACTGGTGCTGGCGATCCTGGCCGACAGCGTAGCGACGCGAGGTTAACAGCCATGCAAGGCGCGATGATACGTCAGCAGCAACCCGTCCCCGGCCGCAGCAAGCCGGTGCCGCGTGGTGCCAGCCGACTGGTGGCCGACGAGCCCGTATCGGCGCGCCTGCCCCGTCCCAACTTCGGCGGCCTCAAGCGCCTGTTGTGGCCGGTGCTGCTGGTGGCTGCAGGCTTTGGCGCCTATGAAGGCGCAATCCGCCTGATGCCGTATGCCGACCGGCCGATCACCAAGATCGCCGTGCAGGGCGACCTCAGCTACATCAGCCAGCAGGCGGTGCAGCAGCGTATCGCGCCCTATGTGGCGGCGAGCTTCTTCACCGTCGACCTGACGGCCATGCGCGTCGAGCTGGAACAGATGCCGTGGATCGCCCACGCCGAAGTGCGCAGGGTCTGGCCGGACGAAGTGGTGATCCGCCTGGAAGAACAACTGCCGGTGGCGCGCTGGGGTGACGAGGCCCTGCTCAACAACCAGGGCCAGGCTTTCACCCCGCGCGAGCTGGCCAACTACGAGCATCTGCCGCAGCTGTTCGGGCCGCAGCGGGCTCAGCAACAAGTCATGCAGCAGTATCAGGTATTGAGCCAGATGCTGCGCCCCATGGGCTTTTCCATCGCTCGCCTGGAGCTGCGCGAGCGAGGCAGCTGGTTCCTGACCACTGGCGCGGGCAGCGCCGGGCCAGGCATCGAACTGCTGTTGGGGCGCGACCATCTGGTGGAGAAAATGCGCCGTTTCATTGCCATTTACGACAAAACGCTTAAAGACCAGATCACCACCATCGCCCGCATCGATCTGCGTTACGCCAACGGTCTGGCCGTTGGTTGGCGGGAACCGAATGCACCGACGACGGCCCAACCCGCCGTTGCGAAGAATTAGAGAGAGGCAGGACCATGGCAAACGCGCATAGCGGCAAAATGATCGTCGGGCTGGACATCGGCACCTCCAAGGTGGTGGCGCTGGTGGGGGAAGTCGGCGAAGACGGTACCCTGGAAATCGTCGGTATCGGTACTCACCCGTCCCGCGGCCTGAAGAAGGGCGTGGTGGTGAACATCGAGTCCACCGTGCAGTCGATCCAGCGCGCCGTGGAAGAGGCCCAGCTGATGGCCGGTTGCCGTATCCACTCGGCGTTCGTCGGCGTGGCCGGCAATCACATCCGCAGCCTGAACTCCCACGGCATCGTCGCCATCCGCGATCGCGAAGTCAGCACCGCCGACCTTGAGCGCGTACTCGACGCGGCCCAGGCCGTGGCGATCCCGGCCGATCAGCGCGTGTTGCACACCCTGCCGCAGGACTACGTGATCGACAACCAGGAAGGCGTGCGCGAGCCACTGGGCATGTCCGGCGTGCGTCTGGAGGCCAAGGTCCACGTGGTCACCTGCGCGGTCAACGCCGCGCAGAACATCGAAAAGTGCGTGCGCCGCTGTGGCCTGGAAATCGACGACATCATCCTCGAGCAGCTCGCTTCGGCCTACTCGGTGCTGACCGACGACGAGAAAGAGCTGGGCGTGTGCCTGGTGGACATCGGTGGCGGCACCACCGACATCGCCATCTTCACCGAAGGCGCGATCCGCCACACCGCGGTGATCCCGATCGCCGGCGACCAGGTCACCAACGACATTGCCATGGCCCTGCGCACACCCACGCAGTACGCCGAGGAAATCAAGATCCGCTACGCCTGCGCCCTGGCCAAACTGGCTGGCGCCGGCGAGACCATCAAGGTGCCGAGCGTGGGCGACCGCCCACCGCGCGAGCTGTCGCGCCAGGCCCTGGCCGAGGTCGTCGAGCCCCGTTACGACGAGCTCTTCACCCTGATCCAGGCCGAGCTGCGCCGCAGCGGCTACGAGGACCTGGTGCCGGCCGGCATCGTCCTCACCGGCGGTACCGCGAAGATGGAAGGCGCCGTGGAACTGGCCGAGGAAATCTTCCACATGCCGGTACGCCTGGGCGTACCGCACAGCGTTCGGGGGCTGAGCGACGTGGTGCGCAACCCGATCTATTCCACCGGCGTGGGGCTGCTCACCTACGGGCTGCAGAAGCAGTCCGAGGACCTGTCCCTGACCGGCATCAGCAACAGCAGCAACAACAGCTATGGCGATGAACCGAAGGCCCCGGTGCTTGAGCGACTCAAGCGTTGGGTCCAGGGCAACTTCTAAGTTTCAAAGCAGTAGTGGTAGGCGCAACAACTAGAGAACTGTAAGGAGAGGGAAAATGTTCGAGCTCGTAGACAACGTCCCGCAAAGCCCGGTCATCAAGGTGATCGGTGTGGGCGGTGGCGGCGGCAACGCCGTTAACCACATGGTCAAAAGCAACATTGAAGGCGTCGAGTTCATCTGCGCCAACACGGATGCCCAGGCGCTGAAAAACATCGGCGCGCGCACCATTCTGCAACTGGGTACCGGCGTGACCAAGGGCCTGGGCGCGGGTGCCAATCCAGAAGTCGGCCGCCAGGCCGCGCTGGAAGACCGTGAGCGCATCGCCGAAGTGCTGCAGGGCACCAACATGGTGTTCATCACCACCGGCATGGGTGGTGGTACCGGTACCGGTGCTGCGCCGATCATCGCCGAAGTGGCCAAGGAAATGGGCATCCTCACCGTTGCGGTGGTGACTCGTCCGTTCCCGTTCGAAGGCCGCAAGCGCATGCAGATCGCCGACGAAGGTATCCGCATGCTGGCTGACAGCGTCGACTCGCTGATCACCATCCCCAACGAGAAGCTGCTGACCATCCTGGGCAAGGATGCAAGCCTGCTGTCCGCCTTCGCCAAGGCCGACGACGTGCTGGCCGGTGCCGTGCGCGGTATCTCCGACATCATCAAGCGCCCTGGCATGATCAACGTCGACTTTGCCGACGTGCGCACCGTGATGAGCGAAATGGGCATGGCCATGATGGGTACCGGTTGCGCCAGCGGCCCGAATCGCGCCCGTGAAGCCACCGAGGCGGCGATCCGCAACCCGCTGCTCGAAGACGTCAACCT
This sequence comes from Pseudomonas sichuanensis, assembly GCF_003231305.1. GTDB lineage: Bacteria > Pseudomonadota > Gammaproteobacteria > Pseudomonadales > Pseudomonadaceae > Aquipseudomonas > Aquipseudomonas sichuanensis. The sequence goes on along the minus strand of NZ_QKVM01000001.1, from coordinate 26,745 downwards.
GCAGGGCGCCCGCGGCATCCTGGTGAACATCACCGCAGGCCCTGACCTGTCGCTGGGTGAGTACTCCGACGTGGGTAGCATCATCGAAGCCTTCGCCTCCGACCACGCCATGGTCAAGGTGGGTACCGTGATCGATCCGGACATGCGCGACGAACTGCACGTGACCGTGGTCGCTACTGGCCTGGGTGCGCGCATCGAGAAGCCGGTCAAGGTGGTCGACAACACCCTGCAGACCGCTCAGCAGGTTTACGAGTCCTCCAACCCGGCCCCGGTTCGCCAGGAGCAGCCAGCCGTCAACTACCGTGATCTGGAGCGCCCGACCGTCATGCGCAACCAGGCCCATGCAGGTGCCGCGGCGGCCGCTAAACTCAACCCACAGGACGATCTGGACTACCTGGATATCCCTGCGTTCCTGCGTCGTCAGGCCGATTGATGGAATTTATCAGGGGTATAAGGGTGATTGGTGTTCAGCAAAGGCCGGGTCTGTTATCATCCCCAGCCTTTGTTGATACCTGTTCGCATTATTTGCGCTGAAGCGGCCAATGCCATGATTAGACAACGCACCCTGAAGAATACCATCCGTGCCACGGGCGTCGGCCTGCACTCCGGGGAGAAGGTCTACCTGACCCTCAAGCCTGCGCCTGTCGACACCGGCATCGTCTTCCGTCGCGCCGACCTCGACCCTGTGGTCGAAATCCCGGCGCGCGCGGCCAACGTCGGCGAGACCACCATGTCTACGACGCTGGTCAACGGTGACGTCAAAGTCGATACGGTCGAGCACCTGCTCTCCGCCATGGCGGGCCTGGGCATCGATAACGCCTACGTCGAGCTCTCCGCCTCGGAAGTGCCGATCATGGATGGCAGCGCCGGACCTTTCGTATTCCTGATCCAATCGGCCGGCCTGGAAGAACAGGACGCACCGAAGAAGTTCATTCGCATCCTGCGCGAAGTGACAGTGGAAGAGGGCGACAAGCGCGCCACTTTCCTGCCGTTCGACGGGTTCAAGGTGAGCTTCGAGATCGACTTCGATCACCCGGTCCTCAAGGGCCAGACCCAGAGCGCGTCTGTAGACTTCTCCAGCACGTCGTTCGTGAAGGAAGTCAGCCGCGCCCGGACCTTCGGGTTCATGCGTGACATCGAGTACCTGCGCAAGCACAACCTTGCGCTGGGCGGCAGTGTCGAGAACGCCATCGTGGTCGATGAGACCGGCGTACTCAACGAAGACGGCCTTCGCTCCGAAGACGAATTCGTCAAGCACAAGATCCTCGATGCCATCGGCGACCTTTACCTGCTGGGCAACAGCCTGATCGGCGAGTTCAAGGGCTACAAGTCCGGCCACTCGTTGAACAACCAGCTGCTGCGCAAGCTGATTGCTGAAACCGACGCCTGGGAAGTGGTGTTCTTCGAAGATGCCAGCACGGCACCGATCTCGTACATGCGCCCTGTTGCGGCTGTGTAAGTTCGAACACTCTCTAGTTGTTGATCAAGGCCACCTTCGGGTGGCCTTTTTTATTTTCGCATTCAGTCGCTGCGCAGCTTCTGTGGGAGCAACTGTCTTGCCCACAATTTAAGTACCTGGCGCTACCCTGTGGGAGCGGGTTTACCCGCGAACACGGGCGCAGCCCGTGCCGTCCACCGCAGCGCATGCTTCGCGGGTAAACCCGCTCCTACAGGCCGCAGTCAGTTCGGACGTGCTCAGTCTTTGTTCTGGGCGTGCGCGGCCAGTCGTTCCAGCGCTGCCTTGAGCCTTGGGTCGCTGATGCCTTCGGCTGAGCCGCGGATGCTTTCGGCGGCAGTTTCCGAAAGCTCCGGCCCCTGTCCCTCGCGTTTGGCCGCCACCAGCGGCGGCTGCACCTTGAACAGGATCCGCGTCAGGTTGGCAAAGGCTTCCAGCGCCAGCAACTGACGCTGTAGGCGCTTCTGCTGGTAGCGCAGGCGGGTGGCCCAGTGGCCGTCGGTGACCACCAGCAACAAGGTGCCCTCTTTCCATGACGCTACATGGCAATGCTCGCGGGCGGCCGGTTGCAGTTGGCTTTCCAGCAGGCGCTGCAGATGCTCCAGGCGCTCGGCCTGGTTGAGCAGCAGGCGCAGCGGCCGGGCCTTGCGCAGCAGGTCGGCGGGCGGGCGGGCGGGGGAGGGTTTGTAGGCCATCTAGAGTTTCGCCGCAGGTTACAAGATCGGCAGTCTAACAGATGCGGGATTTTGCCACTGTCTGCCCCGGCCTCTTCGCGGGTAAACCCGCTCCCACAAGTTGGTAACCGCTTCGAGGATTGAGGAAGTCCTGTGGGAGCGGGTTCACCCGCGAAGAGGCCCACACAAGCTCATCAGGCCGAAAACTGATGCAAGTCATTCTCGATACGTTTCATGTTCCGCCACCTTGAACTTGGCGAAAAAGCCCTTATGTTAGGCAGGCCCCATACATACGCTGTGCCAGTATCGTGGAAATCCACCACTTTCCTCACAATCGTTTCCGGGTAGAATGCTCGTTCGCATGCGGCCTCTGGGCTGCACGGGCGACTCATGGGGCCGCCCTCCATCCCTACGTGTGGAAGATCCTGCCGATATGTTTGCGCCTTTGTTAAAGAAACTTTTTGGAAGCAAGAACGAGCGCGAGATCAAACGCCTGCTCAAGACGGTGAGCACCGTCAATGCCTTCGAAGAGAAGATGGTGGCCCTCTCCGACGAACAGCTGCGGGGCAAGACCGCAGAGTTCAAAGAGCGCCTGGCCAAAGGCGAAACCCTCGACCAGCTGTTGCCTGAAGCCTTCGCCGTGGCCCGTGAGGCCGGCAAGCGCGTGATGGGCATGCGTCACTTCGACGTTCAGCTGATCGGCGGTATGACCCTGCACGAAGGCATGATCGCAGAAATGCGTACCGGTGAAGGCAAGACCTTGGTCGGTACCCTGGCCGTGTACCTCAACGCGCTGTCCGGCAAGGGCGTGCACGTGGTCACGGTCAACGACTACCTGGCCCGCCGTGACGCCAACTGGATGCGCCCGCTGTACGAATTCCTCGGCCTGACCGTGGGTATCGTCTCGGCATTCCAGCCGCCGGAAGAAAAACGCGCCGCCTACGCCGCCGACATCACCTACGGCACCAACAACGAATTCGGTTTCGACTACCTGCGCGACAACATGGCGTTCAGCGTCGACGAGAAGTTCCAGCGTGAGCTGAACTTCGCCGTGATCGACGAAGTCGACTCCATCCTTATCGACGAAGCGCGCACCCCGCTGATCATCTCCGGTCAGGCCGAAGACAGCTCCAAGCTGTACATCGAGATCAACCGCCTGATCCCGCGCCTCACCCAGCACATCGAGGAAGTCGAAGGCCAGGTGACCCAAGAGGGCCACTACAGCATCGACGAGAAGAGCCGCCAGGTCGAACTCAACGAGGCCGGCCACCAGTTCATCGAGGACATGCTCACCCAGTCCGGCCTGCTGGCCGAGGGCGAGAGCCTGTACTCCGCGCATAACCTGGGCCTGCTGACCCACGTCTACGCCGGCCTGCGTGCGCACAAGCTGTTCCACCGCAACGTCGAGTACATCGTCCAGGAAGGCCAGATCCTCCTGATCGACGAGCACACCGGCCGTACCATGCCGGGCCGTCGCCTGTCCGAAGGCCTGCACCAGGCCATCGAAGCGAAGGAAAACCTGAACATCCAGGCCGAAAGCCAGACCCTGGCTTCCACCACCTTCCAGAACTACTTCCGCCTCTACACCAAGCTGTCCGGCATGACCGGTACCGCCGACACCGAAGCGTTCGAGTTCGCCCAGATCTACAACCTCAACGTGATGGTCATCCCACCGAACAAGCCGTTGGCCCGTAAGGACTTCAACGACCTGGTGTATCTGACCGCCGATGAGAAGTACGCCGCGATCATCGCCGACATCAAGGAAAGCATGGCCCAGGGCCGTCCTGTGCTGGTCGGTACCGCGACCATCGAAACCTCCGAGCACATGTCCAACCTGCTCAAGAAGGAAGGCATCGATCACAAGGTCCTGAACGCCAAGTACCACGAAAAAGAAGCCGAGATCATCGCCCAGGCCGGTGCCCCGGGTGCGCTGACCATCGCCACCAACATGGCCGGCCGTGGTACCGACATCCTGCTCGGCGGTAACTGGGAGGCCGAAGTCGCCGCCCTGGACAACCCGAGCGCCGAGCAGATCGCCAAGATCAAGGCCGACTGGCAGAAGCGTCACCAGCAGGTCCTGGAAGCCGGTGGCCTGCACGTGATCGCCTCCGAGCGCCACGAATCGCGCCGTATCGACAACCAGCTGCGTGGCCGTGCCGGCCGCCAGGGCGATGCCGGCTCCAGCCGCTTCTACCTGTCGCTGGAAGACAGCCTGATGCGCATCTTCGCCTCCGACCGGGTGAAGAACTTCATGAAGGCCTTGGGCATGCAGTCCGGTGAAGCCATCGAGCACCGCATGGTCACCAACGCCATCGAAAAGGCCCAGCGCAAGGTCGAAGGCCGCAACTTCGATATTCGTAAGCAGCTGCTCGAATACGACGACGTGGCCAACGAACAGCGCAAGGTGATCTATCACATGCGCAACAGCCTGCTGGCCGCCGAAAACATCGGCGACACCATCGCCGAGTTCCGCCAGGAAGTGCTCGATGCCACCATCAGCCAGCACATTCCGCCGCAGTCGCTGCCCGAGCAGTGGGACGTTGCCGGCCTCGAAGCTTCGCTGGCCAGCGATTTCGCCATCAAGCTACCGATTCAGCAGTGGCTCGACGAGGACGATCATCTCTACGAGGAAACGCTTCGCGAGAAGCTGATCGCCGAGATCACCAGCGCCTACAACGAGAAAGAGGACCAGGCTGGCGAAGACGCGCTGCGTACCTTCGAGAAGCAGATCCTGCTGCGTGTACTGGACGACCTGTGGAAAGACCACCTGTCGACCATGGACCACCTGCGTCACGGGATTCACCTGCGCGGTTATGCGCAGAAGAACCCGAAGCAGGAGTACAAGCGCGAGTCGTTCACCCTGTTCCAGGAACTGCTGGACTCGATCAAGCGCGACACCATCCGCGTGCTTTCGCACGTTCAGGTACGCCGCGAAGACCCGGTCGAAGAAGAAGCCCGCCTGCGCCGCGAAGCCGAGGAGCTGGCCAGCCGCATGCAGTTCCAGCACGCTGCCGCCCCTGGCCTGGAAAGCGAGCAAGTGGCTGAAGAAGGTGCCGAAGTCGCCGTGGCCGCCGCGCCTGTGCGTAACGACCTCAAGCTGGGCCGCAACGAGCCGTGCTGGTGTGGTTCGGGCAAGAAATTCAAGCACTGCCATGGTCAGATCGAGTGATCTGAACCATCTGCTGTAACGTGACAACACCGGGGCCGCTGGGCGGCCCATTCGCGGCACAAGGCCGCTCCTACAGGAATCGCAACAACCCTGTAGGAGCGGCCTTGTGCCGCGAATGGGGCGCGAAGCGGCCCCGCTTTTCCATCACCGATTCACCGTATTTTCTAGGAGCGCTCTAATGGCTGTTGGTCTTGGTCCTTTGCCCACCCTGCACCCGGTTCCCGGTTTCGAACTCGGCATCGCCTCGGCGGGCATCAAGCGCCCCGGGCGCAAGGATGTGGTGGTGATGCGCTGTGCCGAAGGCTCCAGCGTTGCTGGCGTGTTCACCCTCAACGCGTTCTGCGCCGCACCGGTGATCCTCTCCAAGCAGCGCGTGCAGGGCACCGTGCGCTACCTGCTGACCAACACCGGCAATGCCAACGCCGGCACCGGCGCCCCAGGCCTGGCCGCCGCTGAGCGCACCTGCGCCAAACTGGCCGAACTGACCGGCGTGCCTGCCGAGTCGGTACTGCCGTTCTCCACCGGCGTGATCGGTGAGCCGCTGCCGGTCGAGAAGATCGAAGGCGCGTTGCAGGCAGCCCTCGACAACCTGTCCGAGGACCACTGGGCCGAAGCCGCCACCGGCATCATGACCACCGACACCCTGCCCAAGGGTGCCAGCCGCCAGTTCCAGTTCGACGGCAAGACCATCACCGTCACCGGTATCAGCAAGGGCGCCGGCATGATCCGCCCGAACATGGCCACCATGCTCGGCTACATCGCCACCGATGCCAAGGTCGCACCGCAGGTACTCAAAGACCTGATGCTCGACGGCGCCAACAAGTCGTTCAACCGCATCACCATCGACGGCGACACCTCGACCAACGACTGCTGCATGCTGATCGCCACCGGCAAGGCCGACGTGCCTGAAGTGACCGAGGCCCGCGGCGAGCTGTTCGAGGCGCTGAAAAAGGCCGTGTTCGAAGTGTGCATGGACGTGGCTCAGGCCATCGTGCGTGACGGCGAAGGCGCCACCAAGTTCGTCACCGTGCAAGTCAACGGCGGCGGCAACCACCAGGAATGCCTGGACGTCGGCTACGCCGTGGCCCACTCGCCGCTGATCAAGACCGCACTGTTCGCCTCCGACCCGAACTGGGGCCGCATCCTCGCCGCAGTGGGCCGTGCCGGCGTGCCAGAGCTGGATGTCAGCCTGATCGATGTCTATCTCGACAACGTATGCATCGCCAGCCAGGGCGGGCGCAGCCCGAGCTACACCGAGGCGCAGGGTTCTGCAGTGATGGCCCAGGAAGAGATCACCATCCGCATCGAGCTGGGCCGTGGCCAGTGCAGCGAAACCATCTGGACCACCGACCTGTCCCACGAGTACGTGAAGATCAACGCCGAATACCGCACTTGATCCGCCCCATCGCGGGGCAAGCCCGCTCCCACGACTTTCGGCGTGGGAGCGGGCTTGCCCTGCGATGCTCCCTCTGCCATGAAACATGGAGCCGACCCATGAGCTATCACCTGATCATCGGCGACAAGCTGTATTCCTCCTGGTCGCTGCGCGGCGCCCTGGCCCTCGAACTGGCCGGCGCGCCCTACGAAGAAACCCTGATCAAACTCAACCAGCCCGACACCCGCCAACGCCTGCTGGCGTTCTCGGCTACCGGCAAGGTGCCGCTGCTCAAGACCGGGCACGGCGTGATCGCCGACTCTCTGGCCATCGCCGAATACCTCAACGAGCAGCACCCCGAAGCCAGGCTCTGGCCCGAGGACGTTGCCGCCCGTGCCCAGGCGCGTTCGGCCTGCGCGCAGATGCACAGCGGCTTCTTCGCCCTGCGCGGCAACATGCCGTTCGATCTGTCCCGCGACCAGGCATTGGATGAGCTGCCACTGGACGTGCAGGTCGATATCGACCGTATCGTCGCCTTGTGGAGCGAATGCCGCGTAGTGGCCAAGGACAACGGTCCGTTCCTGTTCGGCCGCCCGACCCTGGCCGATGCGTTCTTCGCCCCGGTGGCCGTGCGCCTGCGCACCTACCGTGTCGCGGTGCCGGCCGAAGCGGCTGCCTACATCGAGACCATTTACCAATGGCCGGCCTTCCAGGCCTGGCAGAAAGCCGGCCTGGCGGAGCGTGAAGGGTGAAACGGATTCATGTAGTGGCAGCGGTCATTCGTGGCACCGACGGGCGCATCCTGATCGCCCGCCGTGCCGACACCCAGCACCAGGGCGGCCTGTGGGAGTTCCCCGGCGGCAAGCTGGAGGAGGGCGAGGGCGTCGAAGCGGCGCTGGCCCGTGAGCTGCGCGAAGAACTGGGTATCGAGGTCAGCCGTTCGCGACCGCTGATCAAGGTCAGCCACGACTACCCGGACAAGCAGGTGCTACTGGACGTGCGCGAGGTGGATGCCTTCACCGGCGAGCCCCATGGCGCGGAAGGCCAGCCGCTGGCCTGGGTGGCGCCACGCGACTTGGGCCAGTACGACTTCCCTGAAGCCAACAAGCCGATCGTCGCCGCCGCGCGCCTGCCGGATCAGTACCTGATCACGCCGGATGGGCTGGAGGTGCCGGAGCTGCTCAAGGGCATCCAGAAGGCCGTGGCCAATGGGATCAAGCTGATCCAGCTGCGCGCCCCGGACATGTACGACCCCAAGTACCGCGACGTTGCCGTGGATGCGGTCGGGCTGTGCGCCGGCAAGGCGCAACTGATGCTCAAGGGGCCGTTGGAGTGGCTGGGCGACTTCCCGGCGGCCGGTTGGCACCTCACTGCGGCGCAGCTGCGCAAGTACGCCGCCAAAGGCCGCCCCTTCCCGGAGAACCGCTGGCTGGCGGCGTCCTGCCACAATGCCGAAGAGCTGGCGCTGGCCGAGCAGATGGGCGTGGATTTCGTCACCCTGTCGCCGGTGCAGGCGACCCAGACGCATCCGGATGCCATACCGCTGGGTTGGGATGAGGCGCAGCGTTTGATCGGTTCGGTCAGCCGCCCGGTGTTCCTGTTGGGTGGGGTCGGGGCGGGTGAGCGGGAGCGAGCATGGGAAGTTGGGGCACAAGGTGTTGCCGGGATCCGGGCGTTCTGGCCTGAGATCTGAGCGCGCTGGCAATCGCGGGGCAAGCCCGCTCCCACGCTAACGTGTGTAACTGGCGTGGGAGCGGGCTTGCCCCGCGATGCTTTTCAGGCCGGCTTTGTGGCTGCCTGCCACAGCACCTCGGCTACACCTTGTCGCCGCCCGATAATCCGCGCCGCGACAAACAGCAGATCGGAAAGCCGGTTGATATAGGCCAACCCCACCCCCTCCAGCGGCTCAACGGCATTCAACTGCTGACACCGCCGCTCCGCCGCCCGCGCCTGGCTGCGGCACACATGAGCCTGGGCCACCAGCGCCGAACCACCCGGCAAGATGAAGTTCTTCAACGGCCCCAGCTCATCGTTCCAGCGATCGATGGCCGCTTCGAGGCGCTCGACCTCTGCAGCGTTCAATGCCTGATAGCTGGGCATGGCCAGCTCGCCACCCAGGTCGAACAGGCGGTGATGACACGGCGTCAGTACCTCGATCAGCTCTTCCAGGCCAGCTTCGGCCAATCCGGCCAGCAATACCCCAAGCTGGCTGTTGAGGCTGTCCACCTCGCCGATCGCCTCGATCCGCGGATGGTCCTTGGGCACCCGGCGGCCATCGCCCAGGCCGGTTTCACCCTTGTCGCCGGTGCGGGTGTAGATCTTCGACAGGCGATAGCCCATGTCACGTCTCCGTTTTGGTGGTGGCCGGCAGGCCGAGGGGCAGGCGCAGGGTGAAGCAGGTGCCCTGGCCGGGCGTGGAGTGCACTTCCATCTGCCCTTTGTGGTTGTTGGTAATGATGAAGTACGAGACCGACAGCCCAAGGCCGGTGCCCTGGCCGATCTCCTTGGTGGTGAAGAATGGCTCGAAGGTACGCTTGCGCACGGCCTCGGGCATGCCCACGCCATTGTCCTCCACCTGGATTTCCGCCCACGGCGGGTTGAGCCGGGTGCGCAGGGTGATTCGCCCCGGCTCGCTGGGCTGCGGGCGCTGGTGAATGGCCTGGGCAGCGTTCTTCAGCAGGTTGAGCAACACCTGCTCCAGCTCGTTGGCGGTGACGGGCACAGCCCCGAGCTGCGGGTCGAACTGGCGGACGATGGCCTGGCCCTTGAAGTCGAAGCCGATGGCCAGGTCGAAGTCGTTGCCGGCGATTTCCACTGCCTGGTCGATCAGCGCCGGCAGGTCGCAGGGCGCCAGCTGACGGTTGCTGAGGCGGCTGAAACTGAGCATGTGGGTGACGATTTTCGCCGCCCGGGCGCCGGCCTGCTGGATGCCGTCGAGCAGTTGCGGCACTTCGCGGCTGTCCAGGTAACGGTTGATGGCCGGCAGGTCCAGGCCCAGCTCGGTGGCCTGTTCCTGGTTGCGTGGCAGCTCCGGCGACAGGCGCCGGCGGATGTTCTGCACGTTGTGCAGGATCGCTCCCAGCGGGTTGTTGATCTCATGGGCCATGCCCGCGGCCAGGCCACCGACCGAGAGCATCTTCTCCGACTGCACCATCATTTCTTCCAGCGACAGGCGCTGGGTGATGTCGTCGATACGGATCACCACGCCACGGCCGCCGCCGCCGGTCAGCGGGTAGAAGGTCAGGGCGTAGTGGCGCAGGTCATCGCCCTTGGGCCAGGTGACCCGCTCGATCTTCGCCACCCGGTGCTTCTCGACGCTTTCCTTGAGCTGCGGCAAAAACGGCTTGAGCGGCGCGAAGGCCAGGAAGATCGGCTGGTTCAGCGCTTCGTCCAGCGGTGTGCCGGAAAGCACCGTGGCTTCGTGGTTCCACTGGGTGACGTAAAGCTGCTCGTCGAGGGCGATCAGCGCCGAGGGCATGGAGTCGATGATGCTGTTCAGGTAGTTCTGGAAGCCCGTGAGTTTCTTTTCGATCTTGCTGCGCACCTGGACTTCCAGCTCCAGCTTGCGGTTGGTGTGGCGGGTTTCTTCCGCCAGGCCCTGGGCCTGGTCGTAGGCCTGCTGGAACTCGTCGCGGGCGCCCTTGAGCTGCTGCTCGCGGGCCTCGATGCGCGACAGCATGGTGTTGAACGCATCGGCCAGGCTGCCGATCTCGTCATCGTTGCCGCGCTGAGCCCGCAGGGCGTAGCTCTCTTCCCGGGTGACCTGGCGCGACAGTTCTTCGAGGTTGTTGATCGGCAGGGTGATCAAGCGCTTGATCTGCCGTGCGATGACCAGCCACAGCAGGATGCTGAATACCAGGATCGCCAGGCTGGCGGAAAGGGTGCCGGTGTAGAACGCCATCGGCAGCTCGCTGCTGGCCACCAGCAGCAGGTGCGCGGGCGGGTTGGCATTGCGTGGCAGGCGGATCAGCTGGGTGCTGCGAAACTCCATCAGGCGCCAGCCGTCGATGTTGCGATAACGCTTGGGCAGGGTAAGGGCGTCGCCGTGCTGGAGCTGGGCGAGCATCTGCCCATCGCCACCGTAGATGGCCGCCGCGCGCAACGGCGAGTAGCTGTCGAGCTCCTTGAGCAGGGCGCTGGCGGTCTCCGGGGAGTCGCCGGCCCGCGAGGACAGCTGCGGGTTGGACACCAGCTTGCCGATGGTCTGCAGCGCCTGGGGCGCCATGCTTTCCTGGGTGATCCAGTAGGCGGCGCTGATGAACGCCAGGTTGGCGACCAGCAGTATGGTAACCAGCAGCACCAGCAGGGCTGCCAGCAGTTTCTGCCCGACCGGGAGGTTTTCCAGGCGTTGGCGCAGGCTCATGAGTCAGGGGGTATCCATGTCCGGTGGATGGGCCAGTCAGTCGCTGGGCAGGCCGCGAGCCTTCAGGCTATCGACCAGGCGCCGTTGCAGGTGTTCCAGCTGCGGCACGCTTGCCTTGTGCCGGGCGGCGACGCGGCAGGCGTGGCCCAGCAGGTAATGGACCTCGGTGCGCCGGCCATGACGCACGTCCTGGTACATGGAAGAGTAGTTGGCGGCGGTGGCGAGGATCACCCGTTGCACTTCTTCCTTCAGGTCGTTGGCGGCCTCGGGCTGGCCGCAGCGCAACAGCAGGTTGGCCAGTTCGTCGCACAGCTGGTCGACTTCGGCCAGGTGCCCGAGCAGCCCGCCGTTCTGGCAGTCGTGCAGCACGGTCAATGGGTTGATGGCGCAGTTGAGCGCCAGCTTGCGCCATAGCCGCGAAAGGATATCGACGCTCCACTGGGCGGGAATACCGGCGTCGTGGAGGTCGTCGAACCACTCTGGCATGGCGGGGTTGAGCGGGTTGCCCAGCCAGTTGAAGCCATGGCCGGCGAAGCGCACCTGCCAGTCCGCTTCGCGGAACGCGCCCTCGGTGCTGGAGGCGAAGATGCAATGGGCGTGGGGCACCTGGTCGGCCACCTCATCCTGGCTGCCCAGGCCGTTCTGCAGCAGCACCAGCTCGGCACCTTCGGCTAGCCGTGGTGCCAGGCGTGCTACCGCGGGCGCCGCGTCATAGGCCTTGCAGGCCACCAGCAAGCGGTGGATAGGGCCGGGGGCATTGTGGGTTTCGCCGGGGATCGCGTAGAGGCGGCTGTGGTCCTGTTCGACCAGGGTCAGCCCGCCGACGGCCTGGTAGGCCGCCAGGCGCTGCTGGTCGCGCAGGATCAGGCGGACTGCCTTGCCGGCGCGGGCCAGGCGGCAGGCCCAGAGGCTGCCGAGGCTACCGGCGCCGAGAATATGCCAGGTGCTGCTCATCTGCGTTTCGCAACCCGTTATAATGAGCCCGCATTTTAACCCCCTAACCCTGACGCGCTCCATCTTCAAGCTGAGCGCGCTGTTTTTTTATGGAGAACCCCCATGCCTTCGTTCGACGTGGTATCGGAACTGGACAAGCACGAAGTCACCAACGCCGTGGACAACGCGGTGAAGGAACTGGACCGCCGCTATGACCTCAAGGGCAAGGGCAGCATCGAGTTCAAGGACAAGGAGCAGACCGTGATGCTCACCGCCGAGGCCGAGTTCCAGCTCGAGGCGATGGTCGAGATCCTGCGTCTGGCCCTGGTCAAGCGCAAGATCGACGTCAAGTGCCTGGAAGTGAAGGACGCCTACCCATCCGGCAAGGAGATGAAGCAGGAAGCCAAGTTCCGCGAAGGCATCGACAAGGACCTGGCGAAAAAGATCGTTGCCCACATCAAGGACGCCAAGCTCAAGGTCCAGGCTTCGATCCAGGGTGAGCAGGTTCGCGTCACCGGCAAGAAGCGTGACGACCTGCAGGAGGCGATCGCTGCGTTGCGCGCCAAGGAATTCGACATGCCGCTGCAGTTCAACAACTTCCGCGACTGATCGGGGCAGGGCAGGAACCTTGATGGCTCAATGATGTCCATCGGTTCCTGCGGTCGCTGCATGCTGTGCGGCCCGTTTCAATGTGTTTTTTGCCGCTTGGCATCAGGAGAAGATGACGATGGATTTGAATGCAGAGGTCGACCAGCTGGTTCGCCAGTCGCAGACTTGGGTACCGCTGATCATGGAATACGGCAGCCGTCTGCTGCTGGCCTTGCTGACGCTGGCGATCGGCTGGTGGATCATCAGCAGGCTCAGTGCTCGGCTGGGCAAACTGGTTGGCCTGAAGGCCGACGCGGCGTTGCAGGGCTTCATCAGCACCCTGGCCAACATCGTGCTGAAAGTCCTGTTGATGGTCAGCGTGGCGTCGATGATCGGCATCGAGACCACCTCGTTCGTCGCCGCCATCGGTGCCGCCGGCCTGGCCATCGGCCTGGCCTTGCAGGGCAGCCTGGCGAACTTCGCCGGGGGCGTGCTGATCCTGATGTTCCGCCCGTTCCGCATCGGCGACTGGATCGAAGCCCAGGGCGTCGCGGGCACCGTGGACAGCATCCAGATCTTCCACACCGTGCTGCGTACCGGTGACAACAAGACGGTGATCATGCCCAACGGCAGCCTGTCCAACGGCATCATCACCAACACCAACCGTCAGCCGACCCGCAAGGTGGTGTTCGACGTGGGTGTCGACTATGACGCCGACCTGCAGAAGGCCCGCAATGTGCTGCTGGAGTTGGCCCAGGACCCGCGTGTGCTGCAGGACCCGGCGCCGCAGGCGGTGGTGTCGACCCTGGGTGACAGTTCGATCACCGTGTCGCTGCGCATCTGGACCAAGACCGCCGACTACTGGGACGTGATGTTCATGCTCAACGAGCATGCCCGTGACCGGCTCAAGGCTGAAGGGATCGACATTCCCTTTCCGCAGCGGGTGATCCGAGTGGTGCAGGAGACAGCCCTGCAATAAACCTGCTTTGACAGTCGGGGCCGCTTTGCGCCCCTTCGCGGGTAAACCCGCTCCCACAGGGTTCACACTTAACCTGTGGGAGCGGGTTTACCCGCGAAGGGGCGCAAAGCGGCCCCGGTTTTTTCTGCCCCTTACACTTGCTCACAGCAATCCGCCGTCATTTCTGGCATATAGCCTGACCCCACCCGTCCCCACCTGATACCGATCATGAAACCACTGCTGTACATCACCCCCGTGCGAGCCTTGCTGTTCGGCCTGACCCTGGCGCTGTTCGAACTGCTGACCTACCTGGCCAGCGATGCCGTCATGCCCGCCATGCCGGTCGTGGTCGGCGACCTGGACGCCAGCCCGGAATTCATCCCCCACGCCCTCAACCTGTACCTGCTGGGCGGGGTGGTGCTGCAATGGCTGATCGGCCCGCTCGCCGACCGTTACGGCCGGCGCCCGCTGCTGCTGACGGGCTGCCTGTTCTTCGGCGTGGCTTGCCTGGCGACGTTCTGGGTGCATGACATCGGCCTGTTCAACCTGCTGCGCCTGCTGCAGGGCATCGGCCTGGGCTTCGTGGTCACGGTCAGCTACCCGGCTCTCAACGAGGCGTTCAGCGAGGCCGACGCGGTGCGCATGATGGCGTTGCTGGCCAACATCGCACTGCTGTCGCCGCTGCTCGGGCCGCTGGTGGGCACCTTGATGTTGCAGTGGCTGGACTGGCGCTGGCTGTTCGTGGCGTTCGCGGTCGGTGCGGTGCTGTGCTGGCTGCTGTTGTACCGCTTGATGCCGGAAACCCTGGGGGTGGAGCGCCGCGACGGCTCACGCCTGCCGTTCACGCCGATTCACCTGCTACCGCTGTTGGCCGGCTATGGCCAGTTGCTGGCCAACCGCCGGTTTGTCGCGGGCAGCGCGGCGCTGGGCCTGGTCGGGTTGCCGCTGATCGGCTGGATCGGCCTGTCGCCGGTGCTGCTGATCCACGACGAAGGCCTGAGCACGATGGAATACGCGCTGTGGCAGTTGCCGGTGTTCGCCGGGCTGATCCTCGGCAACCTGATCATCAACCGCATCGCCGACCGCTACCCGCTGCCTGCACTGGTGCGCGGTGCGCTGTGGCCTTACCTGGCGGGCCTGTCGTTGATGGTCGCGGCGACCTGGTACTGGCCGACAGTGACCAGCGTGGTGGCCGGCATGTCGCTGTACGCGTTGGGGCTGGGTGTGGCCAACGCCGTGCTGTACCGCATGACGCTGTTCGCCAGCGAGCAGAGCAAGGGCCTGGTGTCGGCCATGTTGGGGATGATCACCATCGCCTTGCTGGGGCTGGGGGGCGCACTGCTGGCCATGCTGGGCGCGGGTGCGAGCCTGATGCACTTTGCCCTAGCCGCTGGCGTGGCAGGGGCGCTGGCGCTTTGGCCGTTATGGTTTGTGGTGGGTGGCCGTCCTGATGAAGGGGCCGTGGCACAGTAGAAACATCGCGGGGCAAGTCGCAGCGGCGCACCGCCGCTCCCACGCTGTAAGCCTGTAAGCCTGTAAGCCTGTAAGCGGGCTTGCCCCGCGATGAGGCCCTTGAAGGCCTAGTTCTGTTCAGCTGCCGGGCTCTCCACCGGCACCGGCTTTCCCCGACCGGCTTCCTGCCGCCACTGCAAGGCGATCAGGATCAAGGTCGGCACACCCAGCAGGGCGGTGATCAGGAAGAAATCGTGGTAGCCGAACTTCTCCACCATCACCCCTGAATAGCCGCCGATCAGGCGCGGCAGCAGCAGCATGATCGAGCTGAGCAGGGCATATTGCGTGGCCGAGAACTTCAGGTTGGTCAGGCTCGACAGGTAGGCGACGAACGCCGAGGTGGCCAGGCCCGAGCTGAAGTTGTCCAGCGAGATGGTCACCACCAGCATTTCCAGGTTCGGCCCCATGTCGGCCAGCATCAGGAACAGGATGTTGGTCGCCGCCGACGCCGCGCCGCCGATGAACAGGATCGGCAGGATGCCGAAGCGCACGATCAGCAGGCCGCCGGCACCGGCACCGACCAGGGTCATGATCAGGCCGAAGATCTTGCTGACGCTGGCGATCTGGTCCTTGGTAAAGCCCATGTCGATGTAGAACACGTTGGCCATCACGCCCATCACCGTGTCGGACATGCGGTAGGTAGCGATCAACCCGAGCAGCAGCAGGGCCTGCCAGCGGTAGCGGCTGATGAAGTCGTTGACCGGGGTGAGCACCGGGGCCAGGCCACGGCGGCCGAGGGACGACAGGCACGCCCAGCTCAGCAGTGCATACAGCAGCAGGCGCAGGAAGGCGCGGTCTTCGAGCAGCAGGTCGAGCGGGGTGGCGTCGCCGAACAGCACGCTGGCCCAGTCGGTATTGAACATCTGGGTGAAACTGGCAGGTACCGATACCAGCAGGATGATCAGTACGAACACCGACGCCAGCTGGTGCATCAGCCCGTAGCGCGCCGCCGACAGCTGGGTACGCAGCGGTACCGGGGGTTCGCGCATGATCAGCGTGGTGAACACTGCCGGCAGCATCAGCACGCCGAACAGCACGTAGGTGCCGGTCCAGGCTTGATGCAGATAGCTGAAGCCGGTGGAACCGAACCACTCGGCGAAGAACAGCGCGCCGGCCGTGGCCAGCAGGGCGGCGACCCGGTAGCCGGCCATGTAGCTGGCGGCCAACGCAGCCTGGCGCTGGTCGTCGGCGATTTCCAGGCGATAGGCATCGACGGCGATGTCCTGGGTAGCCGACGCAAAGGCCACCAGCACTGCCAGCGCGACCAGCCATGACAGGTGTTTCTGCGGGTCGCAGAAGCCCATGCCGACCAAGCCCAGCACCACCAGCACCTGCGACAGCAGCAACCACGAACGGCGGCGGCCCATGCCGCCGAGCAGCGGCAGGCGCCATTGGTCGAGCAGGGGTGACCACACCCACTTGAAGGCATACGCCAGGCCGATCAGGCTGGCGTAACCGATGGTTTCGCGCGCCACACCCGCTTCGCGCAACCAGACCGACAGGGTCGAGAACACCAGCATGTAGGGCAGGCCGGCGGCGAATCCGAGCAGCAGAAGTACCAAGGTTGACGGGCTGGCATAGGCAGCGAGCGCAGCGCGCCAGGTTTTACGGGGCATGGGCCAACATCTGCCTCAAGTTTGCGAAAACAAAGCGCGCACTCTAACCGCTGTGCTCCATCGGGCGCCAGCCATGGCGCGCCATATCCACACGATTATTGGCTACATTCACGCCTTCTGCGCGCAGACGGGCACGCTGTTCGTCGCCCGATGGGGTGCCCAGGGCAAGGCTCAGGCGCCCCCCCGCGCCGAGCACCCGGTGCCACGGCAGGCGGGTGTCCGCAGGCAGCTGCCCGAGGGTGCGGCCGACCCAGCGTGCCGCGCGGCCAAGGCCCGCCAGCTCGGCGAGCTGGCCGTAGCTGACCACCTTGCCCGGCGGTACTTGGCCGAGTACCGAGTACAACGCCATTCGTCGGGCTTCGGCATCTTCCGGTGGTGGAGCAGAGATGGCAGACATCAGAGCCCCCCTGGCCTGTAGATGAAACCGGACGGATGGCAACGGCAAATAAGAGTGGAACTCATCGGCATGGTCTGGGTCTGTCCTTGCTCATGGCGTGGGCATCCGGATAATGCCCGGCTTTTTTCGGCAAATCGAATCCGTAGTCCACTTATGTACTCAAGAATCCTGCTCTGCTTCTTCGCTGTATCGCTTTGCACCTCGGCGCTGGCCGATACCGTGTGGATGAAGAACGGCGATCGACTCACTGGCAAGATCACCGTCTTCGATGGCGGCAAGTTGCTGCTGGAGACCTCGTACGGTGGTTCGATCGCCTTGGACTGGAAACAGGTCAAGACCCTTGAGAGCGACCAGGAACTGCTGGTCAAGCAGGACGCCTACAGCGGCGAGAAGGCCAAGTCGCTCAAGGCTGCCGAACCGGGCAAGGTGACCTTGGCCAACGGCGATGCGCCCAAGACCGTGGAGTTGGCCAGCATCGAGCAGATCATGAAGCCCCGACCGCTGGTCGAGGACTTCCTGTGGAAAGGCAATGTCGACGTGGCGCTGGACTACAAGCGCGCCGAGAACGACACCGACGACTACGACGTCAGTTTCAAGACCAGCGCGCGCCACGGTCGCTGGCGGCACAACGCCGAAGGCGAATACAACCGCGAGAGCAAGGACGATGTCACCACCGCCAACAACTGGAGCGCGGAATATGCGCTCGACCGTTTCATCACCGAGAAATGGTTCTGGCAGGGGCGTCTGGAGTACAAGCGCGACCAGATCGAAGAGCTGGCGCGCCAGCGCACCGTCGGTACTGGCCCGGGCTACCAGTTCTGGGATGACGAGTTGGGGGCGTTCTCGTTGGGCTCGCTGATCAACCGCACCGATTACCAGTATCGCGACGGCGGCAAGGACAACTTCTACGCCGCGGCCGTGAAGTGGGACTACACCCGTTACCTGATCGGCAAGAAAGTGCAGTTCTTCACCAATGGCGAGGTGGGCAAGCCGTTTGGCGGCGTCGCCGACTACGCCCTGGATGCGGAAATGGGGCTGCGCTACAAGGTCACCGAATGGGCTTCGCTCAACCTCAAGGCGGAAAAGGACCTGATCAAGGGCACCGATGATCGTGATCTCGACAAGACCCGCTACACCGCCGGTTTCGGCGTGACCTGGTAGGCCCCGGGCCGCTGCGCGACCGGCCTGTCTGGCACCTGGCGGTGATAATGCTTATCTTGTCTGTCACCCCGCCCATCGCCAGGAGCCCCTTCGTGAGTACCAACGCCCTTCGTCCAGCCCGGGAACTGCTGCTCAAGGAGTACCGTGGCGTGCTCTCCACCCATTCCAAGTCGATGCCGGGCTTCCCGTTCGGTTCGGTGGTCCCCTACTGCCTGGACGCCGATGGGCACCCCATCATTCTTATCAGCCGTATCGCCCAGCACACCCACAACCTGCAGAAGGACCCCAAGTGTTCGCTGCTGGTGGGCGAACGTGAGGCCGAGGACGTGCAGGCAGTCGGGCGCCTGACGGTGATGGCCGAGGCGCACAAGCTCAGCGACGAAGCGGCCATCGAAGCGGCCGCCGCGCGCTACTACCGCTATTTCCCGGAGTCGGCGAACTACCACAAGGCCCACGATTTCGACTTCTGGGTGCTGCTGCCGGTGCGCCACCGCTACATCGGTGGTTTCGGCGCGATTCACTGGCTCGACCAGGTTACCCTGGCCAACCCCTTTGCCGGCGCTGGCGAAGCGAGCATGATCGAACACATGAACAGCGACCATGCCAAAGCGATCGCCCACTATGTCGCGCTGAGCGGCCTGCCGAGCACGACAGCGGCTGAAATGGTCGGCATCGACAGCGAAGGCATGCACCTGCGCATCGGCCAGGCGGTGTACTGGCTGGCCTTCCCAACAACTTGTAATAACCCGACACAAGTCCGTGAAGCCCTGGTGCTGCTGGCCCGTGCCGAACAGTGGCCGACGGTGGCGCGCGCAGAGGGTTGAAAAAACGCCTGCACGCATCCATCTGATGCTCCTACAGGAAGATGTTCTTCCGTCGAGGAATTAGTGATGCGTGCCTTTTTACTGCTGTTTCTCCTTTTCCCTGTGCTGGAGCTGTTCGTCTTCGTCAAGGTCAGCGCCGCCATCGGTTTCTTCCCGGCGCTGCTGCTGATCATCGCCGGCTCCGCACTGGGTGTGCTGGTGATGCGCGTAGCCGGCCTGGCGACCGCCCTGCGTGCCCGTGAGAGCCTGCAGCGCGGCGAGTTGCCCGCCGAAGAAATGTTCCAGGGGCTGATGATGGCGGTGGGTGGTGGCCTGCTGCTGCTGCCGGGCTTCATCAGTGACGTGCTGGGCCTGCTGTGCCTGCTGCCGTTCACCCGCCGCCTGGTGGCCGGCAAGCTGCGCCGCCGTGCCGAAGAGCAGGCCCTGCGCCAGCGGGCGTTCCAGGATGACCCGTTCCAGGCCCAGCCCCGTGATCCCGGCCACCGCCCCAATGTGATCGAAGGCGAGTACGAGCGCCGCGACAAGTAATTGCAATGAATCCCCTGATGAAAAAATTTCCGTATCAAGCCTTGTAATCGAATAAGCCGGCCTCATGTATGTGGTCACCGCAAGGTTTCTGGTGGTGACACCAGACATGACACAGGTGGTTCGCCCTTCGCGGGCCACTCCCGGCAACGCCGGACCGCATCAACCCGCCGGTGCTGACACCGGCCGATGAAAACCACTATTTGGGAGAGATCGACAATGAAGCTTCGTCCTCTGCATGACCGCGTCGTCATCCGTCGCAGCGAAGAAGAATCGAAAACCGCTGGCGGTATCGTCCTGCCGGGTTCGGCCGCTGAAAAACCGAACCGCGGCGAAGTCGTCGCTGTCGGCACCGGTCGCATCCTGGACAACGGCGAAGTTCGCGCGCTGGCCGTGAAAGTGGGTGACAAAGTGGTTTTCGGCCCTTACTCGGGCAGCAACACCGTGAAAGTCGATGGCGAAGACCTGCTGGTCATGGCCGAAAACGAAATCCTGGCCGTTGTCGAAGGCTGATTTCCCCGACTTCCCGTTACTCCAAAGAATTCCAAGGATTAAACGATCATGGCTGCTAAAGACGTAAAATTCGGCGATTCCGCCCGTAAGAAAATGCTGGTTGGTGTCAACGTTCTGGCTGACGCGGTAAAAGCGACCCTCGGCCCGAAAGGCCGCAACGTGGTCCTGGCCAAGAGCTTCGGCGCGCCGACCATCACCAAGGACGGCGTTTCCGTCGCCAAAGAAATCGAGCTCAAAGACGCCTTCGAAAACATGGGCGCCCAGCTGGTCAAGGAAGTCGCTTCCAAGGCCAACGACGCTGCCGGTGACGGCACCACCACCGCTACCGTCCTGGCTCAGGCCATCGTCAACGAAGGCCTGAAAGCCGTCGCTGCCGGCATGAACCCGATGGACCTCAAGCGCGGCATCGACAAGGCCACCGCCGCCGTTGTCGCCGAGCTGAAGAACCTGGCCAAGCCATGCGCCGACTCCAAGGCCATCGCCCAGGTCGGTACCATCTCTGCCAACTCCGACAACTCCATCGGTGAAATCATCGCCGAAGCCATGGAAAAAGTCGGCAAAGAAGGCGTGATCACCGTTGAAGAAGGCTCGGGCCTGGAAAACGAACTGTCCGTCGTAGAAGGCATGCAGTTCGACCGCGGCTACCTGTCGCCGTACTTCATCAACAAGCCGGACACCATGGTTGCCGAGCTGGAAGGCCCGCTGCTGCTGCTGGTCGACAAGAAGATCTCGAACATCCGCGAACTGCTGCCAGTTCTGGAAGCCGTTGCCAAGTCCGGCCGTCCGCTGCTGATCGTTGCCGAAGACGTCGAAGGCGAAGCGCTGGCTACCCTGGTCGTCAACAACATGCGCGGCATCGTCAAGGTTGCTGCGGTCAAGGCACCGGGCTTCGGCGACCGCCGCAAGGCCATGCTGCAGGACATCGCCGTCCTGACCGGCGGCCAGGTCATCTCCGAAGAAATCGGCCTGTCCCTGGAAACCGCCACCCTGGAGCACCTGGGTAACGCCAAGCGCGTCATCCTGTCCAAGGAAAACACCACCATCATCGATGGTGCTGGCGCCGACACCGAGATCGAAGCCCGCGTCAAGCAGATCCGTGCCCAGATCGAGGAAACCTCTTCGGACTACGACCGTGAGAAGCTGCAAGAGCGTCTGGCCAAACTGGCTGGCGGTGTTGCCGTGATCAAGGTCGGTGCCGGCACCGAAGTTGAAATGAAAGAGAAGAAAGCCCGCGTTGAAGACGCCCTGCACGCTACCCGTGCAGCCGTCGAAGAAGGCGTGGTGCCTGGCGGTGGTGTTGCCCTGGTGCGTGCCCTGTCGGCCATCGCTGACCTCAAAGGCGACAACGAAGACCAGAACGTCGGTATCGCCCTGCTGCGTCGCGCTGTCGAAGCCCCGCTGCGCCAGATCACTGCCAACGCCGGCGACGAGCCAAGCGTTGTGGCCGACAAGGTCAAGCAAGGTTCGGGCAACTACGGCTACAACGCCGCTACCGGCGAATACGGCGACATGATCGAGATGGGCATCCTGGACCCAGCCAAGGTCACCCGTTCGGCCCTGCAAGCCGCAGCTTCGATTGGCGGTCTGATGATCACCACCGAAGCCATGGTTGCCGACCTGCCGGAAGACAAGCCAGCTGCTGGCATGCCTGACATGGGCGGCATGGGTGGCATGGGCGGCATGATGTAAGCCAGCCTTACCCCCAGCTGTAATGAAAAGCCCCGCCTAGTGCGGGGCTTTTCGTTTGTCGCTGTCTTTGGGGCTGCTGTGCAGCCCATCGCCGGCAAGCCGGCTCCCACACGGACCGCGCAGATATCGACCCTGTGGAAGCCGGCTTGCCGGCGATGGGGCGCGCAGCGGCCCCGTCATTAGGCAACGCTGCGTTGAGCCACCGGTGCCGTCGCCATCCCCCGGCGATACAGCACCAGGTAATAGCACCCCAACCCGATCAGCCAGCAGAACACCGCTGTCCAGATGTTGTGCGAGAGAAAGTGCGCACCCTGCATCATCCTGCCCACCGACAGCACCGACCCTGCCACAAACGCCAGCCCCAGCGCCGCCTTGGCCAGGCGCGGCCGGCGATCGCGCAGCACGAAGAACAGCGCGAACAGGCAGAACCCGGTCGCCGCATGGCCACCCGGCCAGCACAGGCCAGCCTTGTCGGTAGCCGGGCGTGGTTCGAGGAGCTTGCTGTAGGTTTCGCTGCCGCCGAACTGGCTCAGGCTCCACGGGCACTGTACCTGGGTCAGTTGCTTGAGCGGGGTGACGAAGGCTGTGGACAGGCTCAGCGCCAGCACCAGGCAGCCCAGTTCACGGCGCCAGCCGAACAGGCGTTGCCAGAAGAAGCTGGCGATGAACGCTGCGACCGCCACCAGGCTCAAGGCGATCACCACCTGTTTGACCCGGTCGTGCAGGATGGTTTCCAGCAGGTAGCTATGGCGGCCGATGAACTCCCCGGCAGCCCGGTCGAAGAACAGGTTGGCCAGGTCCATGTCTACCGATGTCCATTCCAGCAGGATCAACGCGACGATGGTGATGAAAGGGATGCCCAGGTAAAGCCACGGATTGATCGGGCGTGGGCGGATAGTTTCCTGCATGACAGCTCCAGGGGTGGAAAAAGACCGGGCATTGTCGGGCGCCCGCTATCCTGTGTCCGTGAAGGTTCGGTGAAAAAACTGTAAAGCCTGGTGAATTTTCCCGAGGGCTGGCACAGCGCGGGCGATGGCCTTAAGCTGCCGCCGAGCGAAGCGCGGTACAGGAGACCCCGATGCGTATTCTTTTGGTTGAAGACAACCGCGACATTCTTGCCAACCTGGCCGACTACCTGGGCATGAAAGGCTACACGGTGGACTGCGCCCAGGACGGCCTGTCGGGCCTGCACCTGGCCGCTACCGAGCATTACGACCTGATCGTGCTCGACATCATGCTCCCCGGCATCGACGGCTACACGCTGTGCAAGCGCCTGCGCGAGGATGCCCGCCGCGATACCCCGGTGATCATGCTGACCGCCCGTGACCAGTTGGATGATCGTCTCCAGGGCTTCCGCTCCGGTGCCGATGATTACCTGCTCAAGCCATTCGCCTTGTCCGAACTGGCCGCGCGCATCGAAGCGGTGCTGCGCCGTGCCCAGGGCGGCGGTCGCCGTACCTTGCAGGTGGCCGACCTGAGCTATGACCTCGACACGCTCGAAGTGACCCGCCAGGGCCGCCTGCTCAAGCTCAACCCGGTGGGCCTCAAGCTGCTCGCCGTGCTGATGCAGAAAAGCCCCCACGTGCTGCGCCGCGAAGTGCTGGAAGAGGCCCTGTGGGGCGATGATTGCCCCGACAGCGACAGCCTGCGCAGCCACGTCCATCAGCTGCGCCAGGTGATCGACAAACCGTTCGACAAACCCCTGCTGCATACCGTCCATGGCGTCGGCTATCGCCTCGCCGAGGGCCGCGATGGAGTTTAAGCAGAGCCTTGCCCAGCGCATCATCATCGCCTTTGCGTTGATGAGTGCGTTGGTGGCCGGGGCCTTTGCCTTCGGCATTGTCGCCACCGTGCACCTGGTCGAGGAACGCTTGATTTCCTCGGTGCTCGGCGGTGACCTGCAGCGTCTGTTGCGCATGGACAGTGTCAGCGACTGGAGCCACCGGCCGCGTCCGGACCAGCTGTTCTATTTCAGCGGCGGGCGTGATGACTTCGAGCTGCCCAAGGACTTGCGGCATCTGGAACCGGGCTTCCACGAGGTGTTCCGCGACCAGTTGTCGTATCACGCGATGGTCGAGATCGTCGATGGGCGGCGCTATGTGCTGCTGCAGGACCAGAGCGATTTCGAGGAGCGTGAGCGGGTGCTGTTCGCCGTCGTGGTGGTGGGCTTCGTGCTCAGCCTGGCGCTGGCGGTGATCCTCGGCTGGGTGTTGGCACGAAGGGTGATGGCGCCGGTGATCCGCCTGGCTCGACAGGTGCGTCATCGCGACCAGTTGCTCGGCCTGGCGCCACCGCTGGCGCCGGATTACGCGGCGGACGAAGTCGGGCAGCTGGCGGTGGCCTTCGACGATACCCTGGGCCGCCTGCGTGATGCGCTGACCCGTGAACGGCTGTTTACCAGCGACGTCAGCCATGAGCTGCGCACGCCGTTGATGGTGCTGGCCACCTCCTGCGAGCTGCTGATTGAAAACCCCAACCTGGACAGCCGTGCGCGCAGCCAGGTCGAGCGCATCGCACGGGCCACCGAGGAGATGCGCGAGCTGGTCAAGACGTTCCTCATGCTGGCTCGCGCGCAACGTGATGAAGGCGCAATCGCCGCCCAGGCGACCTTGCGTGAAGTGGGTGATGATTTGACCGCCGTATGGCGCGACACTATCGAACAGAAAGGCCTGGCCCTTTACTACGATGGTCGGGTGAGCGCCGGCCCGACGCTGTACAACGCCACCTTCCTGCAATCGGTCATGGGCAACCTGTTGCGCAACGCCGCCCACTACACCGATGGCGGCTATATCCGCCTGAGCCTGGAGCCCAACGGGTTCAGTGTCGAGGACAGCGGGGTGGGTATCCCGGAGGAGCAGCGCGAAGCGATGTTCCGCCCGTTCGTGCGCGGTGACGAGCGCCGTGGCGAGGGGCTTGGCCTGGGGCTGTCGTTGGTGCAGCGGATCTGCGATGACCAGGGCTGGCGCGTCACCCTGAGTACCACGCAGCCCCACGGATGCCGTTTCCAGGTAGACCTGAGCCAGGGTAACAAGATGGTCGATGAGGATCAGGACGGGCAGTAAGGTTCTGGATCCAGGTTAACGTCTTGTAACACCTGTTCTGTTTGATCACGGTTTTTTCACATCTGCATAACCTGATTCCTACGCGCACTTACCTAACGTGAGCGCATTGGAGTCAGGAGATGCTCGATGCGTAGCCCCATCAAACTCGAATTTTCCGAAAAGTACGATCGGGATCATGCCCGCGACTACTTCCTCAAACACCAGGATGGCTTGGCCAGGCGGCTATCGCACAAACGCGACGAGCAGATGGCCCGCAATGCCTTGGCCTTGGCCGGCGAGCCAGGCCTGGTCCTGGACCTGCCATGCGGCGCAGGGCGTTTTTGGCCCCTGTTGGCGGAAAAGCCTAACCGGGTGATCATTGGCGCTGACAATTCCGCAGCGATGATCGAGACAGCCTGTGCAGCACAACCGCCAGAGGTGGTGGCACGGGTACGCCCTTTGCAGACTTCCGCCTTTGCCATTGACTTGCCGGACAACGCGGTAGACAGCATCTTCTGCATGCGGCTGTTCCACCATATCGGTGACCCCGCCCACCGAAAAACAATTCTCTCTGAATTTCAAAGGGTTAGCCGTGACAGTGTGATTCTGTCACTGTGGGTGGATGGCAACTTCAAGGCGTGGCGGCGCAAGAAACTTGAAGCTCGACGCAGTGTCAGAGCTGAGCAGGACAGCTACCAGAACCGCTTTGTGTTACCGGCGGCTACAGTAGAAGAAGAATTTACGGCTGCGGGTTTCAGAATTCAGGAACGGCTCGACTTTCTGCCGTTCTACGCGATGTGGCGCGTGTACGTTTTACGTAAGGGGTAGTGATTGATGGCGGCAGTGCAGAATGAGTCCGGTCAGTTTGATTTCTACTGGCAGCAGCAGGGCGAATGGGTCGAGGAACCCAACCAGCGGCGTGGTGGCGAAAGCGGCGTGCAACGCCTCAGCGACGCCAGCGGCCAGCTGTTGTATGCCAAGCGCCAGGTTGGCCATATCTACCGGAGCCTGCTGCACCCGTTCGGTCGGCCCACGGTCTTGCGTGAACTCGATGCCTTGAACAGTTTCGAGCAGTTGGGTGTGCGTGTGCCGCGTATCGTGTTTGCCGGTGCTGAACGCGATGCCGATCACCAGTGGCGTGCGCTGCTGGTAAGCGAAGCGTTGGACGGTTTTGTCGACCTGGATACCTGGTACAGCGAAGGCGCTCGTGAGCGTTATCCCCAGGCAGTCCATGAGCGGGTGTTCAAGGACCTTGCCGATAACCTGGCGCGCATGCACCTGGGGCACTGGCAGCATGGTTGCCTCTACGGCAAGCATGTGTTCGTCAAGGTGATCGGCACCGGTGAGCAGGCCCGGGCTGAAGTGGCCTTGCTCGATCTGGAGAAGTGCCGGCGACGAATCAGCTGCCAACGCGCGGCGTACAACGATTTGCGTCAGTTGCGGCGCCATTCGTCGATCACTGACGCGGAATGGCAGACCTTGCTCTATTTTTACCAGATGGCGTTTGGCAGCGCGGTCAAAGGGTTAGAGCAATGAAACTAGAAATCGCTCGAGCTTTGTTTCTTGTTGGGGCACTGGCGGTGACCACGGTGGCTGCGGCTGCCTGGGAGCAGCCGGGGCTGACGGTGTTCAGCAAGGCCGAGGTGGGTGGTTTGTGCCCGCTGCCGCGGGAGGCGAAGGTCGAGCAGGTGTCCGTTAAACCGGATCATGATTTGTTGCTGTTTCTGTTTGGGATGAGGCAGGGGCTGCGGCCGTTTGGTTGATAGGTTGTTTGGTTGTTTGATCTAGGCGCCAGAAGTTTATGTGGACTTCTGGCGTTTTGGTGTTTGGTGTTTTGGTGTTTGTTTTGAAAGTTGTATGCGCATTCATTTGCGATGTCGACGCGTAGTCACCTTTCCGCCCTTACGGCGGGTTACTTTGGTCTTGCCTCGCCGGCCGCGGCCAAAGTAAC